>NZ_KI669401.1:917948-918451 GCF_000507765.1 Streptococcus parasanguinis CC87K | reverse complement strand
AATTGAGAGGCTAGGACTTTTGTCCCAGCCTCTTTTTATCAATCAGAGAGAGCTAAAAGTTTCTCTCTTTGTTAGTTGAACTATTTGTTAAGATGCATTGAAAATCTATTTCGTTAGAAAATTGACTATTTTTAATGAATAAATTATTGACGAGTCAATTTCCGTTTGATTCCAACAGCACCTGCTAAGACAAGAATTCCAGAGAAGACAAGTCCAGATGCAACAACTTCACCTGTATTTGGAAGAAGCAGTTTGCGACCTCCCCCATTGTTTCCACCATTTGAACCTGGCGCACTTGGTGTCGTTGTGGTACCAGAATGACTAGGTTTATTTGGCTTTTCGGGTGTAGTCTTAGGTTCTACAGTTGTAGTCGTAGTTGTTGTATCTTCTTCGCTACTATTATGGTTTTCTGGCTCTTCTGGTGTTGTAGGAGGAGTCTCAGGCGTAGTGGTTACAGTAGTCTTGGGCTCCTCTGTTGAAACAGTTGTGGCAGGAGTCTCAGG
>NZ_KI669401.1:831101-917318 GCF_000507765.1 Streptococcus parasanguinis CC87K | reverse complement strand
GATGTCATATCGCCATCCACACCACCGTTTGCATTAATATTTGCAACAGATGCATTAACTTCCTTGGCAACAACGGCTTGCTCACCTTTAACGTGATACCATACCTTAGTATTATTTAAGAAATTCTTTTGATTTTCATTCTCTACTTTAGTCTGGTAAAAGATCAGGACGCCAGTCTTATTAATTTCACTTTGAGGAATAGTAACCTTAATTTTTCCGGTTGCGTCAATTGTGAAAGTTGCTCCAGGAAAGTCTGCTAAGAAATCATCGATAGCAGTTGAGCCACCGTAATATCCTGGTTTGTTACCTGTAGTAGTAATACTAAAACTATCTTTTACAAGTGAATGACCACCTTGGATGTCATCTTCAACACGAACATCACCATCTACATCTAAGTTCATTGCATTAATGGTTAGTGTCCAAAGAATATGTTCAGGATCATTCGCGTGCATATCACCCGCTTTGAGATAGAATGGAGCGCTGTTAACACCAGTAGCCATTTTCTTAACGTTTAATTCTACTTTTCTAGCTCCACTAATAATAGTGAATTTCCCGACATGCTCCTTATCGGTTGCTGTATCATTATGCCCTTCAATCTCAAACTCACCCCAACCGCGGATGTTTTGAAGGTTTTTGATGCCTTCATTAAAAGTCACCGTCGCAGATCCATCTGTAATGACCATGTCTCCAACATAAGTTCCATCAATACTCAGTGGAATAGTCTTTTTAAATCCTACACCAAAGATAGTTCCAGAACTAGTCCAATTAACTTTTAATGTATCCCCTGGTTGAATCTTTTGGGCATGCTCATCAAATGTAAACTTAACGGTTGTTTGTCCCCCATCTGTGATTTCTTGAGATGAAACAGTAAGTGAGCTAATATTGTTACTTACATCTCCAGCTTTTACCATATCGGATTGCGAAAATATGATAAATAATAATGGTAAAAATATAAGAAAGAAGACTTTTACAAGTCTACTTAGATTCTTTTGATTCATTTTCTTCTCCCATTTGTCTCCAATCATTTACATCAATTTGTATGTGGTTGCCAAAAACTTACAAAATTGAGAAATTTCATAGGTCGCTTTTTCAAGACAACACCAATAAAAATGCACCTCCCACTAGTCTGCAGTCGAAAAAGACATCCTACAAAGTGAATTATATCACAAATTAGTGAAGTTTTAAATATAAAAATATTTTATATTGTAAATTTTAAGGCTTTTACCAATATTAGATAAATGAAAAAGGACTATTATTTATTGAAATAGTCCTTTTAACTTGAAGTACAAGGACTTCAAGCTTATTTTTTATCTCATGGTCACAAATTCTTCGGATCCAGTTGGGTGAATGGCGACAGTTGCATCGAAATCGGCTTTTGTCGCTCCCATCTTGATAGCAACGGCAAATCCTTGGATCATTTCGTCCACGCCATATCCAAGTCCATGGAGACCAACGACTTTTTCTTCTGGCCCCGCAGTGATGAGTTTAAATTTTGCCTGCTGGCGGTGTTGGGTAACAGCGGTGTACATGGAAGCAAATTGAGAAGTATAGACTTTGATATTCTCTTTACCATAAGTTTGCTGGGCTTCTTCCTCCGTTAGGCCAACGGTTCCGATAGCAGGGTGAGAAAAGACAACGGTCGGGATGTTTGTATAATCCATTTTGGCATTCACTTTTCCATTGAATAGTCGTTCAGAAAGAGTGCGTCCAGCTTTAATAGCGACAGGAGTTAATTCTTTTTCTCCTGTGACATCCCCAAGAGCATAGATTCCTGGAATCACTGTATTCTGGTATTCATCCACTGCAATGAATCCTTTTTCATTTAAGGTGACGCCTGCAGCTTCTAGATTGAGATCCTGGACATTTGGTTTGCGTCCGGTTGCCCAGATGACATGTTCCGCTACATGGCTGGTCATATCTTCAAAGTAAACCTTGACACGTCCGTCTGTTAATTTTTCAAGCTTCATGGGAACCTTATGCTTGTGAAGAGGAAGTCTTTGTTTTTCCATTTCTTCCATTAAACCATCAGAAATGGAAGAATCAAAACTACGTAATACCCGATCTTTTCGAATGAAGAGGTCCGTTTGAACGCCTAGATGGTGAAGTACACCGGCTAATTCTACCGCAATGTAGCCAGCTCCAATTATAGCAATAGACTTTGGAAGTTCCTCCCAAGCAAAGACATCATCGGATGTTTCGCCAAATTCTGCTCCAGGAACAGAAGGAATATGAGGATAGGCTCCTGTCGCAATTACAATATGCTTGGCTTTGATGGTCTCTCCATTTACCTCAACCGTATGAGCATCCACAAAACGAGCACGACCTTCAATCAGTTCGACTCCATTGCGTTTGAAACTACCATCATAAGAATTCCGAGAACGATCAATATAGGCTTCACGATTTTTTCTTAAGGTTGCAAAATCAAATTTGGTCTGTTCAGAAGTAAAACCATAGTCTGGCCCGTAATCGCGAATGGCTTCTGCAATTTGTGCACCATACCACATAATCTTTTTAGGCACACATCCTCTGTTGACACAGGTGCCCCCCAATTGTTTTTCTTCGATGACAGCAGCGCGTGCTCCGTGCTCCCCAGCCCGGTTCATCGTAGCGATTCCTCCACTACCTCCACCGATTGAAATAATATCAAATTCTTTCATGTTTTCCTCCTAAATGGGATTTCAGTTTGATTGTAATATCAACTGTTACAAAAGTCAAGGGTTTAGCATTTCCCAAGCATTTAAATTTCATTTTGCTGTGTCAATTTTAGATAGAAAAGTAAGGAAATATGGTATACTATGGTATAGAAAAAAACGCTTTCTTTGATGGAGAAAAACGATGAAGAAATTGAAAAAATGGCAACTATTTACAGCCGCAGGTGCGGCAATTGCGGTGATTGGAACAGGAAGTGTGATGGTGTTTTCACATCCAAGTACTCCTGATCAAGCAGTCACGAAAGAAACTCTAATGGTGCAAACGGTCAAGGATGGCTCGATCGCTTCTTCGGTCTTGTTAACTGGGAAGGTCACTGCCAATCAGGAGCAGTATGTCTATTTTGATGGAACCAAAGGTGATTTGCAGTCGATTTTGGTCAATGTAGGAGATCAAGTGACGGCCGGTCAGCCAATCGTTCAATATAGCAGTACGGAGGCCCAAACAGCTTACGATGCAGCCGTTCGTGCTGTCAATAAGGCAGATCGTCAGTTAAATGATTTACTGACAAATGGTGTGAGCATTGATACGACAGGAGATGAAGAAGCAGATGCCAAGTCAGCTTCACAGACCCAACGCACTGTTGATTCTCAAGCTAGCGATTTACGAGATGCCAAGTCTGATGCGGTTGATAATATGAACAAGGCTAAGGCACTTCTGGATGCGACAACAGTCAAGAGTAATACAGATGGCACTGTGGTCGAAGTCAATAAAGATGTTTCAAAATCGACTACAGGGACCAACCAAACTCTGGTTCACATTGTGAGCAACGGGAATTTACAAGTCAAAGGGGAATTGTCTGAATACAATTTGGCCAATATCTCTGAAGGTCAGGAAGTGGTCCTCACTTCCAAGGTTTATCCGGATAAAACCTGGACAGGAAAGATTTCTTATGTAGCCAACTATCCGACCGACGCGGGTCAAGCAGGCACCAATGCAGCAGGTGGAACACAAGGAAGCGGTGGAGCCAAGTACCCATTCACAGTGGATATTACCAGTGAGATTGGGGAACTCAAACAAGGCTTTTCTGTCAATATTGAAGTCAAAAGTTCTACTCAACATCCCCTTGTTCCCGTGACAAGTGTCATGGCTGATGGGGATACGAGTTATGTATGGACGGTCGAAAATGGCAAGGCTAAGAAAGTAAAAGTGACGCTTGGTAACGCCGATGCTGAAAATCAGGAAATCTTGTCAGGCTTGAAGAAAGATGCTCAAGTTATTGTGAAGCCTAATGAGAAACTGGAAGATGGAAAAGAGATCGGAAAATATGACAAAATTGATTGAACTAAAAGGAATCAATAAAACCTATAAAAACGGGGACCAGGAACTTCGTGTCTTAAAAGACATCGATTTAGAAGTCGAAGAGGGAGAATTTGTGGCCATTATGGGTCCATCTGGCTCAGGGAAATCGACCTTGATGAACGTCATTGGCTTGTTGGACCGCCCTACCAGTGGAGAGTATTTTCTAGAAGGTCAGGAGGTTGGAAATCTCAGTGAGAAAAAATTAGCACGTGTTCGAAATGAACAGATCGGTTTTGTCTTTCAACAATTCTTTCTTCTCTCTAAGCTCAATGCCTTTCAAAATGTGGAACTGCCTCTCATTTATGCAGGAGTTCATCCTGCTAAACGGAAAGAATTAGCTGAGCAGTACCTTGAAAAGGTAGAGCTCCATTCTCGCATGCACCATTTGCCTTCGGAACTCTCTGGAGGTCAAAAACAGCGGGTAGCGATCGCTCGAGCTCTCGTCAATCAGCCAGCCATTGTCTTAGCAGATGAGCCGACTGGTGCCCTAGATACCAAGACGGGAGAGCAAATAATGGACTTGTTGACCAAGCTAAACCAAGAAGGAAAAACCATTATCATGGTTACACACGAGCCAGAAATTGCAGCCTTTGCGCATCGTCGCATCGTCATTCGTGACGGAGTGATCTCCTCAGATAGCAAGCTGGAAAGGGGGACCTAATGCAAAATTGGAAATTTGCGATCAGCTCGATTATGAGCCATAAATTACGGTCTTTCTTGACCATGGTGGGGATCATTATTGGGGTCGCTTCTGTGGTTGTCATCATGGCTCTGGGAGATGGTATGAAAGCTGGTGTCACCAAGACTTTTACCAAGGACCAAGAGTATGTACAAATCTCTTATTCTCCCAACAAGAGTGGCTATGTGACAGGAATCAATATTGGCCCTTCTGAAGATACAGGTGAAGGTGGAGGCGAAGGTGGCCCTGCAGCTGAGGATCGAGGGATGGCTGCTCCATCGGATATCGAGGGAGAAAATGCTGAAGATATTGATGGTCAAGTCAAAGAAGCACCACCAGTTGTGCAAGAATCTTGGGTCAAGGAATTAACCAAGATTCAAGGAATCGATGGCTATTATGTAGGCAATACCTCCAATGCAACCATTGCTTTTCAAAAGAAGAAAGCAGACGGGGTGAATATCCAAGGGGTAAATGAGACCTATTTTTCTGTCAAGAAGGTGGAACTCCTATCTGGCCGAAAATTAACGCCTGCAGACTATAGTAATTTCTCACGGGTAGTGCTTCTTGATGAAGGCTTGGCTCAACAATTATTTGGAACGGAAAATCCACTGAATCAGGTGGTCTCTGTTGGGGACAACAATTATCGCGTCGTTGGAATTTTCAAGGATCCAAATGCAGGGACTGCCCTCTATGGAGCTTCTTCAGGTGGAAGTGCCTTGATGGCCAATACTCAGCTGGCTTCTGAATTCGGAACGGATGAAATTCAAAATATTGTCGTCCATGTACCGGATGTGAAACAAATCAAATCCGTTGGGATCGAAGCTGCTCAAAAGCTAACAGAACTTTCAGGTGTTCGCCAAGGGGAATTCCAAATCTTTAATTTAGATAGCATCTTAGAGGAAACCAATAAAGTAGTAGGAATTATGACGACAGTAATTGGGGCTATTGCAGGGATTTCCCTCTTGGTTGGTGGGATTGGAGTCATGAATATCATGTTGGTTTCTGTCACTGAGCGGACGAGAGAAATTGGTCTTCGCAAAGCATTGGGAGCAACTCGAGGTAAGATTCTGGTTCAATTTTTGATTGAGTCTATGGTCTTGACCATCATTGGTGGGCTAATTGGACTTGGCCTTGCTTATGGTGTGAATAGCTTGATTACTACACTTGCTGCATCCTCCCTAGAAGGACCGCCGATTATTTCCTTAAATGTTGCTATTGGTAGTATTATTTTCTCTGCATTTGTTGGCATTATATTTGGGATTTTACCAGCAAATAAGGCTTCTAAGTTAAACCCTATCGAAGCACTGCGTTATGAATAAAAAATAGGAGCGAGTCAGGATGAATGGTTCAGGATTCATCACGCTCCTTTTTTATGTTTTTGTTGAATAGTATATCGAAACCTTTTTAATTATCTTGCCTTAGATAGTTCATGCTGTTTGGGGAGTCAACGACGGTGTTCTGATATTTTTGAGTATTCATTCAAGAAGCTGCATTTTTTCTTCTACCTTATTTTTGTTTAATTGGTAAATATTAGTGAATTTCTGGTCTAAATATGATAGAATAAGGAAGAATAACTTAGGAGGTTCCAAATGACTACTGAACATATGGAAGAATTAAATGACCAGCAGATTGTCCGTCGTGAGAAAATGGCGGCCCTTCGTGAACAAGGAATCGATCCATTTGGAAAGCGATTCGAACGTACTGCAAATTCAGGTCAATTAAAAGAAAAATATTCAGAATTAGATAAAGAACAACTCCACGACTTGAACGAAACAGCTATTATTGCCGGTCGTCTTGTAACAAAACGTGGAAAAGGAAAGGTTGGCTTTGCCCATCTTCAAGACCGAGAAGGTCAAATTCAGATCTACGTTCGTAAGGACGCTGTTGGAGAAGAAAACTACGAAATCTTCAAAAAAGCTGACCTTGGAGATTTCCTCGGGGTAGAAGGAGAAGTGATGCGGACCGACATGGGTGAGCTTTCAATCAAAGCAACTCACATTACGCATTTATCAAAAGCCCTTCGTCCCTTGCCAGAAAAATTCCACGGACTTTCAGATGTGGAAACCATCTACCGCAAACGTTATTTGGATTTGATTTCAAACCGTGAAAGCTTCGAACGTTTCGTAACTCGTTCAAAAATTATTTCTGAAATCCGTCGTTATTTAGATGGTCAAGGATTCCTTGAAGTGGAAACACCTGTGCTTCACAATGAAGCTGGGGGTGCTGCTGCCAAACCATTTATCACTCACCACAATGCGCAAAATATTGACATGGTGCTTCGTATCGCGACTGAGCTCCACTTGAAACGTTTGATTGTTGGTGGGATGGAACGCGTTTACGAAATCGGACGGATCTTCCGTAACGAAGGAATGGATGCCACTCACAACCCTGAATTCACTTCGATCGAAGTCTACCAAGCTTACGCTGACTTCCACGATATCATGGACTTAACAGAAGGTATCATTCAACATGCTGCTAAAGCGGTCCATGGAAATGGTCCAATTGACTATCAAGGAACAGAAATCAAAATCAACGAACCATTCAAACGGGTTCACATGGTTGATGCGATCAAAGAAATCACAGGTATTGACTTCTGGCAAGACATGACCTTTGAAGAAGCTGTAGCTCTTGCAAACGAAAAACATGTACCAGTTGAAAAACACTACACAGAAGTGGGACAAATTATCAATGCCTTCTTCGAAGAATTTGTTGAAGAAACCTTGACGCAACCAACTTTTGTTTATGGTCACCCAGTAGCAGTGTCACCTTTGGCTAAGAAAAACCCAGAAGACCCACGCTTCACTGACCGTTTCGAACTCTTCATCATGACCAAAGAGTATGCCAATGCCTTCACGGAATTGAATGATCCGATCGATCAATTGCAACGTTTTGAAGCGCAAGCGCGTGCGAAAGAATTGGGAGATGACGAAGCTACAGGCATCGACTATGACTACGTTGAAGCCCTCGAATATGGTATGCCACCAACAGGTGGACTTGGAATTGGTATTGACCGCCTCGTTATGTTGTTGACAAATGTAACAACGATTCGCGACGTTCTTCTCTTCCCAACTATGAAATAAGCTAAAAGAAAACACTGATCTTGCGATCAGTGTTTTTTAGTCCTCTATATAAGAGGTATCATTCCATTTTTCTAAGTGATAGTGCTCAAAATCATCTGTTGTCAAAATCGTCACGCTGGCATTATCTAGTCCACCATTTTTGCGGAGTTCTCCTGTTTCATAACCGAGCAAGGTTCGAATAGAAGCTGTCAAATTAGCTCCGTGTCCAACAATGAGAACGGTATCGAGCTCTTTTCCTTTCAGACTTTTTACAAAATCACAGGTACGTTTGGTTGTTTCATAAACAGATTCTGCATCAAAGATTTCATTTTGAAAACGGGCGAGGTTATGTCGAAACGCATCCATTTGTTGGGGATAGATGGCCGAAATGGTAGAAATTTTAGCTCCTTCTAATTTTCCCAAATTCCACTCACGAAGAGCAGGCGTTGGTTGCAATTTTAGAGGTGTCTCCAATTGATCGAGAATGATCTGTGCAGTATGGACTGTCCGTGGCAGATCACTTGCAAAAGCTGCATCAAAAGGGACAGTAGCTAGATGCTTTCCTAATTTTTCAAGCTGATGAATGGAGGCTGGTAATAGCGGAGAATCGCCATTTGATCCTTGCAAACGTCCTTCTTCATTCCATTCTGTCCGTCCGTGTCGAATAAAATATAGTTTCACAATCTTGTCTCCTTCTCTGTCTTTATTCCAAAATATCTGCAAAAGTCGCCTTTACGAAGTCTGCTAGAAGTTGTGGTTTGATTTGAATACTATGGCCAATTTCCCCAGCAGATACGATCATGGTTTCTAACTGAAGGGCTGATTCGTCGATAAAAATAGGAAAAGAATGTTTTTGGCGAATGCCCACCGGATTATTGGCCCCATGAATATAACCCGTTGTTTTTTCAAGATCTTTTTGAGGAATCATAGCGATTTTCTTATTTCCTGATAATTTGGCTAACTTTTTCTCTGAAAGATGCTCTGTAATAGGAATGATCCCAATCACGGGACCCGTTTTATCACCTTTGAGAGCTAGGGTTTTGAAAATAGTAGAGCGATCAATCCCTTCTGGTAAGATCCCTTCTAAAGCGTTGATTTGTAAGCCTATGTGCTCGATTTTTGCTTTTGTCAAGATCTGTTCGACCAAGGTTTTCTTCACTTTATTTTTTTTTGCCACGGCTTTCTCCTTTTCTCTTTTTCTCTACAAAATCAGATTTCATTAGACTATTATAACATATAATAGCAGCAATATTCTCTTCTCCTTAAAAATAGAAAACAGCAGAAAAAGTGAAAACCACTTGATCTGCTGTTTTAAGGCTATGAGGAAGAGTTATCTTTTTGTACCTTGAAAAGTTTCCGATAAATCGCTTCTTGGTCTTGCGTCGGAGCAATTTGGTTGAGATCCAAGTAGTGTGAGAATCCATTTAATTGCCCTTGAGAGGTATATTGATGCAAGTCGTATTCCGTATTGGTATCTGGCGCAGCATTATAGTAGCCATCATCAAATCCATAAGTAGGAATCCAAAGAGCCGTAAATTTATCAGTGGAGATACTATGTTCTTCCATGAAGTAGGTTCCGATATAGAGTCCAATATTTTTGGCACCCAAAGCTTGTAGTTTTGCTCGGAAAGCTTCAACGCCTGCGTTCATATCCTTCATGGTTTTTTCCTCAACATCTAACCAATAGTAGGTCGGCTTGTAAGGAGAAGCAGCCTTGTAAAATTCTTCTGCTTCTTTTTCCATTTCTTTTTTATCCTTAGCAGCGACATAAGCATAGACCGCGACTGGGATATTTCGTTTTTGGAATTCTTGGATATGGGTTTTATAGGATTTATCCAGACCATTTAAGTGGGTCGCCGCATTTTCCTTTTTAGCTTGAGCCCCACTATGGACACGAACGATCACACCTCCCACATTTTGGGAGAGAACATCGTAGTCAATTTCACTAGGCAATTGCCAGCCAGAGATATCAATGATCGGGCGGCCAACCAGTTCTGGATTGATATCTTCTTCTTTTTTAGAAGAAGAGCTTGCAGTGGTTGTTTTTTTAGGTGTATTGGAGTTCGGAATGGTTTTGGTTGTTGCTTGTTGCTCTCTGGCTTGCAGATCGGCAATCGTTCGTGAAAGAACCAGAAAAGAAATGATACCGATAAAAAAGACAAAGAGAACAACGGGTTTTATCCTTTTTCTCATACAAAATCATTTTACCGTAAATAAGACGAAAAGGCAAAACTTAATGCTTAAAAGATCACGATTTCAGCCATTATTTTCAAAAAAAAAGGAATCTTTTCATCGAAAAAGGATAAAAATATATGAAAATAAGAAGAATGACTAGAATATTTCTCGAAAATTGGGAAGAAGCCGAATCTTTTCGGGCCTTTCCTTGGTTTTGCTTCTTAAAAATGATATAATGAAGGTTGAACATTAGGAATATGGTGAATTATGAAAATTGAGAAAAGACATCTTTTAAATTATTCCATCCTCATTCCCTATTTGATTTTATCCATCATTGGCTTGATTGTTGTTTATTCGACAACAAGTGCCTTGGCAATTCAAAGTGGAGTGAGTTCGATTCGAATGGTACGGACACAGGGGCTCTTTTTCATCCTAAGTCTCCTAACCATCGCTTTGATTTATAAATTTAGCTTAAACTTCCTTCGAAATAAAAAAGTGCTGGCTTTTGTCATCTTTATTGAAGTGATTTTGTTGATTCTGTCCAGGTTTATCACAGATACGGTCAACGGTGCTCACGGTTGGTTGACGATCCCAGGAGGGTTTAGTATCCAGCCAGCAGAATACCTCAAGGTTATCTTAGTCTGGTATCTGGCTTTGATTTTTTCTAAGCGACAAGACGAAATCCGTGATTATGATTACCAAGCATTGACCCACAATGAATGGATTCCTAGAAATTTAAATGATTGGCGTTGGCTGACCTTGATTCTGATTGGAATCGTTGTGATTATGCCGGACTTGGGAAATGCGACGATCTTGGCCTTAACGGTCTTGATCATGATTACAGCTAGTGGAGTGGGCTATCGTTGGTTCACCTCTTTACTTGGTTTAGTTGTTGGAGCGTCGTCCATTGTCCTTGGTTCAATTTGGATTATCGGTGTGGACCGTGTCGCTAAAATTCCTGTCTTTGGTTATGTAGCCAAACGGTTTAGTGCCTTCTTTAACCCCTTTAATGACTTGTCTGGCGCGGGTCACCAATTAGCTAATTCCTACTATGCCATGAGTAATGGTGGTTGGTTTGGCTTGGGGCTTGGAAATTCCATTGAAAAACAAGGTTACTTACCAGAAGCCCACACAGACTTTGTATTTGCGATTGTGATTGAAGAATTAGGTTTTGTTGGAGCTAGCTTGATCCTTGCTCTCTTATTCTTCTTGATTCTTCGGATCATTTTAGTCGGTATTCGAGCAAAGAATCCTTTTAATTCGATGATGGCCATTGGGATCGGTGGGATGATCTTGGTACAAACCTTCATTAACATCGGAGGAATTTCTGGTTTGATTCCGTCTACTGGAGTGACCTTCCCCTTCTTGTCTCAAGGAGGAAATAGTTTATGGGTCTTATCTGTAGCGATTGCTTTCGTTTTGAATATCGATGCGAGTGAAAAACGGGCCAAGATGGAACAAGAAGGCATGGTTTTTGAAGAAAAAGGTAAAATTAAACCATATTATTAAAAGGGTATTGTTTAATGGCTATTCAAAAAGGAGAAAAAATGGTCTTACAAAAATTAGAGAACTTTAGAAATAAAGATATTGTTAAAGAAGAAGCCGAAATTTTAACCAATTTATTGGATGATATTACGAAAAATTTGGTTCGTCCAGAAACATTTGAAAAGATCTCACAATTGAAAGATCTATCGAAAACAAAGAATTATCGTGATTTGAACCAACTAGTGGAACAATTGACAAATGAAGAAATGACAGTCATTTCACGTTATTTTGCCATTTTACCACTCTTAATTAATATCTCAGAAGATGTCGATTTGGCCTATGAAATCAATCATTTGAATAACGTGGATGGTGATTACCTCGGAAAACTTTCTTCAACCATTAAAGAAGTTGCGAAAAATGAAGATGCACAAGAAATTCTTGAAAATCTCAATATTGTGCCTGTTTTGACAGCCCATCCAACTCAAGTGCAAAGAAAGACTATGCTGGATCTGACCAATCATATCCATGCTCTTCTTCGTCAACACCGGGATGTTAAAGCGGGATTGATTAATGAAAACAAGTGGTATAATAATCTTCGTTGTAATATTGAAATCATGATGCAAACGGATATGATTCGTGACAAAAAATTGAAGGTGACTAATGAGATCACCAACGTCATGGAATATTACAATAGCTCCTTTTTACAAGCTGTTCCAAACCTTATGCTGGAATATAAACGTTTGGCAAAAGAGCATGGATTAGAACTCGAACAACCACGTCCGATTACAATGGGAATGTGGATTGGCGGAGACCGGGACGGAAATCCGTTTGTAACTGCCGAGACCTTGAAACGTTCAGCAACCATTCAAAGTGAAGTCATTTTGAACTATTACATCGAAAAGATTTCTAAATTATACCGTCATTTCTCACTTTCAACGAGTCTTTCTAAAACAAGTGAAGCAGTAGCTGAAATGGCAGCCCTATCAAGTGATACATCTGTTTTTCGAGAAAAAGAGCCATACCGTCGTGCTTTCCACTATATCCAGTCAAAATTGATCCAAACATTGGTCAACTTAAAAGAATGGACGATGGTTGGGGAAACTAGAGAAGATCGTTATGCTGTCGAGAGATTATTAGGAGCAAACGCTCATCAACAAGGGCCAGTTTCTGACTATATCGGCAATCGTATCTCTGGAGCTTTAAAGAAAATTTCTGAGAAAGAAGCTCCAGCTTATGCCTCTGCTCAAGAATTTAAAGAAGACCTTAAAAAGATCAAAGATTCCTTGTTAGAAAACAAATCAGAGTATTTAATTTCTGGTGAATTTGCAGAACTTCTAGAAGCCATCGATGTTTTTGGATTCTATCTCGCCTCTATTGATATGCGCCAGGATTCTAGTGTGCATGAAGCCTGTGTAGCAGAATTATTGAAATCGGCAGGGATTAATGACCATTATTCTGATTTATCAGAGGATGAAAAGTGTCAGGTTCTCTTGAAAGAACTCTTAGAAGACCCACGAATTTTATCAGCTACCCATGCTGAAAAATCTGAACTGCTTGAAAAAGAACTAGCAATTTTCCATACGGCTCGTGAATTGAAGGATCGTTTAGGAGAAGAAGTCATTCGTCAAAACATCATTTCACATGCAACAAGTGTATCAGATATGTTGGAATTGGCTGTGATGTTGAAAGAAGTGGGCTTAGTTGATACAGAAAAAGCTCGCGTGCAAATCGTACCTTTGTTTGAAACAATCGAAGATTTGGATCATTCAGAAGAAACTATGAGAAGCTACTTGTCTCTTCCAATTGCCAAACGTTGGATTGCTTCTAAGAACAACTACCAAGAAATTATGTTAGGTTACTCTGATTCCAACAAGGATGGTGGCTACTTGTCTTCTTGCTGGACCCTCTTTAAAGCCCAACAACAATTGACTGCTATCGGAGATGAGTTTGGAGTGAAGATTACCTTCTTCCATGGTCGTGGTGGTACGGTTGGTCGTGGTGGAGGTCCTACTTATGAAGCCATCACTTCTCAACCATTGAAATCCATTAATGACCGTATCCGCTTAACCGAGCAAGGGGAAGTGATCGGCAATAAATACGGGAACAAAGATGCTGCCTATTACAACCTTGAGATGCTCGTCTCAGCAACCATTAACCGAATGATTTCCGAACAAAAGAGTCCATTTTCTATGTTTGATCGTTTCGGGGAAGTCATGGATAAAGTCGTGAATCGCAGTTACGATATCTATCGTGATTTGGTCTTTGGAAATGAGCACTTCTATGATTACTTCTTTGAATCAAGTCCGATCAAAGCTATTTCTAGCTTTAATATTGGTTCGCGTCCAGCTGCTCGTAAGACTATTACAGAAATTGGTGGTTTGCGTGCCATTCCTTGGGTCTTCTCTTGGTCACAAAGTCGGGTGATGTTCCCTGGTTGGTATGGAGTAGGTTCTAGCTTTAAGGAATTTATCGATGAGGATCCTGAGAATATTGAAACCCTTCGATATATGTATAAGAACTGGCCTTTCTTCCAATCTCTCTTGTCAAATGTGGACATGGTCTTATCCAAAGCCAACATGGATATTGCTTTTGAGTATGCGCAATTGTGTGAGGAAGAAGAAGTCCGCAATATCTATCAGATTATCTTACATGAATGGCAATTGACCAAGGATATCATCCTGATGATTGAGGAGCATGACGAATTGCTCGCGGAAAACCCTTATCTGAAAGAAAGTTTGGATTATCGGATGCCGTACTTTAACGTCTTGAACTATATTCAGTTAGAATTGATTCGACGTCAACGGACTGGACAACTATCAGCCGATCAAGACAAGCTAATCCATATCACCATCAATGGAGTGGCTACAGGATTACGAAATTCAGGTTAAAAAAATCGGAACATTGTTCCGATTTTTTCTACTCTAAAACGAAGTGATAGAAGATGCTTAACAAGTTTAAATTGAAGATTTCAAATGAGGATTTTCAAGGCTTGATCAGGATCTTTCAGCAAGAGGACAAAATAAAAGGAAAGAAGAGGAATAATTAAGAAAATATAGGTAAAAGGCTTGCAATTTTATCTAAAATTCGATAGAATAGTAAGGAAAGTTAGACTGTATTGCCTACTGTCTATCTATAAAATATATTTTATTGGAGGCTTTTACTCAAATGGCAAAAGAAAAATACGATCGTAGTAAACCGCACGTTAACATCGGTACAATCGGACACGTTGACCACGGTAAAACTACCCTAACTGCAGCAATCACAACTGTTTTGGCACGTCGCTTGCCTTCATCAGTTAACCAACCAAAAGACTATGCGTCTATCGATGCTGCTCCAGAAGAACGCGAACGCGGTATCACTATCAACACTGCACACGTTGAGTACGAAACTGCTAAACGTCACTACGCTCACATCGACGCTCCAGGACACGCGGACTATGTTAAAAACATGATCACTGGTGCCGCTCAAATGGACGGAGCTATCCTTGTAGTAGCTTCAACTGATGGACCAATGCCACAAACACGTGAACACATCCTTCTTTCACGTCAGGTTGGTGTCAAACACTTGATCGTCTTCATGAACAAAGTTGACTTGGTTGACGATGAAGAATTGCTTGAATTGGTTGAAATGGAAATCCGTGACCTTCTTTCAGAATACGATTTCCCAGGTGATGACCTTCCAGTTATCCAAGGTTCAGCTCTTAAAGCTCTTGAAGGTGACTCTAAATATGAAGACATCATCATGGAATTGATGGATACTGTTGATGAGTACATCCCAGAACCAGAACGCGATACAGACAAACCATTGCTTCTTCCAGTCGAAGACGTATTCTCAATCACTGGACGTGGTACAGTTGCTTCAGGTCGTATCGACCGTGGTGTTGTTCGTGTCAACGACGAAATCGAAATCGTTGGTATCAAAGAAGAAATCCAAAAAGCAGTTGTTACTGGTGTTGAAATGTTCCGTAAACAACTTGACGAAGGTCTTGCAGGGGATAACGTTGGTGTGCTTCTTCGTGGTATCCAACGTGATGAAATCGAACGTGGACAAGTTATCGCTAAACCAGGTTCAATCAACCCACACACTAAATTCAAAGGTGAAGTTTACATCCTTACTAAAGAAGAAGGTGGACGTCATACTCCATTCTTCAACAACTACCGTCCACAGTTCTACTTCCGTACAACTGACGTAACTGGATCTATCGAACTTCCAGCAGGAACTGAAATGGTAATGCCTGGTGATAACGTGACTATCGACGTTGAGTTGATCCATCCAATCGCCGTTGAACAAGGTACTACATTCTCAATCCGTGAAGGTGGACGTACTGTTGGTTCAGGTATGGTTACTGAAATCGAAGCTTAATTCGATCTAGTTCCCAGATTAACAATTATATAGACAGACAGAAAACCCCGTGAAGACGGGGTTTTTATTTTGGTAAAAAGTAAAATGAGCTTGTGCAACCTTTCATTATGACGAAATTTATGGTAAAATAGATAGTATAAAATTAGAAAAAAGAGGTATGTGAAATGTCACGTAAACCATTTATCGCTGGTAACTGGAAAATGAACAAAAATCCAGAAGAAGCAAAAGCATTCGTTGAAGCTGTAGCATCAAAACTTCCTTCAGCTGATCTTGTTGAAGCTGGCATCGCGGCTCCTGCAGTTGACTTGACAGCTGTACTTTCCGCTGCTAAAGGTTCAAACCTTAAAGTTGCTGCACAAAACACTTACTTTGAAAATGCTGGTGCCTTCACTGGTGAAACTAGCCCACAAGTTTTGAAAGAAATCGGTACTGACTACGTTGTTATCGGTCACTCAGAACGTCGTGACTACTTCCACGAAACTGATGAAGACATCAACAAAAAAGCAAAAGCAATCTTTGCGAACGGTATGCTTCCAATCATCTGTTGTGGTGAAAGCCTTGAAACTTACGAAGCTGGTAAAGCAGCAGAATTCGTAGGTGCTCAAGTTTCAGCTGCTTTGGCTGGATTGACTGCAGAACAAGTCGCTTCAACAGTAATCGCCTACGAACCAATCTGGGCTATCGGTACTGGTAAATCTGCTTCACAAGACGACGCACAAAAAATGTGTAAAGTTGTTCGTGACGTTGTAGCTGCTGACTTTGGTCAAGAAGTGGCTGACAAAGTACGTGTTCAATACGGTGGTTCAGTTAAACCTGAAAATGTTGCTGAATACATGGCTTGTCCAGACGTTGACGGAGCTCTTGTAGGTGGTGCATCACTTGAAGCTGAAAGCTTCTTGGCATTGCTTGACTTCGTTAAATAATGATCTAAAAAAGTCGAGGTTTCCCTCGACTTTTTTATAGTAGAAAAGACCAGCTACAAAGCTGGTCTTTTGAGTTAGGAACGTCCTAAAAGTTTCTTAATGAGAGAAATCATTTTGTATTTAAGAGGACGGGGATAATAACGGAAGGTTCCCATCTTACGAACGATGTAGCCATTGAAGTTCTGTTTGAAACGAAGCACACCATCTGACCCGTCAAAGATTCCTTGAATGCCTAGGAAGTTGTATAAGGTGATCCCTTTTTCTAATGCTCGCTTCATTGCATGGTATTGAATCAAGAAAGCAGCAGAAAATTTCTGAAATTTAGTATAAGATCCTCCAAATAAATAAGTGACTTCTGAGGGGGTATAGATTATGAGAGCACATGCTAAAGGAACTGTTTCAGATTCTTTACCAGCTAAAGTTTCCCGAACAATATTCTTTTGTTTCTCTAGTTTTTGTAATTGTTGTTCATATTGTTTGGCGGATGGATTTAGCAAGGAAATTTTCTGATCCAAGTGGGCAAGGGCAGCTGTTGAATTGATCTCAGCAACTACGAATTCCGCATATGGACCAAAACTATCATACAAATCATAGTAGTAACTCAGACTTTTATCTTCAAAACCTTGTCTCTTACCAGTTTCCTCGATAATTTGTTTAAACTGAGGGATTTCTTCTCTGGTAATGTTTCGGATGGAAATATCATAGTTTAGGGCAGTGGTAATATTACGACTACAATTTTTGTTGAAGGATTTTAGTAGAGTTTTGGAGTCAACTCCATTGAGATTCTTTAGATAGTGCCAGACAGGTTCTCCACCTGGGTAACCAGTTGTTAAACCATCATGCTGATAGCCCAAGTTTTTAAGGGTATCCATAAAATGAGTTTGCTCCTCACTGGTTGGATTTCCGTCGCTGTCAAAGGTTTGATAGGTATCATAGGGCTTGATGACGAGTTCAATAGCGCTATTCTCTTTCGCATAGTCTTTTAAAGCTGCATAGAAGGGTTCCAGCATAGCTTCCTCTTGGTAGAGGGGCCCTGAATTGATTTCCATATGGAGACCACCTGTCATGGGAAGACTATACAAGATCGCAGCCACTTGGACTTGATCATCTTCCTTCCAAGCGATAAATTGAACGGTGTTCCCTCGCTCTACAAGCAGATCTGCCATCTCTGCAGACTGGATGAAAGAGCGATGGGAGACGGTATTTGCAAATGAGGTAAATTCTTCTTTTGAAATTGTCGTAAGAGTCATGTAACTTATTTACTCCTTAATTTTTTCCGGATCTTGTAAGCTGTGTTTACAAGTGGATAAAGTGGACTTGTTGGAAGGTTGAATTCCCCAACAAATTCTTCAATGATAGGATTAAACTTAGATTTAAAATGATAGAGTCCACCATCTAGTGAATTTTCAATGCCTCCCATATTTTGCCAAGAAGCACCACGGTCGAAAGCGTGTTGGGCAGTTTCATACCAGGTGAGGATGGCGGGTTGGTAACGGCGGAATTCTTCATCCATCCCTGCATAAACATTTTCAGACGTCCCACCGAATTCAAGGCTTAAGGTACCAGATAAAGGAACGATCTTTTTACCTGTTTGGAGATGGTGCTCAAGAAATTGCAGTTCTTCCTCTATACGCTCTTTTTCTTTTTGGTTGTTCTCAACTTTGCCAGGCTTTGTTTTTTCGGTGAATTTTTCAGCCTCGGCCTTGTTTTTTTCAAGATCTTTTGTAAGGGAGGTTTTCCGTTTCTCGAGATCTAGCGTAGACAAGGTAATGTAGGATTGTCCTTGGTAGGTCGTGAGCAGTTTTTCGTAGTAGTCTTTTCCACGTAAATGAATGCTTTTACGAGCCTCAGTCTTTTTCATGAGAGAAGCAAAGTCCTCTAACAATTCGGTTCCGCCAAATTGGACTTGGATTCCTTTGTTTCGAGCAGTTCGGATGGCTTGTCGAGTAGATTTTGAAAGATCTTGCTCGGTGAAAAACTCTTTGTGGATATTTGCTTGAAAGCGTGGTTGGATATTTTCTGCCATATCACTGGTTCGGCCAGTCCATTCAACCCCTTCTTTAGTTAAGGTGTCGATCATCGCTTGCACAGTAGGAGCTTCCGTCTTTTCTTGTCCAATCAAGTGTTTACTCAAGAAAAGACTTGGATCAAATTTCACAAACAAGGCCTTGTATTGTTTGGCTATCTTTTTAAGGGACTGGATCACAAATGAAACCAGCTCTTTGTTTTGGTAATCCATGATTGGACCTCGAGGAATGTAGAGCATGGAAAAGCCAAGTGGCAGGGGTTGAATCAAGATGCTAGCAACAGCGACTAATTGGTCTTCTTGATAAAAACCAACCCGTTCATTTCCCCAATTATCTTTGATTTTTGCCCATGAGCTGCTTTGTAAGAGATTAGTTTGGTCACTCTGAATAACAAAGTCATCATGCTCACTAGCAGAAATTCCTAGCTGGTAATGGTACATTTCTTATAATACCCACTTTCTAATGGCGTATGCAACGCCAGATTCATCATTTGATTTGGTAATAGTTGTAGCAATTTTTTTAAGAGCTGGATTGCCATTCTCCATAACGACGGCATGTCCCACGACTTCTAGCATGGAACGGTCATTTTCCTCATCTCCGATGGCCATGGTTTCTTCTTGCTGAATTCCAAGTCGTTCAGCTAGATGAAGAACAGCTGATCCCTTATTGGTTGTTTTCCCTAGAATTTCTAAATAAAAAGGGGCTGATTTGACCATAGTGAAGCGATCCTTGAATTCTTTAGGGATTTTTGCAATCGCAGCATCTAGAATATCTGGTTCATCGATATACATGGCCTTGACAAATTCTTTCTCACGAACTTCCTCAGGCGTCCGGTAATAAAGGGGCATATTGACCAGTTGGGATTCACGAATGGTGTAGCGTCCGATATCTCGATTGCTGGTATAGATGCCGTCTTTAGTAATCGCATGAGAGTGGATTTGGAGTTTGTTAGCAAGAGACTCGATATCGAGACAGTCCTCATAATCTAAAAGTTCTTTGATGAGTTCTTTTCCAGTAGCGGTTTCTTGCACCAGACCGCCATTAAAGGTAATGACATAGTCTCCAGGATCCATCAAATGGAGTTCTTTTAAAAGTTTTGAGACCCCTGCGATAGGACGACCGGTTGTGATAACTATTTTAACGCCTGCAGCTTTAGCGTCTTGAATGGCTTCAAATACGGAAGGTGTGATCTCTTTTTTTGAATTGAGAAGTGTACCATCGATATCGATCGCCACTAATTTAATGGACATCCGTCTCTCCTGTAAAATAATCATTGGTGATATAGGAAGTGAATTCCTCTACTTGCTTACTGAAAAGTCCATTAACCTCCAGCATTTCTTTTGGGAAATAGAAGCGGTTGTCCCCATAGCGAGTTCCTGCTAAAGCAGCGACGAGTGGAGACAACTGAGACAATTCAGCGAGACTCCCATCTTTTCGGATCATCTCGATCTGGGTCCGCGGTTTTTCAAGCTCTGGTCGATAAATATCGTAGGGCAGGTCAAAATTTTGATGAATAGCGGTGTAGTAGGTTGGATTAAACCCAACCTCTTTAATCAGTTTTTCAAGGATTGCTAAGTCTTTTCGCTTATCTTCTGTAAATAGAGTCGATTTAAAGACTTTCCGATTAATATAGCGCTGAGCAAGATCAGACAAGATGGTATCCGGACTATCCATCCAGACTTGGAAATAGGTATTCATCACACCGTCATCTAGATTTAAGTAGTCTTGGATAGTGACTTCTTCTTCAAAAAATGGAATCAAGCGAGGTGAAGTCAGTTGAAAATACTCTTTCTGATCTGGATAAATGGTTCTAGCGCGTTTGAGTAGATTTTGAAGGAGGACTTCCATGGCACGAGTAGCTGGGTGGAAGTAGACCTGCATATACATTTGGTAACGGCTGACCACGTAATCCTCGACAGCATGCATGCCATTTTGTTGGAAGGCAATGCCATTTTCAATCGGTCGAATAACGCGCAAAATACGGGTCAAGTCAAATTTTCCATAGGAAGCACCCGTAAAGTAGGCATCCCGCAGTAAATAATCCATCCGGTCCACATCAATTTGACTAGAAATCAATTGCACCACTTGTTTATTGGGGTAGGTATGATCAATGACGCTGGCTACACGATTTGGGAAATCAGGAGCTACCTGTAAGAGGATCTGATTGACCTCCGTCTCTGGACTGGTGATGATCAGCTGGGTCATTTTTTCATGATCGGTCCCAAACAGTCCTTCAAAGGTATGGGAATAGGCACCATGTCCAATGTCATGAAGAAGGGCGGCTGTCATGGTCAGTAAGTTTTCATCAGAATGCCATTGCTCTGCATACTTTTCCTCAAAAATGGACAGAATGCGTCTTGAAATTTCATAGGCGCCAAGACAGTGAGAAAAACGACTATGCTCCCCACCGTGGAAGGTAAAACCAGATGTCCCCAGTTGTTTGATGCGGCGTAGTCGTTGAAATTCTTTGCTATTAATTAATTGATAAATGATGGGATGATCCACATGAACGTAATCATGCACGGGATCGCGAAAGACTTTTTCATTCATGGGTCTATTATAGCAAAAAAAAGCCTATTTTGCGATCTAGAGGCTAATAGGGGCAGTCAAAATGCGTAAAATTTGATAGAATAGTATGGCAAGAAAAGAAGAGAAGGAGACAAAGATGCAGATTCGCATTCAAAATACCATTCGATTTGGAGAAGAAATGGAAATTGTTGATCAGTACTATCAAGGTGAATGGAAGGAAAAAGCAGGTTTTCAATATCTCTTGTATACCAATGAAGAAGATGAAAAGGTTGCTTTGAAATTTTCCAACGATGAATTGGTCATGACACGATTCTCAAGTCCTAAATCCATCATGCGTTTCTACAAAAATGAAGATGGTGGGGCAATCATCCCAACTCCGATGGGCATTCAGCAGTTTTTGATTACAACAGACCTCTTTCAATTAGAAGCAGGTCATTTGCAAGTCTCTTATCGCTTGTTAACTCTCGATGGCGAACAGGAATTTGCCAATTATCAATTGCTGGTGGAATGGGAAGAATAATCCTCATTAAATTATTCGAGATCCTGCTTGCTTTATTCTATAAAAATGGTATAATAAAACCACTCAAGGGAGTAGCTGGCGGTTTTCCGCGATAGTGTCGTCATTACGAAATTATTTCCGGCACTATATTAAACGGCGAGACTTGTTTTTTCAAACAGGTCTCTTTTTTGTGCAAAAGAGACCTAGTAGAAAGCTATAAGGAGGAAATTATTTTGTCAAAAGAACAAAATAAAGCTTTGTTTTATACACAGAGTAAAGAAGAAGTTCTAAAGGAATTGGACTCTTCAATTGAAGGCTTGTCAACTGTTCAAGCTCAAGAACGTTTAGCGACTTATGGTCATAATGAACTGGACGAAGGTGAAAAACGTAGCCTCTTGTCTAAGTTTATCGATCAGTTTAAAGATTTGATGATCATCATCTTGTTGATCGCTGCAGCTCTCTCTGTGATCACAGAAGGAATGGACGGCCTTACAGATGCCATGATCATCTTAGCCGTTGTTGTTTTGAATGCAGCTTTTGGTGTCTACCAAGAAGGGCAAGCAGAAGCAGCTATCGAAGCACTGAAAAATATGTCTAGTCCGTTAGCGCGTGTCCGCCGAGACGGTCATGTGATTGAGATTGACTCAAAAGAATTGGTTCCCGGGGATATCGTTCTTCTGGAAGCTGGAGATGTAGTTCCAGCCGATATGCGCTTGTTAGAAGCAGCTTCTCTTAAGATCGAAGAAGCAGCTCTTACAGGAGAATCTGTTCCAGTTGAAAAAGATGTGACTGGCCTTGTTGAGGCAGATGCTGGTATCGGAGACCGTGTCAATATGGGTTACCAAAACTCAAACGTGACCTATGGTCGTGGTACAGGGGTCGTGACCAACACGGGTATGTATACAGAAGTCGGTAAGATTGCAGATATGTTAGCCAATGCCGATGAAACGGAAACGCCGTTGAAGCAAAGTCTGGAACAACTTTCTAAAGCTTTGACTTACCTCATTGTAGCTATTGCCGCAGTGACCTTCCTGGTTGGTGTCTTCGTTCGTGGAGAACATCCATTAGAAGGCTTGATGGTGGCGGTTGCCCTTGCGGTTGCGGCTATTCCAGAAGGACTTCCTGCCATTGTAACCATTGTTCTATCATTGGGAACGACAACCCTTTCCAAACGGAATTCAATTGTTCGTAAATTGCCAGCCGTTGAAACACTTGGTTCAACAGAAATCATCGCATCTGATAAAACAGGTACTTTGACCATGAACCAAATGACGGTTGAGAAGGTCTATACCAACGGTCAACTGCAAAGTGCAGCAACAGAAATTGGAGCTAGCAACAATACCCTTCGAATCATGAACTTTGCCAATGATACCAAGGTGGATCCATCTGGCAAGTTGATCGGTGACCCAACAGAGACTGCTTTGGTACAGTTTGGTTTGGACCACAACTTTGATGTTCGTGAAGTCTTGAAGTGTGAGCCACGTGTGGCGGAATTGCCATTTGACTCAGATCGTAAGCTCATGTCTACCATTCATAAAGAAGCAGACGGTTCTTACTTTATCGCTGTCAAGGGGGCTCCTGATCAATTGCTCAAACGTGTGACGCGTATTGAAGTCAATGGGGAAGTTCGCCCTATCACGGATGAAGATAAGAAAGCTATCCTTGCTACCAACAAAGACTTGGCCAAACAAGCCCTCCGTGTCTTGATGATGGCTTATAAGACAAGCAATGAAATTCCAACCTTGGAATCTGAAATTGTTGAGTCTGACCTGATCTTCTCTGGTTTAGTCGGCATGATTGACCCTGAGCGTCCAGAAGCTGCAGAAGCAGTTCGTGTCGCTAAGGAAGCAGGAATCCGTCCGATTATGATCACGGGTGACCACCAAGATACTGCAGAAGCTATTGCCAAACGTCTTGGAATCATCGATCCAAATGATACAGAAGACCATGTCTTCACAGGGGCTGAGTTGAACGAACTCTCTGATGAAGAATTCCAAAAGGTCTTCAAACAATACTCTGTCTATGCGCGTGTATCACCTGAACACAAGGTTCGGATCGTGAAAGCATGGCAAAATGAAGGTAAGGTTGTTGCCATGACAGGGGATGGGGTTAACGATGCACCATCACTGAAGACAGCTGATATCGGTATCGGTATGGGGATCACAGGTACAGAGGTTTCTAAGGGAGCTTCTGATATGGTCCTTGCCGATGATAACTTCGCAACCATTATCGTAGCGGTAGAAGAAGGACGTAAGGTCTTCTCCAATATCCAAAAATCTATCCAGTATCTCTTGTCTGCCAATATGGCGGAGGTCTTCACCATTTTCTTTGCAACCCTCTTTGGATGGGATGTGTTACAACCAGTACATCTTCTCTGGATCAACTTGGTGACAGATACGCTACCAGCCATCGCTCTTGGTGTGGAACCAGCTGAGCCAGGTGTTATGACCCACAAACCTCGTGGACGTAAGTCTAACTTCTTTGATGGTGGGGTCTTTGGAGCCATTCTTTATCAAGGTATCTTCCAAACCATGCTAGTTCTTGGTGTTTATGGCTGGGCCTTGCTCTCTCCAGAACATGCGACTCGTGCAGAAATCCATGCAGACGCTTTGACCATGGCCTTTGCAACTCTTGGTTTGATCCAATTGCTCCATGCCTTTAACGTCAAATCGGTTTACCAATCGATCTTTAAAGTGGGACTCTTTAAGAACAAGACCTTTAACTGGTCTATCCCAGTTGCCTTTGTTCTCTTGATGGCAACCATCATTGTCCCTGGATTTAACAAACTCTTCCATGTGTCTCATTTGAGTTTGACACAATGGTTGGCCGTTTTGATTGGTTCGCTCTTGATTGTTGTTCTCGTTGAGATTGTCAAAGCCGTTCAACGTGCACTTGGAAAAGATAAAAACGCTATATAAACATAAAAAAAGTCATCTTCGGATGGCTTTTTTTGCGGGCAAAATGGACCGGGCATATTTCTTGAGGTAGGTGTGGATTTTTGATAAACTAGTCAACAGCTTGAAGAAAGGAAACTTAATTATGAAAAAGTTTTTTGCTGAAGTAATCGGCACATTTATGCTTGTCTTTATCGGGACTGGCGCAGTTGTTTTTGGAAATGGGACAGAAGGTCTTGGACATTTAGGAATTGCCTTGGCATTCGGTTTGTCCATTGTTGCAGCAGCTTACTCAATTGGAACTGTTTCTGGCGCCCACTTAAACCCAGCTGTTTCGATTGCCATGTTTGTGAACAAACGCTTGTCATCTAAAGACTTGGTTAATTATGTTGCAGCGCAGGTAGTGGGGGCGGTTCTCGCATCTGCAACAGTACTCTTCCTCTTGTCAAATTCAGGTATGTCAACAGCTAGTCTTGGTGAAAATGCCTTGGCTAAAGGAGTGACTCCATTTGGCGGTTTCTTGTTTGAAGTGATTGCATCATTTATCTTTATCTTGGTCATCATGACAGTGACATCAGCTTCTAAAGGAAATGGCAAGATCGCTGGTCTTGTGATCGGTTTGAGCTTGACTTTAATTATTCTTGTTGGTTTGAACATTACAGGACTTTCTGTTAACCCAGCTCGTAGCTTGGCACCTGCCCTCTTTGTTGGTGGTGCAGCACTTCAACAAATTTGGATCTTTATCTTGGCTCCAATTGTCGGAGGAATTCTCGCAGCAATTGTTGCAAAAAATCTTTTAGATACAGAAGAATAAAAAATGATTCCAGAGGAACAATTTTGAGAACGTAGATAAAATGTTCTTCTTTGCAAATCTTATAAATTTTATAAAGACAAAAAAATTATCTGTTAGCATTATTCAATCATCAACTAAAACTTTCCTTTGTGAGAAAAGTGCTAGAAACACTCTTGTTTCTAGCACTCGGGAGTTTTGGAACCTTAGGTCCAAAACTAAGTCATGGAACTTCTTCGAAGTTCGCTGACGTCCGTACTCACCTAAGGAAAGTTTTTAGATGACTTTGTCTTCAGTCTGAAATTGGTTCCAGAGGGACTATTTTTTATTATAGTTCAAGGATAGTCATGGCTTGAGAAAATTCATGAGCAAGCTGTTTTTTCTTGTAGGCTTTAAATTCAGGAAGGTCTTTAATTCTGCGATAGCGTTTGTAGGGGTCGTATCGTTTTGGAAAATCATATTCAGGAAAAACCTCAAAGAATTGTTTGCAGAGCTCCCATTCTCTGACATAGCCTAAAGGTCTGGCATGATAGGTGATCGTGTCAATCGTTGTTGCTGGCATTCGGTGGTGGCTATGACCAAAAATTACTTCTCTGACAGGAAATTGTCTAAAAAGCTCATGAAAGGCTTGGCTCCCTAAAAAAGCATTGAAACGTTCAAAATAAGGGTGGCGTAGGAGAAACTGACTATGGGGAACAAAGTGCATAGCGATGATCAGGGGTTGATCCACTTGCATGAGTTCTGTTTCGAGCTCTCGCAACAAACGTTGGGTAATGGCTGGATCAGCTCCCATTCGTTGGAGGCGTCTGTCAAACCAAAACAGATTCTTGGTTTGGAGATGTTTTTGGGGAGAGAGATTAGGAACAAAGCTGTAGTCATACCAGCCAGAAAAGGCAAGGAGTGTATGCTTTGAAAAAGGAATCTTTTGAAATTCAAAAGGTCTCATGGCTTCTTCTGATAGACCCAACATATCATGATTTCCCAAGCTAAAGGTCACAGGAAGCTGACATTGGAGTTGGGCTAAAAATTCTTGTGAGGTCTTTTCAAAGCCGTTGGCAATATCTCCTGCAATATGGAGATGTTGAATTTTTCTGTCCTTGAAAAGAGTGATAAGAGTCTCTAATTCATCTTTTCCAAAGTTGTTTGAATCAATATGTAAATCGGACATAAAAGCTACTGTTGTCATGCTACCAGTCTAGCATAAGAGGATCTTTTTTTCTAACAATTAGGTTACAAATGAATAGAAAAAATGCTGAAAATCAGCTGGCTTGGCAGTGGTCAACCAGTAGATCCAATATTGGAAGGTGGGCAAATAGTGAAGGTTATGATATAATAGACTAGATACATAGAAAGAGGTACTTATGGACATTTCAGAAATTCGTCAAAAAATTGACGCAAATCGTGAAAAATTAGCTTCTTTCAGGGGGTCTCTTTGACTTAGAGGCATTGGAAGAAGAAATTGCCATTTTAGAAAATAAAATGACAGAACCTGATTTTTGGGATGATAACATTGCTGCGCAAAAGACATCTCAAGAATTAAATGAACTCAAGCAGACCTATGAAAATTTCCATCAAATGGTGGATCTCTTTGATGAGTCAGAAATCTTACTGGACTTTTTGGCAGAAGATGATTCGGTCAAAGAAGAATTGATCGAGAAGTTGGAGGAGCTGGATAAACGTATGACCAGCTATGAGATGACCTTGCTATTGTCTGAACCCTATGACAATAATAATGCCATCCTAGAAATCCACCCAGGTTCAGGAGGGACAGAAGCTCAGGACTGGGGCGACATGCTTCTTCGGATGTATACTCGTTTTGGAAATGCCCACGGCTTTAAAGTTGAAGTCTTGGACTATCAGGCTGGAGATGAGGCTGGAATCAAGTCTGTGACCCTATCCTTTGAAGGGCCACATGCATACGGTCTTCTGAAATCTGAAATGGGGGTACACCGTTTGGTTCGAATCTCTCCATTTGACTCCGCTAAACGTCGTCATACCTCCTTTACATCTGTTGAGGTCATGCCCGAATTAGACGATACCATTGAAGTCGAAGTTCGTGATGATGATATCAAGATGGACACCTTCCGCTCTGGTGGAGCTGGTGGACAAAACGTCAACAAGGTCTCTACAGGGGTGCGCTTGACCCACATTCCGACAGGGATTGTAGTGGCATCCACCGTGGATCGGACCCAATACGGGAACCGTGATCGTGCGATGAAGATGTTGCAAGCTAAACTCTACCAATTAGAGCAAGAGAAAAAAGCAGCAGAAGTGGATTCTCTAAAAGGGGATAAAAAAGAAATCACCTGGGGAAGTCAAATCCGCTCCTATGTTTTTACCCCTTATACCATGGTTAAGGATCACCGGACCAACTACGAAGTAGCGCAGGTGGACAAGGTGATGGATGGAGATATCGATGGCTTTATCGATGCCTACCTTAAATGGCGTCTCCAATAACCTCGAGGGAATCAACCAGAAAAGAATGAAAGGAATTTCATTACATGTCAATGATTGAAATGAAAGATGTTGTCAAAAAGTATGACAACGGGACGACGGCCCTTCGCGGGGTCTCTGTCCAAATTGAACCAGGAGAATTTGCCTACATCGTAGGACCTTCTGGTGCAGGGAAGTCGACCTTTATTCGACTTTTATACCGTGAAGTCAAACACGATAAAGGAAGTTTGAAAGTAGCTGATTTTGATTTGGATAAAATCAAAAAACGCGATATTCCTATGTTGCGACGCAATGTGGGAGTGGTCTTCCAAGATTATAAATTGCTTCCAAAGAAAACCGTTTATGAAAATATTGCCTACGCAATGCAAGTTATCGGTGAGCGACGTCGCAATATTAAAAAGCGTGTTATGGAAGTTTTGGATCTTGTCGGATTGAAACACAAGGTCCGCTCATTCCCGAATGAATTGTCAGGGGGAGAGCAACAACGGATTGCGATTGCTCGTGCGATCGTCAACAATCCGAAAGTCTTGATTGCGGATGAGCCAACGGGGAACTTGGACCCAGATAATTCATGGGAAATCATGAATCTTTTGGAGCGGATTAATCTGCAAGGGACCACAGTATTGATGGCGACCCACAATAGCCAGATTGTAAATACTTTACGTCACCGTGTCATCGCGATTGAAAATGGTCGTGTAGTGCGTGATGAAGCGGAAGGAGAGTACGGATACGATGATTAGAAGATTTTTCCGACACTTAATCGAATCGCTTAAAAGCTTGAAACGAAATGGTTGGATGACGATTGCAGCGGTCAGCTCGGTTATGATTACCCTTAGCTTGGTTGCTATTTTCGCCTCAGTTATTGCCAATACCATCAAGCTTTCAGATGATATTCAAAACAGTGTGCGGGTTGTAGTATACATGCGCAAGGATATTCAAGATCAGAGCGAGCAGATTGAAAAAGACGGTCAAACCGTGACCAATGAAAACTACCATAAGGTCTACGATGCTCTGACAGCCATGAAGCATGTTGACAAGGTTGATTTTTCTAGCAAGGAAGAACAGTATGATAAACTGATCAAAACGGCTGGGAACAACTGGAAGATTTTTGATGGAGATGCCAATCCTCTCTATGATGCTTATTATGTAGAGACAACGGCTCCTAAATATGTAAAGCAAGTTTCGGCTGATGCTAAAAAAATTGAAGGGGTCTCTGAGGTTAAAGATGGTGGGGTCGATACCCAACGCTTGTTTGCACTTGGAACCTTCATCCGAAACTGGGGCTTGATCGGTGTAGCTTTATTGATCTTTATCGCAGTCTTCTTGATTTCTAATACCATCCGGATTACCATCATTTCACGTAGTCGTGAGATTAAGATTATGCGACTGGTAGGAGCAAAAAATGGCTATATTCGTGCACCATTCCTTTTAGAAGGGGCTTGGATTGGTCTCTTGGGAGCCTTGGTTCCTTCAGCTTTGGTCTTCTATATTTATAACGTTGTCTATACATCGATGAACAATAACTTGGCAGATCAAAACTTGTATCTCTATAGTCCACATCTTTTGGTACCGATTATGGTGGGTGGCTTATTTGGATTAGGAATTTTGATCGGTGCGATCGGTTCGTCAATCTCCATGAGACGTTTTCTTAAGATATAATAAAAAAGCAAGTTCACACTTGCTTTTTTTGTATCCTTTTATGAGGATAGGAAAGAGGATACATGATTCTTTAAGATTGTCTAAAGAAGGGATTGAACATCTTCTCGTGACCAATAGAAGTTTCAGGGCCGTGACCAGGATAGACGGTATAGGAAGATGGAAGGGAAAAGAGTTCTTCTCTAATACTGCTAAGCAACTGTGCCGCGTTCCCTGTTGGAAGATCGGTCCGTCCAATGGTTTCGCGAAAAAGAGCATCACCGGATAGAACCAGGTGATCTTCAGGAAAGACGATGGAGACTCCTCCTGCAGAGTGGCCCGGTGTCTCTAGAACATAAAAGTGAAAATCGGCTATTTCGTAATCGGAGCGAATTTCATAAAGGAAGTCGGCCTCCTGACAGACTACATCTTCTAAATCCGCATGACGATCCAAACCAGATAAATTATCGACAGGAGAAGACAACCAACTGGCTTCTGCCGAATGGACATAAACAGGTGGGAAATGATAGGTCTGACGAACCTTTTCAAGACTCATAATGTGATCATAATGCGTATGGGTTAAAAGAATTGCTACGATTGGTTTTCCGATGCGATCTATTTGTTTTTGAATAGTCGCCCAGTCGCTACCTGGATCGACAAGAATGAGGGAGTGGTCATTTTCAAGGTAGTAGGTGTTTTCATAAGCTACAGGATTAACAGTGCGATAGATTTTCATAAGGACTCCTTTCTAGAATAGTGTATCAAATTGCGAGGAAAATAACAGGATTGAAGTCAGCATGAAAGGAGAAAAAAATCTGCAGAGCTTGCTCAAACGTGATATAATTTTAAGTATTATGACAAGACAGAAACGGAAATATGCCATTGTGGATCTGGAAGCGACCAGTGCTGGAAGTAATGCTAAGATCATTCAGGTTGGGATTGTCATCATCGAAGATGGAAGGATTACGCAATCCTATGAGACGGATGTGAATCCCCATGAACGATTGGATGAGCATATCAAACAATTGACTGGCCTGACAGATGCTCGCTTGAAAAAAGCACCAGAGTTTGCACAAGTGGCAAAAGAAATTTTTGAATTAATAGAAGATGCCGTCTTTGTGGCCCATAATGTCAAATTTGATGCGAATTTATTGGCAGAAGCCCTCTTTTGGGAAGGATTTGAGCTAACGACTCCTCGGATTGACACGGTTGAATTGTCTCAAATTTTCTATCCGACTTTAGAACGCTACAATTTAGGAGCGCTTGCGGCTGAATTGGAAATTGAGTTGCACCATGCTCACTCCGCTTTAGCGGATGCTATGGCAACAGCCCAGCTGCTGTTGAAATTGAGAGAGAAAATTGCGAGCTTGCCAAGAGGATTGATCGAAAAACTTCTTTCGATGGCAGATTGTTTGATTTATGAATCACGACTCTTAATAGAAGATGCGCTTGAAGACAGTAGCCTTTTTTTACCAGCTCATTTAGTAGAAGTTCATGGTCTCTATCTGCGCAAGCCACAGCAGTTTTTAGAAAGTCGGCATTTATCTGAACAGTTTGAACTCAATATGCAGCTGTTGGGAATGGAAGCTTATCCGGAACAAAGAGAATTTGTTGCCTATATCGAGGATAGTTTGCAACAGCCACTTCCGAGTTTTATTGAAGCGCCAACGGGTATTGGGAAGACCTACGCTTATCTATTAACGCTTTTGGCGAAAACCTCTAAGCGCATTCTTGTCAGTGTTCCCACTAAAATTCTTCAGGATCAAATTATGAAGAAGGAAGGAAAGACCATCCAAGATCTTTTCCAAATTCCCTTTCATAGCCTGAAAAGTCCCAAGGATTACATCCAACTCGATAAATTTTATGAGGCCTTACAGAGTGAGTCAGATAACGGGATGATTCGACGCTTTAAAATGCAACTGTTGGTTTGGCTGACGATGACAGAAACGGGAGAGTTCAGTGAAATTGGCCAACTCTATCGTCATCTTCATTTTGTAGCTGACATTTGCCACGATGGCCAATTGTCAAAGCGTTCGCTTTTTTATCAGGAAGATTTTTGGCGTCTGGGCCAGGAAAAAGTGAAAACCAGCCGGGTAATTCTGACCAATCATGCCTATCTGTTAACTCGTCTAGAGGATGATAAGAGTCTACTTCAAGAATCTGTTCTGGTAGTGGATGAAGCGCAAAAACTCTTCTTTGCTTTGGAGCAGTTTTCACAGAGAGAAGAAACCTTGCAATCTCTTCTTCTAAGCTTGCAACACGCTATTGAAGAGGAAAAAGATCTTCTGCAACGACGTTTGCTGGAGAGTATTCAATTTGAGTTAAATGCCTGCTCTAAGGAAGTTGTACAAGGAAAACCAGCGATCTTATCTGATCAAACAGTAGCAAAAATTCGACAGGATGTATCGGAATTAAAAAACGAATCATTAGAGAATCTAAGAGAATTGTTTGATGAGCGCTACCAAACCTTTTGGATGGACAAGGAAGTGGTCGAAAGCCACCAGATTCTTCGTCTCCACGGAGGAGTTGAGGACTTGCTATCCTTTAAGGAGTTTGTGCCTGAAGAAGTGACCGTGCTCTTTGTATCAGCAACGATCGCGATCAGTAAAAAGGTGCATTTACCTGCCCTTTTGGGATACCAAGAGCAGCAGATCTACCGGGTGCCAATAACAGTCAAACAACACCAGGAATTGTTGGTGCCGATAGATTTTCCAGATGTCGTTTCTCTATCTTCCGTGGAGTATGCAGGAGAGATTTGTCAGCTCATCGATGAACTCTTTCCTCTAAGAAAACCAATTTTTCTTTTGTTTACCTCAAAAGAATTGTTACTGGAGACGTCAAACGCCTTGAAGTTTCCTCATTTGGCCCAGTATCGGAATGGTGATGCAGCTAATATTAAGCGACGATTTGACCGAGGAGAAAGCTCCATTCTATTGGGGACGGGAAGCTTCTGGGAGGGAGTCGATTTTTCCCAACAAAAAGAAGTGATTCAAATCATCACGCGCCTTCCTTTTGACAACCCTAAAGATTATATGGTTCAAAAGCTGAATACCCAACTCAGAGAACAGGGGAAAAATCCCTTTTATGACTATAGCCTTCCGGTCGCGATTTTAAGGCTCAAACAGGCTATTGGGAGAACCAGCCGTTTTCAAGACCAGGAATCGTTGGTCCTCTTATTGGATCAGCGGGTGGTGACCAAACGATATGGAAAACAAATTTTAGATGGCTTGCAGCAAGTGTTGCCCCTTCACACAACAGTGAGAGAGCGGCTTGTTGAGCAAGCAGCTGACTTTTTTGAAAGGAATTGAGAGAATGAAAAATAAAGGATTTGGACTTGCAATTGCATTTGTACTGGCTCTTTGTGCCATGTTATTGGGAACTTTCTTTCCCATCATTGGCTCCAGTGTCTTTGCTTTGATTTTAGGAATTGTCCTCAATGAATTAGTAGATTTGCCAGAGAATTCACGACCAGGACTGAACTGGTCCGGTAAGAAATTATTGCAGTATTCGATTATCTTCATGGGATTTAGCTTGCCGATTGCGACGGTTGCCTCTACCGGCTTGTCTTCTTTGAAGATTAGTCTGCCAACAATAACAGTTGCCTTTCTTGCAGCGATGATCTTTGGGAAAGTCTTCCATCTGAAATCTCACCTACGGACCTTAATTGGGTTTGGAACAGCTATTTGTGGTGGATCTGCTATCGCAGCAGCAGCGCCGATCATTGAAGCTGATGAAGAGGAAATTGCCTTATCTATGTCAACCATCTTCTTCTTCAACATTTTGGCTGTCTTTATCTTTCCAGTATTAGGGCATTTATGGCATATGTCTAATTTTCAATTTGGCCTCTGGTCAGGAACAGCCATTAACGATACGTCATCTGTTGTAGCAGCAGCATTTTCTTACAGTAAAGCAGCGGGGCAAATGGCTACAATTGTTAAGTTAACACGCGCCCTGATGATTGTACCAGTTTGTTTGGGCTTGATCGGTTTAAAATGGTATCGGAGTAAACAACAAGGAAGAAACAAAGGAATGTTAAAGAAAATTATTCCTTGGTTTATTATCTGGTTTATTGTGGCTTCCATTCTTTCTTCTATTGGCCTGGTACCTAAAGTGGTCCTACCATACCTAAATGACCTTTCTCACCTCTTTATGGCCATGGCCTTGGTTGGAATCGGAAGCAAGGTTTCTTGGAAACAGTTCCGTTCGGCTGGAGCAGCCCCCCTTCTGGTAGGTTTGATTGCTTGGTTCTGTGTGGCAGGATCTAGCTTGATTCTACAGATGTTGTTCTATTAATTAATTTGATGATTCTCACAGAAAGGAACGTGAATGAAGAAAAATCATTTTTGGACGATCCACCTGGATTATTCGATCATTGGAATTGTCTTCACCCTACTTATGATTGGGATCTTATCCGTTTATGTGGCAGTTTCTCATGATTATCCCCAAATGGTGTGGCCTTTTTTGGGGCAGCAATTGGCCTGGATTGGTGTGGGATGTATCATTTGCCTGATTGTGACGATTTTTAGTACGAAATTTCTTTGGAAAATCACTCCCTTTCTTTACCTACTAGGCTTGGCCTTGATGGTTCTTCCTCTTGTTTTTTATAATCCCAACTTGGTGGCTTCAACAGGAGCTAAAAACTGGGTGGCTTATGGGAACATCACCTTGTTTCAGCCCTCAGAATTTATGAAGATCCCCTTCATCCTGATGCTGTCACGCTCTATTGTCCGATTTTTGCAAAGAAATAAGGGGCGTGAGCGATTATTACGACAAGATTGGTTTTTGATTCTAGAGTTGACCATCTATACGATTCCGGTCTTTGCCTTATTGGCTCTCCAACAGGACTTGGGAACGGCCTTAGTATTCTTGGCCATTTTTGCGGGCTTAGTGCTCGTTTCAGGAGTTTCCTGGAAAATTATCTTGCCGGTCATCTTGCTTCTGGCAGGTGGATTAGCAGGCTTTCTCTTCCTCTTTCTTTCAGAAGGGGGGCGAGCTTTTCTGCACCAGCAAGTAGGGATGCCAACCTATCAGATGAACCGTATTTTAGCCTGGTTAAATCCTTTTGACTATGCACAAACCACCACCTACCAGCAGGCACAAGGACAGCTAGCTATTGCTAGTGGTGGTCTCTTTGGGCAAGGCTTTAATGTCTCCAATTTATTGGTTCCCGTACGGGAAAGCGATATGATTTTTACGGTCGTCGCAGAAGACTTTGGCTTTGTTGGAGCTCTGGTGCTGTTGATTTTATATGTGACCCTGATTTACCGCATTTTAAAAATTACCCTCCAGTCCAATAACCAATTTTATACCTATATTTCCATCGGATTTATCATGATGCTGGTCTTTCATATTTTTGAAAATGTCGGAGCAGTAACGGGTCTTCTCCCTTTGACGGGGATTCCCCTCCCCTTTATCTCACAAGGTGGATCGTCTATTATTAGTAATCTGATTGGTATTGGTCTGGTCCTCTCAATATATAATCATAGCAGCAAAAAGAAAGAGCCAGAAGAAGGGCCTCCAATCCGTAAAAAAGTAGTCCTTAAAAAGGCGCAATAGATAGAAAGAAGGAATGAAAATGAAAAAAGTAGCAACGATTTTAGCAAACGGTTTTGAAGAAATTGAAGCCTTGACCATTGTCGATGTTTTGAGACGGGCTGGGATCGACTGTGACCTTATTGGCATGGAAGAAACGGTCACAGGTTCTCACCAGATCACAGTGGAAGTCGATCGCCTCTGGAATGGGGACCTGTCAGATTATGATGGAATCTTCTTACCAGGTGGGATGCCGGGAGCTGCGAATTTGCGGGATAATTCGGAATTGATTGCAGCTCTTCAAGAAGAAAGTAGAAAAGGAAAAATCATTTCTGCGATTTGTGCAGCTCCCATTGTTTTGGCGCGTGCAGGTCTCTTAAAAGATAAACACTATACGTGTTACGATGGTTTTGAAGAAGAGATTCAAGATGGACACTATCAGAAAGAAACAGTGGTGAAAGACGGTAATCTCTTGACCAGTCGTGGTCCTTCAACTGCGCTTGCCTTAGCCTATGCCTTGGTAGAACAGTTTGGAGGAGATGCCCAAAGCCTTCGTCAAGGAATGCTCTATCAAGATGTCTTTGGAGATGCTTAAAATTGCTCTTTTGGACACCATATTTTCTGGTGAAAGTTTACATTCTATGACGGAAAATGACTTCTCTATGATTTAAAATGAAATGACCGTAAAAAATGGCTAAAATCCCCCCTAAATGAGGGTTTTAGCTTATTTTTTTTGTCCATTTGTGGTATAATATTGACTATGAATTATCATGATTTTATATGGGATCTTGGTGGGACGCTATTGGATAATTACGAAACGTCCACAAATGCCTTTGTAGCGACATTGAAGGACTTTCACATTCAAGCCGATCATGATTCTGTTTATGCAGCATTAAAAATCTCAACACAGGATGCAATTCAAACCTTTGCACCTCATATTTCCAATTTTCGTACGGAATACAAGAAAAAAGAAGCCTTGGGCTTGCAAGAGCCGGTCTTATTTGAGGGAGCAAAAGAGTTACTAGAAGAGATCCAAGCACATGGAGGACGCCATTTTTTGGTATCTCATCGGGATCGCCAAGTTTTGACCCTTATTGAACAGACAGGCATTGCACCCTACTTTACGGAGATTGTAACGGCAGACGAGGGCTTTCCTCGAAAACCAGACCCAGCCTCTATGCTTTATTTGAAGGAAAAATATGGTATTCAAGACGGTCTGGTCATCGGAGATCGTCCGATCGATATAGAAGCTGGAAAGGCTGCAGGGCTTTCGACCTATTTATTTGATTCCATGCCACACTTACACCAGTTTATATTTGAATAGAAAAGGGAAATTATGACAGAGGATAAACAGCAAGAAATTCAAGCGCAAGAATATGATGCCAGTCAGATTCAGGTCTTGGAAGGACTAGAAGCCGTTCGGATGCGTCCGGGAATGTATATTGGTTCTACCTCAAAAGAAGGTCTTCATCATCTGGTCTGGGAAATCGTAGATAACTCGATTGACGAAGCCTTAGCTGGTTTTGCTAGCCATATTGAAGTTTTCATTGAAGCAGATAATTCGATCACGGTTGTCGATGATGGTCGTGGGATCCCAGTGGATATCCAAGAAAAGACAGGTCGACCTGCCGTCGAAACTGTCTTTACCGTACTTCACGCAGGAGGAAAATTCGGCGGAGGCGGCTACAAGGTTTCTGGTGGTCTTCACGGGGTAGGATCATCCGTCGTCAACGCCCTCTCCACATCCCTCGATGTTCGCGTCTATAAAAATGGCAGTATCCATTACCAAGAGTATCGACGTGGACACGTTGTGGATGATTTGAAAGTCATCGGGGAGACAGATCGGACAGGGACAACCGTCCACTTTATTCCAGACCCAGAAATCTTCACGGAAACCACCGAGTATGATTTTGAAAAATTAAATAAACGGATTCAAGAATTAGCCTTTTTGAATCGTGGCTTGCGTATTTCTTTGACGGATAAGCGAGAAGGCTTAGAGCAAGAAAAGCATTACCACTACGAAGGTGGGATCTCTAGTTACGTTGAATACATCAATGAAAACAAAGATGTCATCTTTGAAAAACCAATCTACACAGATGGTGAAATGGATGATATTACCGTTGAAGTGGCGATGCAATATACCACAGGCTACCATGAGACGGTCATGAGTTTTGCGAATAACATTCATACCCATGAAGGTGGAACGCATGAACAGGGCTTCCGTACAGCTCTCACTCGTGTGATCAATGATTATGCTAAGAAAAATAAACTCTTAAAAGAAAACGAAGACAATCTAACTGGGGAAGATGTTCGAGAAGGCTTAACAGCAGTGATCTCGGTTAAACATCCAAATCCACAGTTTGAAGGACAAACCAAGACCAAACTTGGAAATTCAGAAGTTGTTAAGATTACCAATCGACTCTTTAGTGATGCCTTTTCTGATTTCCTTTTGGAAAATCCGCAAATTGCTAAGAAAATCGTCGAAAAAGGGATTTTAGCAGCGAAAGCTCGGGTGGCAGCTAAGCGAGCGCGTGAGGTAACCCGTAAGAAATCAGGGCTTGAGATTTCCAACCTACCTGGTAAATTGGCAGATTGTTCTTCAAACAATCCACAAGAAACAGAACTCTTTATCGTCGAAGGGGATTCAGCCGGAGGATCTGCAAAATCTGGTCGAAATCGGGAATTCCAAGCGATTCTCCCAATCCGTGGTAAGATCTTGAACGTTGAAAAAGCAAGTATGGACAAAATTCTAGCCAATGAAGAGATCCGTAGTTTATTTACTGCTATGGGAACTGGATTTGGTGCCGAATTTGATGTTACAAAAGCGCGTTATCAAAAATTAGTGATCATGACCGATGCCGATGTCGATGGCGCTCATATCCGAACCCTTCTATTGACCTTGATCTATCGCTATATGAAACCAGTCTTGGAAGCGGGATATGTTTACATCGCGCAACCACCAATCTATGGGGTCAAAGTCGGTAGTGAAATCAAAGAATATATCCAACCTGGTGCCAACCAAGAAGCTGAATTAGCTGCAGCTTTGGAACGTTATTCAGAAGGTCGCTCAAAACCAACCATCCAACGCTATAAAGGTCTTGGAGAAATGGATGATCACCAATTATGGGAAACAACCATGAATCCAGAACACCGCTTGATGGCACGAGTATCAGTAGACGATGCTGCGGAAGCAGATAAGATCTTTGATATGTTGATGGGGGACCGTGTGGAACCACGTCGTGAATTTATCGAAGAAAACGCTGAATATAGTACACTCGATGTATAAAATTCACCGAACGCTTCCCATTAATGGATATTTTATGGTATAATTACTAGGATTACGTTCAAGTAATACGATGAAGGAGTTTTTATATGTCTAGTGGACTAATTGTTCTCATCTTTATTGTCGCCCTTATCTTGATTGTAGGATATGTGGTTGCAGTCATTTTGAGAAAACGAAATGAAGCCTTACTGGCAGCACTGGAAGAACGAAAAGAAAAGTTATACAACCTTCCGGTCAACGATGAAGTAGAGGCCGTAAAAAACATGCATTTGATTGGTCAAAGTCAAGTTGCATTTCGTGAATGGAATCAAAAATGGGTAGATTTATCCTTAAATTCATTTGCTGATATTGAAAACAATCTGTTTGAAGCGGAAGGCTATAATAATTCTTTCCGTTTCATGAAGGCTAAACAAGCCATTGACAATATCGAAAGTCAGATCCAATTGATCGACGAAGATATCAAGGCGATTCGCAAAGCCCTTTCTGATCTGGAAGAGCAGGAACAAAAGAATAGCGGTCGTGTGGTTCATGCCTTGGATATGTTTGAAGAACTTCAAAAAGAAGTCACTTCAGACCCAGATCGTTATGGCAGTGCGCTTCCTGAAATTGAAAAACAAATTGGAAATATTCAATCTGAGTTCTCACAATTTGTAACCTTGAATTCTTCAGGTGACCCTGTTGAAGCGGCTGAAATCCTTGATACAGCTGAAAATCATATTGTAGCCTTAAAACAAATTGTTGAGCGAGTGCCAGAAATTGTCACTGCCCTTCAAGCAAAACTTCCAGACCAATTAGAGGATTTGGAAAGTGGCTACCGCAAGCTTTTGGAATCTGGTTACCACTTCACTGAAACAGATATTGAATCTCGTTTCCAACAGTTGCATGCTTCCTTGAAGAACAATATGGCAAATGTATCTGCCCTTGAATTGGACAATGCCATTTACGAAAATGAACAAATTCAAGAAGAAATCGATGCTTTGTATCACATCTTTACCCGTGAAATTGAATCACAAAAAGTTGTGAAGAAGTTAGTGAAACAACTGCCTGGCTATTTGAAACATGCTAAAGATAACAATAGTAAGCTTGCGGCAGAAGTGGAACGTCTCGGTAAAACATTCGTCTTGAATGAAAGCTTCAGCCAACAGTTAAAAGAGTTGGAAGCTGAGCTATCTTCACAAGAAAATGTGGTAGAAGATGCCTTGAAAGATTCATCTGAAACACAAAAGGCCTATTCTATCGTAGAAGAAGAGTTAGAAGCTATCGAAGCTCGCTTGAAAGAAATCGAAGATGAGCAAATTGGCTTAAGTGATTCCCTTTCAAAAATTGAAAAAGACGATGCCAATGCTCGCCAAAAAGTCAACATCTATGCTAACCGCTTGCATGCCATTAAACGCTATATGGACAAACGGAACTTGCCAGGAATTCCTCAAGAATTCTTAGAAATTTTCTTCACTGCAAGTAACAATACAGAAGCTTTGATGGATGAGTTGGAAGGGGATAAAATCAACATCGAATCAACCAATCGTTTGTTGGAAATCTTGACCAATGATATGAATGAATTGGAAGAAGCGGCGTATCGAATTGTTCAAAATGCGACATTGACAGAACAATTGTTGCAATACTCGAACCGTTACCGTTCATTTGACGATCATGTACAGGCAGCCTTTGATGAGTCCCTTTATATTTTCGAAAGAGAATATGACTATGCGGCTTCCTTCAAAGTCATCTCAGATGCTTTGGAAATGGTAGAAGCAGGCGTAACCGATCGCTTTGTTACTTCCTATGAAAAAACCCGGGAGCAAATTCGCTTCTAATAACAGAAAAATGACCTTTTAGGAGGTCATTTTTTTATCTTCAAATCATCATTGAAACTTGAAATTTAAACCCTATTTTTGTATAGTAAGGGAGAAATAAGAAAGGAAAGCGATGAAAAAAGTAACAGGTCTCCTCGTTATGGATGTAGATGGAACCTTGATAAGACAGGAAGGGATTGATCTACTAGCTCAAGAAGCTGGCGTGGGAGAAAAAGTGGCAGAGATTACAGCCCAAGCAATGAATGGGGAGCTGGATTTTGCAGCATCTTTAGAGGCGCGTGTTGCTTTATTGAAGGGATTAGAGACCTCTATCTTTCCGAAAATTTTGGAGCAGATGGAAGTCACACCGGGTGCTGAAAGCTTAATCACGGAACTGCATCAAAGAGGTTACAAGGTTGGCCTTGTTTCCGGGGGATTTCATGAAGTCATCGACCCCATCGCGAGGTCTTTAGGAATTGATCTGGTCCGCGCCAACCGTTTGCAGGCTTCTGATGGTTGTTTGACAGGTAAAGTCCTCGGTGGGATAATCACACCTGAAAGGAAAAAAGAGTCCCTCCTGACATGGGCGAAAGAAAATCATGTCCCACGAAGTCAGACGATTGCGATGGGAGATGGTGCCAATGATCTTCCGATGATTGAAACAGCCGGTATCGGGATTGCCTTTATGGCCAAGCCAATCGTCGCTGAGCGAGCCCTATATCGTATTGAGAAGAGGGATTTAAGCCTTGTTCTTGAAATTTTAGACCAGCATAGAAAGGAAACAGCATGCATATCCTACTAGCCCCGGATTCATTTAAAGAATCCTTATCTGCCAAACAAGTAGCAGAAGCCTTGAAAAAAGGATTTCAAGAGGCTCTACCAGATGCAACTTTTGACCTCCTTCCTATTGGGGATGGTGGCGAAGGCACCATGGAAACCCTAGCTGGAGTTCTGGATGTAACGGAGTACCAAACTCAAGTAACCGGACCATTTGGACAGCCTGTTTCAATGTCTTACTACCAAAAAGATGAGATGGCTTTTTTTGAGATGGCTTCACTTGTTGGTTTAGGCTCCATTCCAGCTGAAAAACGAAATCCTCTTGAACTGGAAACACGAGGAATTGGTGAACTCATTTTGCAATTGGTTGACCAAGGGGTTAAAACGATCTGTGTGGGAATTGGCGGTTCTGCAACGAATGATGGTGGGATTGGGATGGCAGCTGGATTAGGGGTAGCCTTCTATGATGATCAAGGCCATCTGCTTCGTCCTGTTGGGGCTTCGCTCGGTCGTGTGGCTAGAATAGATACCAGTGCGATTCCAAAAGCTTTAAAAGACATCGAGCTCCAAGTCTTAACGGATGTAACCAATCCTCTCTGTGGCAGTCAAGGAGCGACCTATATCTTTGGTGGGCAAAAGGGATTGAATCCCCTTCTATTTCCAGCTGTTGATCAGGCTATGCAGGATTTTTACCAGCTAGCAAATGCACGAATATTGTCCATGGCTGGCGCCGGAGCTGGAGGTGGCATGGCTGCTGGCTTGGTCGCTTTTGCGGGAGGTCAGGTTTCCTCAGGAATTGAAAAAAGCCTCGATTTGATTGACTTTGATCACAAAGTACAAAAAGCTGATCTGGTCGTGGTCGGGGAAGGTAGGATGGATCTCCAATCTCTTTCTGGAAAAGCTCCTGTCGGAGTAGCCAAACGAACACCAGAGAAGATCCCGGTGCTTGCTATTTGTGGTAGCTTAGCGGAGGATTTGCCTGCTTTTCCTAGTCATCACATTGAAGCTGCCTTCTCTATCGTACCTGGTCCTTGTGAGGTAGCAGATGCACTCGCTCATGCTGAAAGGAATCTGATTTCCTGCGCTCGAAATATTGGGAACCTTTTGAAAATAAAAGCAAACTAAAAAACCAATGGAAAGGAGATGTTCCCTTCCATTGGTTTTTCTTTAGCTAAAGAGACGTTTCCAGAATGATTTCTTTTCTGGACCGGCAGTCTCTTGTTTCTTTTCAAATAAATTTGGATACTGGCTACTGATATCTGTTGGAGAAATTCCAGACGGATGGTCAGTATGAATGATGAGACCAAAAGGGGAATGGCGACAGTCATCCGAAACGATGCTTGCCACAAGACCAAGATCTTTGGTTTTTTTCAAATATTGTAGCTGGCTGCTTTCATCTAAAGCTGGGGAGATCTTGACCAAAACAGGATGAAAGCGATCTGAAATATCAGTGAGGATTGTCGAATACTGCTCCAGGTACATCTTGTCCCTTGCCTCCTCCAAGGTGCATGAAGTAATCACCCGCTCCTCATAAGTCTCCAAAAATCGACGCTGCTCATCCGGATTGAATCGAGTAGGACCAGCAGCTTTTTCTAAAATTGTTTTATTAATATCTGTCATAAGCTTAGTATAGCATAAAGCGCAGTAGAAGAATAGAAGAATGCGAAAAAATTAAATAAGTCGGGAAATGAAAGAAAAAAAGAACGTGGAACCGTTTTCTTGTTAAAAACTTCTCAATTTTCGTAGATTTCCTTGTTTTTTCTTGAAAAAATAGCCTAATTACGATATGATAGAGGAGTAAAAAATATAACTCAATAAGGAGAGTAAGAAATGTCAATTATTACTGATGTTTACGCTCGCGAAGTCCTAGACTCACGCGGTAACCCAACACTTGAAGTAGAAGTTTATACTGAATCAGGTGCTCATGGACGTGGTATGGTTCCATCAGGAGCTTCTACTGGTGAACACGAAGCAGTTGAACTTCGTGACGGTGACAAATCTCGTTACGGTGGTCTTGGAACTCAAAAGGCTGTTGACAACGTAAACAACATTATTGCTGAAGCAATCATCGGCTATGATGTACGTGATCAACAAGCTATCGACCGTGCTATGATCGCTCTTGACGGTACTCCTAACAAAGGTAAATTGGGAGCAAACGCAATCCTTGGTGTGTCTATCGCTGTAGCTCGTGCTGCTGCTGACTACCTTGAAATCCCACTTTACAGCTACCTTGGTGGATTCAACACTAAAGTTCTTCCAACTCCAATGATGAACATCATCAATGGTGGATCTCACTCAGATGCTCCAATCGCTTTCCAAGAATTCATGATCGTACCTGCTGGTGCACCTACATTCAAAGAAGCTCTTCGTTGGGGTGCTGAAATCTTCCACGCACTTAAGAAAATCCTTAAAGGTCGTGGTCTTGAAACAGCCGTTGGTGACGAAGGTGGATTTGCTCCTCGTTTCGACGGAACTGAAGATGGTGTAGAAACTATCATCGCTGCTATCGAAGCTGCTGGTTATGTTCCAGGTAAAGACGTATTTATCGGATTTGACTGTGCATCATCAGAATTCTACGATAAAGAACGCAAAGTTTACGATTACACTAAATTCGAAGGTGAAGGAGCTGCTGTCCGCACTGCTGCTGAACAAATCGACTACCTTGAAGAATTGGTAAACAAATACCCAATCATCACTATCGAAGATGGTATGGACGAAAACGACTGGGACGGTTGGAAAGCTCTTACTGAACGTCTTGGTGGTAAAGTTCAATTGGTTGGTGACGACTTCTTCGTAACAAACACTGACTACCTTTCACGTGGTATCGAAGAAAAATGTGCTAACTCTATCCTTATCAAAGTTAACCAAATTGGTACTCTTACTGAAACATTCGATGCTATCGAAATGGCGAAAGAAGCTGGTTACACTGCCGTTGTATCACACCGTTCAGGTGAAACTGAAGATTCAACAATCGCTGACATCGCAGTTGCAACAAACGCAGGACAAATCAAGACTGGTTCACTTTCACGTACAGACCGTATCGCTAAATACAACCAATTGCTTCGCATCGAAGATCAACTTGGTGAAGTAGCTGAATACCGTGGATTGAAATCATTCTACAACCTTAAGAAATAATCTAGTTTACTAGACTAAAAAGATCCTTGAGTCTTCTCAAGGATCTTTTTTGCGATTGGTATAAACAAAAACTCCTCAACTAAAGCGTTGAGGAGTAGTTCTATTAGAACAAGCCTTTGATTTTGTCCAAGGCACCGCTGACCATTTCATTTCCAGATACAAGCCCTTTGGCTTGTTCAAGGTAGTCACCGAGGTTGTCTTTGTTGTCATCAACAAATTTCTTTGCAGCGTCGAAATCTTTCTTTTCGATCATTTCTTTCACTTGGTTAAATAAGTCCAATGGATTCATGTTAGGGTCTCCTAAAATATAAGTTGTGAAGTCAGGCTCGCGCCTTTTTCTCATCTATTTAATCATTTTTTTAGAGGTTTGACAACTAAAACGACTTAATGAAAAACCGTACAAACGGCCTCTGGAACATAGAAGTCGTCAGATAGAAGGGTCAATTTTCCGCTAGCAGGATCCCGCTTGAAGACGGTGGCATTAGGTGAATCTTGATGGGCTGCGATTAGGTGGTTTTGATCAGGACTAAGTGTGAAATCACGTGGATTGAGCCCTTGACTTGGAACAATTTCAATCAGTTCTAGGCTACCATCAGCCACAACTTTGAAGACAGCAATGGAATTGTGAGCACGGTTAGATGCATAGAGGAATTTTCCATCAGCTGAGAGCTTGATCGCAGAAGCCCATTTTTGACCATTGTAGTCTGATGGAAGTGTGGAAACAGTTTGGAAGTGTTCGAATTCACCCATACCGTCATAAAAGAGCACATCGATCGTAGCATTTAATTCATTGATGAGATAGGCAGTCTTATAGTGAGGATGAAAGACCAGGTGACGAGGTCCTGCCCCTGGGGCTGTTTGATACTGATTGATCAGGGTTAGATTTCCTTCCTCGCTGACATCATAGACATGCAAACTATCTGTTCCTAGGTCACACGTGATCAGGTACTGATCTGGTGTAAGGTCTGCATAGTGGGTATGTGGACTTGCTTGATTGGCATGAGGACCACTTCCTTGGTGGGTGTCTTGATCGACAAAGGACAAACGTCCATCTGCCTCTAGCTGATATACGAGAACTTGGCCTTTGTGATAGTTGGCTCCATAGACCAGTTGACGCTTGTCATCGACAGAGACATAGCAGAGTGGTGCTCCCTCTTCAACGACGTGATTGAGCGGCTGAAAATCAGCTGTAAAACTTGCGATTCCTCCTTTTCCCTCTTCAGCTCCGACGCTATAAAGGTTGCCTTTTTCAGAAAAGGCGATATAGGTTGGATTGGGCTCAGCTGCCACTAGTTCCAGATGGTTCAATGTCCCTGTTTCAGGGTCAAATTGTGCCTTGTATATTCCTTTGGATTCTTTTTTGGTATAGGTACCGAAATAAATGGTTTGAGACATAGGTCACCTCGTATGATTTGTTAGGTTTATTATATCAAAGGTCCTATTGGAAGGCAATTGCTAGTTGAAAAGGGGAGAGCCTTTCTTTCTTATTTTGCTAGTTTTTTCGTAACTTCAAGCTCAAAAAATGCTAAAATAGAAACAGATTGAAATGAAAAGGAGTTCTCTGTGGATAATAAAGAAAAACAGTTTAGTTTGTCCTGGTTTTTTAGATGGTTTTTAGACAACAAGGCCATTACCGTATTTTTAGTTACCTTGCTGTTGGGCTTGAACCTTTTGGTTTTGAGTAAAATCACCTTTATTTTTATTCCTATTTTTGAGTTTGCAGGAGCCGTCATGCTGCCTGTTATTATCTCTGGTTTGCTCTATTACCTGCTCAACCCTATTGTTGACTTTCTTGAAAGAAAAGGACTCAAGCGGATTTTTGCGATTTCCTTCGTCTTTTTCTTGATTGCAGTGCTTTTAATTTGGGGTCTAGCTGTAGTGATTCCATCCGTCCAACGACAAGTGGTGAGTTTCTTTCATAACTTGCCAACTTATTTGGAAAAGGCCAATGCAACCATCGATGATTTTCTAGATAATCGCGTCTCCTCTGATATCAAACCCCAGTTAGATGAGATCACCAAGGAATTGTCTGCAAACATTACTTCTTGGGCCAGTTCGATCTCTGGGCGGGCTGTCAATTGGGTCAGCAACTTGATTGGAGTGGCTTCGCAAGTTATTGTTGCCTTGATCATCATGCCTTTTATTGTCTTTTATCTTCTACGAGATGGAAAAAATTTAAAGGGCCACATTGTTCGCTTCTTACCGACTAAGATTCGTAAATCAGCTGAACAAGTTCTCTCAGACGTCAATACCCAACTCTCCAACTACGTTCGAGGGCAAATTACGGTAGCCATTGTCGTCGCTATTATGTTCATCATCTTCTTTAAGATCATTGGTTTGCGCTATGCGGTGACACTGGGGATCTCTGCGGGGATCTTGAATTTGATCCCATACTTGGGTAGTTTCTTAGCCATGTTACCTGCCTTAGTATTGGGCTTGGTAGCAGGACCAGAGATGTTTATCAAGGTCTTGATTGTATTTGCAGTGGAGCAAACCATTGAAGGACGTTTTGTATCACCGTTGGTTTTGGGAAGCCAGTTAAATATCCATCCGATTACCATTTTGTTTGTGCTCTTGACGTCAGGATCTATGTTTGGAATTTGGGGAGTTTTCCTTGGAATTCCAGTCTATGCATCTGCTAAGGTGGTGATTGGAGCTATCTTTGAATGGTATAAGGTCGTCAGTGGTTTGTATGAAGAACATAATGAAGTAGAAGAGGAAACACACAGTGAGTCATAGTCAACAAATGGTAGAGGCTCTCGATCGGCAGGAGCTAGAAGAAGCAGAAGTTCAATTTCAACAGGCTTTGTTAGAAGATAGTGAAGCACAATTATTGGATTTAGGTCAATATCTTGAAAGTATCGGTTTTTACCCTCAGGCAAAGGAGATCTATGAACAGATTGCAGAAACCTATCCAGAAGTGTATCTAAGTTTGGCAACTATCCTTGCAGAGGAAGGACAAATGGAAGAGGCCTTTGCTTATTTAGAAGAAATTGAGCCAGACTCTAACTGGTATGTGGCCAGTCTCTTGGTTAAGGCGGATCTCTATCAGATGGAAGGCCTAGCAGATGTGGCGCGTGAAAAATTAGTTGAAGCTGCTCATTTGTCTGATGATCCGATCATTCAATTAGGGCTAGCTGAAATTGATCTGGAATTGGAACGCTACCAAGAGGCTATCCAAGAGTATGCTCAATTGGACAATCGGGAGATTTTGGAAGCGACAGGTATTTCCACCTATCAACGGATTGGTTTTGCCTATGCCAATCTTGGTAAGTTTGAAGCAGCTGTTCCTTTCTTAGAGAAGGCTCTGGAGATTGAGTTTGATGACCAGATTGCTTACGAATTAGCGACCTTATTGTCTGACCAAGAAGAATTCCAAAAAGCCCTGATCTACTACAAACAAATTGATACCTTGTCGCCTGATTTTGAGGGCTATGAGTACGGTTATGCCTTGGCTTTACAGGCTGAAAATGACCGTGAAAAAGCGCTTGGGATTGCTAAACAAGGGATCCAGAAGAATCCCTTTGATGCCCAATTGAAGCTTCTTGCTTCTCAGCTTTCTTATGAACTTCACCAGCCTGAACAGGCAGAAGCTTATCTATTAGAGGCTAAAGAAGTGGCAGATGATCTCGAAGAGATTGCTCTTCGCCTGACCACCCTTTATTTGGAACAGGAACGCTTTGACCAAGTCTTGGCTTGGCAAAATGAAGAAGTCGAAACAGTTGTCACCCGTTGGAACATTGCCCGTGCCTTGGCTGCCTTGGAGAAAACAGAAGAGGCCGTCTCAGCCTACCAAGAGCTCTATGAGGATTTAAAGGACAACCCAGAGTTCCTCGAAGCCTATGTTTATTTGTTGCGTGAGGCTGGAGATGTGACGAAGGCGCGTGAAGTGGCTAATCAGTATTTGGCGATCGTACCAGACGATGTGCAGATGCAAACCCTCTATGATAGCCTCTAATCAAAACCATATCGTGAAGATTCGGAATAGTTTGTGGTATACTGGTAGAAGATAGAATGAGGAGAGAAAAACATGGAACCAGTGAAACTTTTTCAATACAATACCTTAGGTGCCCTAATGGCGGGTCTGTACGGGGGTTCATTTACGATTGGAGAACTCTTGGAATACGGAGATCTAGGAGTTGGGACGCTTGATTCTATTGATGGAGAGTTGATCGTATTAGATGGTAAGGCATATCAGGCCAAGGGATCAGGGGACCATCCTGAAATAGTCGAAGTTTCTCCGGATGCCAAGGTTCCCTATGCAGCAGTCGTCCCTCACCAAGCAGAAGTCATTTTCCGCCAACGCTTTGAAATGACGGACGAGGAATTGGAAGCCCGTATTGAATCTTATTACGATGGGGAAAATCTTTTCCGCTCCATTAAGATTCGTGGTGACTTTGCCAAGATGCATGTCCGTATGATTCCAAAATCAACACCAGAGATGAAGTTTGCAGAGGTTGCAACCCATCAGCCAGAGTATACACGGGAAAATGTCACTGGAACCATCGTCGGTTTTTGGACACCAGAAATTTTCCATGGCGTGAGCGTGGCTGGTTATCATTTGCACTTTATTTCAGATGACCACACCTTTGGTGGCCATGTCATGGATTTTGTCATCACAGAAGGGATTGTAGAGGTGGGAGCCATCGATCAGCTGGATCAACGTTTCCCAGTTCAAGACCGTCAGTACCTCTTTGCCAAATTCAATGTTGATGAGGTCAAAGAAGACATCAATAAAGCAGAATAAAAAGAGGCTGGGACAAAAGTCCTAGCCTCTCAATTATTTTTGGATTGTCGAGCAAGACGCAGTGGTTGAGTGGGCTCTACTACGCTGATTTCATCAGCTTTTACAGCCCTACTCAACTGTGCGGAGGTGGGACGACGAAATCGAATTCTAACGAATTACCGATTTCTGTCCCACTCTCTTTTATTTTTGAAATCAGTCCGTTAGTTTCATGGCTTTGATTTTTTCTTCTTCTGGGGTGACCCGCAGAGTCTTCTGGCCTGTGTAGGTGACAAAGCCGGGCTTTCCACCAGTTGGTTTATTGAGTTTCTTAGCTTCGATCATATCTACTTGGACCAGGTTTGAGAGACGGGCCTTGGAATAGTAGGCGGCCAATTCTGCAGCGTCGGTTTTCACTTCATCTGTTGGATCGAGATTTCCGGTAATGACGACGTGGCTGCCTGGGATATCTTTGGCATGGAACCAGAGCTCGTCTTTTTTAGCGATTTTAAAGGTCAGTTCATCGTTTTGCAGATTATTGCGACCCACTAAAATGATAGTCTTTCCATCACTCGCCAGGTATTTCTCAGGTTTTTTCCGTTTATGAATTTTTTCACGGTTGCGCCGTTTGATAAAGCCGGTCTGGATTAGCTCTTCTCGAATCTCTGCCACCTCAGCCAGGCTCGCTTGAGAAAGGGCTGTTTCAACCGTTTCAAGATAAGAAATGGTTTCCTTGGTTTCTTGAATGAGGATGGTCAAATGTTTTACGGCTTCTTTTAACTTCTGGTAGCGTTTGAAGTAGCGTTGGGCATTTTGATTGGGAGTCAGGGCCTTGTTGAGTTGGATGGTGATCGGTTCATTGGTATAGTAATTATCTAAAACAACCTGGTCTTGGTCGTTTGGTACCTGATGGAGGAAGGTTGTCAGCAATTCTCCTTTTTGGCGGAATTCTTCCGCATTGTCGGTCGCCGCTAACTCAGCTTCTTGTTTGGCTAATTTTTTTCGGTTCTTTTCAAGATCGTTTTCGACCTTGCGGATCAATTCACTGGCCTGTTGTTGCACCCGATCGCGCTCAGCCTTGTCTCGGTAATAGTCATCCAGCAGATCGGAAAGTGTTTCAAAGGTTTGATTGGTCGCATCTGCAAAGGGGATAGCCGAGAAGGATTTGGTCGTTAGGCGAGGCTCAGTTGGAGCTTGGAAAAAGGCACGGAAGGTTTTTAATTTTTCATCCGTCTCAAGTCGCTTGGCCAATTCTTGAGACGTATCTCGCCCCAAACCTTGGAAACATTTTTGAAGGTTCTTTGGGCTTAACTCTTCCTTGTGAAGAAGGGCAAAAAGGGCTTCATCTCCAATTGTAAAAGGATTAACCGCGTCTGTTTTCGGAGGCGCTACATAGGTCGATCCAGGGAGAATGGTCCGGTAGCTATTTTGTGAGAAGCCGACATGTTTAATGGCTTCGATGATTTTATTGCTGGTGCGGTCCAGGAGAATAATATTACTGTGCTTGCCCATGATTTCGATCATGAGGCTGACAGAAATGGCATCTCCAATTTCGTTTTTATTGGAGACACGGATTTCAAGAATCCGGTCGTTTTCCATTTGCTCAATCCCTTCAATGACAGCGCCTTGAAGATATTTGCGCATGACCATAATAAAGGTATTGGGAAAGGCAGGATTTTCAAAGTTGGTCTGGGTCCGTTGGATCCGTCCGAAGACAGAATGGGCAGAGAGCAAGAGTTTTTGGTTTTTTCGATTGCCTCGGATTTGGAGCACCAATTCTTGCTCGAAGGGTTGGTTAATTTTTTGAATGCGGCCACTCAAGAGTTCGGCCTTCAATTCTTGCACCATATGGTGTAAAAAAAATCCATCAAAAGACATGGGATTCCTCATCATTCTAGCGTTTATTCTAGTAAATTATATCAAAATTAGAGCGGAAATCCCAGAGAGAAGCTAGAAGCTGTTCAATAGAAAATGAAGAGAAAATGCGAACGTTTTCAAAAAAATGCAGAAAAAGTATTGACATTTTTGAAAGAAAATTTTAAAATGTAAGAAATTAGAAAAGTAGTAAATGAAAGTTTCAAGAGAGCCCACGGTTGCTGAGAGTGGGTAGCGGCAGTTTATGAAATTGGACTAATGATGAGATGAATTTGAAACAATAAAAATTCGGTTGGCACACCTTATCGTGCAACTTGTTGCTAGACAAGACAGAGATATGGGGGAGACTATCCTTTTCCCATAAGTGAGGTGGCACCGCGATGACACGTCCTCACATAGCTTTTGCTATGTGTGGGCGTGTTTTTTGTTTTAGATGAGAAGGGAGAAAAGATATGAAGAAACGATGGCGTCGCAGTCTTTAGATGATGGAAAAAAAGAAGAAAATGAAAAATAGAAGAGGTATTAAAAATGAAAAATAAACGTTTAATGGGAATTATTGGTTTGATTGCAGCAGCAGTCATTGGGACAGCGATCTATTCAGCTACAGCAGGCAAAGACAACAAGGCAGCAAGCAGCAATGAAAAGGCTAAAGTTGGGGTCTTACAGCTGGTCAGCCACCCTTCGCTTGACTTGATCTACAAGGGAATTCAAGATGGTTTGGCTGAAGAAGGTTATGATAAGGATAAAGTGGACATTGATTTCCTTAATGCTGAAGGCGACCAAAACAAAGTTGCAACCATGAGTAAACAATTGGTAGACAAGGATAACCAAGTCTTGATTGGAATTGCAACTCCATCTGCTCAAGGATTGGCTAGTGCAACAAAAGACAAACCCATCGTTATGGGAGCTGTCACTGATCCGGTCGGCGCAAACTTGGTCAAAGATTTGAAAAAACCAGGTGGCAATATCACTGGGGTATCTGACCACAATCCAACTGAGCAACAGTTGAAATTAATCAAAGAATTGACTCCGAACGTGAAAACAATTGGGATCCTGTACTCAACCAGTGAAGATAACTCAAAATCTCAAGTAGAAGAATTTACAAAATTGGCTGAAAAATCAGGCTACAAGGTCGTTCCTTATTCTGTTCCTTCTACAAACGAAATTGCTTCCACTGTGTCTGTAATGTCAGGCAAAGTCGATGCCATCTGGGTTCCAATCGACAATACCATCGCTTCAGCCTTCTCAACTGTTGTCGAAGCTAACAAAACAGCTAAAAAACCAATCTTCCCAAGTGCGACAGCTATGGTAGAAGCTGGTGGTCTTGGTTCAGTCGTTGTCGACCAACATGATCTTGGAGTAGCAACTGGTAAAATGGCTGCGAAGATCTTGAAAGGTCAAAAACCTGCGGATACACCTGTTGAAATCTTTAGCCAAGGAAAATCTGTCATCAATAAAAAAGTCGCAGATGAATTGGGCATTACTATTCCAGAATCTGTCTTGAAAGATGCTGGACAAGTCATTAAATAAAAAGGAAACGAATCACAAGAATGGCAGGGGAATTTGGCTTTGGCAGGTCTTTAAATCGTGACCTTTAAAAATGTCTACCAGTGCTCATGACCAACTATGTTACTCATGGTAGAGGAGAAAGATATGGAAGTTAAGATAACAGATCTTCATCCGACCCAACTATATTTATCAGAAAAGAAGTTACAAGCTATCCAGATGCTGGATCAGTCGGTAGACATCATCAATGTGGATCCAATTAGTGTTCTTGCATTTGGAAATCGCTTCTTGATTACAGACGGGCATCACAGGGCTTATCAGGCTTTATTGGCAGGTCGGGATACGATTTCTGTTGAGTTTGATAGAGACGGTGGTGATGAACTCTATCATCTCTATGCGCAAGCTTGCGAGGAAAGAAAGATATCCTCTGTTTTGGATTTAAAACATCGTATCTTACCTCAAGATGAGTATGAAGCAAAATGGTATAACTGGTGTGATGGTTTTAACCAAGCAACCACTCTTCTATTGAAAAGGCAAGCAGATGAAACAGACAAGGCAAATAGATAATGTACTGCCTCTTGTTCCTTTGTCTATTGAAATTAGTCTCATCTAACTTGTTTTTTAACAAAAAATCTGCTAAACTAGATAGTAATCGAATAGAAATCTGCAAGACTAGTATCTCAAGGGAAGTGCGACAGGGAGAAGGGCCGTGACTGAAAGCTCTTTGCATGAAAGCTGAGTGAATTCACTTGCGTAAAGGATTTAGAAATTAAGGTCTGGTTTACAGATAAAAACGGATGGTACCGCGTGTCAACGCTCCGAATGAGGGTGTTGGCGCGTGGTTTTTTCTATGTCTGTAGAGGGACCATGATGGAGGAAATATGTCAACGATTGAAGAACAATTAAAAGCGCTTCGTGAAGAAACGCTGGCAGCTTTGAAGCAGATTTCTGCTGAAAATGAAAAAGAATTGCAAGAACTACGGGTCTCTGTCCTTGGGAAAAAAGGATCTCTGACTGAGATTCTCAAAGGGATGAAAGATGTCTCTGCTGAAATGCGTCCGGTTATCGGGAAACACGTTAATGAAGCTCGCGATGTCTTGACGGCTGCTTTTGAAGAAACAACCAAACTCTTGGAAGAAAAGAAAGTCCAAGCGAAACTAGCTAGCGAAAGCATCGATGTGACCCTTCCCGGTCGTCCGGTTGCTAGTGGTTACCGTCATATCTTGACCCAAACTAGTGAAGAAATCGAAGATATCTTTATCGGGATGGGCTACCAAGTCGTGGACGGCTTCGAAGTGGAGCAAGACTACTACAACTTTGAACGCATGAATCTGCCTAAAGATCACCCTGCGCGGGATATGCAGGATACCTTCTATATCACAGAAGAAATCTTACTTCGGACCCATACCTCACCTGTACAGGCGCGGGCGATGGATGCTCATGACTTTAGCAAGGGACCATTGAAGATGATCTCTCCAGGGCGTGTTTTCCGTCGGGATACAGATGATGCGACCCACAGCCACCAGTTCCATCAGATCGAAGGTTTGGTTGTTGGGAAGAACATTTCTATGGCAGACCTTCAAGGAACGCTACAATTGATCGTGCAAAAGATGTTTGGTGCAGAACGTCAAATCCGTCTTCGTCCTTCTTACTTCCCATTTACCGAGCCATCGGTAGAGGTGGACGTTTCTTGCTTCAAATGTGGTGGAGCTGGATGTAACGTATGTAAGAAAACTGGTTGGATTGAAATCATGGGAGCCGGTATGGTTCACCCACGCGTCCTTGAGATGAGTGGTATTGACCCAACAGTTTATTCAGGATTTGCCTTTGGACTTGGTCAAGAGCGTGTGGCTATGCTTCGTTACGGAATCAATGATATCCGTGGCTTCTATCAAGGAGATGTTCGCTTCTCAGAACAGTTTAAATAATCATGTTAGTTAGAGTAAAAATCGACCAGGCACAGACCTTACGTGACCTAGAGGTGGAAACTTATCGGGATACCTTTGGTCCCTACATTGTTGAGAAAGATTTGGAAGATTACTTCTCTACAGTGCTCTCTTTGGAGCAAATTGAGAAAGATCTGCTAGATCCAGAATCCGAAACCTATTTTGTCCTCAATGAAGAACAAGAAATCTGTGGTTTTCTCAAGATCAACTGGGACCAAGCACAGACCGAGCCAGTAGAGATGGACAAGTCCTTTGAGATCCAACGGATCTATGTCAAAAAGGAATTTCATGGGGCTGGTTTTGGCAAGGAAATGTTTACCTTTGCGCTGGATCAAGCCAAGAGCCGTGGCTTTGAGTGGGCTTGGCTAGGCGTCTGGGAACGCAACTTTAAGGCGCAAGATTTTTACTATCGCTTTGGATTTGAACGATTTAGTGAACACCAGTATATCACAGGAGATACCGTGGATACAGACTGGTTGTTGAGAAAGAAATTGATCTAGAAGGAACGAGAAACTTCTATTCTAGAGAAGGGGAGGTTATGGGACCTACCTAAGCTAGCCTCGAGCTGGAAAACACAAAATGAAAGGATCAAAACGAGGGTGGATGGAGATCTAGGAAAACTATCTAGATTTCAGCTTAGCCCTTGGTATCTTACATATGTTAGTTAGTTATAAATGGTTAAAAGAATTGGTGGACGTGAATGTGCCATCAGAAGAGTTGGCTGAAAAAATGTCAACCACAGGGATCGAGGTAGAAGGTGTGGAATCGCCTGCTGCTGGTCTCTCAAAAATTGTTGTCGGAGAAATTTTGTCTTGTGAAGATGTGCCAGAAACACACTTGCATGTCTGCCAAGTCAATGTGGGTGAAGAAGAAGCCCGTCAAATCGTCTGTGGAGCACCAAATGTGCGAGCAGGCATCAAGGTTATGGTGGCTCTTCCAGGTGCTCGCATTGCGGACAACTACAAGATCAAAAAAGGGAAAATCCGTGGTTTGGAATCTCTCGGAATGATCTGTTCTCTTGGTGAATTGGGAATTTCTGACTCAGTTGTACCGAAAGAATTTGCAGATGGGATTCAAATCTTGCCTCAAGATGCTGTTCCTGGGGATGAAGTCTTCTCTTACCTCGACTTGGATGATGAAATTATTGAACTTTCCATCACTCCAAACCGTGCAGACGCTCTTTCTATGCGTGGGGTAGCGCACGAAGTGGCAGCCATCTATGACAAGGCAGTCAACTTTAAAGAATTCAGTTTAACAGAAACAGACCAAGTAGCAACGGACGCTCTTTCTGTCAGCATTGACACAGATAAGGCCCCTTACTATGCTGCTCGTATCTTGGACAATGTAACCATCGCACCAAGTCCACAATGGCTGCAAAACCTCCTCATGAACGAAGGCATTCGTCCGATCAACAATGTGGTCGACGTGACCAACTATATCTTGCTTTACTTTGGTCAGCCGATGCATGCCTTTGACTTGGATACCTTTGAAGGAAGCGTGATTCGTGTGCGTGAAGCGCGTGCTGGTGAAAAATTGGTAACCTTGGATGGGGAAGAACGTGAGTTGGAAACAACTGACCTCGTGGTTACAGTAGCTGACAAACCAGTAGCTCTTGCAGGTGTTATGGGTGGAGAAGCTACAGAAATCTCTGAAAAATCTACTCGTGTTGTCCTAGAAGCAGCTGTCTTCAATGGCAAATCGATCCGTAAGACCAGCGGTCGCCTTAACCTTCGTTCTGAATCATCTTCACGTTTTGAAAAAGGGATCAATGTGGCAACCGTCAATGAAGCCCTTGATGCGGCAGCAAGCATGATTGCAGAGCTTGCAGGTGCAACTGTTCGTAAGGGAATCGTTTCAGCGGGTGAGCTCGATACTTCTGATGTGGAAGTTTCTTCTACCCTTGCAGACGTTAACCGTGTTCTTGGGACAGAGCTTTCCTACGCGGATGTCGAAGATGTCTTCCGTCGCCTTGGATTTGGTCTTTCTGGAAACGCTGAAGCATTTACTGTCAGCGTTCCACGTCGCCGTTGGGATATCACCATTGAAGCGGACCTCTTTGAAGAAATCGCTCGGATTTACGGTTATGACAAATTACCAGCAACCCTTCCAAAAGATGACGGGACAGCAGGTGAATTGACAGCAACTCAAAAATTGCGTCGCCAAGTTCGAACCATTGCTGAAGGAGCAGGCTTGACTGAAATCATTACTTACGCCTTGACAACTCCTGAAAAAGCCGTGGAATTCACAACTGCGCCAAGTAACTTAACAGAGCTCATGTGGCCAATGACTGTGGATCGTTCAGTCCTCCGTCAAAATATGATCTCAGGGATCTTAGATACCGTAGCTTACAACGTCGCTCGTAAAAACAAAGATTTGGCCCTCTACGAGATCGGGAAAGTCTTTGAACAGACAGGTAATCCAAAAGAAGAATTGCCAAACGAAATCAACAGCTTTGCCTTTGCTTTAACTGGCCTTGTCGCTGAAAAAGACTTCCAAACTGTAGCTGTTCCAGTTGACTTCTTCTATGCAAAAGGAATCCTTGAAGCCCTCTTTGCTCGCTTGGGTCTTGATGTGACTTATACAGCAACACAAGAAATCAAGAGTCTCCACCCAGGTCGGACAGCCTTGATCTCACTGGGTGACCAAGTGATTGGGGTCTTGGGACAAGTCCATCCTGTAACAGCTAAGGCTTATGATATCCCAGAAACCTATGTGGCAGAATTGAACTTATCTGCTATTGAAGCAGCTCTTCAACCAGCCGCAGCCTTTGTGGAAATCACTAAATTCCCAGCTGTGAGCCGTGATATCGCCCTTCTCCTCAAAGCAGAAGTGACTCACCAAGAGGTAGTCGATGCCATTCAAGCTGCAGGTGTGAAACGTTTGACAGCTATCAAACTCTTTGACGTCTTCTCAGGTGAAAAACTGGGACTTGGCATGAAGTCTATGGCCTACAGCCTGACCTTCCAAAATCCAGAAGATAGCTTGACAGACGAAGAAGTCGCACGCTACATGGAAAAAATCCAAGCTTCACTAGAAGAAAAAGTAAACGCAGAAGTGCGGTAACAAATGTGTATAGGAAAAACCGTTGATGAGATTCATCAACGGTTTTTTAATCAGTTTTATAAGATGGTTTCCATGACAGTTTCTTGAGGCTTCATTCCCTGTCTTTGATAGAAGCGAAGGGCTCTTTCATTGTCATTCCAGACATTAAGTGTCATGTTGTAGCATCCGATTTCCTTGGCATAACGAAGGGCAAACTGATAAAGTTGATCGCCGATTTTTTGTCCACGCGTTGCTTGATCGACACACAAGTCCTCGATGAAGAGGGTTTTTATCGGATGAAGTACAGGATTGTCAGAGACTTCTTTAATAGTGACGAAGAGATGTCCTAGGATCTGGCCATCCGCATTTTCATAGACGAAAATTGGTGTCTGATCTTGTGCCATTAACTGTTCTAACTCTTCTTCACTATATTTTCCGCCACTTTCCTTGAAAATATCTGGACGGGCTTGGTGGTGAACGGAAAGAATCTGTTCCAAGAGGTCAAGCAAGTGGGGAATATCATTTGGTTGAGCTATACGAATCGTCATGTAGATTCTCCTTAGTAGTATTTTCTTCATTATAAAAATTTTTTCTAAATCTTGTCAATGGAAAAAGGATCGTTAAAAGGTGCGCAAATGCGGGCCTTTTATTTCTTACCTCAAAATATCCATGTCAACCATCCTGTTATTTTTGACAAATATTTTTATTTTTTTGACAAATATACTTGTCAAAAAGAAAAAGAAGTGTTACAATAATTTTAGTTGAAAGAAGGGGAGGGTTTCTTATGGGAGCCATATGGATTCTATTTATCCCTTTTCTGCTTATCATTTATGCAAGCTCAGAAAAGAAGATAAAAAGGTTGAGCAAACGCATTAGACGATTAGAAAAACAAGTGAAAGGAAATCAAGACATGTCTAGACTTTTAGAAGAATTGAAAGGCCAAACGGTCACTGTCACAGTAAATGGTTTTGGAACCAAATATGAAATTATGGATATCGATGAAGATTGGGTCAAACTGACTCGTGTGAATAATAAACAACAAAGCGAGACAAAATTAGTTCGCATCGAAGATATTCAAGATGTTCAGCTATAGGAGGCGAAAGCCATGATCTTAAAAAATCGATTGAAAGAGCTGAGGGCGCGTGATGGGCTCAACCAATCCGAGCTAGCCAAGCTAGCTGGAGTCTCGCGCCAGTCTATCAGTCTCTTGGAGCGGGGTGAATACACCCCTTCGGTTATCATTGCCATCACCATCGCCCAGATATTCAAGGAACCGGTGGAAAATGTTTTTAGTCTAGTAGAGGAAGAGGAATAACAATGAAAAAGAAGTATAAAGAAAGGTCAGCCCGTTTTCGTTTTTGGAGAAATGTAGGGATCATTACAGTTTCCGGCTTGATAGGAGGAGTTATCAGTTTTTTGACAGGAATGTTTGGATCCGAAAAGCCCCTAGAAATCCAATCCTTCTTTAGTAAAGAAGTACTTCTTTTGGGCTCAGCAGTTTTATTCTTAGTCGCATTTATACTCACGATAACCTTACTGATGTGCGCGAGAAAAGTCCATCAAAAAATGCTCCAAATAGAAGACGATGATGAAGCCTATCACTATGACATCCAGAAGAAAAAACTATATGGCTTAGCGACCATTTTTAAAGGCATCATGATCTTGCCCTACTTTTTATTCGTCATTTTTTATAGTCAATTGGTTTACTTAGATAGACCTGGCGCTGGGGACATGGCTTTTATCTTTGGAGACTTTACCATGCTCTATCTCTTTCTTGTCTTGATTGCCCTATTTTTCCTATCGGATATCTTCTTTCGCAAGACCTTCCATCTGATTTATGGAAAACCGATTCCCCGCAATGCCAATGCCAAGGAAGTGCGTGAATTTATGATGAGTATGATGGATGAAGCAGAAAAGCAGATTAGCTACGAGGAAAACTATGAAATTATCATTAAGTTAAGCAATTATATCTTACCGATTTCCTTAATTGCGATATTCTTAGTTGGCATTGCTTTCCATACAGATATCTTGTTAGCATTAGTAGTGGTATCACTGATTTATGTCTATATCTTGGTCTCACAATACAAGATTACCAAACGTTATTATAAAGAGTAGAGGAGTCATCTATGTTAGAAATTAGAAATTTAGAAAAAAGCTTTGGGAATAAGCAGGTTCTCTTCGGAGTAGATCTGACAGCTCAACAAGGGCATATCCTTGGCTTAGTTGGGAAAAATGGTGCCGGGAAAACAACTATTTTCCACAGTATCTTGCGCTTTTTGGACTACAGTGGCGAGATTCGCCTAGGTGGCAAAGCGATCACCCAAGAAACCTACAAGGAAATTGGCTATTTGCCAGAAGAACGTAGTCTTATGCCAAAACTCACGATTTTTGAGCAGGTCCGCTATTTGGCTGCCTTAAAAGGAATGAGCACTGCTGAGGTCAAGGAAAAATTACCGACCTGGATGGAAAAACTCCAAGTAAAAGGAAAATTGACCGATAAAATAAAGAGTCTCTCAAAAGGGAACCAACAGAAGGTTCAATTGATCATCACCTTGATCCATGAGCCTAAATTGATCATTTTAGATGAACCCTTTAGCGGCTTGGATCCGGTCAATACAGAAGTGCTCAAGCAGGTCATTTTTGAAGAAAAAGAGCGTGGGGCAACCATTATCTTTTCTGACCACGTCATGACCAATGTCGAAGAGTTGTGTGATGATATCCTAATGATCCGTGATGGTTCGGTTGTCCTTTCAGGGCCAGTCCAAGAGGTCCGTAATAGCTATGGCAAGACTCGTCTCTTTGTTTCTAACGACTTTAGCAAAGAAGAGCTAGAAGCTCTGCCACACGTGACCAAGGTCAGCATGACCAAGCAAGGTACTTGGAAGTTGATCTTGGATGATGCGTCAGCTGGTCCAGAATTATTTGACCGCTTGACCAAGGGTCGCTACCTAGCAACCTTTGACCACCAAGCCCCAACTATTGATGAGATTTTTAAACTTGAATCAGGAGTAGAAGTATGAAACAGATGTTTGTCGTAATGAAAGAAACCTATATCAGACAAGTGAAATCATGGAGTTTCCTCTTCATGGTCTTCGGTCCCTTCCTCTTTTTAGGATTGAGCATTGGAATCGGTTATCTGACAGGTTCTTCTACAGATGCCAAAAACCAGGTGGCCTTGGTGACAGAAGTTCCAGCTGTCAAAGAAAGTCTCAAAGGAACTGATGGCTTGACCTTGGACTACAAGGATGAAGCTGCAGCTAAAAAAGCTATCAAGGATGAGAAAGCAGCTGCTTACCTAACGGTCGATGAAAAAGATGGCCAGCTAGAAGCCACTTATGTGGGTGATCAAGCCATGAAAATGGAATTGAAAAGCCTTGTCACTGCGAAATTAAGCCAGGTCCAACAAGGGATCAATCTAGCGCGTGCCAATCTAAGCAAAGAGCAGCTGACAGCCTTGTCTCAACAGGTTTCTCTCAAAGAAAAAATTGACGAGAAAAAAGAAGGCTTGAAAATGGTGCAAACCATGGTTGCAGGTGGTCTGGGAATGCTGCTTTATATGATTTTGATCTTCTACTCTAGTATCACAGCCCAAGAAGTGGCCAGTGAAAAGGGAACCAAGATCATGGAAGTGGTCTTCTCTAGTATCAAAGCAACCGACTATTTCTTCGCACGCATGCTCGGACTCTTCGGAGTGATTTTTACCCATATTTTTGTCTATGTCGTTGGGTTAGTAGCTGTTTGGATTTTTAGAGCAGATATCCCAGTTGTCAAGGATATTCTCGCTCCAAACTCTCCAATTACCCAACACCTAGCAGAAGCGATCTCGCTTAATACCGTCTTCTTCATTATCCTTGGGATCTTTATGTATGTGGTGCTCTCTGCCTTCTTAGGTTCCACAGTTGCACGACCTGAAGATTCAGGAAAAGCGATTTCGCCACTGATGATGTTAGTTATCTTTAGCTTCCTTGGGGTAACCACCTTGGGAAGTGCCGGTGATGTCTTCTTATTAAAGATCGGTTCCTACATTCCTTTTATCTCAACCTTCTTCATGCCATTCCGTACCATCAATGGCTACGCGACTGGTCTTGAAGCTTGGGGTTCATTGGGAATTGCAGTTCTCTTTACCATTGTGGGAACAGTGCTCATTGCCCGTATCTATGCGAGCCTGATCCTTCAGACCGATGACCTCGGACCATGGAAGACCATCAAACGTGCTCTTAGCTATCGCTAATTAGATAAGCTCTCAGTTATCGCTGAGGGCTTTTTGATTTCAAATTGACTTTTGCAAGCCTTTTCAATACAATAGAACTACAGAAAAGGAGGCGGACATGAACTATATTGAGTTTGCTGAAAATGAGCGTCTGTCCACGATTGTCCTTGGGATGATGCGGATCAGTCAGATGAGTGAAGACGAGGTGGAGGGCTTGGTAGAGGCAGCTTTATCGATTGGGATCAACACTTTTGACTTAGCGGATATCTATGGAGACGGCCAGTGTGAGGTCCTGCTGGGTAGGGTTCTCAAGCGACGTCCGGATCTTCGGGACCAGATGTGGATCCAGTCCAAGTGTGGGATTCGCAAAGACGGCTTTACTTATTTCGACTTTTCGAAGGACTATATTTTGGACTCAGTTGATGGCATTCTCGAGCGTCTGCAGATCGAGCGCTTAGATAGTCTTCTCCTTCATCGACCGGATGCCCTCATGGAGCCTGAAGAAGTGGCAGCAGCTTTTGATCACTTGGAGCAAGCGGGCAAGGTTCGTCATTTTGGGGTGTCCAATCAAAATCCTATGATGATGGAATTGCTTAAGACGGCTGTCAAACAGCCACTCAAGGTCAACCAGTTGCAGTTGAGTGCCGCCTTTACACCAAGCTTTGAAGCTGGTTTTCATGTCAATATGGAAGGACCAAAAGCAGCCGTGCGAGATGGCAGTGTCTTTGAGTATTGTCGCTTAACCGATACGGTGATTCAAGCCTGGTCTGTCCTCCAGCATGGCTATTTCAAAGGGAATTTTGTGGGCAAGGAAGAGTTTGCGGCCCTTAATCACGTCCTCAATGACTTGGCGAAAAAATACCAGGTCACTCCGACAGCTATCGCCCTTGCTTGGGCCCTTCGCTATCCGGGTAAGATGCAGGCTGTCATCGGAACGACCAAACCCCAGCATGTCCTTGAAGCAGGGAAAGCAGCAGCAGTGACCTTAACCCGCAAGGAATGGTACCAAATCTACTTGGCTGCAGGTAATGATTTGCCTTAGAATCTTATTAGTAGACCAGTCCTCACTTATATCAGTGGGCTGGTCTTTTGCTTTATACTTTACGAATTTTTCTTGACAAGTCTTATTTTGTTATGGTATTCTTTTAGGTAACAAATGTTGCGCAACGACTGTTGCGTGAAAGGAGTCTTATGCCACCCAAGGTTAAATTTAGTAAAGAAGCTATCATTGGGACAGCTTTACAATTGGTGAGAGAAGAGGGCATGGCTAGTTTGACGGCTAGAGCATTAGCGGAGAAACTGGGAGCTACACCAAGAGTCATTTTTGGGCAATTTGCTAATATGGCTGAGTTACAAGCAGAAGTTATTGGTGCTGCGGAAATGGTCGTGGTGGAGTATATTCGCAAGGCCTTAGAAGATGAAAAGCCTTTCCGATCTGTCGGGGTTGCTTATATCCTTTTCGCCTCAAAAGAGCCCCAACTTTTTCAATTGCTTTTCCAAAATCCTAGCAAAGATCCGATTCGTCGCTTTCAAGATTTTCTTCCCATGAAGGATCATAGTTACCAATTGGTTCTGGATTCGATTGTTGCAGACTATCCTTTGACTGTAGAGGAAGCTAGTCGCTTGTACCAGCATCTATTTATCTACTCACACGGGATGGCCTCTATGGTTGCTTCTGGCATTTATCAGTTCAGCATGGAAGAAGTGATTGGTTTATTGACAGAAGTTTGTCAATCTCTCATCAAAGAAATGGTAGGAAAGAAATGATTCAACTAGAAAATGTTCACAAAAGTTACGGCCAAACCAAGGTTTTAAAAGGGATTGATTTGCAGATTCAAGACCAGGATGATGTGGTGATCCTGGGACCTTCTGGATCAGGAAAGTCAACCCTCTTAAACGTGTTATCCGGATTAGAAAAGGTAGATGAGGGGCATATTCTCATTCAAGGACAGGATTTGTCTCAACTCACGGATGCTCAATTGACAGCCTTTAGACGGGAGAAGATTGCCTTTATTTTTCAGCAGTATTATCTATTGCCGAATCTAACGGTCAGACAAAATGTAAAGATGGGAGCTGACCTGGCAGATAATCATGATTTTTTGCAGATCATCGAAGATTTGGGGCTTGGCGAAAAGCTGGACAAGTATCCGAGTGAATTGTCTGGTGGGGAACAGCAGAGAGTCTCCATTGCTCGTGCCTTGGCCAAAAAGCCAGAGATTCTCTTCTTAGATGAGCCGACGGGGGCCCTAGATGAAGAAACAGGGCGCAAGATTCTCGACTATATCTGGAAGTTAAAGGAAAAGCTAGGCTTTACCCTCATTATGGTGACGCACAACCAAAATATTGCGGATATGGCCAGAACCATCATTCGTGTCAATAGTGGCAAGATTACCCAAGTTGTGACCAACGATCAGCCTCAGACTGCCTATGAGATTGGATGGTAAGACATGTTTTCAGTAAAAGATATTCAAAAATTAGTTGTCGTCAGTATCATTGGGGCTTGTGCGGTCTTTGTGGCCAATCTCTTCTTGAATTTTTACCTAGATATCGAGCAGTTGGAGATTTCGAAATCCAATCCGATGATTCAGACCTACTATGATGCCCAGGTTTCGCTTTCCTGGATGGTGGCCATGGTCAGCGGGGTTGTCTTGTCCTTGACATCGATCCTTCTCATGTGTTTTTATATCAAACAATTTGTCGATGACCACAAGGAACAATTAGGAATTTTAAAGGCTTTGGGCTATAGCAATGGCCAGTTGGCGAAACGATTTTGGGCTTTTGGACTCAGTTTTGGAGTTGGAGCACTTCTTGGCTATTTCGCTTCTTTTCTTATGATGGGTCATTTTTATGACTTTCGCAATGAGAAGGGGATTCTGCCAGACATTACCATTCATTTTCATTGGCAGCTCTTGGTCGCTTTGGTGATGCTGCCAACGACTTTCTTTATGGTCCTTGCGATTGGCTATGCTAGAAGACAACTACAAACGCCGGCCCTTCGCTTATTGAAAAAATCCCCAAGTCCAATCAAGGTCAAAAGGAGAAAAAGGGCTTCTAAGAAAGAGAAAGGCTTCTTAAAAGAGCTGTCCTCATCACTGATTTGGGGGAGAAAATCTATCCTGTTTTTTGTAGTCTTTGGCTCTATGTGTTTTGCGGCCATGGTTCAATTGTCCTTTGGCCTCAGGGACTACACAGATGACATCATCCAAACCATGATGATTATGATTGGCTTGATCCTTTCTTTCTCGATACTCTTTTTGTCATTGGGGATTGTTGTCTCTGAAAGTCGCGAAACCTTGGCTCTTATGAAGGCTTTTGGCTACACCGATCGTGAATGCCAAAGTCATATTCTCGCTCCCTATCGTTTTTGGGCTTATCTAGGATTTGTTCTTGGGACGGTTTACCAATATGGCATCATGGAAATTTTGATCGGTGTGATCAAAGATACGGTTCCTGAAAAGATTGAGCATCACTTTGATGGGAATGTGTGCTTTTGGACTTTGATCGGTTTTGCTTTGGTCTATGAAAGCCTCTTTTATCTATCCAACAGAAAACTTCAAAAGCAAACCATCAAAGAAGTGCTCTTAGCAGAATAAATAGAAGAGAGTGGGACAGAAATTGGTAATTCGTTAGAATTCGATTTCGTCGTACCACCTCCGCACAGTTGAGTAGGGCTGTAAAAGCTGATGAAATCAGCGTAGTAGAGCCCACTCAGCCACTGCGTCTTGCTCGACAATCCAAAAACAATTGAGAGGCTAGGACTTTTGTCCCAGCCTCTTTTGTACTAGATCAACAGAAAAACGGATGCTGTCTAAAAATCTTGCATTTTTTTGCAATTTAGGTTACAATGAAGACTATAAAAAACGCGTAATCCCTAGGGTCTTTCCCTCAGGGAATTTTGTGTGTTTTGACCAATTTTTCAGTGGAAAAAAGCTTTGCTTCTACCGCAGAAAAAAGTATGAAAAACTATGGAGGTAATAATGATTCGATCCTTAATTTCCGAGATCAAAGAATTCAAGAAGCCCTCGATTTTGGCTTCCTTGTTCATGGTCTTTGAAGTCATGTTTGAGATTTCGATTCCCTTTGTCATGGCGAGTCTTTTGGACCAAGGTGTTCAACAAAGAAACATGAACAATATTTTGTTTTACGGTGGGCTCATGCTGGTCTGTGCCTTTCTCTCCCTCTTTTGTGGGATGCAGTCTGCCCGTTATGGCGCCTATGCATCGGCTGGTTTTGCCAAAAACCTTCGTCGGGCTATTTTCAAAAAGGTTCAAACCTTCTCATTTGAGAATATTGATCAGTTCTCATCAGGTGGGTTAGTCACTCGGATGATGACGGACGTGACCAATGTGCAAAATGCCTATCAAATGGTGATCCGGATCTGTGTACGGGCACCACTCAATTTGATCTTTGCCATTGTGGCTTGTTTCATGATCAATGCGGAAATGGCCATGATCTTTGTCTATGTGACCATCTTTTTGGCAGCTGTCTTAAGCATCATCATGAAGATTGTGTATCCGCTCTTCACAGAAGTATTTGAAGCTTATGACAATCTCAACAACAGTATCCAAGAAAACATCACCAATATGCGGGTGGTCAAGTCTTACGTTAAGGAAGCAGATGAAACCGTTAAATTCAAGAAGGCTTCACGTTTGATTTATAACATGTTTATGAAGGCTATCCGTGTCGTTGTCTTGAGTAGCCCAGCTATGATGCTTTCCATGTATGCTTCTTTCCTTTTGATCTCTTGGATCGGGGCTCATCTGATCGTTGGTGGTCAACTCTCTACTGGGAATTTGACTTCTATGTTTAGCTACACCATGACCATTCTTATGTCGCTCATGATGTTTATGATGATCTTTGTCATGCTATCGATTTCTATGGCCTCTGTCGAGCGGATCAATGAAGTCTTGACGACCAAAGCGACCATTGTCTCTCCAGAAAATGGGATCAAAGAAGTCGCAGATGGCTCGATCAACTTTGAAGATGTGACTTTTGCCTATACCGATGAAAATGGCGACAAGACCCATGTCTTGCAAGGGATTAACCTTTCCATTCGTTCAGGGGAAGTCATTGGAATCTTGGGAGGAACAGGATCAGGGAAATCGAGCCTAGTACAGTTGATTCCTCGTCTCTATGATGTTGAGTCTGGTCGGGTGACAGTGGCAGGCCACGATGTCAAAGAATACGATCTGGATTCCCTTCGTAAGCAAGTGGCCATGGTTCTTCAGACCAATGTCCTTTTCTCTGGTACGATTAAAGAAAATATGCGCTGGGGAAATAAGGATGCGACAGATGAAGAGATCATCGCAGCCTGTAAGATCGCCCAAGCCGATGAATTTATTCAAGATTTCAAAGAGGGTTATGACACCATGATTGAGCGTGGGGGATCTAATGTCTCCGGTGGCCAACGCCAGCGTCTCTGTATCGCGCGTGCCCTTCTCATGAATCCGAAGATCTTGATCTTGGATGATTCGACTTCAGCGGTCGATACCAAGACAGATAGTTTGATTCGTCAAGGATTGGCAACCAGCTTGAAAGAGACTACCAAAATCATCATTGGTCAACGGATTTCCTCTATTCAAGATGCAGATCGTATTATTGTGATGAATGATGGCCAAATCGATGCGATCGGTCGTCACGAGGAATTGCTTGCGACCAATGCCATCTACCAAGAAGTATATGAAATGCAAACACAAGGGAAAGGAGAAGCAGATGAAAACTAAGAAAAAAGCAAATCTAGGCTCTATCCTTCGCCTGCTCGACTTCCTTTGGAAAAACTACAAGGTGTCCTTGATTGTTTCCTTTATCTTAATCATTCTATCGTCACTTGCGACGGTCAATGTGACAGCTTCGATTCAGTCCTTGGTCGACGTCTATGTGGAGCCCATGCTGACAAGCAACAGCCATGATTTTGGACCGCTCTTGTCCTTCTTGACACGGGTTGGTTTGATCTGTTTGATCGGTGTACTTGCTAACTATGGCTTTACCTTGATCATGGCGACCGTTTCACAAGACTCGCTTAGAAGTCTTCGAAATCAGTTGTTTGCCCGCATGCAAAAACTGCCCGTTCGTTACTTTGATACCCACCAACACGGGGACATCATGTCTATCTATACCAATGATATTGATGCTCTTCGCCAAGCGATTGAACAATCCATTCCTCAACTCTTATCCTCAGCGATTACCATCCTTGGGGTAACGATTACCATGCTGACGGTTAGTCCGCTGCTGTTCTTGATTGTCCTCGTCATGGTCTTTATCATGACGATGGTTATCAAGAATGTCTCTAGCAAGTCAGGTCGTTACTTTGGGGCCCAACAAAAGAACTTGGGGATTGAAAACGGCTTTATTGAAGAAATGATGTCTGGTCAAAAGGTAGTCAAGGCCTTTGTGCATGAAACTGAAAGCATTGAGGATTTTGACCGTATCAATGACCAACTCTTTGAATCCTCTTACCAAGCCAATCGCTACGCCAATGTCCTCATGCCAATTCTTGGGAACTTGGGAAATGTTTCCTTTGTCCTGACAGCCTTGATCGGTGGACTCTTTGCGCTAAACGGCATCGGTGGTTTAACCATTGGTGGTCTCATGGCCTTCTTGCAATTGAACCGTTCCTTCACAGGCCCCATTGCTCAGGTTTCTCAACAATTGAACTTTGTCCTCATGGCTTTGGCTGGTGGAGATCGTGTCTTTGATCTCTTGGATGAAGAAGAAGAGGTCGACCTTGGAAAAGTGACGCTGGTCAATTATGAACTGGTCGATGGAGAAATGGTTGAAACCGATCAGAAAACTAACAAGTGGGCTTGGAAACACCCTCGTCCAAATGGCAGCTACCAGTTGGTCAAACTGGTGGGGCATGTGGTCTTTGACCATGTTGATTTCTCCTATGATGGGAAAAAGCAGATCCTAAAAGGTATCAATCTCTATGCGGATAAGGGTCAAAAAGTGGCCTTTGTCGGTGCAACCGGTGCGGGTAAGACCACCATTACAAACTTGATCAACCGATTCTATGATATCCAATCCGGAATGATTACTTATGATGGGATCGATATCAAATTGATCGAGAAAGATTCTCTTCGTCGCTCTCTTGGAATCGTTCTTCAAGATACCCACTTATTCACTGGTACGATTGCGGAAAACATTGCTTATGGCCGTGCCGATGCATCGCGTGAGGAGATCCTTGAGGCGGCTCGGATTGCCAATGTGGATTCCTTTGTTAAGCATTTGGATCAGGGCTATGAAACGGTCTTGACGGATGATGGGGCTGGCCTTTCAAATGGTCAACGACAATTGATCGCCATTGCCCGTGCAGCCCTTGCCAATGCACCGGTCTTGATTCTGGACGAAGCGACGTCTTCGATTGACTCTCGGACAGAGAAGATGGTGCAAGAAGGGATGGACCGCCTGATGGAAGGTCGGACTGTCTTTGTCATTGCCCACCGTCTGTCGACAATTGTCAATTCCGATGTCATCATGGTGATGGACCATGGACGCATCATCGAGCGAGGCAATCATGCTTCCTTGATGGCAGAAAAAGGAACCTATCACCGTTTGTACACCGGTGGACTTGAAATTGATTAAGATAAAAAGCTTGAGCGCTGGCTCAGGCTTTTTTGGCTTATGGATAATGACTTCTTAGAAACTTTCCTTAGGTGAGTACGGACGTCAGCGAACTTCGAAGAAGTTCCATGACTAATTATTGAGCCCCTTCGCTCTTTAATTTCTGGGCTCAGGCTAAAACAGTTTCCCAAACTGTTTTACTCTCAAAATTCCTGAGTGCCTGAAACGTTATTGTTTCAGGCACTTTTCTCACAGCGGAAAGTCTCGAAAATAAATAGCCATTCATCAAAAATCCTGACTACACTTTCAGGCTTTTTGCTTATTTCTCAAGTAAGTCTTGGATCAAGTCTTCCATGGCAGCTGGCTCTGTTTTGGAGGAGAAGCGTTGGGCAACTTGGCCTTGTCGGTCGATGACAAATTTTGCGAAGTTCCATTCGATGCGTTTGCCCAGTGGTCCAGTTGCTTGGCTTTTGAGCCAGTCATAAAGAGGAAGGGCTTCTTTACCATTGACCTTGGCTTTAGCGAATCGTGGAAAGGTGGTCTGGTAGTTGAGGCTACAGAAGCTATTGATTTCTTCTGCAGTTCCTGGGGCTTGCCCCATGAATTGGTTACAGGGGATATCTAGGATTTCAAGCCCCTTATCTTGGTAGCGCTGGTAAAGATCTTGGAGTCCTTGGTATTGCGGGGTTAGGCCACAGCCTGTTGCTGTATTGACCACGATGAGGACCTTACCTTGGTAGTGAGAAAGGGGAATCTCCTCTCCTTGTTGGTTTTCTAAAGAAAAATCATAAATGCTGGTCATAGGTGGTATCCTTTCTGTCTCTTCAACTTTTATTGTAGCATAAATCTCCTAAAAATGGGCCTAGAGGAGCATGACTTCTTGCTTTAGTCCCTCCTGTGAAAATGATATAATAAGAAGATAACAAGCTCTCAAGAAAATGCCAAAAGGAGAACGGATCGGATGAAATTACTCTATACGGATGTTCGGACCCCCTTGACCCAGGTCCTGACACAAGAAGCCGTAGGGTTAGTAGAACAGGGCAAGCGTGTGTTTTACATTGCGCCCAACTCTCTTTCCTTTGAAAAAGAAGCCAAGGTCTTGTCCTATTTAGAAGGTCAGGCTTCTTTTGCCATTACCGTCACGCGCTTTGCGCAAATGGCTCGTTATTTCATCCTGAATCAGGTTTTTGAGGAGCAACCCTTGGATGATATCGGTCTCGGCATGCTATTTTTTAAAGCTCTGTCCCAGATGAAGGAGCAGGATCTCAAAGTTTACGGGGCGCTGCGCAAGGATCCTCAGTTTATCCAGCAATTGGTCCAGCTCTATCATGAATTGCAGACGGCCCAGATGGATTTTACCGATTTGGAGTTGCTCGAGGAAGCTGAAAAAAGAGAGGACCTCTTGGCGATTTTTGAAGCGGTCTCTGAGATGCTGGTCAAGCATCAGTATGAATCCCAGTCCAAGATGGCCTTTTTCCTCAATCAGGTCGAAGAAGGGCAGCTGGAAGAGCAATTACAGGATGTGGCGATCGTCGTCGATGGCTTCACGCGTTTTTCTGCGGAAGAAGAGGCCTTGATTAGTCTCCTTCACCGAAAAGGAGTGGAGATTGTCATCGGGGTCTATGCCAGTGAAAAAGCCTATCGGGCAAGTTTTAGAGAGGGCAATCTTTACCAAGCCAGTGTTGACTTTCTCCTCCAGCTGGCAAAGACATTTGAGGTACAGCCTCAGTATTGTGGGCAAGCGATCGAAGACTCTTTTAGTCGTATTACCCGCATGTTAGAAGCGCGCTACGATTTTTCACAAGTGGAAAATGAGCTCAAGGAGGACGATCGAACAGCTGTCCAACTCTGGCAAACCAATACGCAAAAAGAAGAGTTGGAATTTGTTGCTAAATCCATCCGTCAGCGTCTTCATGATGGGGCCCGCTATCGGGATATTCGGGTCTTGCTAGGCGATGTAGAAGCTTATCAACTGCAACTCAAGACCATTTTTGACCAGTATCAGATCCCCTTTTATTTGGGACGAAGTGAGGCCATGGTCCACCATCCCTTGATTCAGGTCGTTGAATCGCTAGAGCGGATCAAGCAGTTCAATTACCAGACGGAAGACGTCATCAACTTGTTAAAAACGGGTCTGTATAGTGATCTGACGCAAGCAGAAGTTGATGCTTTTGAGCAATACCTTCGCTTTGCGGAAGTAAAGGGTGCTACAAAATTTCACAAGCCTTTTACTAGCAATCGTCAGGGCAAGTTTAATTTGGAAGAGCTCAATACTCTCCGGGAACGCGTCGTAGAACCTCTAGCTCCCTTCTTTTCACAGCGCAAACAAAAGGTGACCCAACTCTTAACCGCCTTTACAGAGTTTCTGCAAGAGGCCCAGCTTTCTCAGAATCTACAAGCTTTGATCAAGGATCTAGCCTTGGAGGAACAGGAGCGCTATGAGCAGGTCTGGAAGGCCTTCCTCCACGTCTTAGAAGAGTTGAACGTGGTCTTTGAGAACCAAGAGTTGACAGTGGATGACTTTCTAGCTCTCCTTTTATCGGGGATGCAATTGTCTCAATACCGGACAGTTCCTGCTACGGTCGATGTGGTGACGGTTCAGTCCTATGACTTGATTGAACCCTTGACAGCGCCTTATGTCTACGCGATCGGGCTGACCCAGGAGCGTTTTCCAAAGATTGCTCAGAACACCTCTCTACTCAGTGAAGAAGAGCGCCAGCAGTTGAATGAGGCTACCCAAGAAGGAGCAGAGCTCCAGGTGGTGACTAGTGAAAATCTCAAGAAAAATCGCTTTGTGGCAGTTTCGCTCCTCAATGCGGCGACCAACCAACTGGTCCTATCGGCTCCTAGCTTGGTCAATGAAATGGAAGACAGTGTCTCTCCTTACCTTGTCGAATTGACCAAGGAACCTATTGCCATCGAGTGGACGACCAAACAAGCCCAAGCTTCGAGTGATGATATCGGGACCTACCGAGCCCTTTTAGCGCGGGTGATTGAACTCCATCAAGAAGAGATTACGAGTGAGTTGTCTCCTGAAGAAGCCAGCTTTTGGGGTGTGGCGGTACGGGTCTTGCGCAAGAAATTAGCCGCTGAAGGCATTCAGATTCCTCAGATTTCAACGGAATTAAAGAGCCGTCAGCTTCAGTCGGATACGCTTCAAGCGCTCTATCCAGAGGGCAAAGCCTTGACCTTATCCGCTTCTGCCTTGAATGAATACTACAAGCACCAGTATGCCTTTTATCTGCGCTATGTCTTGGGCTTACAAGAGGATGAAACCATCCGGCCAGATGCCCGCAGTCATGGGAATTTCTTGCACCGGATCTTTGAACGAGTCTTAAAAGATAGCTCCGATCAAGCGTTTGATCGGCGTTTAAACGAGGCGATTCGAGAAACCAGCCAAGAAGTAGAGTTCCAGCAATTGTATGGAGAAAGTGGAGAGACCGAGTTTATTCGCAACTTGCTTCTTGATACCGCGAAAACAACGGGGCGTGTCCTCGCCCAGCAAAATGGTATCGAGACCATCGGTGAGGAGACCCTCTTTGGCGGAAGCACCCATACCTCTTATCCATTGTCCGATGGCCGTCTCCTGCAGCTACGAGGCAAGGTGGACCGCATTGATCAATTGAGGGATCGGGGAGCCCTCGGAGTCGTGGACTACAAGTCCAGTCTGACGCAGTTCCACTATGACAAGTTCTTCAATGGACTGAATTCTCAATTGCCGACCTATCTTTCTGCCATTCAGGATTTGAAGGAATACCAAGAGGAGCAAGGGATTTTCGGAGCCATGTATTTGGAAATGGGAGATCCTCTAGTGGATCTGAAAAAGACCAAGACAGTAGAGGATGCCATCAATCAAACTATGAAAAGTCAACAGTACAAGGGGCTCTTTATGGCAGATCAGGCACCTTATCTGGGCGAGGCCTATGATAAGAACAAGGCCATGATGTTGAGTAAGGAAGAGCTGGACCTGCTCCTCTTGTACAACGCTTATCTCTATAAAACAGCAGCAGAAGGGATCCTCAAGGGGCAATTTGCCATCAATCCCTATAGTGAAAATGGGCGCAATATCGCACCATTCGTGGAGCAGTTTAAATCCATCACAGGATTTGAAGCGGATCGTCACCTAGGTCAGGCACGGTTCTTGACCAAACTAGACCAAAAAGGAATACGCGGTGAAAAGGTGAAAGCCGCTTGGATCGAGAAGATGAAGGAGGTCTTGAACAAATGATCAAACAAGCATTTTTGACAAGAGAAGAAATCAAGGCCCTTCAGGACCAAGAGGCAGCTTCTACCAAAGAGCAAAAGCGGACACCAGAACAGATCGATGCCATCTATAGTTCGGGTACCAATATCTTGGTGTCGGCCTCTGCTGGATCAGGAAAGACCTTTGTCATGGTGCAGCGGATACTGGATCAAATGCAGCGAGGCATTTCGATTAAGGAGCTCTTTATCTCGACCTTTACGGTCAAGGCAGCAGGGGAGCTCAAGGAGCGTTTGGAAAGTGAACTTGGAAAAGCCCTGCAAGCGAGTGATGATCCAGAGCTCAAGCAACACCTGGCCCGTCAAATCGCAGATGTCGCCACCAGCGATATCGGAACTATGGATTCCTTTACCCAAAAGGTCCTAACGCGCTATGGCTATTTGCTTGGGTTGGCGCCTCAGTTTCGCATTTTACAAAATGCTAGTGAGCAGCGCCTCTTACAAAATGAAGTCTTTCAAGCTGTTTTTGACCGCTATTACCAGGGGGAAAATCAAGAGGCCTTTGTCCAGATGGTCAAGAATTTCACGGGACAGCGCAAAAATTTATCCTTGTTTAAAGAACAGATCTACCAGATCTATGACTTTCTTCAGTCGACCAGTGATCCGGAGAAATGGCTGGAAGAGCATTTCCTAAAAGGTTATGAAGAGACCGATTTTGACCAGGTGGAAGCTACTCTGATGGAGAGCATCCAGCAGGCCCTTTATGAGGCAGAGAGCTTTTTTGCCTTTCATTTGTCCAATGAAGGTCAAGCATTTGGCAAGGCCAAATATTTGGAAGCTGTCGAAGAGGTGCTCGATCAGATTGGAAGCCTGACAGGTCGCACCAATAAAGAGCAACTGACCTCTGTCCTAAAGGCAGTCGTCGCGATTAGTCGGGCTTCAAATGGGGGAGCCTTGACCAACAGAGCCCGAAAAGAAGAGCTAAAAGACCTAGTCACGGCTTATAATCAGGATAAAACCATACATATCAATCGCCTCAGAGACTTGGAAAATCAGCTCTATCAGCTGGAATTTCAACAAACCTTCCACCAAGAAGAAGGCCCCATGCTCTCCTTGCTACGGGACTTTATCAGAGACTTTTCTCACGCTTATCTGGAACGAAAAATCCAAGAAAAAGCTTATGAATTTGGGGATATCAGTCATTTTGCCATTCAAATTTTAGAGCAATTCCCAGAGGTGAGACAAGCCTATCAAGAGCGCTATCATGAGGTCATGGTCGATGAGTACCAGGATACCAACCACACCCAAGAGCGGCTGTTGGATTTGCTGTCAAATGGCCACAATCGCTTCATGGTGGGGGATATCAAGCAATCCATTTATCGCTTCCGTCAGGCAGATCCACAGATTTTCAATGATAAATTTAAAGCCTACCAAGAAGAAGGGGCGAAGGGGCGGTTGATCCTCCTCAAGGAAAATTTCCGGAGTCATGTGGAGGTATTGGACGCGACCAATGATGTCTTTCGCCATTTGATGGACGAAGAGGTGGGCGAGATTGACTACAATCAAACCCACTATCTGGTCGCAGGTAGTGACAAGCAGCGCTTAGCCTTGCCACAACATCGGGCAGAATTTTTGCTCTATGATGGCTCCCAAGACCAGGAAGAAAAGGCCGATGACGAGGAAGCTACCTCTGGAGTCGAGACGATTTCCAAGGGAGAAATTCTCCTGGTCATCAAAGAAATTTTGCGTCTCCATCGGGTAGAAAAAGTGCCCTTTAAAGAGATCACGCTCTTGACTGCGACTCGAACTCGAAATGATGCGATTCTGGAAGCCTTTGACCAGTACCATATTCCGATTGTGGCAGATAGCGGACAGGCGCATTATCTTGAGTCACTGGAAGTGATGGTCATGCTGGATACCTTGCGGACCATTAACAATCCCTTGCATGATTATCCCTTAGTGGCCCTCATGAAATCCTCTATGTTTGACTTTGATGAAGATGAGCTGGCACGGATTTCCTTGCAGACGCTTCCAGAGCAAAAGCAAGTGGCCTTCTATCACAAGGTCCAGTTAGCCCTTGAAAAGACTGCAGAGCAGGCGCGGTTGATCGATGCCAAGCTTTCAGCTAAAATCAAGAACTTCCTCAAAGTTTTATCTACTTGGCGGGCCGCTGCCAAGACCTCTTCGCTCTATGATTTGCTGTGGAAAATTTATGAGGATCGTTATTACTATGACTATGTCGGGGCCCTTCCAAATGGGGCCCAGCGCCAGGCCAACCTCTATGCCTTGACGCTTCGGGCCAATGATTACGAGAAGGCCAGCTTTAAGGGCTTGTCGCGCTTCATTGCCATGATCGACAAGGTGATCGAAAATGAACACGATTTGGCCAGCGTCCCTCTTGCAGCACCCAAAGATGCCGTCCAGCTCATGACCGTCCATAAGAGTAAGGGGCTGGAATTCAAGTATGTCTTTATTCTCAATATGGACAAGGCCTTTAACCGTAAGGATCAATCGGGGCCAATCATTCTCAGTCGCCAAAAAGGGATTGGCTTTAAATATGTTGCGAGTCTTCCGGTTGAGACAGAGAATCCAGCTGCTCCAGAAACCATTCGCCTGCAGATCGAAACGCCTTGCTACCAACGGAACGTGGAAGAAACAAAATTGGCTACGATTTCGGAGCAGATGCGTCTTCTTTACGTCGCCATGACACGGGCTGAGCTCAAGCTCTATCTGGTCGGAAAAGGCCGGGAGGACAAACTGCGTGATACTGATTGGGGGACCAGTCGCAATGGCAAGCTAGATCCAGAGAAGCGAAAAGAATGGACCTCTTATCAGGACTGGCTCTTTGCTATTCAAGATGTATTTACCAAGAATACCCTAGCCTATGACACGCGTTTTGTGACAGACGAAGACCTGACACCAGACAAGCTGGAACCACTAGAGAAGGAGAAGGATTCCCGGCTTGATCAGCTCAAGGATGTCCGTCAGTCAGAGGATATTCGTCGGGCCTTGGATATCTTGGAAAATGTTGATCGGCTCAATCAGCTCTATGCTCCGGCCATTCATTTACCAAGTGTCCGTACTCCTAGTCAGATCAAGAAATTCTACGAGCCGGTCATGGATGCCAGTGGCGTCCAAATTATGGATGCAAAGACTGTGACGCCTGAGTTTGAGCTGCCAACTTTTGGTCAAGAAAAGGCCGTGACAGGAGCCCAGGTCGGTAGTGCCGTCCATGAACTCATGCAGCGCGTGCCTCTTGAAGAAGAAATCACGCTAGATACACTGCGTCAAGCCTTGGAGCAAGTCCAAGCAGAGCCAGCAGTCAAAGCCCGTATCAAGCTAGAGGCCATCCTTGCTTTCTATGAGACACCTTTGGGGACCTTGCTTCAAAAAGAAGCCTCTCGAGTCAGTCGCGAAGCTCCCTTTGCCATGCTGAAGAAAGATCCAGCCAGTGGTGAGGACTTTGTCGTGCGGGGTATCTTGGATGGTTATTTGGTGCTAGAAGACCGGATCCTACTTTTTGATTACAAGACGGATCACTACAAGGTTCCTAGCCAATTGGTCGAACGCTACCGGGATCAGCTCGATCTCTATGCAGAAGCTCTTCGTCGTTCTTATGGCAAAGAGCAAGTAGAAAAATACCTCGTGCTTCTAGGTGGCCACCATCTAGAAGTGGTGAAAGTGGAGTAAATCATGGCAATTGCACAGGAAAACATCGAACGCATCCAAAGAATGGAAGGTTATTTGAATGACTATGCCAAGACTTTGGAAGAAACCAAAAAAGCAGTGGATCAACTAAGAGAGCATCAAGAAAGCTATATCCAACTGAGTGATTATTATAGTAGTCAGGCCTATTTTGATGACTTGGACCTGTCCAATCAGGCTGACTTTCCAAAGGATCTACCTTGTGGTGTCTTGTCCGAAGATGCCGTCTATGATTTGTTAGACGAGCATTTTCAGATGGGAGTGGAACTCTTGGAGATCGCAACGAAGATGATCAAAGAACGGTGAAATTTCAATCTAATTTTCTTTGAACCATTCAAAAAGCTCCGGTTTCCCGGAGCTTTTTGAATGGTTAGTGTGAGACACGGCGACGTGCTGCTTTTTTGCGGTTTTCTTCGATGAAAGCTGCTTTTTGTTCTTCTGGTTCAATTACTTTCTTCTTGAATGTGTAAACTGCACCTGCGACAGCAGCAACTGTACCAGCAACACCAGTAACAAAACCTTTACCAAATCCTTTAGCCATGAGAATTTCTCCTTTTCTGAACTTTAAATATTTATGTTATAATATATGGTAACGAAAAAACGTGAATTTTGCAAGGAAAAACGATGAAAACCAAGATAATTGTGATTGTGGGACCGACTGCTGTTGGGAAAACAGCTCTTGCGATCGATTTAGCGCAAGCCCTCAATGGTGAAATTATCAGTGGCGATAGTCAACAAGTCTATCGCAAGCTGGATATTGGAACAGCCAAGGCGACACTAGAAGAGCAAGCTGCAGCTCCCCATCATTTGATCGATGTGCGGGAGGTGACCGAGTCTTACTCGGCTTTTGATTTTGTAAGAGAAGCTAAGACTGCGATTGAAGAGATCACAGCTCGAGGCAAACTTCCTATCATTGCAGGTGGGACGGGTCTTTACATCCAAAGTTTGCTCGAAGGTTATCATCTAGGTGGTGAAGTTCCTCATGAAGAGATTCTGTCCTATCGCGCCCAATTGGACGTGTTGTCGGACGAAGACTTGTACCAAAGGGTAGCGGAGCAAGGACTTGTGATTCCTCAGCTTAATCGCCGTCGGGCCATGCGGGCTCTTGAAATTGCTCATTTTGGGCAGGAGCTCGCAAACGAAGAGACCGATTATGAACCCTATCTCATCTGTCTAGATGATGATCGATCCTTGATCTATGATCGCATCAATCGCCGAGTAGACCGCATGCTAGAAGAAGGCTTGCTGGATGAAGCCCGGTGGCTCTATGATGACCATCCGGAGGTTCAGGCAGCTAAAGGCATTGGTTACAAGGAACTCTTTCCTTACTTTAAGGGAGAGCAGAGCCTTGAGGAAGCCAGTGAGATCCTCAAGCGCAATACGCGGCGCTTTGCCAAACGCCAGCTGACCTGGTTTCGAAATCGAATGGAAGTGACCTTTTACGCCATTTCTGCCCCCCACTTCAAGGAGCAGGTTCTTGCAGATGTAAAGGAGTTTTTACAGCATGATTGAAACAGAAAAAAAACAAGAACGCATCCTTTTGGTCGGTGTGGAACTTCAAGGCATGGACAATTTTGACATGTCTATGGAGGAGTTGGCGAGCCTGGCTAAAACAGCCGGTGGAGATGTCCGGGGTTCCTATACACAAAAGCGGGAGAAATACGACACCAAGACCTTTGTCGGCTCAGGAAAACTCGAAGAAATTGCTCAAATGGTCGAAGCAGATGAGATTACGACCGTGGTGGTCAATAATCGCCTAACCCCCCGTCAAAATGTCAACTTAGAAGAAATCCTTGGGGTCAAGGTCATTGACCGGATGCAGTTGATTTTAGATATCTTTGCTATGAGGGCTAGAAGTCATGAAGGGAAGTTGCAGGTACACTTGGCCCAGCTCAAATACCTCTTGCCACGTCTTGTCGGTCAAGGGATCATGCTCAGCCGTCAGGCTGGGGGAATTGGTTCTCGTGGACCAGGGGAAAGTCAGTTGGAGTTGAACCGCCGGAGCGTTCGCAATCAAATCACCGATATCGAGCACCAGCTCAAGGCAGTTGAAAAGAACCGGGAAACCCTTCGTGAAAAACGTTTGGAATCACCTGTTTTCAAGATTGGTTTGATCGGCTATACCAATGCAGGTAAGTCGACCATTATGAATCAGCTGACCAGTAAGAGCCAGTATGAAGCCGATGAACTCTTTGCGACCTTGGATGCCACAACCAAGAGCATCCATCTAACAGGCAATCTGCAAGTGACGCTGACCGATACGGTTGGCTTTATCCAAGATCTACCAACAGAGTTGGTATCAAGCTTTAAGTCGACCCTGGAAGAAAGTAAGAATGTGGACCTCCTGGTCCATGTCATCGATGCATCTGATCCTAATCATGAAGAGCATGAAAAGACCGTGCTTTCGATCATGAAGGACCTGGATATGCTGGAAATCCCTCGCTTGACTCTTTACAACAAAGCAGACAAAGTAGCAGACTTTACACCAACCCAGACCCCTTTTAGCTTGATTTCAGCGCGCTCTGAGACAGCCCGTGAAGATCTCCAGGCTTTGCTCCTAGAAAAACTGAGAGAGCTCTTTGTTCCCTTTGCCATTCGCGTTCCCTTTTCAAAATCTTATCGGACACATGATCTAGAAACAGTAGTGATCATTGACAAACGTGAATTTGAAGAGGATGTCGAGGTCATTCAAGGCTATATCGCAGAGAAAAATAAGTGGAAGTTGGAAGAATTTTATGACGGATTACGTTGATTTAGCAATAAAATATGGGGGCTATACCAGTCTCGATCGGGTCTATCTGACCAATCTTTTAAGCACCATCCCTGATGACTTACGTCTCCGTGTGATTACGCCTCCCCCAAGTGTGATCAACGCCTATTTCGCTGAGCTCTATCAAAAGAAGAGCCCAAAAGAGGCCATGGATTATTTCTTGGACTTGAGCCGAGCATTTGACTTATTCACAATTCAGCAAAGTTTTGATGAATGGAAGCCCTTTATCCGCCTCAATTTATCAGGTAAGTCTTATGGCTTGGCCTACGCAAATGAAGAGCTAGCCTGTGTCTTTGCTGAACATCCAACAGAGGATATCACCCCTGCCATTTTATTCGAAATTGCAGAGATCTTTCCACATTGTTTGGTCTTTGAAAAAGATGGCAAGATCTGCTTGCAAGAGGCTGAACCAGAAGGGGTCACTAAAACAGAAGCCCTCTCAGCCCTAACTGACTTGATGACCTTGGAAGATGGACGCTTAAAACTGTCAGGATATAACCAAGAGGAGCTTCTCGAGCTAGCGCAAGCCTACCCAGGCAACCTTTCTTTCCGTTCAGAGAACCGGACGGCCATGATTTATATAGATAGAAAGTAGACAATGGACATTCAATTTTTAGGAACGGGAGCTGGGCAACCCTCAAAAGCCCGTAATGTATCGAGCCTAGCGCTCAAATTGCTGGACGAGATCAATGAAGTCTGGCTCTTTGATTGTGGCGAAGCGACACAGAATCAAATTTTAGAAACGACCATTCGTCCGCGAAAGGTTAGCAAGATCTTTATTACTCACCTACACGGAGATCATATTTTTGGTTTGCCAGGTTTCCTCTCTAGTCGGGCCTTTCAGGCCAATGAAGAGCAGACGGATCTGGATATCTATGGACCAGTAGGGATCAAATCCTTTGTGATGACTAGTCTTCGCGTATCAGGCTCTCGTCTGCCTTACCGCATCCATTTTCATGAATTCGATGAACATTCTCTGGGTAAGATTTTAGAAACTGATAAATTCACGGTTTACGCGGAAGCTTTGGACCACACCATTTTCTGTGTCGGTTATCGGATCATGCAGAAGGACCTCGAAGGAACACTCGACGCAGATAAGCTCAAGGCAGCGGGCGTTCCATTTGGACCGCTCTTTGGTCAGGTTAAAAATGGACAAGATGTCACCCTGGAAGATGGCACCAAGATCATTGCTGCTGATTATATTTCAGCTCCTCGACCTGGTAAGATTATCACGATCCTTGGAGATACCAGAAAGACGGATGCCAGTGTCCGCCTTGGAGTCAATGCAGATGTCCTCGTCCATGAGTCCACCTATGGTAAGGGCGATGAGAAGATTGCTAAGAAACACGGTCACTCGACCAATATGCAGGCAGCAGAAGTAGCGCGTGAAGCTGGAGCGAAGCGCCTTCTTCTCAACCACATCAGTGCTCGCTTCTTATCAAAAGACATCAGCCAATTGCGCAAGGATGCATCCAGCATTTTTGAAAATGTCTATGTCGTCAAAGATTTGGAAGAAGTGGAGATCTAAGATGCGAACCATTCTCATAACAGGAGCAAGTGGAGGCTTGGCCCAAGAAATGGTCAAGCTCCTCCCTGAAGATCGGCTGATTCTCCTAGGCAGAAATCAAGAAAAACTGGAACAACTCTATGCCAGTCATCCTCAAGCTGAATGCATTGGGATCGATATCACTGATTCCTCAGCCGTCCAAGATTTGGTAGAAGAGCTCTATCAGCGCTATGGGCAGATCGATATCTTGGTCAACAATGCAGGCTATGGGATTTTTGAGGCCTTTGATCGCATTTCTGACCAGCAGGTGCAGGAGATGTTTGAGGTCAATACCTTTGCCCTCATGCAGTTTTCACGCTTGATGGGTGCGCACATGAAGGAAGCAGGCAAGGGGCACATTGTCAATATCGTCAGCATGGCGGGTCTCGTCGCAACTGCCAAATCCAGCCTTTATTCGGCGACTAAGTTTGCAGCTATTGGCTTCTCGAATGCCCTGCGTCTAGAACTCATGCCCTTTGGTGTCCATGTGACGACGGTCAATCCAGGCCCCATTCGGACCACTTTCTTTGATCAGGCAGACCCAGACGGAAGCTATGTCAAAGCTGTGGATCGCTATATTTTGGAACCGGACTTTGTGGCCAAGAAGATCGTGAAGAACTTTGGAAAAGCAAAACGTGAGCTCAATCTGCCTTGGCTCTTGAACCTGACCCACAAGCTCTATACCCTTTTCCCACGCATCTCGGACAAGCTAGCTAGCAAGATGTTCAATTTCAAATAGGAGGAGATCGATGGCCACGAATATTCAAGCCTATTTAGAAAACCTCCGGCAACCCTGGGGACAGATCTATTATGATATCCTTTTTGAACAATTACAGGACATCAAGGGAAAGCGAGTGCTTGATTTCGGCAGTGGTTTTGGCCTTGTAGCCAACCACCTGGCGCAAGACAATCAAGTCCTTGCTGTGGAACCCAATGAGGAAATGGTGACCTTGCGGGTCCAGGACCATCCCTACCAGCAACTCGTTGGGAGTCTGGACCAGATAGAGAGCTTTGAAGATGCCAGCTTTGATGTCATCCTCTGCCATAATGTCTTGGAGTATGTAGAGGATCGCAAGGTGATTTTAAAGGCATTCACTCGTCTCTTGAAACCAGGAGGCCTGCTCTCTATCGTCAAGCACAATGAGGTTGGCCGCGTTCTGCAGACAGTCGTCTTTGAAAATGATACTCAAAAGGCCCTTGATCTCTTAGCCGGTCAAGACCTGGAAACCCACTCCATGGGCTTGGCACAGGCCTATGATCTAGATAGAGCAGTAGACGATCTAGCCCTCGAAGTTCAGGACTACCAAGGGATCCGTGTCTTTTATGCCTTGCAGGACAATCGTTTCAAGGACCAAGAAGGCTGGCGAGAGTCTATGCTCAAGATGGAGCTATCTGTTTGCCAAGAGTCCCCTTACCGAGATATCGCCTTCTTCCAGCACTATCGGTTAAAAAGGAGTTAAGATGTTAGATTATAAAAAAGAAATTCCAGCGATGACAGACCTACTCGCACTCTACAGCTCGGTGGGTTGGACCAATTATACCAACAACCCATCTATGCTGGAACAAGCTGTCAAAGCTAGTCTCTGGCAGTTGGCCGTCTATGATGAGAAAGAGCTCGTCGCCTACATTCGCTTGGTAGGTGATGGCCACTCGGTTATTTTTGTGCAGGACCTTTTGGTACGACCAGATCACCAGCGCCAAGGCATTGGAAAGAAACTCTTAAAAGAGGCTTTAGCGACCTTCCCAAATGTCTATCAACGGCTCCTTGCCACTGAACGTAGCGAGAAAAATCTAGCCTTTTACCAATCCCTGGGCTTTGTTGAACTTTCAGAGCAAGCCTGTACAGGGATGATCTATATGAAATAAAGAGAGTGGGACAGAAATCGGTAATTCGTTAGAATTCGATTTCGTCGTCCCACCTCCGCACAGTTGAGTAGGGCTGTAAAAGCTGATGAAATCAGCGTAGTAGAGCCCACTCAACCACTGCGTCTTGCTCGACAATCCAAAAATAATTGAGAGGCTAGGACTTTTGTCCCAGCCTTATCTATTTGACTGACAAAAGGGGAGATTGATGGTAAAATGAGGGTGAGATTAGGAGGAGATGAAATGAAGAAGAAAATAAAATGGGGCCTTGTCTTATGTTCGGTACTTATACCAGTATGTTTGAGTGCCTGCAAACAAGGAACTGTAGAAAAACAAGGTTCTTCGAATAAAGAAGTACAGAAGAAAATCGATCGAAAAAACATTCATTTTGACAAGACAGGACCTGCAGCAACATTTGATTGGGATGCAAAGAACAGTATCAGATACATAACGTTTGAAAAACTTCCACAATATATGAGGTCAGATGATAGCGATGGTATTTCAATATATGGACAGCAACCGAATGAAGTCTCTCTATCTGAGGAAGGAAGAGTTCAAAAAGCTTTGCAGGTCGTTGAAGGAGTCTATGTAGATCCAAGGGGAATAGACACAGTAATCAAGGCCAATGGGGCAAAAAATCAAGAGGATATGTATACTCGACTCTGGAACGATTATATTATCCCTAAAATTGAAAAAAACAGTAGTACTTTTGATCCAAATACTTATGTGGAATATCTTGGTGAGAAGTACCCCCTCAAAATATATGGTCCCATGTATTTGAAGCTCATGACGAATGCATTGAGCTTTGGAAAAAAATATGAATTAAAGGGCTATGCAGTTAAGGGAAACAAAGTATTCATTCGCATTCAGGCACCAACTTACTTCCCAGAGCTTTTATCGAGAGGGAATAAATATTATAAAAATCCTAATGAGTCAGATTTCAATCAAGCCTTCTATGATTGGCTCGATGAATTCCATCAAAGGTATGCTGAAAAAGAAATAAATCGAGATGATCATATTTCCTATATCATGCTTTCAACAGTTTTACAACAGTTAGTTAACAAAAATTTCGAGGCAACCTCATTATCCGGTTATGCTTATAGTAAAACTTCGCCTACGGAATTCACGGTTGAAATGGAAGTGACAAATCAAGGTGATGTTCGAATTGATTTAAAAAACTTGGCTATTCTCTTACAAATCCCTCAACAAATGAAGGGGGATAATCAGTATGGTAAGCAAGATGAGAATAATATCTTTTGGACCATCCCATCTGGAAATAATAGTGACGGACAAAAGATAAAAGAAAAATTAAAGAATTTTAATCCCAAAAATCCTGTTAAAAGTTATGTAATTGGAGAGCCAGTTGTATTTGCTAATGGCTTAGAAGTTACACTGAATAGTGTAACAGACGATCCAAATTTGGATGTTCAGGATGATCAAGACCGTATCGATACAAGGAAAAAACAACATCGATTGATCGTCGAATTCACCCTATCAAATACAACACCTCTCAGTATTGAAAATACTCCAGATTATACAAATGTAGATCTCTATGATGGCCATGGCAAATCTGCTTATATGTTGAATAATACTTTAAATTACAAACAGCCAACAGTCCTTGAGGCAGGAGAGTCGGGTAAATATAAAATTAATTATTTAACAGATGGGGATGGACCATTTACGATCGTTTATGGTGATGCAAAATGGGTCATTCAAAAATAGTCATGTCATATAATAGGAACTTCTCAATTATCATTAGAATTTTCAATCGGTTCATAGGTTGTTCAGATATGACTATATAAAAAATTAATTGATTAGGTTGAATTTCGCAAGGAGGTCAGGCTATGAAGCCCAACTATTTCAAACTATTCGCAGGAATTCCACTTATTCTTTGTTGCCTGTTTCTTTCCAGTTGTAAGATAATGAAACCGAGTGATTATAAAAAGGCGGAGGAAGTAGTCAGCAGTGAGCTTGCTAAGGTTGGTCTGCATGGGGATGTGACCATAAACAAACTGGATTGGACTGCTTTGGAAATCCCAACTTATCATGTGTCTTATACCTACTCTGAGAAAACCTATGATGGACAAACAGTGACATTAGAAACGGATACGGTGTTTCATAATGATTGGACAGATACAACTAGCGACCATCTTCCAGAGTATAAGGAAGCGTACTTGAAGCAGCAATCTGTCCAAAAGAAGGAGAAAGAAATTGAGGGACAATTAAAGAAGCAATCTCTAGGTCTTCCTATTAGTTTCTTTGGTTTTTTATCTAACTCCAACCGTGATGAGAAGGAGCAAATTCTAGATAGTATCGCAAGTCAAAATCTCAAAGAAGGGAAAAAGGACTTTGCTGGTTACTATCAAATCCCTTTTCAGACCTTAATCGATCAAGAGTTAATCCGTATGACTATTTATATAAAGGATGGTGTATCCGTTAAGGAACAAGACTTAAAAGCAGCAGCCAAAAAATTAGACGCTAGCAAACTACCGGATGGTGCCTATGATTTCTACTATTCCAAAGGCAGTTACGCCGATTCCATTAGTTACTCATTCAAGGTCAAAGATGGGAAAGTTGTTTTTTATGAAGATCAAAAAGAGAGAGTAGAAAGCCAAAACTAAAGAAAGATCCTTCGTATCCGATTAGAACGTTGGTCAATCTAATTATTCAGTATTTTATAGGGAGCCAGGACTTAACGTCTGGCTCCTTTATATTTGATTGAGATTTTACAAGGAAATTAGCTCTGAAGTCTATTTAATTTATAGGAAGAACAGATTAAAAAAGAGAACCTTTCGGTTCTCTCTATTTGTTTCAACTTCTATGAATGAGAGTAGAAGTTTCTTCGTTAGGGGGTTGATAGAAGTAAGGACTGTTCCTAATGATACGATTAGTTATCAGTCAATTTCCGTTTGATTCCAACAGCACCTGCTAAGACAAGAATTCCGGAGAAGACAAGTCCAGATGCAACAACTTCACCTGTGTTTGGAAGAAGCGATTTGCGACGTCCACCATTGTTTCCACCATTTGAACCTGGCGCACTTGGTGTCGTTGTGGTACCAGAATGACTAGGTTTATTTGGATTTTCTGTTGTGGATGAAGAAGTCTTAGGCTCTGCAGTAGTAGTAGTTGTTGTTGTGTCTTCCTCACTACTATTGTGGTTTTCTGGTTCTTCTGGTGTTGTAGTTGAAGTAGTCTTAGGCTCTTCAGTTGTAGTTGAAGTAGTCTTAGG
>NZ_KI669401.1:0-830741 GCF_000507765.1 Streptococcus parasanguinis CC87K | reverse complement strand
GTTGTAGGCTCTTGAGTCGTAGTGGTTGTAGTTGTAGTTGGTTTATTTGATGTGTTGACCACTTTAATCACGTTGTCATCATCAATTTTCTCAACTTTAGAAGTGTAACCTTCTGGAGTGTTTGTTTCTACTACTGAATATTCAATTGCCTTACCGTCTTTGATACCTGGCAAATTCGTAAATGCTGCTTTCCAGCCAGAAGCTTTTGTAAGAGTTTGTGTTAACCCATCCAAGGCTTTGCCGTCCGCATACAATTGAACAGTAATATCTTTACGGTCAGCTTCCTCATCACCAACCCATTCTTTTTGAACAGTGACAGTTTTGTCCCCGCTCACCCAGAATTTCAATTCAGTGTTGTTCCAGAAGGCTGGGTCAGTTTGAGGTGTTGTGATTTCATCAGCTGTCAATGTAGCATTGTTGTCAACGCGAATGGTTGTCTTAGGAATTAATGTTTGGTATTCAACGATCAATTCATCGCTTGATGCTGTTTTAAAGACATCACTGACATCTGATAAATTCACGGTAAATCCATTGCCGTCCGCATCGAATTTCACATGTTTCCAGAAGTCCCAACCAGAAGCCACCACTTGTCCACCTTTTCTTAAAGTGAAGGATGGTTTCAAGTAAGTTCCTACAAAGAATTCATTTGCAGCGTGGTTTGCAGCTGGAGCAAAAGTGATTTTTGAGTAATCTACAGCTGGAGCTTGGATTTTATCTGACACAACAGGGTTTGTGATGGCTTGTTTCTTACCATCTCCGTTGATACGGATGAACCATTTTGTCAGATAGTAGTCATCTCCAACTTTCATCCATGCATAGTTTTCAGATGCATCTAATTTGAATTCCTTAGCTACAAAGTCACCAGTAAGGTTGTATTTATTTAAGACAGATTCAAATACTCCAGGACCATCAGGACGTGTGATAACAACGGATTCAGATCCAACCTTAGAAGTGGCAGTTTTGTTACCAGGATTTCCTGGTGTGCTATCCCATTCTGCTTTGTATGAGAATCCACCCTTCACATTTTGGTTCATGGACTCGATTGCTTTTTTAAAGGTAAAAGTAATCTTTTTGTTTGTCATCGAAATGGTTGCGACTTCAGCTCCATTAGCTTGGAGTGATTGTGTTGCGATTTCAGTGATATTGACACCTTCTGGAGCATCAATGGTAAATGTATCACCGTCTTTAACTGATTTACCAGTTAAATCCCAGTCAAATGAAAAGGTAACCTTTTGTCCATTTGTTTGGGCCTTTAAGTTGGTGACGGTTGGTGAAACAGTGGCCGCGCTTACGGGTTTGATCACAGACAAGCCCAAGGCTACCACACCGATGATAGCTACAAATGCAACTATCTTTTTATAAAGAGATTTCAATTGGCCTCATTTCCTTTCTTCTGCCTGCCCTTTCCGAGGCTTTTCTATATAGTGATATATCCTAAAATAGAAAGGCTTCTAATTTCTACTCCATGAAACCAGCTGCCTCAGTTTAGGATAGATCGATGAATTATATGCTCCTCTTTATGCATTAAAAGAAAACAAACCCACCGACAAAATCAGCTCAAACCCTCTAACTACGTTTGTTTAGATAGAAAAACAAGGGAAATGACAAGCGTCATAATGTTAAAGTGATAATAAACGTTGCAAATTTTAACAGAATAATCATCCCATTGCATATTTAAAAGATTATTATCATCATTATTATATTCTTTTAGTATGATAAGTCAAGTTAAATGCAACAAAAATAATGAAAAATGTTGATTTTGGTTTTTGTATAAGTCGACCTTTTATTTCCCGCCATTTTAGCCTTTCATGTTATAATATTCAGATAAGAAAAAGAGGAGACCAAAAGCTAGATGATCACTTCAAAATACGATTGGCAGTTAGCTTCGCCAAGTGCAGATGAGGCCTTTTTAGCCCTTGCCAAAAAAGCAGGCCTAGAAGCGTCCGTAGCAACCTTGCTGTATGAGCGTGGCATTCAAACCAAAGAGGATTTAGAAGACTTTTTAGAACCCAAACTAGAGAAGCTACATGACCCTTATTTGCTCCATGATATGGACAAGGCAGTGGGGCGCATCCGACGGGCCATCGAAGATTATGAGCAGATCCTCATCTACGGAGACTATGATGCGGACGGGATGACATCGGCCTCCATTATGAAGGAAACCTTGGAGCAGATGGGTGCAGAGGTGCAAGTCTACCTACCCAACCGCTTCACAGACGGCTATGGTCCCAATGAGAGTGTCTACAACTACTTTATCGAGCAGCAAGGCATTTCCCTGATTGTCACGGTGGACAATGGTGTGGCGGGCAATCAAGCCATTGCCATGGCTCAAGCAATGGGGGTTGATGTTATCGTGACGGACCACCACTCGATGCCAGAGGACTTGCCGGATGCTTATGCGATCATCCATCCGGAGCATCCAGATGCGGATTATCCCTTCCATTATCTAGCAGGATGTGGTGTGGCCTTTAAGTTGGCCTGTGCCCTCCTAGAGGAAGTACCAGTCGATCTCTTAGACCTGGTAGCAATTGGGACCATTGCTGACATGGTCAGCCTGACAGATGAGAATCGGATTCTGGTCAAATACGGCCTGGGTGTTCTCCAACATACCCAGCGCATGGGCTTGCAGGAACTCTTGGAGATCGCAGGGATTCGTCCGGAGGATATCAATGAAGAAACAGTTGGTTTTCAGATTGCTCCTCGTCTCAATGCCCTTGGACGCCTCGATGATCCCAATCCGGCCATTGAACTCCTGACAGGATTTGACGATGAAGAGGCGCACGAGATTGCCCTCATGATTCATCAAAAGAATGAAGAACGTAAAGAAATTGTCCAAAGCATCTATGACGAAGCTAAAACTATGGTCGATCCGAGCTTGTCCGCCCAAGTCTTGGCCAAGGAAGGCTGGAATCCAGGGGTCCTTGGTATTGTAGCTGGCCGTCTATTAGAAGAGCTTCATCAGCCAGTAGTTGTTTTAAGCATCGAAGATGGGCGTGCTAAAGGAAGCGCTCGGAGTCCTGAGTCGGTCAATATCTTTGATGCCCTCGCTCCCCACCGGTCGCTCTTTGTCGCCTTTGGCGGGCATGCCGGTGCAGCAGGGATGACCTTAGATGTGGACCAACTCCCTTCCTTGTCTCAGGCCCTTACGGATTATATTCGAGAGCAAGAGATTGATCTCAGTAGCAAGTCCACCTTAGCCATCGACGAGGAACTGCATTTAACTGAACTAACGCTTGAGACTCTGAAAAGCTTTGAACGCTTGAGTCCTTTTGGAATGGACAATAAAAAGCCTGTCTTTTTGGTCCGTAATTTCAAGGTAGAAGGGGCGCGCTCGATGGGAGCTGGCAATACTCACTTGAAACTCAAAATTTCTCAAGAAGATGCGACCTTTGAGGTGGTTGCCTTTGGCTTGGGAAGCTTAGAAACAGAGTTTGCCCAGGCGCAAGACTTAGAGCTAGCCGTTCAATTATCTGTCAACCAATGGAATGGCCAAACAACCCTTCAGCTCATGCTGGTCGATGCGCGTGTGGACGGCGTCCAGCTCTTTAATATCCGCTCCAAAAATGCCAGCCTCCCCGCAGGTGTTCCTGTACTTGATTTTACCAAAGAACTGCCTGATCTAGCAGGAGCAACTGCTGTAGTGGTTGGAAATATCCCTGAGGATATAGAGCAACTGCGTCACATCTTTCAAGAGCATGATTTCCAAGCTGTGTATTTCAAAAATGAAATTGCTAAAGCCTACTATCTGACAGGCTACGGTAGCAGGGACCAGTATGCTAAGCTCTATAAAACCATCTACCAATACCCAGAGTTCGATGTCCGCTACAAACTGAAAGACCTAGCTACCTATCTCAAGATCGAGCAGATCCTCTTGGTTAAAATGATCCAGATCTTCCAAGAATTGGGCTTTGTGACCATTGAAAATGGCATCATGAAGGTCAATAAAGCAGCAGAAAAACGGGAAATCGCAGAAAGCACCATCTACCAAAATCTCAAACAAACGGTGAAAGAGCAGGAATTAATGGCCCTTGGAACCGTTCGCGAAATCTATGACTATCTGACAGAACAGGCCTCATGAAAAAACGTCTAAAAATTACTCTCTGCCTAATTCCCATCCTACTTTTTGCTCTTTATTGGTTTGAAATCTATCTAAGCCTCAAAAATCCTATGGAGGAGATCGCTTACTCTGAAAATGGTGGGCTGATGCGCTATGTGATGTTTAAGCCCTATACAGAAACGATAGGGAACGATGGTATTTGGAAAGAAAACGAGGATTTTCAGACCTACCCCTATTCTAAAGGAATTGTCGATGCTAACGAAGAACTGTCCGTGATGATGTTTAGAGGAACTCCCAACTGGACCTATATGTATGATTTTAAATTGGAAAAAGGTGTGACACTTGGTTTTATATTTAAATACAACTCATCCAAAAAGTTGTTTTTCCAGAAAGAGGTCTACCTTTCTAAAGAAGATACTACCTACGAGGGCCAACAACTCCTTGAGCAACTTGCCACCTATGGCAAAGACCGCACTTGGTTGAAAAACCAAAGTAAGAAGGTCGCCGAGCAATATATCCTGGGTACTTGGTTTAAAAACGGAAGCTCCCGTTATTCCCTGAAAAACTTGGGGGATATGAAAATCGAGTACAACAAATTAATAGAAGGACAGTAAAAGGTTCTTCTAACAATTATTATGAAAGTGGGACAGAAATCGGTAATTCGTTAGAATTCGATTTCGTCGTCCCACCTCCGCACAGTTGAGTAGGGCTGTAAAAGCTGATGAAATCAGCGTAGTAGAGCCCACTCAACAACTGCGTCTTGCTCGACAATCCAAAGACAATTGAGAGGCTAGGACTTTTGTCCCAGCCTCATTTTGCTGTTACTGCAGGTATGGGAAAATGATTTGGCAAAAAATGATGCAAGTTAGTAGAATTCATGATATAATGGAATGTAAAAAATTTTTTATGAAAGAAAGTTAACCATGAATTTAAAAGATTACATTGCAAGCATTGAAAACTATCCACAAGAAGGAATTACCTTCCGTGATATCAGCCCTTTGATGGCAGATGGTAATGCTTATAGTTATGCGATTCGTGAAATCGTTCAATACGCAACGGATAAGAAAATCGACATGATCGTTGGTCCTGAAGCGCGTGGGTTCATCGTTGGATGTCCGGTAGCTTTTGAGCTCGGTATTGGTTTTGCGCCTGTTCGTAAGCCTGGTAAATTGCCACGTGAAGTTATTTCTGCTGACTACGAAAAAGAATACGGTGTGGATACCCTCTGCATGCACGCAGATGCCATCAAACCAGGTCAACGCGTCCTTATCGTTGATGACCTTTTGGCGACTGGTGGTACGGTGAAAGCAACCATCGAAATGATCGAAAAACTCGGTGGGATCGTTGCAGGGTGTGCCTTCTTGATCGAGTTGGATGAATTGAAAGGTCGCGAAGCGATCGGCGATTACGACTACAAAGGTTTGATGCATTACTGATATAGTCTAATACTATAACTGGATACAGAAAAACCATAATTGAAAACTATAAGCTCCTATCATATAATGTTAGTTAAGAACTTGCACGATGGGAGCTTTTTATGCCAATTACACTAGATAAAAAATTACCTGCAGTAGATATTCTTCGTTCAGAAAATATTTTTGTCATGGATGATGTTCGAGCAACTCACCAGGATATTCGTCCTATAAATGTTCTGATTTTGAATCTCATGCCGACTAAGGAAGCAACTGAGACTCAACTGCTACGCCTCCTGGCCAATACGCCCTTGCAGATCAATGTAGATTTCCTCTATATGACTAGCCATGAGTCTAAGAATACAGCGGCCGAGCATATGGAGAGCTTCTACAAGACCTTTGAGGATATCAAGGATAATTACTATGACGGCTTGATTGTGACGGGGGCGCCTGTCGAAAAGATGGACTTTGAGGAAGTGGACTACTGGGAAGAGTTGACCCAGGTCTTTGAATGGTCTAAACGGCATGTCTTTTCTACCTTGCACCTTTGTTGGGGAGCCCAGGCTGGATTGTATCACCGTTACGGGATTCAAAAAGTAGAGCTCTGTGACAAGCTATCGGGCATCTATGACCAAGCAGTGGTGCGTCCCGAAAGTCTGCTCATGAGAGGATTTGACGATCGCTTCCTTGCCCCTCATTCTCGCTATACGGATATTCCTTTGAAGGAAGTCCTTGAAAAGAGCAATCTTCAAGTGATCGCTCAAGGGAATGAAGTTGGGCTTTCCATCATTGCCAGTCCAGACATGCGTGAGGTCTATAGCTTTGGCCATCTGGAGTATGATCGCGATACGCTGGCAAAAGAATACCACCGAGATGTCAAGGCAGGCTTGGATCCGGACGTTCCCGAGAATTATTTTGATGGGGATGACGCTAATACAGAGCCTCGCATTCGTTGGAATCTAGCTGCGACGACTTTCTTTAGTAATTGGATCAACTATGCGGTTTATCAAGAAACACCTTACCGCTTGGAAGAATTGGAAAAAGATATTTCATTTTATGGTTACCTATAAAGGGGAATTATGACATATTCACAAGCATTTAAGTATGGCAACTTGGTTCTTCCAAGTGCCTTGCTTTTTCATTATCATGAGTTGTTTGACCAAGCAGATGATTACTTGGTTTGGCAGTTTTTCTTCCTTCAAAATACGACTGGCCAAGAGGCCTTATCACCTAATCAGATTGCTAGTCATCTAGGAAAAACGGTGACAGAGGTCAATCGGATTATGTCCAATTTGACTACCAAGGGACTCCTTCAATACCGGACCATTGAGCTCAATGGCGAGATTGAAGCCATCTTTGATGCGACCATTGCTCTGGAGCGCTTGGATGAGATTTTAGAATCCCAATTACAAGGGAAGGCACAGAGCGCGCCTGCAAAGGGAAATGTCATCAAGGACTTGGTGGAAACCTTCCAACAAGAACTGGGACGACTCTTGACGCCTTTTGAGATTGAAGACTTGACCAAGACTGTGCGCGAGGATCAGACAGATCCAGATGTGATCAAGGCAGCCTTACGAGAAGCTGTCTTTAACGGCAAGCCTCATTGGAAATATATCCAAGCCATTTTACGCAACTGGCGCAGTGAAGGCATCAACAGTCTAGCCCAAGTAGAGGCGAAACTACAAGAACGCGAGCAAGCCAACCCACGCAATGTGACCGTTTCAGACGATTTCTTGAAGGCCATGGATTTGTGGAAGGATTAAAAAAACTAGCACTTTATAAAAGTGCTAGCTGCAGATGGAAGGTAAAGTCTTCCTAGAAACTTTCCTTATGTGAGTACGGACGTCAGCGAACTTCGGAGAAGTTCCATGACTTAGTTTTGAGCCTAAGGTCTCAAAACTCCCGAGTGCCTGAAACAATAGTGTTTCAGGCACTTTTCTCACGGCGGAAAGTTTTTAGTTTATACTTGAATAGTTTTAAAAATAAGACATTATTTTTACTGAAAAAAATAGGTTCTTAATTGAAAAAATAATTTTTAACCATTCAAAAAACTAGTACTCATAAAGTGCTAGTTTTTTCCTTTATAAATAGTCCGCATAGGCTTTTTCTAGTTTACTAAGGAGTTCTTGTTTTTCCTCGTCACTGGCAAAGGAAGCCTGGATGGCATGGACATTGTGTTTATAAAAGTCAGTTTCCTTGGTTTGGAAGTGCTGATGGTAGAGGGCATATTCCTTGGTGAGGTCGGTATCAGATACAGTCCGGTTATCGGTATTGATACTGATCCGAGCTCCGGCTGCCTTCATCTTCAAATAAGGGAAATCTTCTATAGTCGGCGCTGCTTTTGTCTGTAGGTTGCTGGTCAAGCAGAGTTCACCAGTGACCCCATTGTCAATAAAGGATTGAAGTAAGGCTGGTTCATGAGATAGAGCCGTAACGTGGCCATTGCGTTTGATGCCAAATGCAATCGATTGGGCAACAAAGTGTGGGCAATGACACTCACCTGCATGAAGCGTCATGGGCCGATGGTAACTCTTGACTTGCTCAATTAGGGGTCGAATATCTTCTGGAGAGTAGTTGTGCTCATCCCCGGCAAAGTCAAAACCAACAAAATCTTGATCGCTAACTTGGTTGGCTTCTGCTAGAATGCGAGAGGTGACTTCTTGATCGGACTGGCGCATGCCACAGACTAAGGCTTTTGCAACAATGCCAAATTCATCCTGGGCTTGGCGCAGTCCTTCACAGACTGCATCGATGGTTTCTGGGACATTGAGTCCTTGATCCATGGATAATTCTGGGGCAAAGCGGACCTCGATGTAGACGACATTTTCGAGAGCAGCTTGCTTGGCCACATCGTAAGCAGCAAGCGTCAAGGCTTCCTTAGTTTGGAGGAGGGGCCGAATGTAGTCAAAGGCCTCCAAATAGTCCAAAAGATTCTCACAGTGGGCAGGCGCAGTGACATGGTGCTTGAGCTCCTCATCGCTAGCAGGTAGGTCAATATTGGCCATAGCTGCCAACTGGCGAATGATTGGAAGCGACAAGGAACCGTCTAAGTGACAGTGAAGTTCTGTCTTTGCCAAACTATGAAAATCGATCGTGGACATGGTTTTCTCCTTAAAATTGTATTTTTTCTATACTATCATTTTGACAAAAAAAGTCAAGTAGCCTTCGCGTAGCAGATCTTTGAAAGGAAGCCCGAGATTTGATATGCTAAGAGTAGCTTAGAAAAAAGGAGAAATGAGATGTCAGACTATCAATTACCAGAAGTATGGGAAGTACCGAGTCAAATGGGAGGAGCCTGGGGTGGCTTGAACCAACCAACAGCAGGTGCCCGCTTTGAACAAACTCTTCCAAAAGGTGACCAGCCTTTCCAACTCTATACCCTTCCAACACCCAATGGGATCAAGGCCACCATTATGCTGGAGGAATTGAAAGAGCTGGGTGTGGATGCAGGCTATGACGCTTATCGGATCAAGATTGGTGAGGGAGATCAGTTTGGTAGTGACTTTGTAGCCATCAATCCTAACTCGAAAATTCCGGCCATGTTAGATCAATCAGGCGATCAAGACATTCGTGTCTTTGAATCAGCTAATATCCTCCTGTATCTAGCCGAGAAATTTGGCAAATTAATCCCGACTGATCGGGCTAAACGGACAGAAGTGCTCAACTGGCTCTTCTGGCAGACAGGGGCTGCACCTTTCCTAGGGGGAGGCTTTGGTCATTTCTTCCACTATGCACCTGAAAAAATCGAGTATGCTATCAACCGTTTTGCCATGGAAGCCAAACGGCAATTGGACCTATTGGACAAGGAACTGGCCACTAAACCTTATATCGCAGGAGATGACTATACCATTGCAGATATCGCCATCTGGTCTTGGTATGGCCGTCTAGCCCAAGACAAGGTCTGGGACCGTGCAGGAATTTTCTTAGATGTGAAGGAATATAAGCATCTGCAAGCTTGGACAGAGAAAATTGCCAATCGCCCAGCAGTGCAACGAGGCTTGGAAGTAGACTATAAGGAAATTGACTAAAGTCTAATATCGGCTTGTTGAGGATGATAGCGAGAGTTTCCGCCGTGAGTATAGCACATGAAACGTATAAGTTTCATGTGCCCGGAAGTTTTGAGACATTAGACTCAAAACTTAGTCATGGAACTTTGAAGAAGTTCGCTGACGTCCGGACTCACCTAAGGAAAGTCTAAAGTAATACCTTTCCATAATAGACAAGGCGCCGTTGCGCCTTTTTTTAATGGTGCAAACATGGTATACTAAAGGGTGGAATAAAAGTATAGAAAGTAGCACATGGAATTTACAAAATTATCAAATCGATTGGACTTGGTGGCTAGCTTCGTCCCAGCTGGAGCTCGTCTGTTGGACGTGGGGAGTGACCATGCTTATCTGCCAATCGCCCTCTTACAAGAAGGCAAGATTGAGGCTGCTATTGCTGGTGAAGTGGTAGAGGGGCCTTATCAATCTGCCCTCCAAAATGTCGCCGATAATGGTTTAGAGGACAAGATTGAGGTCCGTCTGGCCAATGGCTTGGCTGCCTTTGAACCAACAGATTGCATTTCCTGTATTACCATTGCTGGCATGGGCGGACGCTTGATTGCTGATATCCTAGCGGCAGGTCTTGATAAATTAGCCAATGTCTCTCGCTTGGTCCTCCAGCCCAATAATCGGGAAGATGAACTGCGGGCTTGGTTAGTAGATCATGATTTCCGCATTATCGATGAAGCTATCTTGGAAGAAAATGAGAAGTTCTATGAAATCCTCGTGGTGGAACACGGTTCTCAAAAGCTGACAGCCAAGGAACTACGCTTTGGTCCCAATTTGATGCGGGAACAAGCTCCAGCCTTTGTCCAAAAGTGGTTCAAGGAAGTGGAGAAATTAGCCTTTGCCTTGGAGCAGGTACCAGTTGAGAATCAATCTGCCAGAGCATCGTTAGAAGAGCGCATCGCACACATCAAGGAGGTCCTACATGTTAGCAAGTGAAGTCATCAAACGTTATGAAGCCTACTGTCCTCAGGAACTATCCATGGAGGGAGATGTCCGTGGGCTACAGGTCGGTACGCTGCAAAAAGACATCAAGAAGGTCATGGTGGCCTTAGATATCCGTGAGCAGACGGTGGCAGAAGCAATCGCTCATGGGGTGGACTTGATCATCGTCAAGCACGCGCCCATTTTCCGTCCCATCAAGGATTTGGTAGCCGATCGGGCCCAAAATCAGATTTATATCGATTTGATCAAGCATGATATCGCAGTCTACGTCAGCCATACTAATATTGACATTGTCCCAGATGGTCTCAACGATTGGTTCTGCCAGCTCTTGGACATTGAAGATACAGAACCCCTCAGTATGACGGGAGAAGGGCTCGGAATTGGTCGCATCGGTCGGGTAGCTACTCAAACCTTTGGCCAGTTGGCTCAAAAGGTCAAAGAAACCTTTGGCTTAGATGCTTTGCGCTTAGTTCATTATGACCAAGCGGATTTGGATCGGGTCATTGAGCGTGTTGCTATCTGTGGAGGAAGTGGCCAGTCCTTTTACAAGGATGCTCTCACCAAGGGAGCAGAGGTCTATATCACAGGAGATATCTACTACCACACGGCTCAGGACATGTTGAGCGATGGGCTCTTGGCCATAGACCCAGGGCACCATATCGAAGTTCTTTTTGTGTCAAAACTAGTAGAAAAGCTCAATCAGTGGAAGGCTGAGGAAGCGTGGGAGATTGAAGTGATTGGCAGTCAAGCCAGCACCAATCCTTTTTATCATATCTAAGGGGTCATGATGAAAGTTGCCATTATTGGTGCAGGGATCGTGGGATCCACTGCAGCCTATTATTTATCCAAAGAAGCACAGGTGGATGTGACCGTCTATGACCATGGTGTCGGTCAAGCAACCAAGGCAGCGGCAGGCATTATTAGCCCTTGGTTTTCCAAACGGCGAAACAAGGCCTGGTATCGCCTGGCTCGTCTGGGGGCTGATTTCTACCAAGAATTGGTAGAAGACCTGGCCAAGGACGGAATTAAAACAGATTTTTACCAGCAGACCGGCGTCTATCTCCTCAAGAAAAATGAGGAAAAATTAGACGAACTCTATCAGTTGGCACTGAGCCGTCGGGAAGAATCTCCCTTGATTGGAGACTTGGCGATTTTGACCAAAGAAGAAGTCAGTGAGCAATTCCCAGGTCTACAAGGCTTTGAGAAGCTCCTTTATGCATCAGGTGGTGCTCATGTAGAGGGAGCCCTTCTCACGGAAACCCTTCTTCAGGCAAGTGAGGCAAGAGTGATCAAGGAAGAGGCTGCTCTCTCAGTTTCAAGTGATGGTTATCAGATTGCAGGAGAATGCTATGACCAAGTCATCCTGGCAACAGGAGCCTGGTTGGGGCAAATCCTCGAACCACTTGGCTACCAAGTTGATGTCCGTCCGCAAAAGGGGCAATTGCGGGATTATCAGCTAGACTTAGTTACCGATGACTATCCCGTGGTCATGCCAGAAGGAGAGCTGGATATCATTCCCTTCCAAAATGGAAAGATCAGTATGGGAGCCACCCATGAAAATGAGATGGGCTTTGACCTGACGGTGGATCAAGCTCTGCTAAATCAGATGGAAATAGAAGCCTTGGCCTACTATCCAGAACTAGCTCAAGCCGAAGTTATCGGGGAGCGCGTGGGAACCCGTGCCTACACCAGTGACTTTTCACCATTTTGGGGAGTTGTTCCTGATCAAGCAGGCCTCTATGTCGCCAGTGGACTTGGTTCGTCTGGCCTCACAACAGGTCCCCTCATTGGTTGGCACCTGGCCCAACTCGTGGTAGGAGGAAACCTGCGCTTAGATCCAGCGGATTATCCAGTTGAACAATATGTGAAGAAGTAGGCTGGGACAAAAGTCCTAGCCTCTCAATTATTTTTGGATTGTCGATCAAGACGCAGTGGTTGAGTGGGCTCTACTACGCTGATTTCATCAGCTTTTACAGCCCTACTCAACTTTGCGGAGGTGGGACGACGAAATCGAATTCTAACGAATGACCGATTTCTGTCCCACTCTCTTTTTTTCGAAAGACCTTCCGTAATTTGGCTAAAAATAATAGAATAGAACAAGTGAATCATCAAGAATATGGGAGTTGCTTTGAATTGGTTTCAATCACAATCCGGGGTCTTACAGGCCTTTCTCGCAGGATTGTTTACATGGGGCTGTACCATTGTAGGCTCAGCCATCGTCTTTTTCTTCAAGCATATTAGTCGCAAGTTACTGGACATCATGATGGGCTTTGCGGCAGGGGTTATGATCGCGGCTTCGTTTTGGTCACTCTTGCAACCCTCGATTGAGTATGCGGAAACCTCTTATGGGAGCCTGGCTTGGCTGCCGGCAGCTATTGGTTTTTTAGCTGGAGGATTTTTCCTCCGTTTGATAGATGCCATCGTCCCTCACCTTCATATGAGTAAGGAGATTGAGGATGCTGAGAGTATCCATACGCCGCGGGAGAAGAAGTTGTCTAAAACGACTCTACTCTTTCTCGCCATTACCATCCACAATTTCCCAGAAGGCTTAGCGGTCGGAGTGGCCTTTGGAGCTCTGGCTAGCAATCCAAGTCCAGAAGCCTTTATCGGGGCGGTTGGTTTGGCCATTGGGATTAGCTTGCAAAATATCCCAGAAGGGGCAGCTCTTTCCATTCCAATCCGGACAGATGGAAAATCCCGTCTCAATGCCTTTTATTGGGGATCCATGTCCGCTATCGTCGAGCCCATCGGAGCTCTGCTAGGAGCAGTAGCTGTCTTGTCCATGACGGCCATCTTGCCTTACGCCCTTTCTTTTGCGGCAGGTGCGATGATCTTCGTGGTGGTTGAAGAGTTGATCCCAGACTCCCAGACCAATGGCAATACAGACGTAGCGACCCTGGGCCTCATGGTTGGCTTTGTCATTATGATGATCCTAGACGTCGCTTTGGGATAAGGAACTGAAAAGGAGAGCATCAGGACAAGCTCTTTTTTTGATTGCTGTTATTGTCTTTGAGAAAAAAGATAGTCAGATACAGCTCAAAGGGTTCTTCATTAGTAAGGAGTATCGTCTTATGGTAAAAATCAAGTTTATAAAGAAAAGCAAAAGGATGTTGGTCATCGCCTTGGCTCTCCTTATGGTAATTGGGATTTCTTTGTTTTATGTGACTAAAAAATTAGAGGAAAAGCAACGCAATAGAGAGTACGAAGCCAACCTCATAAATACCTTGAAGAATTCTTACGAAGTAATTGAGGAGATTGAAATTAAGAACCCATCATACAGCTCCATTCCGTCAGATGCATGGGGAGCAGATGTAAAATTCACATTTTCTGATGGGAGTTCCAAGGAACATGTGCTAGCTTATGATAAAGATGCGAAAAAAATTAAGATAGGGGTCTATCATAATGAAGATGAAGAATTTCAGAGCTTTATGGATTCTAGGAGAGGCACGACCAAATCGGGAGTAAAGGTAAGGTTTTCAGACGGCTCAGTCAAGGAGCAGTAATCTATTTGAATCATGAGTAAAACCAATGCTAAAAATTCTACAACACTCATCTTCTGTCATCACCTTGTAACACAAATGCAAGGTGACTTTTTTATATAAACATGATAAAATAAAGGTAATGACTACGTAGAAAGGCCTACCATTATGAAAGGTATTATTTTAGCAGGGGGCTCAGGAACTCGCTTGTATCCATTGACACGTGCGGCTTCTAAACAATTGATGCCCATTTATGACAAACCAATGATCTACTATCCGCTGTCAACCCTTATGTTGGCTGGGATCAAAGATATCCTGATCATCTCAACACCTCAAGACCTTCCTCGTTTTGAAGAGCTTCTTGGAGATGGTTCTGAACTAGGAATTTCTCTCTCTTATGCAGAGCAACCAAGTCCAGATGGTTTGGCGCAAGCCTTCATTATCGGGGAAGACTTTATCGGTGACGATCATGTTGCCCTCATCCTTGGGGACAATATCTTCCACGGAAATGGCTTAACCAAGATGTTGCAACGGGCAGAAGCGAAAGAAAAAGGAGCGACTGTCTTTGGTTACCAAGTTAAAGATCCAGAACGCTTTGGTGTGGTAGAGTTTGACGCGGATATGAACGCTATCTCTATCGAAGAAAAGCCAGAACATCCAAAATCGAACTTTGCAGTGACAGGACTTTACTTCTATGACAATGATGTGGTAGAAATTGCCAAAAACATCAAACCAAGTCCTCGTGGCGAGCTTGAAATCACCGATGTCAACAAGGCTTATTTGGAGCGTGGAGATCTCTCTGTTGAGCTCATGGGCCGTGGTTTTGCCTGGTTGGATACTGGAACTCACGAAAGCCTCTTGCAAGCATCTCAATATATCGAAACTGTTCAACGCTTGCAAAATGTCCAAGTGGCTAACCTTGAGGAAATTGCCTATCGCATGGGTTATATCACCAAAGAACAAGTCCATGAATTAGCGCAATCATTGAAGAAAAACGAATACGGACAATACTTGCTCCGTTTGATTGGAGAAGCATAATGACGGAACAATTTTTTGATAAAGAATTAGCAGCCCGCAAAATTGAAGCCATCCCAGGCTTGATGGAGTTTGATATTCCAGTGCGCGGGGATAACCGTGGTTGGTTTAAAGAAAACTTCCAAAAAGAGAAAATGCTTCCCCTTGGATTCCCTGAAAGCTTCTTTGCAGAAGGCAAGTTGCAAAACAATATTTCATTCTCTCGTAAGAATGTTTTGCGTGGTTTGCATGCAGAGCCTTGGGACAAGTACATCTCTGTAGCAGATGAAGGAAAGGTTCTTGGCACTTGGGTAGACCTTCGTGAAGGCGATAGCTTTGGGAATACCTACCAAACAGTGATCGATGCTTCAAAAGGCATCTTCGTCCCTCGTGGTGTTGCCAATGGCTTCCAAGTTTTGACAGACAAAGTTGCCTATACTTACTTAGTCAATGACTACTGGGCATTGGAACTCAAACCAAAATATGCTTTTGTCAACTATGCAGACCCAAGCCTAGACATCCAATGGGAAAACTTGGAAGAAGCAGAAGTCTCAGAAGCAGACAAGAACCACCCATTGCTCAAAGACGTCAAACCCCTAAAAGCAGAAGATTTGTAAAATATAAATCTTAAAACAATCAAGAACATCATTATATAGTTTTTAGCTTTGCTATAAACGAGCGAAGCGAGCTATGTACTTAGCTTTCCGCCGTGAGAAAAGCACCTGAACTACTTTTGTTTCAGGTGCTCGGAAGTTTTGATACACTAGGCTCAAAACTTAGTCATGGAACTTCGAAGAAGTTCGCTGACGTCCGTACTCACATAAGGAAAGCTAAAAAAAAGATTGATTTAAGGAATAATCAAAACTAAAAATTATTTGGAGAAAAAATGTCAGAATATAAACATATCATCGTAACCGGTGGAGCTGGTTTCATCGGTTCAAACTTCGTCCACTATGTATACAACAACCATCCAGACGTGCATGTGACTGTCCTTGATAAACTTACTTATGCTGGTAACCGTGCCAATATCGAAGAAATCCTTGGAGATCGTGTCGAGTTGGTGGTGGGAGACATCGCTGATGCTGCATTAGTTGATAAATTGGCTGCTAAGGCTGATGCCATCGTTCACTATGCGGCTGAAAGCCACAATGATAACTCCCTCAAAGATCCATCTCCATTTATCTACACAAACTTTGTTGGGACTTATACACTCTTGGAAGCAGCTCGTAAATACGACATTCGTTTCCACCACGTGTCAACAGACGAAGTGTATGGAGACCTTCCATTGCGCGAAGATCTTCCTGGACATGGGGAAGGTCCTGGTGAAAAATTCACTGCTGAAACCAAATACAACCCATCATCACCTTATTCATCAACCAAGGCTGCTTCTGACTTGATTGTGAAAGCTTGGGTACGTTCATTTGGTGTCAAAGCAACGATTTCAAACTGTTCAAACAACTATGGTCCATACCAACACATCGAGAAGTTCATCCCACGTCAAATCACCAATATCTTGTCTGGTATCAAACCAAAACTTTATGGTGAAGGCAAGAACGTCCGTGACTGGATCCACACCAACGACCACTCAACTGGTGTTTGGGCTATCCTCACTAAAGGCCGTATCGGTGAAACTTACCTGATCGGTGCCGATGGTGAAAAGAACAACAAGGAAGTGCTTGAATTGATCCTTGAAAAAATGGGACAACCAAAAGATGCCTACGACCGTGTAACAGACCGTGCTGGTCACGATTTGCGTTACGCTATTGATTCAACCAAATTGCGTGAAGAATTGGGTTGGGAACCACAATTCACCAACTTCGAAGCAGGTTTGGAAGAAACCATCAAGTGGTACACAGACCACCAAGACTGGTGGAAAGCTGAAAAAGAAGCTGTCGAAGCCAACTATGCGAAGACACAAGAAGTTTTGAAATAAGGAAGAAAGTCCAAGTAGAAAATTGCTTGGACTTTTTCTTTTATTTTCTGAAAATGAGTGATTGCCTTTTCATGTATGGTATAATAGGATCAGTTTGAAAACAATCATCGATTAGGAGGAATAGATGAATCAAAAAGATTGGGTTGACTATTTTGAAGCACTCCATAACCGTAAGCCGAGTCTGCAAGAGTTTCAAAATGCACGAGCGAATGGTGAGTTTGTAGTGGAACGAAAAGAGACCGTTCCTGAAGCACCAGTTCCATCAGCGGTAGCCTCACGAGAGAAAAGTGAGCAGGTTCAAATGCCGTCACAAGTGGAGTCAGGGTATGAGACTCTAGCTATCAAACGCTTTAGTGTGAAATGGAATAAGCAGACCAAATGGGCTTTATCAGGTGTGGGAATACTAGCTGTTATTGTACTGGCTTATTTCTTTTTCTTCCAACCGACTCCAAGTTTGGAAGGAATTTGGGTTGGACCTGCTGATTCAACAGCAGTGGTTTATGAGTTAAATCAAGAAGATCCACGATCGTATGGTAAGTATAAGATTGAGAAAGTTTACAAAGGTAATGAAGCAAAACAAGAGTTTCAGAAAGCTTTAAACCAGTTAAACTACTCCAAGCTGAAAAACTTAGCAGATGTTGATAGAAAATTTGACCTCCACACGAGGGAAGTTATCATCATTAAAGACGAGCATGGGCTTGTTTATAATCTACTCCAAAGCAATGGGACCAATGTGATTTTAGCCAATGACTTGATGGATTTGGTTACCTATAGTGATCATTCAGAAAGCTTTAAGAAGAATGCTATTTTTCACAAGACAGAAATTCCTAAAGTGCTAGTTGGGAAATGGAAAATTGAGCGTTCTTATCATGATGAAACCAATTATCTTGAATTAAATGCTCGTGGTATTCTTACTTATAGTGAATTTGATAGTAGCGAAGGTACGGCTTTTTATAGCCTAGAAGAGCTCCAAAAGATGCCTTCAACTAAGTTTGAACAAGAAAAGACAGCTGACAAAGTGAAAGAGATATATGAAGATCTTCAAGATGCGGTCGATTCTCAAGATTACCAGCTAACTAGTATGAAAGACGTGTACAAGCAACTAGGATCTGATTTTTATTATGTCCCTGTAAATGGAGGGAAGACAGTCCTAGTTTTCACAGAAGACTATCATTTAGTTGAAAAATTGGAAAAAGTGAAATAAATCAGAAGGGCCGAAAGGTCCTTTTTTCTTTTAATCATGAATTTCCTAAAAAAGCTCTGAACTCGCTGATTTGTGGTATAATATGATTAGTTTTTTTAATGAATCAATAAGGGGGATATGATGAATCAAAAAGATTGGGTTGAATACTTTGAAGCGGTCAATGGTCGCAAGCCAAGTATGCAAGAATTTCAAGAAGCGCGTGAAAAAGGGGAGTTTGTCGTAGAGCGAAAAGAAGCGTCGACTCCAACAACTGAGGCACCAGCTTCGGTAGCTGAATCGCAGGCTCCAGCCCAAGAAGCACCTGTTGCACCTAGCGCACCTCTTTCACAAGGGCAGACAGCTGTTGTCCAACCGCAGCCATCAGCGAAAACTTTGCAACCTGTTCCAAGACCGAAAAAATTGACATTTTCTTTCAATAAGCAAACCAAAATTGGGGTCGCAGTTGCGGGACTTGTCGCAGTAATTGCTCTTGCTTGGTTCTTTTTCTTTTCAGGTGGACCAAGTCTAGATGGGGTTTGGTTGAGAAATACGGATTCTAGTCCGGTCACTTATGAACTAAGTGGAAAGAAACAAAAAGTCAATGGTGGCGAGACCATCAAAAAGGTTCTCAAAGGCAATGAAGCGAAAAAAGAATTTAATACAGCACTTTCTTTGTTAAATGCGACGGACTTGCATTCACTTGCGGATGTCGATAAGAAATTTAACCTGAAGACGACAGAAATAGTTGTTATTAAGTCTGGTGGGAACACACGCTATAACTTGCTCCAAAAAGACGGAAGCAATATTATTTTAAGAAATGATTTATTCGACTTGAAAACTTATAAATCATACAAAGGAAACTTTGAAGATAATTTGGTCTATCACAAGGTTGAAACACCAAAGGCCATGGTTGGAAAATGGAAGAATGTGACAGAAGGAGATAATACAACTGTTCAGATTTCAGATCATGGAATTATTAGTGATAAGTATTACGATAGCAAGGCTTACGCATTCTATTCTCTAGCTGATCAAGAAAAGTATGATGGAGACACGACTTCTAAAGAAGAGATCGAACACACATTTGAAGTAATTCAAGAAGCGGTGAAATCAGAAGGCTATCAAGTGAAGAGCGCTAAGGAAGTCTATATACAAGCTAATTCAAATTATTGTTTCGTACCTGTCAACGGTGGAAAAAACATACTCGTCTTACGTGGTGGTAATGAATTTGCCGCAAAATTAGAAAAAGTAAAATAATGAAAGGACCGCAAGGTCCTTTTTGTTTCCAAACTTCTTAATGAAAAACTATTCATGTCTAGGCAAAAATATGGTAAAATGGATAAGATGTGTCTGAGATGACTATTTCTTCTCAGACGACTACAGGTAATGGAGTAGAAAATGCAAAATAGACCTATTATTATTGGTGTTACTGGTGGTTCTGGTGGTGGAAAGACCAGTGTGTCTCGTGCCATTTTGGCTAATTTTCCGAATGAAAAGATTGCCATGATTGAGCATGATTCTTATTACAAGGACCAAAGTCATTTGACCTTTGAGGAGCGGATCAAGACCAACTATGACCATCCTTTTGCCTTTGATACGGACTTGATGATTGCGCAGATCAATGAACTCTTGGCAGGTCGTCCAGTGGATATCCCAACCTATGACTATGCAGAGCATACACGCAGCAGCAAGACCTATCGTCAGGAACCTCAAGATGTCTTTATCGTGGAAGGGATCTTGGTCCTTGAAGACAAGCGCCTTCGAGACTTGATGGATATCAAGATCTTTGTGGATACGGATGATGATGTTCGGATCATTCGCCGGATCAAGCGCGATATGGAGGAGCGTGGCCGGAGTCTCGATAGTGTCATTGAGCAATACCTTGGTGTGGTAAAACCGATGTACCACCAGTTCATTGAGCCTACCAAGCGCTATGCGGATGTGATTATTCCTGAGGGCGTGACCAATACAGTTGCGATTGACTTGATCACAACCAAGATTGAGAAAATCCTCAACGAGGCGCGTGAGGGAAAATAAAGATAGGGAGAAAGAGGACAATCGATCTCCATCGTTTATCATTAGTTGGAATAATTGAATGTCGCAGTAGTTGGTGAGACTCTTCATTCGCTAAAAGACTCGAAAGAGTTCTCAATCAACTTCGCGGGAGTGGTACCAGAAATGTTATGTAACATTTGTACCACTCCCTCTTTTTCCTAGGGAGAATGGAAATGAAAAGGGAGTTTCATTCGCGGACCAAGGCGTTCGCTTGTTTATTGACCATGTGTGCTGGTTTTTCAGATGCTTATACCTTTATTTGTCGGGGTGGGACCTTGGCGGCAGGCCAGACGGGAAATGTGGTTTTTCTATCGGTTGGTTTGATCGGCCAGCAGATCTCAGATGTAGAAGTGAAGTTAGCCACGATGCTGGCCTTTATGCTGGGGATCTTTTTAATGACGGTCTTGCGTCGCTTGATTGATAATTCAGTCTGGCGCTTGAGTACCCTAGTGCCCTATATCCTCACAACTTTGGTGACGGGATTTTTGCCAGCATCGGTAAAAAATGTCTTCATCGTGCCTTTTTTTGGCCTGAGTTTAGGAATCGTAGCGACCTCATTTGGAGAAGTAGGTAGCTATGCCTACAACCACTCTTTTATGACCGGAAATCTCAAGAAAACCATGGTAGCTTATGGAAATTTTGTTAGAGACAGGGAGATGAAATTCCTCTGGGAAGCCATCTTTATGACCTGCCTGATCGGGAGTTTCGTCTGTGGGGCCATTTTTTCGACCTACTTGATCCAGTTTTATGGATTAGAGACCATCTGGCTGGTATCCATTATCTTGACTATCTTTTTAATCTATCGTGCCATTCAGTATTTTGAAGTCTTTCACTTCAATCGGCGACATGAATAGATAAAATAATTTTTAGAAGAATGAGTTAAATGATTCTGCAAAGAAATAAAACTGAGATTTCATTTTTAAAATGAATCAAGAATATATTGAAACTTTCCGCCGTGAGAAAAGTGCTAGAAACAAAATTGTTTCTAGCACTCGGAATTATTGAGACCTTAGGCTCAATAATTAGTCATGGAACTTCTTTGAAGTTCGCTGACGTCCGTCCTCACCTAAGGAAAGTTTCTAAGATAATTTTATCTATATTCCAGAGGCTGGGACAAAAGTCCTAGCCTCTCAATTGTTTTTGGATTGTCGAGCAAGACGCAGTGGTTGAGTGGGCTCTACTACGCTGATTTCATCAGCTTTTACAGTCCTACTCAACTGTGCGGAGGTGGGATAACGAAATCGAATTCTAACGAATGACTGATTTCTGTCCCACTCTCTTTTCTTTCGCTGTTTGAAGCTTAATTTTTGGGCAAAGATTTGGTATAATGGAAGGTATGAAACATTCGGAAAAAGAATCACAATACCAGCTCTTGCTGGCTCAGTTAGACGCTCTCTTAACAGGAGAAAGCAATGCCTTGGCTAATCTGTCCAATGCCAGTGCGCTCTTAAATCAAGCCCTGCCTCGTTCGGTCTTTGCAGGCTTTTATTTGTATGACCAAACGGAATTGATCTTGGGACCTTTTCAGGGAGGTGTTTCTTGTGTCCATATCGCACTTGGAAAGGGTGTCTGTGGAGAAGCAGCTCAAAAGCAGGAAACCATGATTGTTGAAGATGTGCGCCAGCATGCCAACTATATTTCCTGTGATAGCCGGGCTATGAGTGAGATTGTGGTGCCTATGGTCAAGGACGGTCATCTCCTTGGGGTTTTAGACCTGGATTCGGAGTGTGTCTCTGACTATGATCAGCTGGATCAAGAGTATTTGGAAAAGTTTGTCGCTCTCTTGATCGAAAAGACAAACTGGGACTTTAAGATGTTTGGGGTTAAGAACTAATGTATCAAGCTTTATATCGGAAATACCGTAGCCAGACCTTTGGCCAATTGGTCGGCCAGCAAGTGGTGGCACGGACATTGAGACAGGCCGTCGAGCAGGACAAGATCAGCCATGCTTATCTCTTTTCGGGTCCTCGTGGAACTGGGAAAACCAGTGTGGCCAAGATCTTTGCTAAGGCCATGAACTGTCCCAATCAAGTCAATGGGGAGCCGTGTAACAACTGCTATATCTGTGAATCCATTACCAATGGGAGTCTTGAAGATGTTATCGAGATCGATGCAGCCTCTAACAATGGGGTCGATGAAATTCGCGATATTCGCGACAAGTCGACCTATGCTCCAAGTCTAGCCAAGCACAAAGTCTACATTATCGATGAGGTCCACATGCTCTCGACAGGGGCCTTTAATGCCTTGTTGAAGACGCTGGAAGAGCCGACGGAAAATGTGGTTTTTATCCTCGCAACGACAGAATTGCACAAAATTCCTGCGACCATTCTGTCACGGGTGCAACGTTTTGAATTCAAATCCATCAAACTGCCAGATATTTTCCAGCATTTGGAAAATATCCTAGCTACTGAAGGGATTGCCTATGAAGCAGATGCTGTCCAGATCATCGCCCGGCGCGCTGAAGGTGGGATGCGGGATGCTTTGTCCATTTTGGACCAAGCCCTGAGTCTAACTGCAGGTAGTGAGTTGACGACAGCAATCGCTGAAGAGATTACGGGCTCAATCAGCCTAGCTGCGCTCGATCAGTACGTAGCTGCCATCCTGGCTCATGATGCGACAGCGGCGCTGGATCAGCTGGCGATTATCTTTGATAACGGGAAGAATATGGCCCGCTTTGTCACGGACTTACTTCAATACCTGAGAGATCTCTTGATTGTCCAGACAGGTGGAGAAAATACCCACAATAGTGACTTGTTTGCCGTTAATCTTGAAGCCGATCAAGCCCGTCTTTTTGCCCTGATTGACCAGGCGACGACCAGTCTAGCGGATATCAAAAATAGTCTGCAACCGCGCATCTACACTGAAATGATGACCATTAAATTGGCTGAAAGCACAGGCCAAGTTTCTAACTCAGCTACTGTGGAGGTTCCTTCCAATCTGCTAGCTCAGCTGGAAGATTTGAAGAAGGAAGTCGCTCAACTCAAGCAACAGTTAGCGCAATCAGGTAGCAGTCTTCCTGCTTCAAAACCAGCAGTAGCTCGTCCAACCAAGTCGAGCAAGGGCTACCGTGCAGATCGAAACAAGGTCAATGCCATTTTACAAGAGGCGGTTGAAAACCCAGAGTTGGCACGGACCAACTTGATCCGTCTTCAGAACGCTTGGGGGGAAATCATCGAGAGCTTGGCAGGTGCGGATAAAGCCCTCTTAATCGGATCCCAGCCGGTCGCTGCCAATGAAAATCACGCTATTTTAGCCTTTGAGTCTGCCTTTAATGCTGAACAGACCATGAAGCGGGACAACCTCAATACCATGTTTGGAAATATCCTCAGTAATGCTGCCGGTTTCTCGCCAGAGATTTTAGCGGTTTCGATGGAAGAATGGACTCAAATTCGGGCTGAGTTTTCGGCTAAGGCGCGTGGGCAAAAAGCGGAAGTGGTGGAAGAAGAGGAAAGTGTCATCCCTGAGGAATTTCACTTTTTATCCGATAAAATCACCCTGCAAGACGATTAATACATGAATTTTTTACTGAATCATGGTAAAATAATTTTATGAATAGAAAACAATTTGCAGTGATAGCAGTCTTTACTGCTATGGAGACATACTTTTTCAATGAAGCGACCATGGCGGGTCAAATGCTCTTTGCATGCTTTTGGGCCCTCTTGATCTTGCGCAATCTCCAGACGGCCTATATGGTGGAGAAGATTGCTAGTGCCATTGAAAAAGAAATCAGAAAGAAAAGAAAATAAAACCTTTGAAAAGAAATCCTTTTTCAAAGGTTTTTTCTTGTTTTAAAAGGCTTCTTGGCATTGTTTGCGGTAATCTCCTGGGGAGAGGCCGACCTTTTGTTTAAAAGCCTTTGTAAAGTAGGAGTAGTTGTCATAGCCCACCTGGAGGGCGACTTGGTAAATGGGGGTATCGCTTTGCGATAGCATCTCTTTTGCGGCGGCCATCCGTTTATCGGTGATGTATTTCACCAAGGTTTCGCCGGTGTCGCGCTTAAACACACGCGCTAGATGATCTGGACTAAGAAAAACCATTTCTGCCAGCTTGGTGCGACTGATATCCTCCTTGTAATGGTGATCGATGTAGTCAGTGATCCGCTGGATGAGATTGGATTGGTGTTCTAGATCGATCACATAATGGCGAGCAGAGCTCCAGTAATCCCCAATATAGGCTTCAAAAGCTTCGATGGCATGAAAACGTCGTTCGAAGAGAAATTGATGGTGTTTGTTTTGAAATAACTTGTGGGCGAGAATGCCGTTCTTGTCCAGATAAATCCCAATTTGCTGGGTCCAGTCTAGCTGGAGTTCACTCAGAGCTGAGAGCGGGATGCGATCTTGATTCTCTAAGCTATGGATGATTTGGAGGAGCTGTTCCGTCTCTAGCTGATTTGTAAAAGTGAGCGATGTCCGATGAGCGGGCTTTTGAGGTTGTGCATCCAAAGAAGTATAGGAGTGGATACTGTTCCAATGGAAGACTTGTTCTTCACTGTATTGGCAGAGTTGAAGAGCCTTCATCAAGAGCGTCTCAAGGGGAATAGCGTCTGAATAGAGAAGGATAGAGGATCGGTCTAAGTCTTGCTGGATCTTCTGCTGGATAGCCTTTAGGAAGTCTGCACACTCTGTAGTCTGATTCTTTTTGAAGAGGCAGAGGTAGCGATCGGTCTGGCTTTCGATTTTACTGAGGGCGCAGTAGTGGACAGGGTAATCCAGGGAGAGATCCTTGATACAATGGCGGAGCTGCAAGCGCCAAGAAGGGACGCTGGGGTGAAAGTCTTCTTCAACTAAGTGGAGAGTGATGAGGACTAAGAGGTAGTCTTCATGTGGTTTGGGGTTATAGCCTCGTTTTGTTACTTCTTGAAGGAGCTGTTCTGCTTGAGATGGACGCGGTTTTCGCAAGTAGTCATGCCAAAATTCAGCTTCTTTTTGTCCTTGCTGTGCTAATTGGGCCGCACTCTTGTGGCGCTTGATTTTATTGAGGGCTTTTTGAATGATAAATTCTAAGCGGTCGGGGTCAATCGGTTTGAGGTAGTATTCAAAACTTTGGAGTTCAATGGCTTTTTGGGCATAATTGAAATCAGCATAATTGGTGAGGAAGATCGTTTGAATGTCATATTTTTCTGACCGGACCCAGGCTAGGAGATCTAACCCACTGCCTTGTGGCATCTCGATATCACTGATCATGAGGGCGATTGGGTGACTTTGAATGATGGCTTGGGCTTGGCTCAGACTGGAGGCAGTATATACCTGCTCAATGCCCAAGGCTTCCCAATGGATGGTTTCCTGTAGGGCTTTAATGATAAAACGATCATCGTCAACGAGTAGGATATTCATGTGTGTCTCCTTTGTAGGGTTCATAAGGAAGGCTCAGTTGGATGCGGGCCCCTCCTTGGGTTCCATTTGAAAATTGAAGCACGTAGTGGTCTGGATAGAGGAGATCTAGTCGTTCCCGTGCATTGGTCAAACCAATGTGGTGGCCATCTTCTGTGACTAAGGATTTTTTCTCTGCTAGATCTTGTAAGATAGCGGAGCTAAAACCAGGACCATTATCCTGAAGGCAAATGGCAAGGTGTTGGTTTGCTTCTTCATGAATAGAAAGCTGGATGTGGAAGGAATCTTGGAAAGAAAAGCCGTGTTTGATGGCATTTTCCACAAAGGTTTGTAACAGCAGAGGGGGAATAGCCGCATCTTTCAGACCAGGATCCCAGTCCAGGTCAAAGTGGATGCTGTCCCCATAGCGGATTTTCTGGATTTCTAGGTAATTTCGGATATGTTGGATTTCATCTGCTAAGCGATTGAAATCTTGATTGGCTTGAAAGAGGTGGCGCAAGTAGTTGGAAGTCACCTTGGTCAACTCCTCGATTTCCTTATAGTCCTTAGTTTGGAGCATGCTGTGAATCATGGAGAGCATGTTGAGGTAAAAATGGGGTCGGACTTGATTTTTGAGGTAATTGAGTTCGACTTTTTTGAGATTGAGTTGCGCGTGGTAGGCTCGAATTTGAAGGTCTTTCATATGGATCAGGACCTGATTGAGTTTGTGATTGGCCTGGTCGATCTCTAAGATTCCTTGGTCTTCGATCACATCTAGCTTGGTAGAAGCAGCATCTAGCTGAGAAAGACGCTGGGTGAGTCGTTTCATCGGTTGGATCATCCGTTGACGAATATAAAGGATCAGAATGGTAGAGAGAACGGCGATGATCAAAGGGACCAAAGAGAGAAGGGTTTCAAGTACGATATTTGTACGGAAAACGTCTCCGTAATCGACTGTCACATAAAGATCAAAAGGCAGGTGGGTTTGATTGCTATCGGCTTGAATGACAGAATCTGTAGCATGGATCTGGTTGGGGCGATCGATGGATAAGCGCCCTTTTTTCCCGATATTGAGCTTTTGCAAGGGTCTTAAAATATCCTGGGTAGAAATGATGGCATAGATAGCCTTGCCCTTGTAATGGAGGGATTTTAAGAGATAATCATGCTGGTTCAAGCTGATTCGTTGCCATTTTTGATTGGTCTTGTCTGTTTCTTTGTCATAGGTTTTAAGATGATCTTTCAATTGTACATAGTCCAGGTAGGGCACTTGAAGACTGGAAGCATTAAAAAAATGGGGGATATCTCTTGTCTCTATGAAAAAGGTAATGGGGCTATCCATCTGGTACTGAAACTCAGTGAAATCGATCCGCAATTTTTTTAGATTTTCATGAAAATCTGTGAAATCAAGCGGGGTATTGAGCTCTGTCAAATAGTCGTTGTGACTAATGGTACTGTACATAAAACGCTCAACGGAGTGAAGCTCTGTATTTAAGGAATCCGCATAGATATGAATCGAGTCCTCTAAATGGAGCATGTTTTGGTGTTTAATAAAATTTCGGCTAATCCCACCTATCAAAAGGTTGATCAAGGTATTGACGACTAAGAGGAGAAAGAGTAGGCGCGAAAAAAATTGAATCGAGTGATCTCGTGTACTTCTGTGAATAGCTTTCATAATGAGCACCTCACATATATTATAGCACTATTTGAAAACGGATTCATGAACAAAACCGATAGTAAAGTAAAAAAAATCGGGAAAGTGCATGTTTTTGTGTGGAGAAAACGGAAAAGTGGATGAAGATGCACGAAAAAGTTCTATAAAGATGGAAAGGATTCCTATAAAATAGAGGAGAAAGAAAAGGAGGGCCTTATGAAAAGCGAAGTAAATGCGAAGCAGAGCAAATTTAAGAAAAATATTCCTTTATATGTGCTGCTCCTGCCATCGATTATTTTATTGATTTTATTTGCCTATATCCCTATGGCGGGTCTAGTCATCGCTTTTAAAGATTACTCTCCCGCTACTGGGATATTTGGAAGTCCTTGGGCTGGTCTCAAGTATTTTAACCAGTTCTTCTCATCCTTCCAATTTGCGACAACCATGAAGAATACCTTGAAAATTTCTATTTACAGTATTCTGGTTGGTTTTCCCTTGCCGATTGTTCTAGCCATTATTTGCAACCAGATTCGTGTGGGCAAGTTCAAAAAAATCTTTCAAGTAACGACTTATTTGCCTCATTTTATCTCGACCATGGTCATGTGTGGGATGATTATTCTTTTTCTCTCTCCAAGTAGTGGACTGTTAGCCAATGTCCTCAAATTGGTCGGCTTAAAGATGCCTGCTCTCTTATCCAAACCGGGTAGCTTTGCAGGTGTCTATGTCTGGAGCGATGTCTGGCAACATATCGGTTGGGATAGTATCATCTATCTAGCCGCTCTATCGGCCATTGATCCGACCTTTTATGAGGCAGCGACCATGGACGGGGCGAGTCGATTGCAAAAAATCCGTCATATTGACTTACCCTTACTGTTACCAACGACGATGATTCTCTTGATTCTCAGAGCAGGAAGCCTACTCAGTGTTGGTTTTGAAAAGGTCTTGCTCTTGCAAAATCCACTCAATCTGGCAGGAAGTGAAATCATTTCGACCTATGTCTACAAAGTGGGGATGATTAATTTCCAATATAGTTATTCAACAGCGATCGGTCTCTTTAATACCTTGGTCAACTTGATCATCTTACTGTCGGTCAACTGGTTTGCGAAACGCTATACCAAGACAGGATTGTTCTAGAAAGGAGGAGAAATTGTGAAATTGTTTCAACATGCGAGAAAAACCAAGTCAGAAATCCTCTTTGATATTTTTATCTATGGTCTAGCGATTTGCTTGATTCTGTTGATTGTCTACCCTTTGTGGTTTGTCATTATTGCCTCCTTCAGTAATCCGTCTGATGTGGCAACTGGTAAGGTTTGGTTTATCCCGAGGGAATGGCGACTAGATGGCTATCAACGCTTGATTGAGCAGCCTTTGTTTCTAAAGAGCTATCTCAATACCATCCTCTACACGGTTGTAGGGACCATCGTTGCCCTGGTCATTAATATCCCGGCTGGTTACGCCTTGTCGCGAAAGGACCTCTTTGCTAAGAAATGGGTCAGTGTCTTCTTTATTGTTCCCATGTTTGTCTCTGGGGGCTTGATTCCCATTTATTTGACAGTGAAACAATTGGGCTTGGTCGACACCTTCTGGGTAATGGTCGTACCGTTTGCAGTATCTCCTTACAATATCGTTGTAGCTCGAACTTTCTTTAACAATAGTATTCCAGAAGGGATGTGGGAAGCCGCCCAGATCGATGGTTGCGGAACCATTTATTACTTCAGAAAGATCGTGCTCCCCTTGTCCAAGGCTATTATTGCCGTTATTGGACTTTGGACAGCAGTAGGGATCTGGAATTCTTGGTTCAATGCCCTGATTTATTTGACAAATGAAAATCTTCAACCCCTGCAACTGATCCTGCGCCGTCTCTTAATTAGTAATCAAATGTTGCAATCGCAAGCAACAGGGGAGGTAGCTTCTGACCTCCGTATCAAGGCTGATATGATGAAATATGCAGCCATCGTTATCTCAACAGCACCGATTATGATGCTGTATCCATTCGTCCAAAAATACTTTAATCAAGGTGTCATGATAGGGGCCTTGAAAGAATAGGAGAAGATCATGAAAAACAGGAAATTTGCCTATCTGCTCCTTGGAGCAGCTGCTTTAGCTGGCTTGACGGCTTGTGGAGCTTCCACAAATAAATCAAGCAATGACAAGAATGATGGAAATACCTTCAAGATCACGACCGTTCGTTGGTCGGATTGGGGGGAAGACTATCACAAAGGTTTTCTAGATGATTCAGCCAAGGAATCAGGTATCAAGATCAAATGGGATACCATGGTGGCTGCAGACTGGTCTGATAAGAAATCTGTCCTTGTAGCCAGTGGAGATTTACCAGACGCTTTCTTGGGATCCAATGCATTCACGGATTCTGAAATCGCTCAGAACCAAAATATGTTCATTCCATTGGAAGACTTGATCAAGGATAATATGCCAAATTTGAACAAGGCCTTTGAAAAAGAACCGAAATTAAAAGCCATGGTGACCAACCCTGATGGTCATATTTACAGCCTGCCTAAGAAATTGCCAATGCGGCCAATCGTCGGCAACCAGCTCTTTATTAATAAGAAATGGTTGGACAACCTTGGCTTGAAGATGCCGGAAACCTATGATGAATTGGTGACTGTTTTACAAGCCTTCAAGGACAAGGATGCCAATGGCAACGGCGATGTCAATGATGAAATTCCATTTGGCTCTGGTAACTTTGATCCGACCTTCTCTTATATCTTGCCATTCAACAACCGTCTGGGTGGAGATAATACCTATGAAATGTCCGTCAAAGATGGCAAACCGGTCTACCTCCGGACGGAAGAAAGTTATAAACAAGGGATAGCGGCGATGCATGAAGCCTACAAGAAAGGCTTGATCGACCCTGAACTCTTTACAGAAGATACCTCCATGTCTGTTGCCAAACGGATGGACAAGGGTGTGGCGCGTGTCGGTGTGTCAAGTGGTTGGACAGCAGATGCAACCTTTGGCCAACATGCCAGCGAATATGCTCCTCTCCCAGCATTGAAAGGCCCTGATGGTAAACAATATGTCATTTCTGACCCGGATCATTTGAACTATGGACGCAATGAAATCCTGATCACGAATAAGTGCAAGGACCCTGCAAAATTGCTCAAATGGTTGGATAAATTTTACACGGATGATGCCAGCATTCAAAACTTCTATGGCTCCTTTGGTATTGCGACTGAAAAAGATGGTGACAAGTACAAGGTTTTGGCTCCAAAAGATGGTAAATCTGCCGATGAATGGGCTTGGATCAATTCCCTTCGTGACTTTGGACCAAAATATGTGTCAGATGATATCAATAGTCATGTCGACATTGACCAAACACAGGGTGATGGCCTCAAATTGAAGATGGACAAAGAATTGAAACAATACGCTTTGCCAGCATATCCAAATGTCATCTACTCTCAAGAAGAATTGAACAAATTGTCCTCTATTTATGTAGATATCAACTCCTATGTTACCCAACAAGCTTCTAAATGGGTAGTAGAAGGGGGCATTGAAAAAGAATGGGATGATTACAAAGCAACCTTGAAGAAGATGGGCATTGATGACTTTATGAAGATTCAACAGGATGCCTATGATCGTTACCAAAAAGAAGTGAAGTAACAGGGGTCTAAATGGATTCAAGTAAGTAACTCAGGGGCGTAGAGCCCCTGAGTGCTTCCCTAGAGGAAGTAGCAGAAATTGGGATGAAGAACAAGGAGAAGAAGATGCAAAAATTATTTTCATTGGATGGACGCTTGGTCAAGACCTTGACCCGGTTGACAGACATCATTATCTTGAACACCTTGTTTATCGTTTGCTGCCTTCCGATTCTCACGATCGGTGCATCGCTTACGGCTTTAGCAACCATGTGGCACCGCTTGTTGAAAGGAGAAGATACGGATCTCGTCTTTCATTTTTTCCGTCTCTTTCGAGCTAATTTCAAGCAAGCAACGGTGATTTGGCTGACTTGTCTAGGCTTATCATCCCTTCTTTATTTGGATTACTGTCTTTTTTCAAATACAGCCTTCTTAAGTGAGTATGGGATTTGGATCTTGCTTCCCTTTATCGTCCTTCTATGTGGAGGGATGACCTTGATCTTCCCTTATATCGGCCTCTTTGAAGATCCTACAAGAAAGGTCTGTCTGAATAGTTTCCTCATTGCTCTCTTAAATCCTGTTCAAACCATCTTTCTTGTCTTCTTCAATTTGGCAGTAGTTTATATCAGTCTTAGTAGTCCGGAACGGTTACTGACAGCTATTTATCTCTTTACCTTTGGTGGTTTTGCTCTTTGGAGCTTCTTGAATGTTCGACTGACCGATCAGATCTTTTCAAGGATCCAAAAAGGAGGAGTCTTTGAAAAATAAAGTCAAGCAAGTGGGGCGTATGTTTTACGGAATATTATTTAAATCGAATATAGTTTCCTAGAAAATTTAGGAAACTTTTTCTATTTCATAAACATTTCACATTTCTCCTCTATAATGAAAGCAACAAATGATGAAAGCGTCCACATTGCATTGTCGTGGGCTTTGAAATGGAGGGTAAGATCATGCTCTTACAACAGGCAATCGCCTATATTTCTCGAAAAAGAACGAGGAATCTGGTCCTCTTTCTGATTCTCCTCTTGATCCTTTCTTGCTTGTATTTCTGTTTTTCACTGATGCAAGTGGGAGAAAGGTTGGAGGACCATATCAAACAGTCGGCTGGGACCAGCTTTGCCCTGACCAGTAAGCAGGGGGCTACTCCCTTTGCACTGAAGGAGGCTAAAAAGGTGCAGCAGCTAGCTGGGGTGGGAGCCATGGTTCCTCAATATGAAAGTCCCGTTCGTATTCTTGGTAAAGAAGCGGTGACTGGGCAGCAGTCGGTAGAGCGGGATGATTTGGGTCAGGAAGCTAAGCAAGCGCTAGGCGCTGTTTTTACCCAGAAGACAGACCAGCACCTAGATTTCCGCAGTGGCAGTTTTCAACTGGTGCAAGGCAAGCACTTATCCGACAAGGCTCGCGGGCAGATCTTGATCCACCAAGAGTTGGCTAAGAAGAACAAGCTAAAGGTCGGAGATTCCTTGACCTTATCCAGCTTTCAGATGGGAGAGACTCCAGCCAAAGAGCATACCTTTAAAATCGTTGGCATCTTTTCAGGTAAGAAACAGGAAAAATTCACAGGAATGACCTCTGATCTGAGTGAAAACCAAGTCTACCTCCCTTATGAGGATGCGACTAAACTTCTAGGACTCAGTCAGCAAGAAGTGACCCAGGTCACCTTTGGGGTCAAAGATCCTGAGAAAATCGATGCCCTCTTGAAGCAAGTCAAAAGCTTGGATCTGGATTGGCAGTCTCTGCGCGTGGTCGAAGATCGCAAGGCCTTTGACCAGATGAAGGAATCCTCTCAGACCCTAGAAGGCCTGGTACGGATCATGATGATCGTCCTCCTAGTGACAGGAGCCGGTGCCCTATCGCTCTTACTCAGTCTCTGGACACGGGAGCGGATCCACGAAATCGGCGTCCTCTTATCCATTGGGAAGAGCAAGGGCCGGATCTTTAGACAGTTCCTCTTGGAAGTGGTGCTGGTATCCTTATTAGCAGTGATCCCAGCCTTTCTCATCGGGCGGATGGTCAGCCATCGTTTCTTAGAGCAGTTTGTCGGACAGACCGGTCAACAGCAGACCCTAGACTTGCTCAACCAAATCCCTCAAGGCCTTTCCTTAGGAATCGCCTATGCTAGCCTCTTGTGCTTGATCCTTCTGTCGCTCGGTGCAACCACCAGCTTGATCTGGCGCAAGAGTCCAAAAGAAATATTAACAAAAATGAGTTAAGGAGAAATAACACCTATGTTAGAACTCAAACATGTATCCTATAGCTACCAAAGTTACCAAGAAGAGATCTTCTCAGACGTGAACTATCAGTTCAAAAATGGGACATTTTACAGCATTATCGGTCAGTCTGGAGCAGGGAAATCGACCCTCCTCTCCCTCTTGGCTGGTCTGGACAATCCCAAGAAGGGGCAGGTTCTCTTTGATGGGGAGGACATCCAGACCAAAGGGTCTAGCTACCACCGCAAGCATCATGTCTCCCTGGTCTTTCAGAATTATAATTTGATTGATTATTTGACACCACTGGAAAATGTCCGCCTGGTCAACAAACAAGCTGGGAAAGACATTCTCTTGGAATTGGGGCTGGACGAAACGCAAATCAAACGCAATGTCCTGCAACTATCTGGAGGGCAGCAACAGCGGGTGGCCATTGCGCGTGCGCTCGTTTCAGAAGCACCTGTCATCTTGGCAGATGAGCCGACTGGAAACCTTGACGAACAGACAGCTGGTGACATCATTGCCATTTTAAAAAAACTGGCCAAGGAACGCCAAAAATGTGTCATCGTCGTCACACACAGTAAGGAAGTGGCGGAGGCCTCCGATGTGGTCTTGGAATTGAGTCGCCGTAGCCTTGTCGAGAAGAGCAAGTAAGGAGGGAATGCTATGTTGCGAAATGCTTTTGCTTATATCACACGTAAATGGCCCAAGTCTCTCTTGCTCTTTGCCATCATTCTCCTCATGGGGACCTTGAGCCTGATCGGACTCTCCATGAAGGGAGCGACCCAAAAAGCTTCATCGGAAAGCCTGGGATCCATTACCAATAGCTTCTCCATGCAGATCAACCGCAGGACCAATCCAGGAACCCCTCGGGGAGCTGGGAATCTCAGAGGAGAAGATATCGAAAAAATCAGCCAGGTAGAGGGAATCACCTCCTCCATCAAGCGGATCAATGCCATCGCGGATATCCTAGACCACGAGATCATTGAGACTGAAGAAACCCTGCAAAATCAATCTCCAGAGCGGGCCAAATACTTTAAAAACACCCTGATGGTGACGGGGGTCAATGACTCTTCAAAAGAAGATAAATTTGTCTCTGGGGCTTACAAACTGGTCCAAGGGGAGCATCTGACGGATAAGGACAAAAACCAAATCCTCATGCACGAAGATTTGGCGAAAAAGAATGGGCTTAAGGTGGGCGATAAGGTGCGTCTCAAGTCCAATCTCTACGATGCTGACAATGAAAAAGGGGCCAATGAAACTGTCGAAGTGACCATCAAGGGCTTGTTCTCAGGGAAGAACCAAGCTCCTCTAACTTACGCACAAGAATTGTATGAAGATACCCTCATTTCTGACCTGGATACAGCTGCTAAACTCTATGGCAATACTGTCCAAACAGCTACCTATGAGGATGCAACCTTCTTTGCCAAAGGGGATCAGGACCTGGATGCCTTGATCGAAAAAATCAAAGCACTCGATATTGACTGGAACCTCTATGACCTGGTTAAGAGCTCTTCCAACTACCCAGCCTTGCAAAAATCCATCAGCAGCATGTTCCAAGTGGCGGACTACTTGTTTATCGGTAGCCTTATCTTTGCTAGCTTGCTTCTCACCCTTCTCCTCGTCTTGTGGCTCAATGCCCGTCGCAGAGAAGTGGGAATCTTATTGGCTCTAGGACTTTCTAAGGTACAGATTGCGGGACAATTCGTGGCAGAATTAGTCATGATCTCCATCCCAGCCTTCCTCCTCTCCTATGGAGTCGCAGGACTTCTTGCCAAAGGAGTGGGAGATACGGTGCTTAAGAACGTAACCAGTGGCATTGCCAAACAAATGGCTCAAGAATCCTCTGCAGCCAACCTTGGTGGTGGAGCTGAGGCAGAAAGCTTCAGTAAGACCCTGACAGACCTCCATATGGACATCCAACCGAGCCAACTGCTGGTGGTTGTCTTGGTTGGTGGCCTCCTCTTGATTCTCGTATCCATCCTTTCTTCACAATGGCTCTTGCATAAGAAACCAAAGGAACTTTTGGTGGATGTCGAATAAGAGATTGTTTCCTAAAATAGAAATAGGGTATAATAGGAGGTAGAAGTTTCTTAGATAAAAAGGAAAGTGTATGAAGATACTAATCGTAGAAGATGAAGTCCTGATTCGAGAAGGGATGAGCGACTATCTCATGGAATGTGGCTATGAAGTCTTTGAAGCAGGCGATGGGCAGGAGGCCCTGGACCTCTTTCACAGAGAAGCGCCGGACCTAGTCTTGCTGGATATCCAGCTTCCTATCCTCAATGGCTTGGAAGTCCTCAAGGTCATCCGCAAGACCAGCTCAGTCCCTGTCCTCATGCTAACGGCCTTCCATGACGAGGACTATAAGTTGACAGCCTTTGGAGAGTTGGCAGATGGCTATCTGGAAAAACCCTTCTCCTTGTCCCTCTTGAAGGTCCGTATCGAAGCTATTTTTAAAAAGCTTCAACCTTCCCGGGTCTTCACCTATGGAGAGGCACGGGTGGATTTTGAGAGATACACAGCCAGCATAGCAGGCCAAGCCATTTCCATGAATGCCAAGGAGTTGGAAATCTTGGAATACTTGCTCCAGCATGAGGGCAAGGCCCGGACCCGCTCTCAGATCCTCGATGCCGTCTGGAAGGAGACGGAGGAGATTCCATTTGACCGGGTGATCGATGTCTATATCAAGGAACTACGAAAAAAACTGGAGCTGGACTGTATCGTTACGGTACGCAATGTCGGCTATAAATTGGAGAGACCATGACCAAACGGAGTATCTTTGCCAAAATCTTTCTGATCACCTTTGCCCTTTTTAGTAGCTTAGTTATCCTTCTCCATGCTTCGGTTTACTTTATTTTTCCATCGACCTATATCGAGTCCCAGCGCCAGACGATTTTGAAGAAATCGCAAGCCCTGGCTAAGAGTTTCCAGGGCCAGGAAGAAGGGACCATTGAGTCGGTCATCGACCTTTATTCCAAGACCAATGATATCAAGGTCTCGATCAAGGGCAAGGAAAAACAAAATGCCCTAGAGGTTAAGGATGACCTGCTCGTGAACCCTGATAGCCAGAACAATTCGCTGGTTATTGAAGAGCGAAAGATTCAGACCAAGGAAGGGAAGGACTTGACCTTGCAATTCTTAGCGACCGTCGATTCCCAAAAGGAAGCGCGGGACATCAGTCTGGGCTTTCTTCCCTATAGTCTCCTTGCTTCCTTTGTTCTGTCACTGATTGCCTCCTACCTCTATGCCCGCATAATTTCTGCTCCGATCCTTGAAATCAAGCAGATGACCAAGCGGATGAAACGGCTGGATCGGACAGCCAGTCTCCCCATCCATTCGCAGGATGAGATCGGCGTTCTCAAGCAACAGATCAACGACCTCTATCACCATCTTTTAGAGGTGATCGATAATCTAGAGCAGCAGAAACAGGAAAATCTGAAGTTGGAGCAGATGAAGGTGGAATTTCTACGTGGGGCTTCGCATGAGCTCAAGACGCCTCTAGCCAGCTTGAAGATTATCCTAGAAAATATGCGGGATAAGATCGGCCGCTACAAGGACCGGGACCGCTACCTGGCGGTCTCCCTCGATATCGTCGATGAGATGAACCAGATCGTCCTGGAAATCCTCTCCCTGTCCTCTGTCCAAGAATTGGCCGGAGACAAGGAGTGGATCCAGCTGGATCAGGTCGTAGAGCAGATTCTCGACCAGTACAAGGTCTTGGCTCAATCCCGCGCGCTCACGATTGACAATCAAATCCCTGACAAAGCAGTTTATATGGACCCAGCCATTCTGAAATTGGTCCTCTCAAATGTCATTAGTAATGCCGTCAAGCATTCGGATGCCGGTGGAGAGATCCAGCTCCGTCTCGAAGAAGAAGGGACGCACTTGGCTGTTGAAAATACCAGTCAAGAAATGGTAGAGACCGCTGAGATGCCAATGACCGCTAGCCGCCAGAAGAAGGAAGGTGGCTTGGGACTCTTTGTGGTCCAACACTTGCTGGACCATGAAGAACTGGCCTACCAATTTGATAAAACGGCTATGGGCTTACGCTTCCGTATGGAACTGCCCAAAGATCCTCAAGAATAAAAAAATAGAGAGTGGGACAGAAATCGGTAATTCGTTAGAATTCGATTTCGTCGTCCCACCTCCGCACAGTTGAGTAGGGCTATAAAAGCTGATGAAATCAGCGTAGTAGAGCCCACTCAACCACTGCGTCTTGCTCGACAATGCAAAGACAATTGAGAGGCTAGGACTTTTGTCCCAGCCTCTTTTTGTATTTAATCAAGCTGTTCTACCTTTAGCAATTGGCCGTGTTTTAATTCATAAATGGTATCCACATAGGTCAGGATGGAGCGGTCATGGGTGACCATGATGGCACTCTTGTTTTTGGATTTGACTTCTTTCCGGATCAACTGGGCGATTTCTTGCCCTCGATCTGGGTCTAGGCTAGCGGTTGGTTCATCGGCTAAAATGACCTGTGGATTTCCGATGAAGGCCCGCGCGATGGCTGCCCGTTGTTTTTGCCCACCGGACATCTGATTCGGGTATTGGTGGTAACAAGCTTCAATACCCAGATCTGCCAACAAGGCTTTGACTTCCTCTTGACGTTTTTTCTTGTCCTTTTCCCCCTTCAATTTGGCCACCAGTTCTAACTGATCGCCGATTTTCATATAGGAGAGGAGCTGGTGATCTTGAAAGATGAAGCCAAGCAATTCCAGGCGTTTTTGCGTCCACTGGCCTTGGTTGAGGCCGGTCAAGTCTTGGCCAGCGATAGAAATCCGCCCCTCATCCGCTGATAAAAGTAAGCCAGCGATTGCCAAAAGCGTGGATTTACCTGATCCTGAAGGGCCCAAGATGGCGACAAATTCGTTGGGTTCGACGCTTAAATTCAGCTGGTTGAGGACATGGTGCATCTGGCTGCCATCGGCGTAGGATTTTCTGATATTTTCTAATGCAATAATGGCCATCTTATTCTCCATTTCCACCAATGACTTCGATTGGATCTACTTTTTTGATTTTGACAAGGGACAAGGCACCACACAAAATAGAGGTCAGGATAAAGCTAACCGAGATGGTGAGGTTGTCTTTCAGGGTCATAAAGGAAGGGACGCTATTAGGTAAAAATGGCGCCATTATAGTTGCCAGGCCAAGCCCCAGCAGTACTCCGATGAGGGAGATGATGGTGAGCTGGGATAGTTGGACATAGGTGATCTGGCTCATGGACATGCCAATGGCCTTTAGGACGCCGAACTGTTTCAACTTTTGCAAGGTCAGGATGTAGAAGAAGACCCCAAGGATAGCAGAAGAAGCGAGTAGTAGCACCCACGTGATCATCCGTAGCGTCAGGTTTTGAGCCTTGTAGCCAGGGATTTTATCGATCACTTGCTTCTTATCCGCTACCATCAAGTTGCTGGTTAGATCGTTAGAAGTGATGCTCTTCTTGGTCACAAGGGTTTGGGCTTGCCATTGATAGCTTGGATCTGTTTTTTGCCGCATGCCTGTGTAGGTCTCCGAGCTGATAAAGCCAATCTCACTATAGCCATATTTGGCATTTTTCGCAAAGGCCACGACCTTGAGCTTTTGCTTAGAGGTTTTGTCGATCACTTGATCGCCGATTTGGATTCCCTCATCCTCTTTGAAAGAATGGTCCAGAATGATCTCGTTTTTCTTTAAGTCGGAGATCTTGATGTCAGTATCTTCCATGATTGGATTGAGGATCTCTTTTTCGTTATGATCGGTCGCGAAATAGGTGATATCCAGGGTGTTGGAATCCTCTGATTTTGAGACGGTTGCCCGCTGGATCGACAAGCCAGAATAGTCCATCCCTTCTATCTTGTTAATCTCATCTAAATCTTTCGCCGTAATAGTTGAAAAGGGGATAATCCCTTCTGAATCCGTCGAAAGGATGTAGTGCAGGGCCCCATAGTTATCGATTTGGGCCGATACTGAACGCCCCAGTCCATTTGTCAGACCGGACAAGAACACCACCATAAACATGAGGATGGTAATGAGGAGTTCAATCAGGATAAACTTCTTGGGTTGGTATTTAATTTCATTCCATGCGATTTTCATATTCGTTCTCCTTTTAGCACGGAGGTGCTCGAGCAGGGTTGCTGGCACCTAAACATACTCTACCATCATACCACAAGTGGAGGAATAATATGGGGATGGTGTTTGGTAGAGTATGAAGGTATCGGATTTGTTTACTGTGTTCAATTTGTTTCTCAATTATTAATTGTTAATGAATACAAAAATAAATCTGCTATAGACAAGAAAAAAAGCCTTGATTTCAAGGCTTTTCCTGTTGATTTAGATGCCCCCTGCATGGATTTGGAAAGAACTTTCATATTGAGAGTAATTAAAAATGTTGAAATTTAATTGAATTTCGGAAGGCGCTTTTAGGTATTTTCAATATCATGATTAAAAAGTAGGGCAAAAAACATACTGAATTGAACTGTTTAGTAGCTTAAATATATCACGCTGTTATCTAAAAAGTTAATTTTATAGAGTTTACTAAGATAGTTGCTGAGCTTTTATTTATCACTCCAACTTTATTATTATACCATAAAAATAATTAGAAAAACAGACTTGTATTATTTTGAAATTTGTATATGATGAAGGTGTAAGAACTATAAAATAGCCTGTTAGAAAGAGGAGGAAAAGAATGAATCAGGCTATATAAAATTGGTGATTGGTAATTAATGTTGTAAAACAAGAAAGGAAAAGGTAAAAAATGCAAATACATAAAAAATTTTTTATAGTAGCGCTGGTTTTATCCATTTGTATCTCACTATATTTTCTTATCAATCCGTCTAATATTCTCACCTTTCCGATTTTTGTGAATGAATTTGATGACACCACATTTAAATATTACATGTTTGTGAAGATTGGAATTGTATTATTATTTATCAAATTCCTACTAGATATATGCTTAGAATTTATCAAGAATTGGTTTAAAAATTTTTGATATTTCTTCACACAAAAGAGTCTGAGACAGCGTTTTGTCCCAGACTCTTTTGTGAGTTGTGAGCTCTGTTTTATAGATTCCACTGCTTGAGGGAGATTTCGCCGCTATTGAGCCAGATTTCTTCTTGATTGTCTAATTGGACCAAGAGTTGGCCGGTATCAGAGATATCTTTGGCGAGGCCCTGATAGGTTTGCTGGTTCTGCTCAAAGGTGACGGTTCGTCCTAGGACCAAGGAGCGCTCTTTGTAGAGGTAGACCAGTTCATCGACATCCGTTTGGAAGAATTCCTTCCAGATCTCACTGATGAGGTCATTGCGAGTGATGGGACAAGTTCCTTCAAATAAGGAACCAGCCTTGGTTTGTAGCTTATCTGGAAAAGTAGGGATGGCTAAATTGAGACCGACTCCGATAATGACATCCGTGACAAGACCAGTCTCAATCGACGTGATAGCTTCGGTAAGGATTCCCCCAATTTTTTTATGGCGGTAGTAAATATCATTGACCCATTTGATATCGATATCGATTAGGGTCAGGTTTTTAATAGCCTTGTAGATGGCTCCAGCGACCATGAGGGTATAAGGAGGGAGCTCCGCAGGTGGCAGTTGAGGTTTGAGGTGAAGGGACATATAGATGCCTCCTTGATCGGGGCAGTAGTAGTCACGACCAAAGCGGCCTTTTCCTGCAGATTGCGAATTGGCCAGGTAGAGCGCCTTGCCTTCTTGATGGCTTTCTATGCCTAATTTTGCATCCAATTGGGTGGAACCACAGTCTTCATTCAAGGACACGGTCAACTGGGTATTGCTTGCGATGATCTCAGGAAGCAGAATATCGCCTGAGACCAGTTTGTAGCCCTTCTTTTTGAGGGACTCGATGACGACCCCATCTTTTTCCAGGCGCTGAATAGCCTTCCAGATGGAGGTGCGGGAAACGCCTAGTTCTTGCGCCAGCTGCTCCCCGTTGACATAATCATCTGCCTGAGAAAGGGTTTGAAAGAGGATTTCATGTGTTTTCATAGGACCTCCTAGCGACTGCTGTCACGAATCGTCAGTTTGGTGGCTAATTTAACCATATAGGGAACACTTGGTTGAGCCCCTTGAAAGGTTTGCCGTAGCATTTGAATGGCTTGTTTACCCATTTCTTCTGTATAGACGGTTACTGTAGAAAGGGCAGGAAAGACGTACTTAGCAATCGATGTATCATTGAAGGAAATGAGACTGACGCGCTCAGGAACTGCGATTTGATGCTCCTGAAGAGAGCGAAGGGCTCCGACAGCTAAGGCATCACTAGCCATGAAAAAGGCAGTTGGCAAGTCATCGCCCAATGCTTGAATCAGTTGCTCCATCATCTGATAGCCCGACTCAGTCGAGAATTGACCAACAGAGACAAAGCGCTCCTCATAAAGTCCTTTTTCCGTGAGATACTGTTGAAAGGTTCGTTGACGGGGATCCATCTGAAGCGGTGTCGCATCTGCCGTCTCTTCCTGCCCGACCAAGAGCCCGATCTCCTTGTGGCCCTGCTCAAGAAAGTACTCGAGAGCAGTGATGACAGAATCTTCTAAATCGGTCGTCACACAGGAATGCCCTAAATAGAGGGTATTGCTATCGACAAAAATAAGGGGTTTGCCGTAGCTTTCTAGATCTCGAATGGTCTTGGGACTGAATTTTCCAAGAGCGATGATGCCGTCTGCCTCTTGAATCAAGGACCAATCGTCATTATTGAAGATACGAAAGATCTCATAGCCTAATTCCTGGGCTTGTTTTTCTAATCCCATCCGAATGGAATAGTAGTAGAGGTCATCTAATTCTTCTTCGCGTGTGTACCATTCAAAGATGACGATTTTATGAAAATCTTCAACTGGTTGAGGCGCTGTTTTGCGGCTTTTCTTTTGGTAATGCAGGGCCTCAGCGATGCGAAGAATCCGACTGCGCGTGTCTTCCCCAACCGATAAGGTCGCATCCTGGTTGAGAACGCGAGAGACTGTTGCCTGAGAAACGCCTGCTTTTTCCGCAATGTCTTTAATCGTTGCCATAGTTCATCCTTTATTGATTTCTACTTCCAGTATACTCTAAAAACTAGTAAAAAGAAATAAAATTTTACTAAATTTTATGTTTGTTGCGATATTGGCTAGGAGTCAGTTGGCTATAGGCCTTAAAAGCCTTTGAAAAATAGAGGGGATCTGAAAAGCCCACTGAGTAAGCCACAATCTTGATGCTCTCGTCTGTGTTGGTCAGTAACTGCTGGGCACGCTGCATGCGGACCGAGTGCAAGAATTCCTTGGGAGAGATCTGGTGAAACTCCTTAAAGACAGTTGTCAGATAGGAGCGATGGACATTGAGGTCATCAGCGATCTCTTGAATACTTAGATGATCTTTATTGTAATGCGTCTCAATCATATGCTTGCAGGTCAGATAGAGCTGATAGGTGGGAGATGGATGGCTCCGATGGATATCGGGAGCCACTTCACTGATAAGAAATAGCAGTTCATAGATCTGAGAGAGAAGGTGGAGTTGGTAGTGCGAAGTCATCTTTGAAGCCTCTGCTTTGTGGACGAGTTGCTCCATAAACAGGCCAATCCGCTCTGTGTCCACCTCTGTTTTCTTTAGATAGCCTTTTGCATGTAGGGTTGAAAAGCGCATGAAATCACTTACCTTGGTGCCACTGATGCCAATCCAGTAGTAGGACCAAGGCTCTTCAGCGTCTGCCTGGTAGTAGGTCACCTTATTTTTTGGAAGAAGAAAGAGATCCCCAGCTTCTAGGTGGATTTCTTTTTTTTCAAAGTGGAAGACTCCCTTTCCCTTGGTAACAAAATGCAGGACAAAATTATCTCGGACGCTAGGACCAAATTCATAATTCTTCGGACAATCTTCGTAGCCATAAAAATCAAGGGCTAGGTCAATAGTGTCGGTTTGGTATTCAGAAAAGACTGACATGGTTGAACCTCCTACCTAACATTTTACCATATATGTGCAACAAAATTCTATTTTCGGAAGCGTTTACAATGAGTAAAATAAAGACATGCTAAAAAAGAAAGTTATTGGAACCAAATTTAAAAATACATAGTGATATTTTTCGGGTCCAATGGAGGAAGATATGGCAATTCGTATCGAACAGAATTTGTTCTATGTAGAAAGTAAGGGACTGAGCCTGATCCTTGAAAATCGAGATGGCTACCTGATGCTTAAGCATCTGGGGCGTCCGATCCCGTCTTATCATTTTTCCAATACCGTAAATGAGAGAGATCATGCTTTCTCTGGAAATCCAACACCTGACAATCGCATCTTTAGTCTAGATACCCAGCGTCAGGTCTTGGGACAGCATGGGCTTGGAGATTTTCGAAAGCCGTCGATTCAAATCCAGCACGGCGTTACAGAGGTGACGGATTTCCTCTATGTCGGAGCCAATATCTACTCTGGCAGTGTCGAGGCAACTGGTCTTCCCAATCCTCACTCGGTAGATCAGGCTGAAACCTTGGCCTTGGTCTTTGAAGATGATCAAGCGGCCCTGCGTTTGACCCTCTATTACACAGCCTACGAAGATCGGGCAACCATCACTAGCTTTTCAAAGATTGAAAACTGCAGTGATGAAACCGTCGTGATCCACAAGGCTCTCAGTGTGTTGGCCGATGTCCCAGCGGGTGACTATGATGTCATCACCCTTCAAGGGGCCTATGCGAGAGAAAAAACAGTCCGCCGTCAGCAAGTGGAGCAAGGAATCTTCTCCATCAGCTCCAACCGTGGTGCTTCTGGACACGCCCAGACCCCAGCCCTGATCCTTGCTGATCATGAAGTGACCGAAGATGCCGGTTCAGCTCTTGCCTTCCAACTGCTCTACAGTGGGAATTTTGAAGGATTTGTTCAAAAGAATCAACTCAATGAAGTCCGGGTTGGATTGGGGATTAATCCTGAAAACTTCTCCTGGGAGTTGGCGCCGAATCAGAGCTTTGATACCCCAGTGGCCATGATCAGCTACTCACATAAGGGATTGACCGGACTCAGTCAAGAGAGCCAAGCATTTGTCCAAAACCATATCATTCCAACCCAGTTTGCCCATAAAGAACGTCCAATTCTGATCAACAACTGGGAAGCAACCTACTTTGATTTTAAGAAAGAAAAATTATTGGAGCTAGCAGATGAGGCTCAAAAAGTGGGAATCGAACTCTTTGTTCTTGATGATGGCTGGTTTGGCAATCGCTATGATGATAATCGGGCTCTCGGTGACTGGACTGTCAATGAAGAAAAATTAGGGGGAAGCCTAGCAGAACTGATCCAAGGCATCCACGACAAGGGACTTCAATTTGGCCTTTGGGTGGAGCCAGAAATGATTTCTGTTGATAGCGACCTCTATCGGGCTCATCCGGACTGGGCTATTCAAGTCCCAGGCTATGAACACACCTATTCACGGAATCAACTAGTACTCGATTTCGCAAATAAAGAAGTGGTTTCTTATATCAAGCAGGTCTTGGATGACTTACTTGGAAACCATAAGATCGACTATATCAAATGGGATATGAACCGCAATATCACCAAACTTGGAAATGGTAAAACCTACCTTGAAACCAAGATGCAATCCCATGCGTATATCTTGGGCCTCTATGAAGTGGTTTCTTCCTTAACAGAGAAGTATGAGAACATTCTCTTTGAGTCTTGCTCTGGAGGCGGTGGCCGCAATGACCTCGGTATGATGCGGTACTTCCCTCAGGTCTGGGCGAGTGACAATACGGATGCCATTGCCAGACTTCCGATCCAGTACGGTTCTAGCTACCTCTATCCTACCATTTCTATGGGGGCTCACGTATCAGCTGTTCCAAATCACCAGATGGGACGGATCACACCACTTGAAACGCGAGGTCATGTAGCTATGATGGGAAATCTGGGCTATGAATTGGATCTAACCAGTCTTCCGCAAGAAGAGTTGGATAGGATTGCAGCTCAAGTCGCTCATTATAAAACGATTCGACCAGTTGTTCAGTTCGGAAAACACTACCGCTTGATCAATCCAAGCCAAGGTAGCAATCAAGCAGCCGTCCAGTTCACCTATCAAGATCGCACGGTTGTAACTTATGTACGGGTCTTATCAACGGTTGAGGAGATCGAGCCGACCCTGAAACTCAAAGGATTGGAAGAAGATGCGCTCTATCGCTTAGAAGGGACGGACCAAGTCTATTCAGGAGCTGAGCTCATGTACGCCGGCTTAACCGTCGTTCTTCCTCAGGGAGATTTCCTCACTAAACAATATGTTTTTGTCAAAAAATAAAAGGAGACAGCCAAATGAAATGGTATAAAAAAATCGGACTTCTTGCGACTACAGGCCTAGCCTTGTTTGGGCTCGGTGCTTGCTCCAACGATGGAAAATCTGCGGATGGCACAGTGACCATAGAGTATTTCAACCAGAAAAAAGAAATGACCAAAACCTTGGAAGAAATCGCGCGTGATTTTGAAAAGGAAAATCCAAAGGTTAAGGTCAAAGTTGTCAATGTACCAAACGCTGGTGAGGTGTTGAAGACACGTGTCCTCGCAGGGGATGTGCCAGATGTAGTCAATATTTACCCACAGTCCATTGAATTGCAAGAATGGGCAAAAGCGGGTGTCTTCGAAGATTTGAGCAATAAAGATTATCTCAAACGCGTAAAAAACGGCTACGCTGAAAAATATGCTGTAAACGGAAAAGTCTACAACGTTCCTTTCACAGCCAATGCTTACGGAATCTACTACAACAAAGATAAATTCGAAGAATTGGGCTTGAAGGTTCCTGAAACCTGGGACGAATTTGAACAGTTAGTAAAAGACATCGTTGCCAAAGGACAAACTCCATTTGGGATTGCAGGAGCAGAAGCTTGGACCCTCAATGGTTACAATCAATTGGCCTTTGCTACAGCAGCAGGTGGGGGAAAAGAAGCCAACCAATACCTTCGTTATTCTCAGCCAAATTCCATTAAATTGTCTGATCCGATTATGAAGGATGACATCAAGGTCATGGATATCCTTCGCATTAAAGGTTCGAAGCAAAAGAATTGGGAAGGTGCAGGTTATACAGACGTTATCGGAGCCTTCGCGCGTGGAGATGTCCTCATGACACCAAATGGATCTTGGGCTATCACCGCGATCAATGAACAAAAACCGAAATTTAAGATTGGGACTTTCATGATTCCAGGGAAAGAAAAAGGACAAAGCTTAACCGTTGGTGCGGGAGACTTAGCATGGTCTATCTCAGCTACTACCAAACATCCAAAAGAAGCCAATGCCTTTGTGGAATACATGACCCGTCCAGAAGTCATGCAAAAGTACTATGATGTGGACGGATCTCCAACAGCGATCGAAGGGGTCAAACAAGCAGGAGAGGATTCACCGCTTGCTGGGATGACCAAATATGCCTTTACAGATCGTCACTTGGTCTGGTTGCAACAATACTGGACCAGTGAAGCAGACTTCCATACCTTGACGATGAACTATGTCTTGACAGGTGATAAACAAGGAATGGTCAATGATTTGAATGCCTTCTTTAACCCGATGAAAGCGGATGTGGATTAGGAGTAGAGAGACAATGAAAAAAGTATTACAAAAATATTGGGCATGGGCTTTTGTGGTCATTCCCCTCTTATTACAAGCAATTTTCTTCTATGTGCCAATGTTCCAAGGAGCCTTTTACAGTTTTACCAACTGGACAGGTTTGACCTATAACTACAAGTTTGTCGGCTTGAACAACTTTAAGCTCCTCTTTATGGATCCAAAATTCATGAATGCTATTGGCTTTACTGCAATCATCACGATTGCTATGGTAGTTGGTGAGATTGCCCTTGGGATCTTCATTGCGCGTGTCTTGAACTCTAAGATCAAAGGCCAAACCTTCTTCCGTGCTTGGTTCTTCTTCCCAGCAGTTTTGTCTGGTTTGACAGTGGCTCTGATTTTCAAACAAGTCTTCAACTACGGTCTTCCAGCAATTGGGAATGCCCTTCATATCGAGTTTCTTCAAACCAGTCTTTTAGGGACTAAGTGGGGAGCGATCTTCGCGGCTGTCTTTGTCCTTCTTTGGCAAGGGGTGGCCATGCCCATCATTATCTTCCTAGCTGGTCTGCAATCTATCCCATCTGAAATTACAGAAGCAGCAAGAATCGATGGTGCGACGAGCAAGCAAGTCTTCTGGAATGTTGAATTGCCTTACTTGCTACCAAGTGTCTCTATGGTCTTTATCCTAGCCCTAAAAGGTGGGCTGACTGCCTTTGACCAAGTCTTTGCCATGACCGGTGGTGGTCCAAACAATGCCACAACTTCACTTGGGCTCTTGGTTTATAACTATGCCTTTAAAAACAACCAATTCGGTTATGCCAATGCCATTGCCGTAATCTTGTTCTTCTTGATTGTAGTGATTTCAATCATCCAATTGAGAGTATCTAAGAAATTTGAAATTTAAGAGGAGAAGCACGATGAAACAAGATGAAAGAAAAGCCTTGATTGGCAAATATATTCTATTGATTCTAGGATCGGTTCTGATTTTAGTGCCGCTCCTTGCCACCCTCTTTAGTTCCTTTAAACCCACCAAAGATATTGTAGATAATTTCTTTGGATTCCCAACCAACTTCACATGGGACAACTTTAGCCGTCTCTTGTCAGATGGAATCGGAGGCTATTATTGGAACTCAGTCGTCATCACTGTCTTGTCTTTACTTGCAGTAATGATCTTTATCCCCATGGCGGCCTACTCCATCGCTCGTAATATGAGTAAGAGAAAAGCCTTTACCATCATGTACACCCTCTTGATTCTTGGGATCTTTGTACCTTTCCAAGTCATCATGATTCCGATTACGGTTATGATGAGTAAACTCGGTTTGGCTAACACCTTTGGTTTGATCTTGCTCTACTTGACCTATGCGATTCCACAGACCCTCTTTCTCTATGTGGGGTATATCAAAATCTCTATCCCAGAAAGTTTGGATGAAGCAGCAGAGATCGATGGGGCTAATAAGTTTACAACTTATTTCCGTATCATCTTCCCAATGATGAAACCGATGCATGCGACAACCATGATCATCAATGCCCTTTGGTTCTGGAATGACTTCATGTTGCCACTCCTTGTCTTGAACCGCGATTCAAAAATGTGGACCCTGCCTTTGTTCCAATACAACTACGCAGGCCAATATTTCAACGACTACGGACCAAGCTTTGCTTCCTACGTTGTCGGCATTATCAGTATCACCATTGTCTATCTCTTCTTCCAACGCCATATCATCGCAGGAATGAGCAACGGCGCAGTGAAATAACAAGATACAAAGCCCGTCAAAAGCTCACAGTGAAAATAGGGAATCTGAATAAGAAGCCTTGGCTTCTTTGAAGATTCATCTTTTTCACACAGAGCTTAGGGCGTGTTCAATTCCAGATACAAAGTAACGATTCAGCTTGCTGACTTCAATCGTATCCTATGAAGCAAATATTAAAAAATATAAACTCAAGAAAGCCAGGTCTCTTAAGACTTGGCTTTCAAAAAAAGAAAAGGAAACCATTATGCCAATTCAAAACAAAACCATGTTAATTACTTATTCAGATAGCTTAGGAAATAACCTGAAGGATCTCTATGAAAATCTGGAGAAGCACTTTGGGGATGCAGTAGGTGGGGTTCACCTCTTGCCATTTTTCCCATCAACTGGTGACCGTGGCTTTGCGCCTGTAGACTATGACCAAGTGGATCCAGCCTTTGGAGATTGGGAAGATGTCAAACGCTTGGGTGACAAGTACTATCTTATGTTTGACTTTATGATCAATCACATTTCTCGTCAGTCTAAGTATTATAAAGATTACCAAGAAAAGCATGACCAAAGTGCCTATAAAGATCTCTTTCTCAACTGGGACAAGTTCTGGCCAGAGAATCGCCCAACTCAAGCAGATGTAGATTTGATTTATAAGCGGAAAGACCGAGCTCCCAAGCAAGAAATCACTTTTGCGGATGGGACGACTGAGCATCTCTGGAATACTTTCGGGGAAGAGCAGATTGACCTAGACGTGACCAAGGAAGTGACCATGGACTTTATTCGCAAGACCATCGAACACCTGGCAAGCAATGGCTGTGACCTCATTCGTCTAGATGCCTTTGCCTATGCGGTCAAGAAATTGGATACCAATGATTTCTTCGTAGAGCCAGACATTTGGGATTTGTTGGATAAGGTGCGCGATATGGCGGCCAGCTACGGTGCTGAGCTCTTGCCAGAGATTCATGAGCACTATTCCATTCAATTTAAGATTGCCGATCACGACTATTATGTCTATGACTTCGCGCTACCCATGGTAACCCTCTATAGCCTCTATAGTTCAAAAGTGGAGCGCCTTGCCAAGTGGTTGAAGATGAGTCCGATGAAGCAGTTCACGACGCTCGATACCCATGATGGGATTGGGGTGGTCGATGTCAAGGATATCTTGACAGATGAAGAGATTGACTATGCTTCAAATGAGCTCTATAAGGTAGGGGCAAATGTTAAACGCAAATATTCCACAGCAGAATACAACAACTTGGACATCTACCAAATCAATTCGACCTACTATTCAGCACTAGGAGATGATGATCGTAAATACTTCCTAGCCCGTTTGATTCAAGCTTTTGCGCCAGGCATTCCACAGGTTTATTATGTTGGATTCCTAGCTGGGAAGAATGATTTGGAACTCTTAGAAAACACCAAAGAAGGCCGCAATATCAACCGTCATTACTACAGCAATGAAGAAATCGCTAAAGAAGTAGAGCGTCCAGTCGTGCAATCCCTTCTCAAACTCTTTAGCTTCCGGAATAACTCGAAAGCTTTTGATCTAGAAGGAAGCATTGAGGTGGAAACACCAGATGATCATACCATTGTCATCACGCGCCAAAACAAAGACCAGACCGCCACAGCAGTAGCCCGAATCAATCTTGCTGAGGGCACTTACCAAGTGACAGAAAATGGTCGAGAAATGGTGTTTTAAAATCTTTTAAAATCTCAATTGGGTGTCCTCCCAATTGAGATTTTTTGGTAAAAATTTACTAAAATTAACTTAAAATAGACAAAAGTGACTAGAGGTTGAAATAGGACAAAACCCTCTCTTCTATGCTTTTTTAACTTAAAATAAAAAATTAATAAAATTTTACTAAAAATACTTGAACTTTTACTTCTGATCAGATATAATACAAGTATAAAAACGTTTACAAAACTAAAGGAGTTTCTCATGACGACAACAATCACATCTCAAGATTTACAAGCAAAATTCCAGGCTGTCTTTGGGGAAAAGGCTGACCACACTTTCTTTTCACCAGGACGGATCAATCTGATCGGTGAACACACGGACTATAATGGTGGTCATGTTTTCCCAGCAGCCATCACACTTGGTACCTACGGAGCTGCAAGAAAGCGTGAGGATAAGGTCTTGCGTTTCTTCTCAGGAAACTTTGAAGACAAGGGGATCATTGAAGTTCCACTTGAAAATCTCCACTTTGAAAAAGAGCACAACTGGACCAACTATCCAAAAGGCGTGCTCCACTTCTTGCAAGAAGCTGGTCATGTCATTGATAGCGGTATGGATGTCTATGTCTACGGCAATATTCCAAACGGATCCGGTCTTTCTTCTTCAGCATCGCTTGAGCTCTTGATTGGCGTCATCGCTGAGAAACTATATGATCTTCAGTTAGATCGTCTAGATCTGGTCAAGATCGGGAAACAAACCGAAAATCACTTCATCGGAGTTAACTCTGGGATCATGGACCAATTTGCCATCGGTATGGGAGCTGATCAACGGGCTATTTATCTCGATACCAACACCCTAGAGTATGATCTGGTACCGCTGGACCTCAAAGACAATGTCGTGGTCATCATGAATACCAACAAACGCCGGGAATTAGCGGATTCAAAATACAATGAACGCCGTGCGGAATGTGAAACTGCCGTCTCTGAACTCCAAGAAAAATTGGATATCCAAACCTTAGGGGAATTGGATCTCTGGGCTTTTGATGTCTACAGCTACTTGATCAAGGATGAAAATCGCATCAAACGAGCTCGCCATGCTGTACTTGAAAACCAACGGACCCTCCAAGCTCGTAAGGCACTTGAAGCAGGTGATTTGGAAGGCTTTGGCCGTCTCATGAACGCTTCCCACGTATCCTTGGAGCATGACTACGAAGTGACAGGTCTAGAATTGGATACCTTGGTGCATACAGCCTGGGAACAAGAAGGCGTCTTGGGCGCTCGTATGACTGGAGCAGGCTTTGGTGGTTGTGCCATTGCCCTCGTAAACAAAGATAAGGTTGAAGCATTTAAAGAAGCTGTCGGCAAACGCTATGAAGAAGTCGTTGGCTATGCGCCAAGCTTCTATATTGCAGAGGTTGCGGCAGGAACACGGGTGCTTGATTAAAAAGGAGATAGGATGACAGAACAGGTATTAGATGCATTTGTCACAGCCGTCATTGCGGCGAGTGACTACGAAGAGATGGATCGGATTTATCTAAAAAATCGCATCATGAGTCGCGTTGGAGAAGAAGGGCTAGATGCTCCAGCCCAAAAAGAAGAGTTGATCGCACTCAAAGATCAGCTGGTAGAGATCGCTGTTGCAAATAGCAAGATCCAGGATGGTATGGCCGCAAAAGACAGTTTGGGTGCGGAGTTGATGGATTGGATCACCCCTAGCCCTAGTCAGGTCAACCATCGCTTTTGGGAGACCTACCGTCAGTCCAAAGAAGACGCGATTGCAGATTTCTATGCCCTCTCTAAGCGCAATGATTACATCAAAGTCAAAGCCATTGCGCAAAACATTGCCTTTGAGGCAGAAACTCCCTACGGTTCTCTTGAAATCACCATTAATCTGTCAAAACCTGAAAAAGATCCTAAAGACATTGCGGCGGCCAAGCTTGCCAAAGCTAGTCATTATCCAGCCTGCCAATTGTGTTTTGAAAATGAAGGCTATCAAGGTCGCCTAGACCATCCAGCCCGGGCTAATCACAGGATTATTCGCTTTGATATGGACGGTCATGATTGGGGCTTTCAATATTCCCCTTATGCCTACTTCAATGAACACTGCATTTTCCTCGATAGCCAGCATGTTCCTATGGCCATTAGCCGCAAGACCTTTGAGCGACTCTTGACCATTGTCGAGACTTTCCCAGGCTATTTTGCAGGGTCCAATGCAGACCTGCCCATTGTAGGGGGATCCATCCTGACTCATGACCATTACCAAGGCGGACGCCATACCTTCCCTATGGAGCTAGCTCCTGTTGAGGAAAGCTTTAGCGTTGAGGGATTTGAGGCTGTATCGGTAGGAATTGTCAATTGGCCCATGTCGGTTCTCCGGTTGCAATCGGACAACAAGGCGCAATTGATTGCCCTGGCAGACCATATCCTAACAGCCTGGCGAGGCTACTCGGATCCAGCCGTTCAAGTCTTAGCGGCATCCGACGGTCAGCCCCACCATACCATTACCCCCATTGCACGAATTCGTGATGGGCATTATGAACTGGACTTGGTGCTCCGTGACAACCAAACCTCACCAGAGCATCCCGATGGCATTTATCACCCACATGCGGATGTGCAACACATCAAAAAAGAAAATATCGGCCTGATCGAAGTCATGGGCTTGGCCATTTTGCCACCTCGCCTCAAGGAAGAGCTCAAGCAGGTTCAAGACTATTTGCTTGGACGTGAGAGCACGGTAGCGACCTACCACCAGCCTTGGGCAGATGATTTGAAAGCCACTCACCCAGCTATCACAGAAGAAGCAGAGGCAGAGGCCCTTGTCCGTGAATCAGTTGGCCAGATCTTTGCGCGCGTGCTGGAAGATGCTGGAGTCTACAAGAGAACATCAGAAGGACAAGCTGCCTTTAGACGCTTTGTTGCGACACTTTAAGTGTGGAGAAGCGGCAGAAATTTGGTACAATAAGAGAGAAGACAATAAGCGAAAGGAAAACAAATGGCAATACTCGTACTCGGAGGAGCTGGTTACATCGGTTCCCATATGGTGGACCGTTTGGTCAATGAAGGACAGGAAAAAGTCGTCGTGGTCGATAGTCTGGTCACAGGTCACCGTGCAGCGGTGCATCCAGATGCCGTCTTTTACCAAGGAGATCTGGCGGATCAAGACTTTATGCGCACTGTTTTTAAGGAACATGCAGATATTGACGCCGTCATCCACTTTGCGGCCTACTCACTGGTCGCTGAGTCCATGGCCGATCCATTGAAATATTTTGATAACAATACAGCAGGCATGGTCAAGCTCTTGGAAGTCATGCATGAATGTGGGGTACACTACATCGTCTTTTCTTCAACTGCTGCCACCTACGGCATTCCAGAAGAAATTCCGATTCTTGAAACCACTCCACAAAAACCGATTAACCCTTATGGTGAAAGCAAGCTCATGATGGAAACCATCATGCGTTGGGCCGATCAAGCCTACGGGATCAAGTATGTGCCCCTTCGTTACTTTAATGTAGCGGGTGCCAAGCCAGATGGATCCATCGGAGAAGACCATGGACCAGAGACCCATCTCTTGCCGATCGTCTTGCAAGTGGCCCAAGGCAAACGCGAGAAGATCTCTATTTTTGGAGATGACTACCAGACACCAGATGGCACCAATGTTCGGGACTATGTCCATCCATTTGACTTGGCAGATGCCCATCTTTTAGCAGTGGAGTATCTCCGAAACGGCAACCCATCTACCGCCTTTAACCTGGGCTCATCGACTGGATTCTCCAATCTTCAAATCGTTGAAGCAGCCCGCAAGGTTACAGGACATCCGATCCCACTTGAGATAGCCGATCGCAGACCAGGAGATCCAGATACCCTGATCGCATCATCTGAGAAGGCGCGTGCCATCCTCGGTTGGCAATCAAAATTTGACAATATCGAAACTATCATTCAAACAGCCTGGGCTTGGCATTCCAGCCACCCAGACGGCTACAATGATCGATAAGGAGGGACTGCGAACATCATTTTTGAGACTTTTCTAATAACATTTAAAACAACAGTTGATCTTGCTAAATGACTCGTTTCAGACGTCAGTCATTTCCTTAACCATCATAAAAAAGTGAGGTATTCAAAATGAATAAAACCACAAAAATGTTAGCCGTCTTCTTGACAGCGGGTCTTCTTTTAGCTGGTTGTGGACAAAAAGAGAGTACAAAATCTACTAGTCCATCGTCTACTAAGGCGACAAGTAAAGCAACAAGCAAATCATCTGCTAAAGAGAAGACAAAAGAGTCATCGACTGATGAAAGTAAAAAAGAAGATGCACTAGCAGGTGCACAAAAAACTGTTCTCGAAACGAGTGATGAAGCAGGTAAGTCAACTATCACCTTGTATTACAAGGGAGATACCTTGTTATTACAAGAAAAAGTTGATGATTACGACGTCTCAAAAGTGCCTGGTGAGAACCCTCTTGAAACCATGAAAGAAGCCGTTGCTAAGAGCCAAGAAAAATTCAAAGATCTGATGGGCCATGGATTTGAACTAACATCAGAATACAAAGACGGAATCTTTTATATCCGCAATACCATTGATTACACAAAAATCGATTTTAATAAATTAAAAGAAATCGTACCAGGCTTTAATCCCCTAGATGACAAAACAGTTAGTTATTCAGTAACGAAAGACAGTCTTATCAAAGGCGGAATGGTAGAAAAATAAACAAAATGGAGAGCAGCTCAGTTTGCTGCTCTCTTTTTGTTTTAGTATGAATTCATGGGAATATTTTTGGTAGAATAGGATTTAATAGAAGAGAGTCCCACATCATTAATTGATATACCTGAAACTAGAGAATTATTTACTCAGGAAGAGCTTAAAAGATTAATTCCGATTGCTGAGCAAATGTGGATTGACTGGAGAGGCAAACTTCCAGATGATTATGTATCGCCACTTAAGTAAAAGAGGAATAAAATGAAACCAACAAACCTAGAATGGGAAGACGTTAGTAAGTTTGAAGAAATAAAAGGTTATGGACAACATGTTTGGCGACATCATGAGAAATATTTTTTTTTACTGATGAAGGAGGAATAGCTGAACAGAGGGTAGTCTATGAATTACCATTAGAACTATTTCAATCACCCTACCAAGTTTTTCTGAGTTACTTGAAAAGTCTAACTTAATTTGACAATTTAGGCAATAAAGAAGTCCTAGACAAGCTTTTGAGCTATTCAGAAGACTTGAAATACCACTATAATCTCTATCAGCTCTTGCTTTTTCACTTTCAGAATAAGGAACCAGAGAAATTTTTTGGACTCATTGAAAACAATATAAAGAAGGTTCATTCTCTTTTTCAGACTGTCTTTAAAACATTTCTAAAGGACAAAGGGAAAATCATCAATGCCCTTCAGTTATCCTATTCCAACGCAAAATTGGAAGCGACTAATAATCTCATCAAACTTATCAAACGCAATGCCTTTGGCTTTCGGAACTTTGAAAACTGCAAGAAGCGAATTTTCATCGCTCTGAATATCAAAAAAGAAAGGACGAATTTGTCCTTTCTCGAGCTTAGCTTTTTTTCAACCCACTACAGTTGACAAAGACCCGTAGATTTTAGGTATTTACCTTGTCTACTTAAGAGGTATCATATCATCGAGATAAAGGTGATTTGTTTGTTCCTAAGAATTAGGTTTTAGGTTTGACTTGTGGCAACTTCTGGAAAAAGCTTGTCTAGGATTTTTGGAGTGATAGCTTGTCCAGGACCTTCAGCACAATAGGTGTGAATATACATAGCGGGATTGAAGTTGAGCTCTATACAAGTGCAATGAGGTTTTTCCTTGCTAGCAGGCTGAGTTTTATCTGGAATGATGAGGTCAACCCCGCTAGCCCAGGCCCCCATGCTAGTTGCCATAGCTGCAGCTAATTCTTGATAGGATGAATCCATGGTCTCAGTGACATCAATAGAGTCGCCACCTGTAGAGATGTTGGAGTTACGGCGGAGATTGACCTTTTTCCCTTCTGGGAGAATATCATCAGGTGCATAACCTTGCTGAGTCAACATCAATTGTTCGATGTCTCCTAGCTTAATGATTTCCAGAGGTGAGCGGTGGTCACGGCCTCGCAATGGATTGGCATTTTTCTGAGCGACTAATTCACGAATGGTGTGTTTGCCATCACCGACAACATTAGCAGCGACACGAAGGAGGACAGACTCACAACGCCCGTCCAGAATGAAGAAACGGTATTCGGTTCCTGGGATAAATTCTTCAACAAGAACAGCTGTATCTTCTGCAAAGGCAATCTCGAGAGCTTTCTTATAGTTATCAAGGCTGGCAGGCTCTTGGAAAATGGAAATGCCCAGACCGAAGTTGGTTGATTTTGGTTTAACCACAATTTGCTTGCCCTTGATAAGAGGATAGTAGGCTAGACCTTGTTCTAGACTGGTAAATTCGTCGCCGGCAGGGACAGGGAAGCCAGCATCAGCCAGAATTTTTTTGGTCACGGTTTTATTAGCCATGGCAAGAGGAACTACATAGTTGTCTTTTGAGGTCATGTTACCATTTTTGACGTACTCAACATGATCTTTATGCCAGAGTTTAAGGAATTGATCCTGCTCATCTAGGATTTCAAAATGAAGCCCTTTTTGAATGGCATCAAAGAGCAGCATCTGGGTAGAAAGTTCCATCTCCTCATAACCCTTAAGGGCATAGTGGGCAGTCCAGTCGTAATCATGATAGGCAAGCGCCTTGTCAAGGGCAAAGTCAGAAAGGGACTTGTCTTTGATATGAGGAAGAAGTTGAGCAGCTAGTGTCTGACTGGGATCTGCAAAGGCATCTTTAACTTGTTTGACCAGACCTTGATGATAGTCACCAAGCCCAAAATGTTGCACCAGTTGGTCTAGAGCTGTCGTAATGTTCTGAGTTTCAGCTTCAGAAGGTAGAGGTTCTAAAGGATGAGAGAGGGCAATTTTTTCATTCAGCGCGTGACCTTGAGCCAGAGCCTGATCAACATTTTCAGGGGCATCCAGCCAGAGGAAGGCTAGAAGGAGTAGGTGTACGGTATCCATGGTAGTTTGGCTAATACCGATACGCTCAAAGGGGTTGAGGTCGAAGTTACGGAATTCTAGGTAGGTGATTCCCTTGTCAAGGAAGGAGCGATTAACCTTTTGTCCACGGAAACGAACAGCCGAGTAAAATTCCTTTTCCGCAATCAAATCACCTTGTTCGATATAGTTTTCGATGGCAGAGACATAGTCTTCTAGGCTTGCAAAAGATACTTGTATTTCTTCCTTATTGACATAACCATGGTCGCTGTTTCGGAAGGAACGAACGAGTTCTGGCACTTCTTGGTCGAAGAAGCCTTGCTCAGCAACAGGTGCAGCACCAAAGAGATAGGTAATCACCCAACGATAGCGCAAATAGTTCTGAGCCAGCTTAAGATAGAGGGCGTTTTTGAAAGCAATTATATCAATCTGGTCACTTTCTTGGAATAGGGCTTCAACCAAATCTTTCCCTAGTTCCATATTATAGTGGATACCTGAGATAGCTTGTAGTTTAGTTCCGTATTTTTCGGCCAGGTAGTTACGATAATGGCGTTCAAATTCATTTTCCAGTTGGGCAACTTGGATTTCTTGGGCGTTGATACGAGGAGGCATGGACAAGGGCCAGAGAAGTTCATCTTTACTGATGGAACGTCCAGCTACATCGGTAATGGCTCCAAGAAATCGACGAGCCTCAGTAGTAGATTTAGCAACTGGTGTGATGAGTTCCATCTGAAACTCACAAAAATCTGTTTGAATATAAGGGTGGAAACTTCGAGCTCCTAGGCAGGAAGGGTGAGGCGTATGTGCTAATTTTCCCTGTCTATCGACACGAAGACTTTCTCGTTCAATTCCAAAGTTAGCTTGAAGGATAGGGCTAGTAGGCTCCAGCTTTTGAAGCAGTTGATTTATAGTCATAGAGTCACCTTTTCATCTAATGTTAGTGATAGTCTATTATAAATAGGAGAAGAAAACAACTTTCCGCTACGGTTAAGGGGAATTTCCGAATGTTTTAGATAAGAATTCTTAAAACTAGTTGCTTTTTAGCTCTATTATATGCAAAAATTGTAAAATATCCACCGATTTTTATGTAAAATGTTATTTCTCTTGCAATTTAAATCAAATTAGCCTATACTAATGACGTATATATGAGAACGAAAGAATCCCTAGGGTCGGCACTGCACTCATAAAATGAGACACAAGAAAACACTCTGTTGAAATCTGGTAAACCAGAAACAGGAGTGTTTTGTTATGGTCAAAAAAGCATATTCGGTAGAAACTAAGCTAGCCTGTATCGAAATGAAGAAGGCAGGCAAATCAAATAAAGTTATCATGGATACCCTCAGCATCAAAAATGCTAGTCAGGTCAAGAACTGGTTGCGATGGTATCAGAATGATGAATTGTACCGTTTCTACCAACCCGTGGGGAAACAATATACTTATGGTAAAGGGATGAAACAGTTATCTGAAGTGGAACAGTTACGTTTGCAGGTAGAATTACTAAAAAAGTATCAGAGCTTGATAAAAGAATCGACAAAGTAAGTCTTATCAAGCTAGTAGAAGAGTATAAGAAAACGTGCCCTGTATCTATTATTTTAGAATGTTTCGGCGTCAAACGCTCCACCTTTATCGCTGGAAACAGGAGTGTAAGAATTCTCAGAAAAGAGGCGAATAGCAGATAATGGCTGTATCGAATGGTTTCACTCTGTTCTCAAGTCTGAAACCTTCTATCTCCATAAGTGGAGAAACATAACTGAGGTAGTATAACAGATATTGTCAAAAATTACATCATATTTTATAATGAAACTAGAATTCAACAAAAATTGAATGACCAGTCCCCTGTAGAGTACAGAGAATTGGTCGTAGAAGGGGTCCAGCAACCGAAGGGCGCTAGCCTTCAAATTTTCCTCCCAAAATGTGTCCAAAATATTGACAGAATTCCAACACAGAAGATTTGGCACAGAATGGATTATTTGGTTTTACGTCTTTCTTTATCCTCTTTAACCTTGCTTTGCTTGTCTTGGCAGGCTGGGTAGGGTATAAGTGGAAGATAAGATGAAAAAAATGGAGAAAACTCTAATGGTTCTTCTCCATTTTTTTATCTAATTGGTAATGTTGAAAATCGGAAGTGAAATGATACTTTCAAAGAATTCATTTTGGACACTAGCAAATGAAATAGAGCCCTGATGCAAATCAACAATTTGTTTTGAAATTTTTAGCCCAATTCCAGTCGTTCTAATTTTAGAAATATCAATGCTTTTAAAAGATAATTCATTAAGTTCAGCAATTTTTTCTGGTGAAGCTCCCTGTCCATTATCTTTGATTTCGACAATTACATTTGTATCTTTTTTGAATAAGTGGATTCTTATTGTGCAACCCTTTTCGTTATGTAAAACAGAGTTGTAGATGATATTATGGATAACTCTTGTGATTAAAAACTGCTCAATCATGATAGATTGATTAACAAGTGAATCATCGTAATCAAATTCAAATTCAAAATCATTCCAGATTTCTTGATTTAAAATATGGATGAGAATGTCTTTGAAGAAGGGGATAATTTTTGTTTCAGTCTGATTTAATTGAAGATGACCGGATGAAAGGCGAGCTACTATATTTAGATCATTTAAAATATTTTGGATGTAATAGGATTCCGTCAATATTGGGGGAATATGTTTTTTAGACTGTGCATCTAGTTCAGAATCATTTAACAAGGACGCGTTAGAAATGATGACAGAAAGAGGTGTTTTGATATCGTGTGCAATACCTGAAATCCATTGCTCTTTAAAGACTTCATTCTCTTTGAGTAGAGTATCGGTTTGATTAATTGCAGTTGTAAGATATTCTAGTTCTGATATAGAATTTATTGGATTTTTCAGACCATCCGGGAGATTCTGAATAGCAGTTACAAGAGGCGCAATTTTACGATTGATATGCGTCACACCATAGTAGTAAAGAAAAGCGAAATAAAGGCAGTTGAAAAGCAATACTCCAAATGCTACTAGTGGAATCAAGCGAATACTATCTATATCTAAGTAATTATAACTATAACGAGCGATTTTATCTTTTGGAAAACCAACAACAATGATGTAGTCACCTTTTATCTGACTAAAAACAGGATAATCTGAAAGATAATAGCGAGAAAACTGTAAAATGTCCCCATAGTCAAATTGCGAAGGAACTTCTGTAGGTTTATACTGTTCGTACACTTGTTTTCCAGTCTGCTTATCCAATACCATGAGCCATAACTTTTGTTCTTTTAGACTAGAAATATCATTTCTAGGTATGTGGACGTTATTTTTTGTGATGGTAATGTGTTCAGAAATTATTTTCACAGTCTCAGTAGCAGTTTGCTTTTCCTTAATGTAGAAAACAAAACTGGCAATTAGAAGAATATTGGTAATAAAGATAATGATGGAAAAAAAGATAAATTTCTTTAGTGAATACCTTAAAATTTTGGTTTGGTTCATAATCATGATAACAATTTATATCCCAGCCCTTTAGCTGTCTTTAAATATTGAGGTTTTGAAGGATTTTCTTCTATTTTTTCTCGAATTTTCCGAATATGTACAGTCAAAGTGTTTTCATAACCAAAGCTATCCACTCCCCAAATCGTATCACAGAGAGATTCGGTTGAAACGATGTAATTTTTATTATCGTAAAGTTTTTTCAAAATCTGAATTTCAATTGGCGTAATAGAAATTTCTGCTCCATTTTTTTGTACTGTTGCATTCCGAAAACTCACCAAAGTCTGTCCAATCTGTATTGCTTCCTGTTCTGATTTATAGCTTCTTCGGAGCAGAGCCATAATACGATAGATAAGATTTTTTGGAATGAAGGGTTTCATGACATAATCATCACCACCAGCATTGAAACCAGCTACCTCATCTTCAGGATTATTTTTGGCAGTCAGAAAGAGGATAGGTGTATCGCCTTTTTTTCGGATATGTTTTGCTAATGTGTAGCCATCACCATCGGGGAGCATAATGTCCAAAAGGAAAAGGTCGAACTGCTCTGTTTCAATCATGTCCAAACTAGATTCTATATCATAGGCTGATGTTAGATTGGAAAATCCGTAGGCAGTGAGAATATCTCTTATGGAAGAGTTTAAAATTTTATCGTCATCAATGATAAGGATGTGCTTATTCAGGAGCTGTTGTTCGAAATTCATAATCTTACCTCGCTTATCTATATTATACCATTTAAAAGAGTGAAAAAAGAAAGATACTTTAATCTTAATGTAAAATTAAGGTTAGCTTAGTTTAAAATTAATCTAGCATGTCTATAATAAAGACATAACCTAGATAGAGATACTTCTCAAATAAATTTTAATCAGTGAGGTATTTCCAAATGGCTAAACAACAAATGAATCTCGTTGAGGAGGAAGTTCATAATGATTAGTAATGTTTTACAGATAAAAAACTTACAAAAGGGATTTAAGGACACTCAGGTAGTTAACCTCAGTTCCTTATCAGTTCAACAAGGTGAGATTTATGGTTTTCTAGGTCCAAATGGAGCTGGGAAAACAACCACCATGAAGATGATTTTGTCTTTGATTTCTCGTACAGCTGGGGAGATTGAAGTGTTCGGTCAACCCATAGATACGGACAAGCAGTATCTTAATCAGATTGGCTCTATGATTGAAGAACCGTCTTATTATCCTAATTTGACAGGCTATGAAAATCTCTTGGTCTTCCAAAAGATCCTTGGATTTGATAAGAAAAATATTCAGGAAACCTTGAAAATTGTGGGGTTAGATCAACCTAAAAACAAGAAAAAATTGGTTAAAGATTATTCTCTGGGTATGAAACAGCGTTTGGCTTTAGCCTTTGCCTTAGTCAAGAAACCACGTTTGTTGATACTGGATGAGCCAACAAACGGGCTAGACCCAGCAGGGATTCATGAAATTCGGGAACTGATTATCAAGTTGGCAAAAGAACAGGGCATTACTGTCTTCATCTCTACCCATATCCTTTCTGAAGTAGAGCATATCGCTGACCGTGTAGGGATTATCAATCATGGTCAACTCGTTTACGAGGGAGAAATTCGTAAAATTCAGTCCAATAAATGGCTGGAAGTGCGTGGGGATTTTAGAGATCGACGTGAAGTCATTAGCCAAGTGTTATTTGGTTATCCGTGCAAGATGTTAGAGATACAAGAGGATAAACTCAAGCTGACTAACCTTGCCGATCAGCAGATTTCTAGTTTGTTACGAGATTTAATAGTCGAGAAAGTTCCAATTTATGAAGTGAAGCAAGAACAAGAAACCTTGGAATCTATCTTCCTTAACTTAACCAAGGAGTGAGTCTTATGTTGAATAATTTGTCTATTGAATTGCTCAAGGCAAAACGAACCAAATCCTTCCTCATTAGCATACTAGTTATGGGAGTCGGATTTGCTTGGGCAATTGCAGCCGCTACACGTTACCTAAGTAATCCAGACATGCACCAGATTAACCTAATTTTCTATATGATAAAAGAAGTAAATGGCTTGATTCTCCCTATCGTGATTGCTCTCTTTGTATCCCGGATTGTCAAGAACGAGAAGGAGGGCAACACTTTCAAACTGCTTTTGGCAAATGGTGAAAATGTACGGCATATCTTTCTGAGTAAGCTTGGCCTGACTATGTTCGTTTTGACCTTTCTCGCTATTTTGGAGGGAGTAGTAGTCCAGTTGATTGCAAACTTTTCTGGTCTAGAAATGCCTGTTAGCCTAATCCTCTGGCAAATCGTCATTTTCTTGCTAGCATCTTTTGTCTTAACCTGTCTGTTTTTGACTTTGCAGTTTTTACTGAAAAAGCAGGCATTGATACTGGCATTAGGGATTTTCGGAGGATTTCTTGGATTTGGATTTGGTCATGCACCAGCTTTTCTACAGCTGATTTTCCCTTTTGGTGGTATAGGATATCTGTCTCTGGTGGATTACCAGCAAGTCGGCAATCAAGTGAGCTATGTTTTGGCGACAAACCTAGGATTTAAACTCTTTACATATTTGCCAATAGCCCTAATCTATCTCTTCTTATCTCTCTATCTGGTTGAAAAGAAAGGAGGCAAGCTATGATGTCTTATCTATCAGTAGAATGGCGGAAAACCAAAAAATTTTCCATGTTGATGATTGGTATTTGCTTCTTAGCTTTTTGTAGCCTGATTGGTCTTGGGATTTACTTTGGTTCAGCTTATTCTATGGTTGCAGAAAGTGAAAAAGTGCCTGTTTTATGGGGACAATTGACCTTCTATTATAGCCAGCTTTTCTTTCCGATTTTGGTTAGCCTTTATGTAGCCATGATGTTAGGAAAAGAGTTTGATAGAAAAAATATTGAATTTCTCAGAGCTAATAATGTCAGTCTTGGGAAATTATTGTTGGCAAAAGAAATAGTAATTATCTTGTTTATTGCTGTTTTACAGTTGTTCTTGTTTGGTATTTTTTATGTCAGTGCTCACTTAGCTCATTTAGAAATTTCTAATTTGTTCACCTACCTCAAGTGGGATTTATTGGGGATTTTTGGAACAATTAGTATGATGGCAGTGCAGTTTTTTGTGACAGCTAAAACTCGTGTTTTCAGTAAATCTGTGGGAATTGGTGCTATTGGTACTTTCATAGGATTTATGATGATTTTTGTATCAGATAAATTATCTTTAATCTATCCCTACTCCCAAGCTATGGTGGCAATGAGGTCACGGAATTTGATTGACTTTAATTTAGTGGAAATATTGCTGTTTATCATTGTAAATATTCTTCTGTGGGGGATTTTTCATACATTGAGTAATAAAGAATTGCATAAGTAATGCGAAGACTCTTCGGAGTCTTTTTCTTGTGATAAAAGCTCCAAGCTTTATCTGGTATGCTTGACCTACTTTTTAATTGGGCACTATAAAAATTTTTCTCGAAAATAAGAAACTTGCACGATTTACTCATTACTTAGCCAATACTAGAGTTTATACTAGTTACTGTAATGATGATCATCTAAAAGAAGGAAGGAGGCAACCTTATGTCTAAAAATACAAGTCGTCCAGAGATTGATTCTCTAAGTTTCGAGGTTGAAAACCAAGAACTTTCCGGGAAATCAGGAGCTAGTGGTGCATAGCTTTTAAAATGACACTAGCAGGTCGCTGTGGATTGTGTTTCACCTGTTCCTATGAGTATACGAGAAATAATGTTTGTTGTTAGATAAAACAAAAGGAAAATTCTTGAGTTTTATTACAAAACATTGACAACACTTTGATTTGGTGTTATATTTACGAGGAGAAATACAAATGAAACAAGACCATTTTGAGATTGATTCTTTGGATTATGAAATTAATAGCCAAGAGTTAAATATTAAATATACTGCTGGGTGACGTACGACTGTTAGATTAACAGTACAAGGTCGCTGTGGTTAGTGGTTTACACATTCTTATGAATTTACTTCGCCAAACGTGCGCTGTGGATAAAACTCTCTATTTTTTGACAGGAGGATAAAATGGAAGGAATTATTGGAACACTAGAATTCTATGCACCTGTACTGGTCTTAGGAGTTATTGTCATAGGGATTGTTTACTTTATGAAAAAAAGAAACGATCGCAAATAATCAACATCGACCGATACCTGAAAAAGGCATCGGTTTTTTATAACTTGAATATATTGCACAAAATACTCATGGAAAACCTTGAAAGAAACCGTATTATGAGAGAGTAATAAAGAAACGGAGGAATGAAATGATGAAACAGCTTATTGTGACAGGATTAACGAAAACATTTGGTCAAGGAGATAATATCGTTCATGCTTTATTAGATGTGAACTTGTCCGTTGAAAAAGGTGAATTTCTGGCAATTATGGGGGCTAGCGGTAGTGGAAAAACAACACTCCTCAACTGTATTTCAACGATTGATAAACCAACATCAGGTGAGATTCGATTTGAAGATTTTGATATCATCCATGCCAAGGAAAATGAACTAGCTGACTATCGTGCTAAAAACATTTCCTATATTTTCCAAGCCTACAACTTGGTGGAAACCTTGACGGTCTATGAAAATATCGTTCTACCTCTTCAAATTCAGGGGAAAAATATCAAAAAACATCAGGATAAGATTGTGGAAATTATGGATAAGTTGGCCATCCAAAACTTAAAAGATAAGTTTCCTAATCAGTTATCAGGTGGTCAGCGACAACGTGTGGCAACTGCTAGAGCCTTGATTGATGATTCTAAACTGATTATCGCAGATGAGCCGACAGGAGCCTTGGACTCTGCCAATTCTGAAAAACTGATGGCGCTTTTGCAGGAAATCAATAAAAGTTTTGGTATTACCATTTTACTGGTTACGCATGACCCTGCTGCAGCAAAGTATTCCTCACGGATGGTGCTACTTAGCGATGGAAAGATTATGGATGATTTGGAACGTAACAGCTTATCTAATGAACAGTATTTGCAAGAGATTTACAGCCGTACCAGATAGGAGGATGAGAGTATGTATCTAAAATTGATTTTACGAAATGTATTTCGAAATTTACAGACCTATACCATCTATTTTTTCAGTCTGACCTTGATTTATAGCTTGCTCTACGCTTTTAATGCTTTACCAAGCCATCCGGTGATGCAAAGTTTATCAGGAGCAAAGGAAATGTTGACGACGGTGATGAGTCAGTACATGGGCTTGCTTTCCTATCTGATTCTATCGGCGATTGCCTTTCTCGTCGTTTATTCCACAAACTTCGTCCTGGGACGGCGCAAGAAAGAGCTGGGACTTTATGCAACGCTGGGAATGAAGAAGAAGCAGATTATCCGTACCCTGTTCTTTGAAACCATGCTGGTCAATATCTTTTCCTTGATTCTAGGTTTCTTGCTTGGCTTGATTTTACTGGTCATTCTATCTAAGGTTGCATCTGAGTTTTTTATGGCCAATTACTTTGGTAGTCTGCTTTTTTTTGATAGCAAGTCTGTCATCTTACTAGTTTATTCCTATTTGGTAACCAGTTTTATTGTTGGTGTCATGGACATTCTTACCTTTAGAAAGCAAAATATCATTGCACTCATTCAAGAAAATGGGGTCAAGAAATCTGTCTTGGCAAAAGGCAAGCCAGTTCTTCAAGCACTTCTCTTTATTCTTTCGACAGCTGTTATCGGTTTTGGTGCTCTCTATTTTTCAGACTATCACCATCTATCACTCTTGAAAAGTTGGGGTATCTTGCTGGTATCTGTCTTCGTGATTTTTGTGATTTTATTTTACAATACCTTGAGCCATTTTATCTTGGTTTCCCTTAGAAAACTGCCTCAAACCTACTATAACAAACTAAACAGTTTTAAAATTCGTCAATTTTCAAAACAAGCTGATAGTAATTCGGTCACGTTGGCTGTCTTATCCTTGACCTTGACCCTGGCTCTCAGCTTACTAGTTTTTAGTGGTAGTGCCTATACGACTATGAACCGAGAGCTGAACAAATACTCACCTTATGATGTAACTGTCAATCTCTATCGTGGTCAGGAGTTCCAGTTTTCTCAGGAATCTGTCAAAGACAGATTAAAAGCAGATGGATTTGACTTTAACCTCATCAAAGAGGAGTACAGCTATCCTATCTATTCTAGTGATTTAATCTATAAAGATTTGATTGATACTAGCAATCTCTGGGCGCATGATAAGGAACTTCCTGAATCAAAAGTACCGATTTTAGGAATTTCTGCCTACAATCATCTCCGCAAACTGCAAGGGGAAAAAGCGGTTGACTTGGCAGATAACCAATTTCTGGTCAATGCTAACTATAAAGGAACTGCCAAGCAGATTCAGGACTTTCTATTAACGACAAAAACTCTCATGATTAACGGTTATTCTCTTAATCTTGCGTCTTCAAAGCCGCTTGAAACAGTTTACTTTTTATCGTCAGTGGGTACAAATGACACAGGAACCTTAATTGTACCAGATAAGGTAGTAGTTGGATTGACGGAAGACCACACGACCTATGTTGCCAATTTCAAAGAAAATATCGACAAACGGAAAGTAGAAACATTCTTAAGTCAGTGGATAGAAAAATACTACTTCACTCGTGATGGAGCAGAGTTGAATCCGTTCACCTATCAAACCAAAGGAAGAATTTTTGAGATTTATCTTGGATTTATGGGCGTCATTGTCTTTGTCATGATTTTTGTCAGTGTTATTTTTATCATTATTTCCCTCAGTATATTGTCCCTTCAAACTTCTACAAGTGCTTTGGATAGTGTCAATGATTATCAAATCTTATATCTTCTCGGGAATAAGAGGAAGCAAAATCGCTCTATTCTTTTGCAACAGATTCTAAGTTATTTCTTGGTTCCGCTGGTCATCGCAGGTCCGCTAGCATTTGCCTTGAGTACCGCTCTTTTGGGCTATTTTGAGAATTTCGCTAATACCAGCATTTCTATTGATATCACCTATCTGGGAGTAGCGGTTTTACTCTTTGTCCTTTACTTGCTAGTGACTTACAGAGTAAGTTGGCAAATTATTGAAAATTAAGTCAAATACCAGAGTTGCCTATCCTGCAATTCTGGTATTGTGTTATAATAATATTAAAGTAGTTCAGGAAGTAGATACATATGAAACAGTTTGTCAAATTGTTCTCGAAAAACTCACTTTTATTGTGGTGGTTGACGATTTTGAATCATCTAGCTTTAATGATTTATATTTATCATAGGATCCCTCTGGACTTTTCGACAGATTTTTCCTTGCAGATGGTTTTATTGCTGATTATTGCTTTAATTGTATTTAGCTATATTTGTAATATTGTGACCTTTCGGTATAGTGAGTTGAAACTTTGGTTGCTCCTGATGATGTTTCTCATTAGCTGGCAATCCATATTTAATCAAGGAGTTGCGAGCACCCTGTTGCACTTTTTTGATATTCTTCATCCGCTCAACTCTTTTTTATTGGTGTATAGTTCTCTGTCTATTATCTTTCTGGGAGAGAAAATAGGAGAAGAACTGTTGAGTGTGTCCTTTGTGTTGACACTAATCACCATTAGTTCATATCTGTTAAGTCCTTCAATTTTTCTATTTCTATCCTTGTTTGCGTCTTTCTTTTTAAACCTTGTTCCCTTGATTTTACTGATTTTATATCATAAAGAGTTGAAAAGTAAACTCAAGTATCAGAGACGAAATTTGTGGATATTAGCTTTGATATTGCCTCTTTCTTATTTCTTTTTGTATATCAATACGAGGGGCTCAGGAGTGATGAACCTAGTCTGGTATCTGGAAATTGTTGGCATTTTAGCTTTTTTACACTTCAAAACAATTATCAGCTCTCTTCAAAAAAAGGTATCAGAGTTAAAATTGTCCTATATAAAAGCTTTTTCACGCTTGTTTTTACTGGTTATGTTTTTGTTAGTAGGCATTTTCATCATCTTTCGTCTAGATTTAAACACGAGCTTTTTGGTCTTGAATATCATGTTACTATTGTTCGGGATTTGTTCGGAAGAATTGATTCGCCTCTTTCGTTCTGCTGAAATGCTAGATTCTGGGGATTATGTAAAAGTTCTCTTTTTAAAGCGTAACCGTATGGTGAAAAATCTGCTGGCAAATGAAGATACAGAACAACAGTTCTCCGAATTTCTTCACAATGAAATCCTGCAAAATGTTATGGCAATAAAAAATTTCAATAAATATAGTAGCAATCAAGTTTTTGGTGAACAGATCAATCTGGTAACAGAGGAGTTGGTTCAGCGGATTCGTGAGCGGATGGATTATTATCAGCCAATGGTAGAAACAGACGAGCAGTTAGACATCCAGTATCAAGGGCTGATTAATCGGATTGTCAAACGCTATCACGCAGAAAATGAAGTAGTCACACAGTTTCCTGCCCACTTTAGGCTTTTATCTCCTTACGATAAAATTGCCTATCGTCTGGTTGAGGAGTTGGCGACCAATGCCGTTAAGTACGCTAGTGGTGGAAGGATTTCTTTGAAGATTGATGTGCATGATGACGCTATTTTTATCATTTCTGAAAATGACTGCCTTCAAACAGAAAAATCCTTAGGTTATGGCTTGAAAAATATGTCTAATAAAATTAGTGTTTTAGGTGGTCAAATGCAGCTTTTTGAAAATAATAAGAGATTTCGTGTAGAAATTACTCTCCCGATTGATAAGGAGTTGTGTTATGAAAATTTTATTAATTGATGATCATAAATTATTTAGCCAAAGTATCAAGATGATTTTAGAGTTATCGGAAAACATTAAAAAGGTCCAGTTAGTAGATAATTTTTCGACTATTTCGGAGATTACTTTTAATGACTACGACATTATTTTGATTGATATCAACCTGACGAGTCTGTATCAAGATGATGGGCTGACCTTGGCACAAGAGATTATCGACAATGGTTATTCTAGTAAGGTTGTGATTTTGACAGGTTACAGTAAAAAAATGTATGAACACCGAGCTAAAGTTATGGGGGCTTATGGCTTTCTGGACAAAAGTATGGACCCAGATGAGTTGGTGAAAAAACTGGAAAAGATTTATCTAGGTGGTAAGGTCTTTTCAGATGAAGTGATGGTAGAGGTGTTAACACCACGAGAAATCGAGATACTAGAACTGGTTAGAAATGGCTTGACCATTGATGATGTCTGTGACAAGGTCTATGTGAGTAAACGTACAGTTTCCAATCACTTGGCCAATATCTTTTCAAAATTGGGAGTGACTAACAGGCAGGAGGCGATTCACATCGCTGAGCAGTTGGGCTATTTTCCACCAGATTAAAAAGTTGCAGAAGATGCAGCTTTTTTAATTTATTTACAAAAATTGCACATATTACTCATTCTAATAAACAGTAAATTTGATAATCTATTAGTAATTAAGGAGGAAATCATTATGTCTATGATATCTGAAAAATGGTTTGTATAAAAAAATTTATCAGACGGATTACTAATTTTGTAAGTTATATTGGCCACCTTCGGGTGGCATTTTTACTTCTGTGATACTTTTTTCAAGCTTTATCTGGTATTCTTGACTTAGTTTTTATAGAAAGAAGGTCTAAGATGTTAAATAAAGTCAAAACTAAAGCCTTAATTAGTGTTGGAACAGTAGCTGCAACTAGCTTTATTCTCATGATGGGATATACTGCTGGTCAACATTCTACTGCTAAACAAAGTCGCAAAGAGATTGAATTGGCTGCAGCTAAACTTGTAGAGGATAAACAAGCAGAAGATAAAGCCAGCATTTTGTCATCAGATACTGTATTAGTACCCCAAATTAAAGAGGAAATTCGACAGATAGCATCTCCAATGGATGCTGCTTTAGAGGGACGCAATCGACAAAATCCCTTGAGACCAGATTGGGAAGAGGTCAAAGATGAGGTGATGCTTCAGGCCCTTCGAATGAAATTTAGTCAGAATCCAGACATTGCTAAAGAATTGATGGCGACAGGAGATGCCATCCTCATCGAACATACGCGAAACGACGCTTACTGGTCTGATGGGGGAGATGGCTCTGGGAAAAACAAGCTAGGCCTTCTCCTAATGCAAGTGCGGGAAGAGTTGAAAAACGCCACCCTGTAACCTCTCCTCTAGCTATTCCACCTATTTCATGCTAGAATAAAGAAAAACACATTTGGAGGCATTATGAATCAGACAGTGACTTATTTGCAGGAATTGACAGCCATTCCTTCCCCGACCGGTTATACACGTGAGATCGCAGACTACTTGGTCAAAACCATTGAAGACTTCGGGTACGAAGTAACTCGGACTGCTAAGGGTGGCGTGAATGTGACCGTACCTGGTGTGATCACAGACAAACAACGCTACGTCACAGCCCATGTGGATACCTTGGGGGCTATTGTCCGCGCTGTGAAAGCAGATGGTCGACTCAAGCTGGACCGTATCGGTGGTTTCCCTTGGAATATGATTGAAGGGGAAAACTGTACAGTCCATGTGGCTAATACAGGAAAGACCCATTCTGGGACGATTTTGGTTCATCAGACTTCTTGCCATGTCTACAAGGATGCGGGGACTGTCGAGCGGACCCAGGACAATATGGAAGTCCGTCTGGATGAAAAAGTGACCAATGAAAAAGAAACCCTTGCCCTTGGCATTGAAGTGGGTGATTTTGTCAGCTTTGATCCCCGGACCATTGTGACAGACACCGGCTTTATCAAATCTCGTCACTTAGATGACAAGGTGAGTGCGGCGATTCTCTTGAATCTTCTGCGCGTGTACAAGGAAGAGAAGATCCAATTGCCAGTAACGACCACCTTTGCCTTTTCAGTCTTTGAAGAAGTGGGGCATGGGGCTAATTCTAGTATTCCAGCTGAAGTGGTCGAATACTTGGCAGTGGACATGGGAGCTATGGGAGATGACCAAGCGACGGATGAATACACGGTATCCATCTGTGTCAAAGACGCTTCTGGACCATATCACTATGAGTTCCGTCAGCATTTGGTGGCTCTTGCAAAAGCCCAAGAAATCCCTTATAAGTTGGACATCTATCCTTTCTATGGATCAGATGCCTCTGCAGCCATGAGCGCAGGAGCAGAAGTCAAACATGCCCTTCTTGGAGCAGGGATCGAATCTAGCCACTCATATGAGCGGACTCACTTGGATTCTGTAGTCGCAACAGAGCGCATGGTCGATGCCTACCTCAAGAGCGACTTGGTAGATTAAAAATAACAACTATATTACGTAGTGGTTTAGATTGAAGAGAGAGTTATTTTAGAAACTTTCCTTGGATGAATACGGACGTCAGCGAACTTCTCCGAAGTTCCATGACTTAGTTTTGAACCTAAGGTTTCAAAACTCCCGAGTGCTTGAAACGTACTGTTTCAAGCACTTTTCTCACTGCGGAAAGTTTCAGTATACTTTTGTTTGGATCTAAAATCAATGATTTCAATTATTATGTATCACTATGTCACTTGATTTTAAAAGGATTTGATTCTATTCAAAACTACTCTTCGGAGTAGTTTTTTCATAAACTAAAATTTTCTGAAAATTCCTTTTCTTCTGAAAATCTTTGTGGTATAATCTTAAAATAAACTTAAAATTTCTTAAGGAGTTTTACATGAAAAAAAGAAATGTCATTGCACTTGCGGGAGTTGCCCTCCTTTCAGCAGGTATCCTAGCAGCTTGTTCGGGTGGTTCTAAATCATCTAGCTCAAGCAACGGTCAAAAATTCTCATATGTCTATGAGACTGAGCCAGAAAACCTAAACTATATCACATCTGGTAAAGCAGCAACCCACGATATCACTGGAAACTTGATTGATGGTTTGTTTGAAAATGATAAATACGGGAACTTGATTCCATCTCTTGCAAAAGATTGGACAGTTTCGCAAGATGGCTTGACTTATACTTATAAACTTCGTGATGATGCTAAATGGTATGATTCAGAAGGCGAAGAGTATGCGGATGTAACAGCTAAAGATTTCGTCACAGGGATCAAATATGCGGCTGATAACAAATCAGAAATGCTCTACATCATCCAAGATTCTATCAAAGGCTTGAATGACTACGTCAGTGGTAAAAATAAAGATTTCTCAGCTGTAGGAGTAAAAGCAGTTGATGATCATACCCTTCAAATCACTTTGAACCAACCAGAATCTTACTGGAACTCTAAATTGACTCTTGGGATCACTTTCCCTGTCAACGAAAAATTTGTGAAATCAAAAGGGGATAAATTCGCTCAAGCAAGTGATACTAGCTCCCTTCTTTACAATGGTCCTTACATCTTGAAGAGCTTTACTTCAAAATCTTCTATCGAAATGACCAAGAATGAAAACTACTGGGATAAAGACAAGGTCTACATCTCAGATGTGAAATTGGAATTCTACGATGGACAAGACCAAAGTAAATTGGCCAAATCATTCGGAGAAAATGCTCTTAGCTTGGCAAAACTCTTCCCTACTGGATCTGGTTACTCAGAACAAGCTAAAGAATTCAAAGACGAAATCACCTACACTCCTCAAGACGCAGCATCTTATGTTATTGGTACCAACATCGACCGTCAATCTTACAAACACACTGCTAAGAAGACCGATGAAGAAAAACAATCTACTAAGAAAGCTCTCTTGAACAAGGACTTCCGTCAAGCGATCAGCTTTGCCTTCAACCGTGAAGCGTATGCTGCTCAATTGAACGGAAAAGACGGAGCAAGCAAGATCATCCGTAACCTCTACATTCCACCAACATTTGTCCAAGCTAATGGCAAGACCTTTGGTGAAATGGTGAAAACTCAATTGGATACCTACGGAGATGAGTGGAAATCTACTAAACTAGACGATGGTCAAAATGGTCTCTTCGATGCTAAGAAAGCGAAGGAAGAGTTTGCAAAAGCGAAGACTGCCTTGGAAGCAGAAGGTGTGAAATTCCCAATTCACATTGATATGCCTGTGGACCAAACCACACCATCAAGAGTTCAACGGGTACAATCCTTCAAACAATCAGTTGAAGAAGCACTTGGTAAAGAAAATATCGTCATCGATATCCAAATGCTTTCGAAAGAAGACCTTCAAAATGTGACCCTCTTTGCGCCAAATGCTGCTGGCGAAGACTGGGATCTCTCTGATAATGTTGGATGGAGCCCTGACTACCAAGACCCATCAACTTACATGGATATCTTGAAAGCTTCATCTGGTGAAAATACTAAGACTTTCCTTGGATTTGACCCAAGTGAAAACAATGAAGCAGCTAAAAAAGTTGGTCTGTACGACTTTGAAAAGATGATTAAAGATGCTGGTGCAGAAACACAAGACGTCAACAAACGCTATGAAAAATATGCGGCAGCGCAAGCTTGGTTGACAGATAGCGCCCTTGTTATGCCAACTTCTTCATCAACTGGACGTCCATTCTTAACACGTATCGAACCATTCTCAGCTCCATTTGCATGGACTGGTGGTAAAGGAAAAGACCACGTGATCTACAAAGGAATGAAACTCCAAGATAAAGCTGTGACAACTGCTGACTATAACAAAGCCCTTGAAAAATGGCAAAAAGAACAAGCAGAGTCAAACAAAAAAGCACAAGAAGATCTTAAGAAACACGTCAAATAAGAATCGATAACCGAGGCTGATGCCTCGGTTTTTTGTGGGATTATTTGAATATCTATTTGATCTAAAAACGCTTACATAGTATAATAGGAGTGTTGATTACAAAAAGTGAGGAGATTGACATGAAAAAGAAAACAATGGTTTCCATTGTCGCATCGAGCTTACTGATCGCGCCGATGGTCTTGCATCAAGTAGCAGCAGCAGACGAGCAAACGGAAGAGTTAGCCCCATCGACAGAAGTGGTCCATGCTCCATCTACTGAAGCAATACCGACAGCAAGTGACACCAGTACTGCCACTAGTGAAGAAGGAGCAAGCTCGAGTGAGGGATCGCTGGATCGGACGGCAGTTGCCAATCAAGCGGCCCACGCAAGAGAAGACAGTGTAGCACAAAGTGAGCCTACGGTCCCAGTAGCAACTCCAGCAACAACAAACAGGGAAGCTGGACCTCAATCCGCTCCTACTTCAGAAGCTCCGGCAACAAGTCAGGATTTGGCAAAGGTCACAGGTAGCACCCTTGCAGCGGATCAGGCCTCTAAAGAGTTGACGGTCCAAGATGCTGTTAATGGCTTGCTTCAATGGGCAGCAACAGATCCTAGCCAATTGGGCCAAAGCCAAGCAGATCGCGAACGCTTTGCCAAGAGTTTAGGCTTGATTGAAAAGTCAGAAGATCTAAGCCGTAAGGTTAGTCAGCCAGAATTGGCCAAGATGTATGAAACAGCTAAGAAACTCTACGATGCCTACCGGGCTGAAAAGAAACGTCCGCTCTTTTTAAATGGTCGTGCCCAGCCTATTTTCCCTTATACGACGGGAGAAAAAGAAGACCAAGACTACAAATATGAGGACAGCCAAATTGTGCGCTTCCCAGTCTATGTCGAAACGGACTACGATACTGATGCAGATGGCAAGCCTGACTTGGTCAAAGCCATTGTTCAACTACCAAAAGCAGTCGCGCAAGGCGATTTTAAGGCAGCCGCCATTCTCGAAGCGCGCCCTTACGTAGCGGGGACGCTCGATGAAAACTACGTGACCCTCGAAAGTTTGGGGCTTCCAACGGATGGTAGCTACGATATGAAGAAACTGCACAGCCAACCCGCAAAGAGACAGCCAGTAAGCAGTGAAACAACAGTAGAAGCAGCCAAAAAAGCCAAGGCATCGGATTGGTATTACTACAGTCCCTACGAGTATATCTATGACTACGAAGATCTGAACTGGTACGACTATTTCTTGGTCAGGGGCTATGCCTTTATCTCCAGCGCTGGACTTGGTACCAAGGGATCAGAAGGATTTAACACGACGGGCTCTGATCTCGAAATCAATGCCTTTAAGAATATCATCGAATGGGTCAATGGCAAACGCAAGGCCTACACCGATAAGACTAGCAATGTCGAAATCAAGGCAGACTGGGCAACGGGCAATGTCGCAATGACCGGTCTCTCCTGGGCTGGAACCACGACCTTTGGTGTAGCAGCGACAGGCGTAGAAGGCCTAAAGACCATCGTTCCAGCAGCAGGGATTGCCTCTTGGTATGATTATTTCAATAGCCAAGGTACCCAGTTTGGTAATGCACCTTATAGTGACCTTTCATGGCTCTCCCTCTACGTTAGCACACGGATGCTGGACCAAGATGATTGGGCAGGGATTTGGCAAAATTATTCCAACTACATCAACCAATTGAACAAGGATCAGTACGCCCATGATCGCAACTACAGTGATGTCTGGAAGGAGCGGGATTATACCCTTCATCCAGAAAATCTTAAGACCAGCGCCCTGATCGTCCATGGCTTGAATGATGACAATGTTAAGACCAAACACTTTGAACTCATGTACGATGCCCTCAAGAAAGCAGGACAAGATGTCAAGCTCTATCTCCACCAAGGAGATCACGTCTATCCAGCGGCTATGTCACGGGGATACGGCATCACTGCCAATGGTCAGGACTTTTATGACCTGCTCAATACCTGGCTGACCCATTACCTCTATGGAGTGGACAATCACGTCGAAAGCTTGCCAGCGGTCCTAGCTCAAAACAACTATGATCCAAGCAAGTGGACCAGCTATGATAACTGGAAGAGCAGTCAACGTCTCTTCTTGAATGCAAGCTCGAAACGGCTAGAAGAAACCATTTCTAGTGATTATGCGGCTGCTGGTGTGGAGATCGCTAACCGTAATGAAACAGTCAGCAAAGCCTCCTCTAAGGCCAATCTGACCTTTGTTTCTGATGTTACTGAGGACACTACGATCAAGGGCCACATCCCCGTTCATTTCAAGGCAGCTCTTGCCAAAGGTCAAGGAAAGAATTTCCAAATCAACGCTCTTTTGGTAGATGTGGCAGATGAGGACTTTGACGTGGTGGGAAATGGTAGCGTCAAGCAAGATAAAACAGCAGACGCTTTCTGGATGGGAAGCAATTTAAGCAACCTATCTGTTGCCGAATACGAAACCATCAAGACCAAGTACAAGGTGATCGCAAAAGGCTGGATCAACCTTGCGAATCCTAAGTCTGGCTACGATTCAGCAAGCTCACGAGCTAGCATCGAGCCAAAAGTGGGAGAATACCACGATTACACCGTTTATCTCCAACCAAATCTCTATACGGTTAAGAAAGGTCACAAGTTAGCGCTTGTTTTCAACACCTATGACCCGTCTGATTTAACGGTGGAGCATCCCTATGAAGTGACCTTCAAGACAGATTCTATCCAGGCTGCGATTCCAATTGTCGAAAAGACCCGCGTCCAAAAGGCAGCCTATGTACCGAGTGCAACAGATACTGACTATGCGAAATTGCCAGAAATAGAAGGAGCTGCTCTAGTCGCTCCAGAAGTACACTACAAGGAAGAATATAGGCTTCCAACTCCAGAATACTTTGTCCAACCAAGCCAAACTCTTCCTGAAAAAGAAGAACAGATGCAAACAGGATCAGCAAGACAAGAGGACCCTCATCTTAAACTAGCTGTATCTTATGGACCTCAATTTGTTTCACAAGGATTTGCAGAAGATCCTCAAGTTGCGACTTCTGCAGTAGGAGGAGAACAGGCAGATCCTACGCTTCCTCAAACAGGGAGCAAAGATCATGCTCTGGGTCTCTTAGGGGTGATCAGCCTAACAGCTTCTAGCCTCATCTTTTGGCGCAAAAAGAGAGAAGATGCCTGAGGAGTCCCCGTAGCAAATATTTCTAAAATGGCATCTTTTAGTGTAAAATAAAAGTAGAAATGCAGAATCAGTAGTCACTACTGAAAAAGGAGGAAATATGGCACACGTAATCACAGATGCAACTTTTGAACAAGAAACCAGCCAAGGCCTTGTCTTGATTGACTTTTGGGCAACTTGGTGTGGCCCATGCCGCATGCAAGCTCCAATCTTGGATCAGTTGGCAGAAGAAGTACATGAAGATGATTTGAAAATCTGTAAGATGGATGTCGATGAAAATCCAAATACAGCGCGTCAATTCGGTATCATGTCGATCCCAACTCTTCTATTTAAAAAAGATGGACAAGTTGTCAAACAAGTGGCTGGAGTTCATACGAAAGCCCAATTGAAAGAAATCATTGCAGAATTGAGCTAAAAAGAAGGGAGTGGGAAAGAACTCCGACTAGTAAAAAAGAGTTCGTCTTCCCACCCCCGCACAGTTGATTAGGTCATCTTTGGAGCTTAAAAAGCGAACAAAGATACCAATCAACCACTGCGTCATACAGTTATTTCTATCAAACATCGAAGGCTGGATAATTTTTTCCAGCTTTTTTTGATGCTCTTTATTTCTGTCAAATAGACGCGATACCCATTGACAGCGTTTTCTTATAGTGCTAAAATGAAGCTGTATTTCCTATAAAATTTTTACAGGAAAAATCTCCTAGGAACATGCAGCTCCTAGGAGAAAATTACATATAAAGGTTATTGGCCCTCTGTATCTTGGGCTACCCAGACGCTGACAGAGCGTTCTGCCACTGGGAATTCGGCAGTACCGTCTTCTTGAACTTGGACAGTTTCGCTACAATTTTCTAGGACATCATAGTAGGTGAGTCCTGCGTATGATGAGCCAATCTCCATGACTTTTGTAGCAGCTTGGTTATTCGAAATCAAGCAGGCGATTGGTGCTGATTCTTCTGTACCTGAGCGTGTCCAACCGATGCAATTAGGATCATCGAAGTAGTCCGTTTGCTCTCCGTAGGCCAGATCTTTACGAACCCATAGGAGACGATCAAGAACCTCTTGGAAACTTTCTTGTGCAAATTTGCCCTCGATACCGTAGTAGTCTCCATAGAAGACACAAGGCAAACCAGCTTCACGAAGTAAGATCAAGGCATAGGCTGCAGGCTTAAACCATTCTTCAATGGTAGATTCCAAGGCTTGCCCTCTCTGGGTATCATGGTTGTCCACAAAGGTTACGGCCTGTTCAGGATGATTGAGCGCCAGTGTTCCATCAAAAACAGTTCGAAGGTCGAAATTTTCACCCTCTTGGCTTGCTCTGAAGAAATTTTGGTGAAGGGCTACATCGACCAGGTCATACAGGTAATCAATGCTTTCCAAGTACTCATCGTTAGTTTCTGTGTCGCCATTCCAAAATTCAGCAAAGACGTAGAAATCTTCACCATACTTTTGGGTAATATTGTGGATGAAATTCTTCATAAAGAAGGAGTCGATGTGTTTGACCGCATCCAGACGGAAACCTTCTACACCAGTCGTTTCGATAAACCAGTCAGCCCACTGATCAAGATTCTCTACAACCTCGGGATGTTTGAAATCGATATCGGCATACATGAGGTAATCGTAGTTTCCATTCTCATTGTCTACCAGATCTCCATGAGCCCAACCTTTGTTGTCCCCTTGGATTTGGTAGATCCCATTCTTATTACGTGAAGCATCGTAGTCCGTACCGGTGAAGTGGTACCAATGCCAGTGGAAGTCATTATAGGCGCCATTTCGGCCATCAAAGGTGAATTTAGTCCATCCTTGAATGGTGAAGGGCTCAGTGAGAACCTTGTTTCGATCCATAGGATCGACCTCAACGACCTCGAATTCCTCTAAGCCATCAGCAGCAGCTTTATGGTTGAGAACGACATCGGCCATTGGTTGAATCCCAGCATCTTTGAGGGCTTGAATAGCTTGAAGATAATCGTCTTTGAAGCCATATTTGGTACGAACTGTTCCTTTTTGGTCGAACTCGCCCAAATCAAAGAGGTCATAGACTCCGTACCCAACGTCATTGTTAGAAGTAGCTTTAAAAGCAGGCGGCATCCAGACTTTACGAATACCCAAGTCTGCTAAGTGTTGCGCATCTTCAGCAAGACGCGTCCAGTGGTTCCCATCAGAGGGCAAATACCACTCGAAATATTGCATTAAGGTTTGATTTTCCATTTTTATTTCTTCTTTCATGTGAATGTCCCTATTTTACCAAAAATAGTTGGATGCGACAAACGTTTGCGCTGGAATCAAGCCCTTTCTGGAAAAGAAATCGCATACATGAAAGAAATGAAGTGAGAATATAACATAATAGAGTCAGGCTCCGCTAGGACTGACTTTGAAAATGGTGAAAGGAGACCATTTTATGAAAAAAACAACTCTTGTTTCTCTACTCGTTGCAGGTTTACTGATTAGTCCTGCTGTACTCGCCCAGCATGTGCAAGCAGACCAAGTAAGTAGCACAACTACTGAGGAGACGGTGACTCCTTCTACGGCAAGTCCTGAAGTTATTGAAACAGTGACCTCAACACAAGGAGACACTAAAGGAACCGTACAGCCTGAAAAAGTGGAAGAGGTTTCAGAAACTAACAGACCAACCACTTCACCAACCGCTCCGACAACTGAGCCACATGAAGAACCTGCGTCAAGTCCAGCGGTAGTGAGCGCCCCAACTGTTGAGCCCACTCTAACCAATCAGCCAAGCCCTGCGCCTGCGACGCCTACCGTTGGCAGTCAAGAGGTGAGCGCGACTCCAAAAGTAACCAAAGGAGACTTGGCTAAAATTACGGGTGCAACTGTAACCGATCAGGATCGTGAAAAAGAAGTCACTGTGACGGAGGCAGTCAATCAACTATTGAACTGGGCTTCAACCAAGGAAAATCAAGTCGGATCTACTGATAAAGACCGATTAGCTTTTGCCAAGAGCCTAGGGATGGTCAAGGAAGGAGTGGAGGGATCTGCTCCAGTTACTAATCTCACTTCGATGGTTGATGTAGCCAAACAGCTCCGTGCCGCTTACCGCGCAGACAAGAAGTTACCTCTCTTTTTGAATGGCAAAGCACAACCTATTTTCCCATTTACGCCAGGAGACGATCCGGAGCATTACTCCTATGACAAGAGTGATATTGTCCGCTATATTGTTTACGTTGAAACTGATTATGATACGGACGGAGACGGCAAGCCTGACTTGGTCAAGACCTTTGTGCAGGTGCCAAAAGCTGCTGTCAATGGGGACTATAAGGCAGCCAGCATCTTTGAAGCCAGCCCTTATGTAACAGGAACAACCGAAGAGCGTACCTTAGAGGGAATTGGTCTCAAAGAAGGTGGAAACTTCGAGATGGCCAAGCTCTATGAAAAACCTGCCAAACGCCAAGCAACCAAGACTGTTACGACAGAAGAAGTAGCCAAAGCGACTGATCCAAAGGATTGGTACTACGTTAATCCGCGTGAAAGTTCTGAAGATTATACGCATTATGATTACGAAAATCTCAACTGGTACAATTATTTCTTAGTTCGTGGTTATGCAGTGGTGACCAGCAGTGGTTTGGGCTCAAAAGGATCAGACGGGATCAATACGACTGGCTCTGACCTTGAAGTCGCTGCTTATAAAAATATCGTTGAATGGCTCAATGGCAAACGCAAAGCCTACTCTGATAAGACTAGCAACCATGAAGTCAAGGCAGACTGGTCCAACGGAAACGTCGCTATGACTGGTTTGTCTTGGGCAGGTACGACAACATTTGGTGTAGCTTCTACTGGTGTGGAAGGCCTCAAGACCATTGTGCCAGCTGCAGGGATTGCCAGTTGGTATGACCATTTCAACAGCCAAGGATCTCCTCTTGATACCGGAGCTTCCAATGACCTTTCTTGGCTATCTGTCTATACCTCAGGCCGAATCCTTGATAAGGAAGATTGGGACAAGATCAAGGATTACTATGTAGCCTATATCACCAAGCTCAATGAGCTCCAACACAAGGATGGTCATAATTACAACGAAGAATATGCTAAACGCGACTACACGCTCAATGCAGCCAATCTGAAAGCGGCCCCTCTCATTATCCAAGGGCTCAATGATGACAATGTCAAACCCAAACATTTTGAACTCATGTTAGAAGCCTATAAAAAGGCGGGGATCGATGCCAAGGTCTTGCTCCACCAGGGCAATCACATCTATCCATCTACTCGTTGGTCAGGGACAGAAGTCGCAGGCCAAGCCTTTAATGACCTGATGAATCTCTGGTATAGCCATTACCTCTACGGTATTGAAAATGGGATTGAAAACCTTCCACAAGTAACAGCTCAGGACAATCTAGATCCAAGTAAATGGCGTCGTTTTGATAAATGGGATACCAACAATGCCATCTCCGCTCGAATCTACTCTAAACGGGAGGATGTGACAGTAACTGGCGATTACTATGGTACAGGAAATAACTGGACTACACGTAACCAAGATGCAGCCTTCCATTCTTCCGAAGTGGCAGCTTCCTATGCAGCACCAGTCGACCAAGATGTCACCATCAAAGGCCATATTCCTGTGCATTTTAGCGCTGCTTTTGTCAAGGGAGACAAAAACCATGCCCATGTCAGTGCGACCCTGATGGATGTTTCAGACGAAGACTTTGATGTGGTCAAAGAAGAAATCACCTATGACAAAGACGGTTATAGCACGCGCACATTGGAAAAAGAAACCATCGATGAGACAGGCTACTGGAATGGTAGCAACCTTGAAACCTTGCCTCTCAAACGTTACAAGACCCACAAGGTTAAGAGTGTGGTGATTGCGCGTGGTTGGATGAATCTGGCCAATCCAGCATCTCGCTATGACTCAGCAAGTTCTAGTCATTCTATTGATCTGAAAGAAAACGAATATCATGATTACACCATGTATCTGCAACCAAATCTCTATACAGTGAAAAAAGGCCATCGACTGGTTTTGAGTTTGCACACCTATGATCCAGATTACATCTATTTTGCAGATCCTTATGAAGTGACCTTCAAGACAGATTCTATTTCTGCAACGATTCCAATCGTAGAAGACAGTCGATCTCTCTTGTTCCGTTATCAACCAAGTGAAAAAGATACAGACTATGCGTCATTGGCAGATCGGATCTTGCCAATTGCAACCATTCAACCAAAAGTAGATCCTGAACAAGACCCAAGTCCAGTAGATCAAGCGGAAAAACCAATTGTTCCAAGTAATCCAATGACGCCAACCAATCCAGCTATTTCTGAAATTCCTCAAAAACCAAGCCACGGTCGAGATCCGATGGACTTCCGTAAGGAACAAAAAGAAGAAACTGCACAAGAATTGGCTCAAAGAGCTGATAAAGATAAGATAGAAGTGACAAGCCAACCAAGCCTTCCAAAAACAGGTCAAGCAACAAGCTCTTGGACTCTCTTTGGCTTCCTAGGACTCATGCTCACCAGCCTTTTGTCACTTGGCAAAGCTCACAAAGATGAATAGTAGAAAAGAAGGATGGAGAGAAAGTGAAAACCACCAATAGAGAGAGCATCGAAACGATTTTTTCCGAAGCCTTGGCGATTCCAAGCTTCACCAATACTGAGACCGAGCAAGGAATCGAAGCCTACCTGGATCAACGGATTGGACAAATCCCCTATTTCAAGGAACACCCGGACCATTTTGGGCGCTATCAGGTGCCACAGGATCACTTGCATCGGTCGGTCAATTGGGCCCTGGTTGATAAGGGAAAGAAAAAAACAGTTATCCTTTTCCACCACCATGATACAGTTGATCTAGAAGACTATGGAAATTTGGCAGAGATCGCGCTCGATTCTGATAAAGTAGCAGAAGCTTTGAAAAGACTGGACAGTCGACCTGATATGCAGGAAGATTTAGCTTCTGGGGAATGGAAATTTGGCAGAGGGTCTTGCGATATGAAAGCAGCATTGGCCCTTCAATTGGGGGTTCTGGAAGCCTATGCGGCAGATCCCGTGGAAGGTCAGGTCAATCTGCTCTATCTCTCTGTTGGAGATGAGGAATCCTATTCACGTGGGATGCGTGGAGCTTTGGGCCTCCTCACAGATTTGCAGGAGAAGTTTGATCTGAATTATGTATTAGCAGTGGATTCAGAACCCTTTGAATCAGAGGTAGGAAAAGAAAAGGTCCTTCACATTGGCACAGTCGGCAAACTCATGCCGGTCGTTGTGGCACAAGGTGTCTTGTCCCATATGAAGGAGCCCCTTAAAGGGATCAATGCCTTGTCACTCTTAGTGGCCATCGCAAGCCAGCTAGATCTTCATCCCGATCTGGCAGATCAGGCGCTGGGAGAAACGTCTCCCCTTCCTTCTTGGTCCTATCTCAGAGATTTGAAGGACCAGTACGATGTATCGACCGTGCTCTATGCGGCTGGTTATTTCAGTGTTCTGCATTTGAAGAAAACACCCCAAGAGCTCCTACAGCGGATTTATGAGCTTAGTCAGGAGGCCTTGGATGCCTTTTACAAGAAGTATGAGCACTTGCAGGATCAGGCTGGCCAAGACCATATGATTGCAAGGCCAAGAGTCATCACCTATCAAGAACTAGAGGAACGATGCCAAGCCATAGAAGGTTACCAAGCCTTTAGGAAAGCTTCTAACCAAAAAGCGGAATACGATTTTCGTAATGGGACCAGCTACCAGAGCCTTGCAATCCAGCAAATCCAGCGACTCCTAGAGTTTCTCGGAGATAAGGATCCCATGGTGGTTATTGGTTTTGCGCCCCCCTATTATCCTTCCATGAACTGCCGCTTTTTGGACAATACCGATCTCAATATCGTGTCCCTCATCACTGATTACCGCGAGTATCTGGACACAAGAGGTTACCTCTTAAAAGTCGAAGAATACTTTATGGGGATTAACGACACCAGTTATTGTGCCTTGGAAAAGGATGTGGCCTCTTATCAAGTCGTCTTGGATAGCCTAGCCACACCAGCCCAGGTCTATGATCTGGATCTGGAAAAAATTGCCCAAATTCAGGTTCCAGCGGTCAATCTAGGCCCTTGGGGCAAAGAATTGCATAAGCGAGGAGAGCGGGTCTACAAAGAAGACTTCTTAGAGACCATTCCAAACTATCTGCTAGAATTGCTCTACCATTTCGATGATCGCTTATCAACAGAATAAGAAAAAACGGTCCCAATGAGGATCCATTAGGGAGTTAACATGATTACATTTCACGGAGTTACCAAAGATTACGATGGGCACATTGCCCTCAACCACTTGGATCTGACCATCGAAGATGGACAAATTGTCGGCTTGATTGGCCACAACGGAGCTGGAAAGTCAACGACGATTAAGAGCCTGGTCAGTGTCATCACCCCAACTACTGGATCAATTGAAGTGGATGGTCAGGACCTCTATAGCCATCGGCTGGCGATCAAAAAGAAGATCGGTTATGTAGCGGATTCACCAGATCTTTTCTTGCGCCTCACAGCCAATGAATTCTGGGAGTTGGTTGCGACCTCTTATGATATGAGTCAGAAAGACTGTGATCAACGCTTGGAAGAGCTTCTTACGATCTTTGATTTTCAGAGCCACCGCTATGAAGTGATTGAATCCTTTTCACATGGGATGCGCCAGAAGGTCTTTGTCATTGCAGCCCTCTTGTCGGATCCAGATATCTGGGTCTTGGACGAACCCATGACCGGTTTGGATCCACAGGCTTCTTACGATTTAAAACAAATGATGCGCCAACATGCGGATCGCGGCAAGACGGTTATTTTCTCTACCCACGTATTAGAAGTGGCCGAACAACTCTGTGATAAGATCGCCATTCTCAAAAAAGGTAATCTCATCTTCTATGGGACGATCGAGGAATTGAAGGGCCAACATCCCGAACAAAGTCTGGAAAGTATCTATCTCAGCCTAGCGGGGCGGAAGGAAGAAGGTGGCGATCATGCGTCTTAAGATCATCCAACAGCTGGTCAATGTCAATATCATCTATGCTAGTCAGCCGGCCCAGATCGCAAAATTACGCGCCAAACAGGCTAAAAAACCGGACGTCAAACTCAATGTTGCCCGCAGATCGGTGCTCAACTACCTCTTTTTAGGATTGGTCTATTTCCTCATATTTGGCTTGCTCTTTAGTATCTATGATTTTGTCCATCAGCCAGCCTTCTTTGTCAATATGGTGGCCCTCTTTTCCTTGATGACCATTTCCCAAGGCTTTATGAGTTTTTACAATGTCTTTTATGAAAGCAAGGACCTCCAGTTTTACCGGCCCTATGCTTTCTCAGATGCGGAAGTCATTGCTGGAAAAAGTATCTCGGTCATCCTGACCCTTCTCATGGCTATCCTTCCATTGATCAGCTATTTTTTGATCCTGCCTGTCCAAGCAGGCGGCTTCAATCCGTTAGGGATCCTGCTAGGCCTCTTTTGTGCCGTGATTCTCTTAGGCGTTCTCTTTTTAGCGACGATTTTACTAGCTCATTTGATCACTAAGACCCTTTTTTTCAAAAAACACACGACCCTGGTCTCCAACATCATGGTCGGAATTGGTTCTCTTCTGAGCCTAGGAGCTTATCTCTATCTGAATCTAGTCCAAACCCATCGGGTAGAGGTGTCGGGTGGAGCGGATATTCCCATTCTATTTCCACCTTTTACAGCCTTTCATCAGTTTATCCTCCATCCTTTTGATGGTGGAGCGATCCTTGGCCTTCTGGGCTGGATAGCGGTGCTTTTGGTCTTGATCGGCCTGGTTCGCAAAATCGTGATCCCACAATTCTATGATGCAGCCCTTGCGGTTGCGACCAACCAAACCGTCAAAGAGCGCGTGAAAGCCATCCATGTGGGCCAGAAAGACTCCTTTAGACAGTTTGTCATTCAGTATCATCGCAGACTCTTGAGCGATGGAACCCTTATGGTGCAAGTCCTATTGATGATGAGTATTCTGCCATATATTTTCCTCCTCAGTGGAGCAGCAGGAGCATCAAAAAATATAGGAGGCCTCAGTCCTTACTTGACACCCCAGTATCTGGTACCACTGACCCTTGTTGCCATCTTGATCGGTGTTTTCAATAGTTTTGGAGGCTTGACCAGTATCGGTATTTCGCTAGAGCGCGAAAACTTTGAATACTTGAGATCCCTCCCTGTTGATTTCAAACGCTATCTCTTTATGAAGTTTTGGTTGCTCTATCTGGTGCAATCCATCCTTCCTGTCATTCTTCTAGTTGGCGTTTGTCTCTATTTTGGCGTCCATCCCTTGGCTATCCTTGCCATGTTACTGATCTGGGTTGTAACGACCATTCCGATCTGCATCCGAGACTATGTCAAAGATTTTCAGAACTTTAGCACCAATTGGACCAATATCACAGAGTTGATGACCCGTCATCGTGGGAATGCAGTTCTTCAGTCTATCCTCTTGATTGTCTTTCTCTTTGTGATGTTTCTCCTGATCATTGTCAGCTTCATTTGGACCTATCATTCCGTCAGCACCCTGCTGGCTGTGATCCTTTATAGTGTCATCCTGCTAATCGGAGCTGGGATCAGCTATACCATTTACCGCAAAAAAATCCGTACCCTCTACCAAGAGATCGGAGAATAAAAAAAGAGAGTGGGACAGAAATCGGTCATTCGTTAGAATTCAATTTCGTCGTCCCACCTCCGCACAGTTGAGTAGGGCTGTAAAGATGATGAAATCAGTGTAGTAGAGCCCACTCAACCACTGCGTCTTGCTCGACAATCCAAAAACAAATGAGAGGCTAGGACTTTTGTCCTAGCCTCTTTTTAGTGGTAACTTAAATTTCATACCCCATGAGGAGGCCGCCTTCTTCGGCGTAGAAACTACAAAGTCCAGAAGTAGGAAGGACTTCGATCATTGCATGGGCAAATTTTTCACGAACCAATGCAGAGAATTGCTCAATAAATTTTTCATTGTTGCGGTGGGCGATGGTGATATGACCGCCAGCATAACCCGCCTTGATCAATTCATCAAAAGCAGCTTTGATCGCTTTCTTTTGGCCCCGTGCTTTTTGAAGCAGCTCAAGGGTACCCGTCTTACTAGCTTCCCCGACCATACGGATATTGAGGAGTCCGACAACAGTCCCGATCAATTTGCTGAGACGCCCATTTTTGACCAGATTATCAACCTTGGCCAAAACAAAGAGCAACTTCGTCTTAGACTGGTAGGTCGTGATCACATCGACTACTTGATCAAAATCGAGGCCTTCAGCGACCAACTGATTGAGCTTGCGAACGATCAGGTCCACCTCACCCCCAGCTGACAAGCTATTAATGACGTGGATATTGGTATTCGGATGCTCTTCTAGATAAATCTTCTTGGCCACCTCAGCACTATTGTAGCTACCTGAAAGGGTTCCAGTGATGGTCACAACGACGATATTTTCAGCTCCTTCAAAGGACTTCATATAATCATCGGGACTCGGACAGGCAGACTTAGAAGCAGTCGTAGTCGCATACATCTCTTCCATCATCTGATCGATATTGAGTTGGACATCATCTGTGTAGATAGTTTCTCCCACTTGGATGGTCAGTGGGACACTGACAAACTCCGTATCTGGTGCCAGGTTGTCCAAAGAGCGGTAGTCACAGCCTGAATCCGCAATAATTTTCCATTTCATCAGTTCATACCTCATAATTGTATAAAAATGTACATTGACAAGTAGTTTGTCTTCTTTTACAATTATATCATGAAGTACCATGCTATCCAAGCAGATAACATCAGGTGAGACAGATAGAAAGTAAATGTTATGGCAGAAAGAAAAATATCCGAGAAATCCTTGGAAAATCTCAAACGATTTAACCAAGAAAACAATGCGATTACACGAGAATCCATCGAAATCTCTCTCCTGCAACTATTGGAGAAAAAAGATCTGAAAAAGATCACCATCTCTGAGCTGGTTCAGCGTGCTGGGGTCTCTCGCGCGGCCTTTTACCGCAATTATGGATCAAAAGAAGAGATTCTTGAGTCTATCTTTCAATCTAGTATCGCAAAAATTACCAAGTCTTTAGATGGCTACAACCTCAAGACAGATCTCTACCAAGTCTGGGTCTATCTTTTTAAGGAAGTTAAGAAAGAAGCTAAGATTATCAGCCTGGCCATTGATTACAATTTTGAACGGCTCTTGACCAAGGCAGTCTATGACTTTTTAGAAAAACGAAATGGCAGCTCATCAAATGGCGCTGGCAGCTACCTCAATTCCTTCTGGAGCTCAGCCATTGTCTCTGTCATCTCCAAATGGATCAAGGATGGCATGAAGATTCCCGCTGAGAAAATCGCGACCCTAGGCCTTCCTCTCTTCCCACAAAAGAAGAAGTAAGAACCACCGATAGGTGGTTTTAAAGTAAACTGCCCCTCTCCATAACTAGCCCAAATGAATAGATAGAACTATACATAGATTATTCAAAGGACAAGAACGATGATGGAAGAACGAATTCTTGCTGCTAAGCAGTATGTGAAAACCTTATTTGCTGATCGAGCGGATGGCCATGATGTAGAGCATACCCTCCGCGTCTATACTAATGCTATGAGAATCGCACAAGCAGAAGGGCCATGTGATCTGGAGATAGTGGGCTTGTCAGCTCTTCTTCACGATGCTGATGATGATAAATTGTTTCAAACAGAGAATCATGCGAATGCTCGTAAGTTTCTAGAAGAGATCGGTACTCCTAAAAACCAAATCGAGCAGATTTGTCGGGTAATCAATGCTGTTTCTTTCAGCAAAAATCGCGGTAAACATCCAGAAACCTTAGAAGGCAAGATTGTCCAGGATGCAGACCGGCTCGATGCGATAGGAGCTGTAGGAATTGCGCGAACTTTTTCCTATGGTGGCCACAAAGGGAGACCCCTTACTGATACCGTCCAACATTTCCACGACAAGTTGCTCCTCTTAAAAGATGAAATGAACACGGAGACTGCCAAACAAATGGCAGAAAGTCGCCATCAATTTTTAATCACCTTTCTAAAAGAACTAGAGAAGGAATTGGACTGAGTGAAATATTGAAATTAACTTTTATAAAAGACTTATTTGAAAGAAAGATATGCTAAATCAACTAATAAAGAAACCTATTTTAAGTTGTTCAATTATATTTGTTATCTGCTCAGTAGCAAGGCTATTCGAATACTTGTATATGAGGACAGATGATACTTTTTTATCGGAGAATTTTCTACACAAACTTTTTGGAATACTTTTATTGTGGGGAATTCTTTCAATTAGCAAATTAAGATGGATAGATATTGGTTTTACACCTAATGGAATTATAAGAGGTATAGGAAATGGCCTGCTCTTTGGTTTAGTGTGCTCCATCTTTGCATATACAGTTGAGTGTATTGTTCTCTTGTTTCTTCATGGCAATGTTCACTTATCGTTTTATGCCAGTGGTTTTTCCTTAACAAACGAAAAAGGATCACAAGCAGGAATCTTACTTATTCTCTCAAGTGTGTTGTTTAACCTGATAAATGTCTGGATGGAAGAAGGAATATTTCGTGGCCTTTTCACAAAAATTCTTGAAGGGCTTTCTTACCGCAAGAGTCTATTCTTTATAGCCTTCCTATTTGGAATATGGCACTTGGTAATGCCCTTAAGAGATTATCTTCAAGGAGAGTCGTCACTCGTAAACCTCATCGCCATGGGCATAGGCTATGTTATCTTAGCGGGAATGATGAGTATCAAATGGTCCTTACTCTACAAAATGACAGGTTCCTTATGGTTTGGGTTAGGAGATCATTTTTTCAACAATCTTGCTTCGAATCTAGTTCATGTGGTTTCAAATTCTGAAGGGGATAGTTTGCAGATAGTAAGAATTCTTCTGTGGCAGTTGTTGTCATTTGCAATTGTTTTGATCATTTATAGAAGAAAGTCAAAGACGATAGCTAATCAATGATGTAGCTCTTTTAGGAAATTTTGAATCCTATTACAGTTTATAAACCGACGGTTTAAAAAGGAATTGTTTATAAGGAAGTAACAAGAACCCCTGTCTGAAACAATGATTTTAGACAGGGGTCTTTCTTTATTCTTGGATCATGGCTAGGAGATCCTCTCCTGTAGTGGTTGGAAGGATCCGAACTCGTTTGAGGGAATAGAGGCCATCAGCGGAGCTGGCGATTCCATTTTTAGTGGTGAGGCCTAGTTTGTAGTCAGCTTTCTTGGCTTGGTCGATCGTGACCTGGCTGTAGCGACCGGATGGGTAGACGATAACGCTGGTATTTTGATCCAGCACCTTATCTAGCAGGCGTTTAGAAGCAACTAGCTCATTCTTTTGGGTCTCAAGACTGGAATTGGCTAGGTCTGGATGATTGACCGTATGGCTTTCAAAGGTCAAGCCAGCACTTTTCATCTCTTTGATTTGGTCAAAGGTCAGGACATTTTCTTTTTCCTTTTGGGTAAAGTCCGTGATGATATTATTGGTGGCGGTCATCTTGTACTTCTTAAGAAGCGGATAGACGATAGTATAGAAATCTTCGACGCCATCATCAAAGGTCAGCCAGACAAATTTCTTTCCTTTGGGTACTTCGTTCTTGACGAGGATGCGATAGGCTTCCCCAGGTGTCAGGGTGTAGTAACCCGCTTTTTTTAGGGCCTTTAGTTGGCTTTCAAAGGTTTCTGGATCAACGATCAAATTAGCATTGGCAGCTTCAGACTCGGCCATATTGTGCACGGAGTGGTACATGAGGATGGGCAGTTTGACCGGCTTTTTCACCCGAGTCCACTCGATAGAGGAGCTACCTTCTTCGAGAGAACGCGTCATGGCAGTGCCACTGGTATTCCCCTCATTCGGCTGAGTGATCCGCTTGATCAGAAGAAAGCTACAAATAAAGATACAGACCAGTAGGAGGGCATTGATTCCAAGTAGTGCTTTGATTTTTTTAGGTACTCTTCGTTTACTCATAGTGTCACCGTTTTCATTATTTTCTTTATTGTACCACAAATTCTATGTTCTTTTCCAGAACTTGCTACAGGCAGATCCTGTCATGAAAATTCAGAATTTTTAAGGCAATTGGCTGTCAAACGCTCAAGTTTTTGTTATAATGGAGCTACTATAGAAAATTCAAGGAGTCAATAGGATGTCTGTTAAGATTGCCTTACTAGGATTTGGTACTGTTGCAAGTGGCGTACCATTTTTATTAAAAGAAAACCATGAAAAAATCACCCAGGCAGCTCAAGATGAAATCGAGATCGCCAAGGTCTTGGTTCGAGATGATGCTGAGAAGGAAAAATTACAAGCTGCTGGTCATGACTACAACTTTGTGACCAATGTCGATGAGATCATTGAAGACAAGGACATTGCCATCGTGGTCGAATTGATGGGTCGTATCGAGCCAGCTAAGACCTTTATCACCCGTGCGCTGGAAGCAGGCAAACATGTGGTTTCTGCTAACAAAGACCTTCTTGCCGTTCATGGAAGCGAGTTGCTAGAGATTGCTAAAAAACACCAAGTGGCTCTTTATTATGAAGCTGCCGTAGCTGGTGGGATCCCAATCCTTCGAACTTTGGTGAATTCTTTGGCCTCAGACAAGGTGACCAAGGTTCTTGGTGTGGTCAATGGAACCTCTAACTTCATGATGACCAAAATGGTCGAAGAAGGCTGGACTTATGAGGATGCTTTAGCAGAAGCGCAACGTCTTGGTTACGCTGAAAGTGATCCAACCAACGACGTTGAAGGAATCGATGCTGCTTACAAGATGGTGATCTTGAGCCAGTTCGCTTTTGGGATGAATATCCAATTTGACCAAGTAGGTCACAAAGGAATTAGCCAGATCACTCCTCAAGATGTATCGGTTGCTCAAAGCCTTGGATATGTCATTAAGCTGGTCGGATCTATCGTTGAAACAGAGTCAGGGATCGCAGCAGAAGTGACACCAACCTTCCTTCCAAAACAACATCCACTCGCAGGAGTGAATGATGTCATGAATGCGGTCTATGTGGAATCCATCGGTATTGGTGAGTCTATGTACTACGGACCAGGTGCTGGTCAAAAACCAACTGCGACAAGTGTCGTAGCCGACCTCGTCCGCATTGTCCGTCGTCTAAAAGAAGGAACGATCGGTAAAGCCTTCAATGAATACAGTCGTCCTCTTCAATTGGCTAAGCCAGAAGACGTGAAGAACAATTATTACTTCTCAATCAAAGCACCAGATGCGACTGGTCAAATCTTGCGTCTTGCGGAAATCTTTAATGCAGAAGGAGCATCCTTCAAGCAAATCCTTCAAGAAGACTCAGATGGTCACTATGCAAGTGTTGTCATCATTACTCACCAAGTTAACCAAACTCAATTCAAGAACTTGGTTGAAAAATTGGATTCAGAGGCGAATTTCGAACTCTTGAATACCTTTAAAGTCTTGGGAGAATAAGCATGAAAATTATTGTTCCAGCAACCAGTGCCAATGTAGGGCCAGGATTTGATTCTGTTGGGATTGCCGTGACTCGCTATTTGACCATTGAAGTCCTTGAACCAGCAGATGCTTGGTTTATTGAGCATGATCTTGGAGCAGGGATTCCGACAGATGAGAAAAACCTTTTGCTCTCAACAGCTCTTTCTATCTCAACTGATATGCAACCCCATCGGATCAAGATGACTAGTGAAGTGCCTTTGGCGCGTGGTCTTGGATCTTCTAGCTCGGTCATTGTCGCAGGGATTGAATTGGCCAACCAATTAGCCAACCTCCAGCTATCAGACGCTGAGAAATTACGCATCGCGACCGAGATCGAAGGTCATCCGGATAATGTAGCTCCAGCTATCTTTGGGAATATGGTCATTGCGAGCTACATCGGTGAAGATGTCCAATATGTCACGGCTGACTTCCCAAGCTGTGACCTTGTGGCCTTTGTACCGAGCTACCAATTGAAGACCAGTGATAGTCGGAATGTCCTACCGAAAGAATGGTCTTATAAGGAAGCTGTTGCAGCCAGTAGCGTAGCCAATGTCGCTATCGCAGCTCTCCTCAAGGGAGATTTGCTGACGGCTGGTCGCTCCATCGAGTCAGATCATTTCCACGAGCGCTACCGTCAATCTCTTGTCAAAGAGTTCCCTCAGGTCAAAGAAGTCGCACATGCGCATGGGGCTTATGCTACCTATCTGTCAGGAGCAGGCCCAACGATCATGAACCTCTTAGCGCCAGAGCATACAGCAGCCTTTGTCGCAGCTCTCGAAGAACTCAGGCTAGATGGTCAGATTTTCCAACTTAAAATCGACACATTTGGCGTTCGTGTTGAGAAATAAACCTCAATGTAACACAAATGAAAGAAGGATGTATACAAATGTATATGTCCTTTTTGCTTCTCCTATGGTAGAATGGGAATTGTATGGGGAAAAGCTCAAGCTTTCCCGAAAGTTTAGGGGGAAACATGAAACCAGAATATTTATATAGTATTGCTACCGATCTTGGTCTACAATTTGATGGCGAAGCCCGTGTGATGTATGGAGAGCGTGAGGGCTTCTTGTTAGTCATTGAAGGCGCTCAAACCAAGAATGTATTTACCATTTCACTCAGTGTGAAACAAGGTTCCGAAGGAGACTTGATCGAAGATAGTGAAATTCTTTGGAATGAATTAAAAGAACAATCAAAAGCCATTAATTCTATCTCTTCTGATGGTTACTTGACCTCGATCGTTGTCAAAGGTGGAATGACCAAAGGGAAGGCTGTCGAAACCTTATGGACAGCTATCCAAGATATTGTTGATTTCTTGCTCAACCACCAATTTGTGCAAGTGAATGCGGAAACTGGTGAGGAAGGACCAATCGGTCTGTATCAAATTGGAGATGCGATCTTTTTAATCGACGATGCAACCTTTAGAGCCTACCAAGCCGAAGTGCAAGATACAGTTGAGGCTTATGAAGCGCGGGAAGAGAATTTCCTTTTAGGGATTGTAGGCGCTGTGATCGGTGTGATCATCGGTGGAGCAGTTGCCCTCTTGGTAGCGCGTCTTGGCTATGTATCTGTTTTAGCAGGGGCCGCCCTCGGTTATTGTACTATCAAAGGTTATGAGATCCTTGGTAAGAAATTGACTAAAAAAGGTGTGGTAGTTTCAGCTATTTTGATGGTCTTGACGGTCTTTTTGGTCAACCAATTAGATTATACTTTGGCGCTCATGAGTGAACTGGATTTGCCATTTGATATGTCCTGGACGCTTCTCAATGAAGCGACATTCTCAGGGGACGTCCCAGATAAATTTTACTTGAATCTAGGATTGCTAGCTGTCTTCACTCTTGGTGGTGCTTGGATTTCGGTCAAATCAGCTCTGGATGGACAGAAGAATCGTGCCATCGCTCGTAAAATTGCATAGTGAATGATAAAAGGAAGGCCTGAATATTATAGGTCTTCTTTTGTTTTTTAGGGTCGAAAAATAGTCAAAAATTTGGTATAATAGTTTGTATTTTTATAGAGAGAGAACAGACAGAAAGATGAATGAAAAAATGAATCAAATTCTTGAAGGGATTGATATCCGTTTTCAAGAACCTTTAAAATATTATACCTTCACAAAGGTAGGTGGGAATGCTGAATTTTTAGCCTTTCCTCGCAACCAATATGAATTAAAACGCATCGTTCAATTTGCCAACCAAGAGCAAATCCCATGGATGGTCCTGGGCAATGCCTCCAATATCATTGTCCGAGATGGGGGCATTCCGGGATTTGTCATTATGTTTGATCGCTTGCGTGACATCAGTGTGGATGGTTATGTGATCGAAGCAGAGGCAGGAGCTAAACTCATCGACACCACTCATGTGGCCTTGCACCATAGTTTGAAAGGCTTCGAGTTTGCTAGTGGCATTCCAGGCAGTGTCGGTGGTGCTGTCTTTATGAATGCGGGAGCCTATGGGGGAGAGATCGCTCATGTCCTAGTATCCTGTAAGGTCTTGACCAAAGACGGAGAGATCGAAACTCTGTCAGCGAGTGAACTAGCTTTTGGCTACCGTCATTCTAAGATTCAAGAGACAGGCGCAGTCGTCATTTCTGCCAAATTTGCTTTGTCTCCTGGCAATCACGAGGCGATCAAGCAGGAGATGGATCGGTTGACCCATCTTCGTCAGTTGAAACAACCCCTTGAATACCCTTCTTGTGGATCTGTCTTTAAGCGTCCTGTCGGTCATTTTGCAGGTCAATTGATCAGCGAAGCAGGTCTGAAAGGCTATCGAATCGGTGGTGTGGAAGTTTCTGAAAAGCATGCCGGCTTTATGGTCAATGTCGACAATGGAACGGCTAAGGACTACGAAGACCTGATCGCCCATGTCATTGAGGCAGTAGAAGCTCACTCAGGCGTCCGTTTAGAACCAGAAGTTCGCATTATCGGACAAGCCTAAGAACTTTAGTATTGAAGAACAATTGATTGTGAACCATCGATAGCATCAGTCGGAGAGGGGGTGAGTGCCTATCGATACCGTAAATAGGTGGGGCAGTCTAGTAAGTCCCCGAGAGGTATTGGTGGTCTGACAGGTCTTCCTGTCAGCCGCTGCATTTTCGTATGAAAAGCAGTTTGCTAATCGCAGTAAAGAAGGAATTTATGTGAATTGAAAAAACCAATTATTGAGTTTAAAAATGTTTCAAAGGTCTTTGAAGATAGCGGAACCGTTGTCCTAAAGGATATCAATTTTGAATTGGAAGAAGGGAAGTTCTATACCCTGCTTGGTGCATCTGGATCAGGAAAATCGACCATCCTTAATATCATTGCAGGTCTTTTGGATGCGACGACTGGAGATGTCTATCTTGATGGGGAACGGATCAATGATGTCCCTACCAACAAACGGGACGTCCACACCGTCTTTCAGTCCTATGCCCTGTTTCCACATATGACGGTCTTTGAAAATGTAGCTTTTCCCCTTCGTTTGAAAAAGGTGGACAAGGCTGAGATTGAACGTCGGGTTTCAGAAGTCTTGAAAATGGTCCAGTTAGCTGGATTTGAAAAACGTTCGATCCAAAAATTATCTGGTGGTCAACGCCAACGGGTAGCTATTGCACGGGCTATTATCAATGAACCACGAGTGGTCCTTTTAGATGAGCCCTTGTCTGCACTTGACTTGAAACTTCGGACAGACATGCAGTATGAGTTGCGGGAATTGCAACAACGTTTGGGGATTACCTTTGTTTTTGTTACCCACGACCAAGAAGAAGCCCTTGCCATGAGTGACTGGATCTTTGTCATGAATGAAGGAGAGATCGTCCAATCTGGTACACCAGTAGATATCTATGATGAACCGATCAACCACTTTGTAGCTACCTTTATCGGGGAGTCCAACATTCTAGATGGGCGTATGATCGAGGACTACTTGGTGGAGTTTAATGGCAAACGCTTTGAAGCGGTCGATGGGGGAATGCGTCCAAATGAACCAGTTGAAGTCGTCATTCGTCCTGAAGACTTGCAAATCACTCTTCCTGAAGAAGGCAAGCTCCAAGTGAAGGTGGACACCCAGCTCTTCCGTGGTGTGCATTACGAGATCATCGCTTATGATGATTTGGGAAATGAGTGGATGATTCACTCCACTCGGAAGGCTATCGTGGGAGAAGTCATTGGGCTAGACTTTGAACCAGAAGATATCCACGTTATGCGTCTCAACGAAACCGAAGAAGAATTCGATGCGCGGATCGAAGAGTACGTTGAAGTGGAAGAGCAAGAAGCTGGTTTGATTAATGCCATTGAGGAGGAAAGAGATGAAGAAAACAACCTCTAATCTATTTATCCTCCCCTATTTCTTGTGGATTTTTCTCTTTGTCCTAGCTCCCGTAGTCATGATCATCTTTCAATCGTTTTTCAACGTTGAAGGGCAGTTTTCACTTGAAAACTACAAAGAGTTCTTTACTTCACAAAATTTGACCTATTTAAAGATGAGCTTTAATTCGGTCCTTTATGCTGGAATCGTCACCCTGGTGACGCTCTTGATCTCCTACCCGACTGCTTACTTTTTGACGCTGCTCAAACACCGGCAGTTGTGGTTGATGTTGATCGTCTTGCCAACCTGGGTCAATCTCTTGCTCAAGGCCTATGCCTTTATCGGAATCTTTGGGCAAAACGGATCCATCAATAGCTTTTTAAGCTTTCTCGGAGTCGCTCCCCAGCAAATCCTCTTTACCGATTTCTCCTTTATCTTTGTAGCCAGCTACATCGAGTTGCCATTTATGATTTTGCCGATCTTTAATGTCTTAGATGACTTAGATCCAAACTTGATTAATGCCAGCTATGATTTGGGAGCCAATCGTTGGGATACCTTCCGTCATGTGGTCTTCCCCTTGTCTATGAATGGAGTCCGCTCAGGTGTGCAGTCTGTCTTTATTCCTAGTCTTAGTCTCTTCATGTTGACACGGATGATCGGTGGAAACCGCGTCATTACCTTAGGGACAGCGATTGAACAGCACTTCCTGACAACACAAAACTGGGGAATGGGTTCTACCATCGGAGTTGTTCTGATCCTTGCCATGCTCTTTACCATGTGGGCAACTAGAGAAAGGAGAGAACGATGAAAAAAGTATCTCATTTCTATCTAGGCTTCGTCTTTCTGATCCTCTATCTTCCCATCTTTTATTTGATCTTTTATGCCTTCAATAAAGGGGGAGATATGAATGCCTTTACGGGCTTCACGCTTGAGCATTTCAATGAATTGTTCGCAGATAGTCGCCTGATGCTGATCTTATCAGAGACCTTCCTCTTGGCCTTTTTGTCAGCCTTGATTGCGACAGTGATTGGAACCTTTGGAGCCATTTATATCTACCAATCGAAGAAGAAGTTAGAAGGACCTTTGCTCTCTATCAACAACATTCTTATGGTAGCGCCAGACGTTATGATCGGGGCCAGCTTCTTGATTCTCTTTACGACGGTGAAGTACCAGCTAGGTTTCCTATCTGTTTTGGCTAGCCACGTGGCTTTCTCGATTCCCATTGTGGTCTTGATGGTCTTGCCACGACTCAAGGAAATGAACCGGGATATGGTCAATGCTGCCTATGACTTGGGAGCTACCCAAGTGCAAATGCTCAAAGAGATCATGTTGCCGTATCTGACACCAGCCATTATTGCTGGCTACTTTATGGCCTTTACCTATTCGCTTGACGACTTTGCCGTGACCTTCTTTGTAACCGGAAATGGCTTTACAACCTTGTCTGTAGAGATTTACTCACGTGCGCGTCAAGGGATCTCCCTCAGTATCAATGCCTTGTCCGCCCTTGTCTTTCTCTTTAGTGTGCTCTTGGTCATCGGTTATTACTTTATTACCCGTGAAAAGGAGGAAGCAGCATGAAAAAACTTTATTCATTCCTAACTGGGATTGTCCTTGTCATTCTGGTCCTCTGGGGAATTAGCCACCAGATCGAAGCGAGCATGAATACCAAGAATAGTGACAAGTTGGTCATCTACAACTGGGGAGATTATATCGATCCAGAATTGCTAACGGAATTCACAAAAGAGACAGGAATTCAGGTGCAATATGATACCTTTGATTCCAACGAAGCCATGTACACCAAGATCAAGCAAGGGGGAACCACCTACGATATTGCGATTCCTAGTGAATACATGATTGCCAAGATGATGGATGAGCATCTGGTTGAAAAGTTGGACCAATCTAAGATCAAAGGGATGGAAAATATTGATCCAAAACTTTTGAACCAATCGTTTGATCCGGGTAACCAATATTCAGTACCTTATTTCTGGGGTACCTTGGGGATTGTCTACAATACCAAGATGGTTAAAAATGCTCCTGAACATTGGTCAGATCTCTGGCGTGAAGAGTACAGAAATGACATCATGATGTACGATGGTGCGCGTGAGGTCATGGGAATTGGTCTCAATACCTTGGGCTATAGCCTCAATGAAAAGGATCCAAAGAAATTGCAAGAGGCAGTAGATAAACTCTACACCTTGACGCCAAATATCAAAGCTTTGGTGGCCGATGAGATGAAAGGCTATATGATCCAAAACAATGCGGCTATTGGGGTTACCTTCTCAGGAGAAGCTAGCCAAATGCTGGATGCCAATAAGGATCTTCGCTATGTCGTCCCAACCGAAGCCAGCAACCTTTGGTTTGATAACATTGTCATTCCAAAAACCGTGAAAAATAAAGAAGCAGCATATGCCTTTATTAATTTCATGCTTCGTCCTAAAAATGCTTTGAAAAATGCTCTTTATGTTGGCTACTCAACGCCAAATAAAAAAGCCAAAGCCATGTTGCCAAAAGAAATCCAAGATGACCAATCCTTCTATCCAAGCGATGAAACACTGGACCATTTGGAAGTCTATCAACAATTAGGCAAGAAGTTGCTTGGAGTCTATAACGATCTTTACCTTCAGGTCAAGATGTATCGAAAATAACAAAAAGGAACCTTCGGGTTCCTTTTTGATTGAAGATAAACTCCTCTTAGAAACTTTCCTTAAGTGAATACGGACGTTAGGTGAAATTATCCAGTGGATGATTTCAGCAATCCACGAAGTTCCATGACTTAGTTTTGAACCTAAAGTTTCAAAACTCCCGAGTGCTAGAAACAATGGTGTTTCTAGCACTTTTCTCACAGCGGAAAGTTTCATTATATATTTAGATACTCTACATAAATGCAACATTTGAATTCTTAGCATCACTTAGGTTGTTATTTGTAAAAAAGGATTACCTATATTCTAGAAGAACCCCGAAAGTTCTTTTATGATTGCTGCATATAGTCTCTAACTAGTGAGTTAGATTGAGATTCAAATGAAAGATGCTATAATAGTAAGGAAAGTGACTGTCCCATTCAGTCATGAAAGGAAGGATTGGAGAAGAAGAGATGAAGAGACGACTGGAACTATTTTTGATTATTCTGTTACCGATCCTAGGACTGGTTTTTCTTGTCGGAAAAATCATGAATCTGACCAAAAGACCAGAACAGAAGATAACAACCACTTCTTCAAAGAAAGTCGTACAAAAATCAGAAGAAGAAATAAAAAAAGAACAAGAAGCATATCTCAAAGAGCATGAGCAAGAAATCGTCGATTTTGTAAAGTCTCAAAATCCAAAAATTGAGTCAGTTCAGATTAATTGGGATGAAACTCAGAAGAGTGATGGTGGACTTACAACTCCCGAATATTATATGAATGTTTTTGGGCGCATTAATAATATCGAGAACTCAGGATGGGGAGTGGATATTCCAATTAATGATGATCAGTCAATTAACATGCGAGAAATGTTTATGCTCCATGAACCTACGATTGGCGGAAAGCCAATTTCCTAATCAAGTACAATACGTTTTGAAAATGAACTGTGTTAGAGAAAGTTACCCCATGGAAAAACGAACGATATTTAAATTAATCACTACATTAGCTCTCCTTGCAAGTATAGGAGGATGTACCATAAAATCAAAAGAGCAAACAAAACAAGCACCCATTGCAACCCCTTCGACAACCAAGGAAGACAAAAAAACCATTAAACAAAAACAGCTCACATATCTGAAAGAACACGAGCAAGAGATGACAGCCTATGTTAAAGCTCATAATGCTAACATTATGCAGGTGTCTTATGACTGGGACAGTATTAAAACAGTTGTAGGAGGTAATGGAACGCCTCAGGGAGGTGGCGAAATACTATTAGTTTATGGTTATGCCAATGGAAGTGATCTAACAAATTTTAGCCTGAATTTTACGTTAGACGAAAATAAAATGCCTAAAATAGATTCAATTGGTTCAGACAATTTGTATCGGGTAGAAAAGAAATGATCCGTCCGTTAGACAATGAGAGATGCAATAGAGGAATCACTTTTAAACGAAATAAAATTATGAGAAAACAAATAAACAATTTGATAATCGCACTTGCTTTCATTTCAACACTTGGATGTCTAGTAGGATGTGTGAAGAAAGAACGTGAAAAGAGCAGACAAGCGCAGACTGTCACCTCTTCAACCACAAAAGAAGATAAAGAAGCCATTAAACAAAAGCAGCTAGCCTATTTGAAAGAACATGAAAAAGAAATTGTTGATTTTGTGAAAGCTCAAAGTCCGAAAATCGAATCCGTCCAGATTGATTGGAATAGTATGGTAATTGAAGAGTCTGGGAATGGAACGCCTCAGGGTGGTGGTTACAATTTATCTATTTCTGGTAAGATTAATCAATTAGAAAATACAAAATTCTCCGTTGATTTTTACCTAGAAGATCAAAATAGCATACCAACTATCAAAAAAATGGGCATGCTTAATGATATCTATATCGAGGAAAATGGTGGCTGGAAAATTTTTTCCTAAGTAAATAGAAGTATTAGTGTTAGGAGGAAAATGAAAAGTAAAATGAAATGTAGACTTAAGTTAATAGCTTTAATGCTTATTTTCACAAGCATTGGAGGTTGTACTGTAAAACAAAAAGCTCATACGAAACAAGCACAAACTGCCACCTCTTCCTCCACTAAAGAAGATAGAGAAGTGATCAAACAAAAACAACTTGCTTATCTCAAAGAGCACGATCAAGAAATCGTCGATTTTGTGAAATCAAAGAGTCCAAAGGTTGAATCTGTTCAGATTTATTGGGACGAAACGCAATGGATTGATGGTGGAAATGGGACACCACAAGGTGGAGATGAGGTCATAGAAATTTTTGGTACCGTCAATCAACTTGAAGATTCAGGATGGAGGGTGGATGTTGTATTTGATTCTGATCAAAAGATGACATTCAGTATGGGCTATAATATTAGTATTAAGGGTGATTATATTGAGTAAGACCTGGAAGATTCAAAGTCTGTAAGGAGGATTTATGAAGAGACGTGTGGAACTATTTTTGATCATTTTGTTACCGATCCTAGGATTGGTTTTTCTTGGAGGAAAAATCATGACCCTGACCAAAAGCCCCGAACAGAAGGTAACGGCCTCATCCTCAAAGAAAGTTGTACAAAAAACAGAAGAAGAGATAAAAAAAGAACAACTTGACTATCTAAAAGAACACGAACAGAAGGTTATTGATTTAGTCAAAGCACAAAATTCAAAAGTTGAATCCGTTCAGATTGATTGGGATCATACACAATGGAGTGATGGTGGACTGACAACTCCTGAATATTATATGAATGTTTATGGAGGTATAAATCATATTGAAGAATCGGGTTGGGGAGTAGATATCCCAATTAATGAGGACAATACATTAAATATAGATGAGATGTATATAGGATCCGACATTAGAGTAGGGGGTAGATTATTTGAGTAATTGGAATTTGAGCAGTTTTGATAATCTAGATGGTTCAGAAGCTGAATCAACATATAGAGATAGACTCCAACAAGTTTCCATATGAACAATTGGATCAAATCCAGGAAGAGAGTTCAAAGCTCAAATGGGAGTATGACAACGAGATAGATGCTTTCTATAAAAATCAGAAAATGCTGGAATCGAAAGATAAAAAAAAACAGTAAGGTTGTCCTTACTGTTTTTTTAGTTGGTTCCAGATGATGCTGTATCTGCGCCACTGTCTGTTGCTGTGGAGCCTTGGTCTTGTGCGGCAGACGAATTAGATTCGGTAGCAGATGAGCTATCGGTTTCTTTTTGTGAACTTGTTTCTGTATTGCTTGAATTGGTTTGTGTATTGGTATTAGCATCTGTATTGGTAGCGCTTGAGTCAGAGCCCTTATCATGAACCACGACAACGCTGGTGCTACTAGATGGTTTGTCTTCTGTTTTTTGATTATCTTTATTGAGCAAGCTCATGATGGTAAAGGAAGTGACGATAATCCCTAAGAGACTGGCAATCGTAGCTACAACGGTTTGAAATACGGACAACCCTTGTTTGACTTTCTCACCGCGAGATGGTCTTGTATCTGCTTTTTCCTCAGGTTTTTGGTTTTTGTTACTTCTTGAATATTGTGACATGTTCATTCTCTTTCTATCAAAAATTGTTTTTTAACACTTTCCTATTATAAGTCATTTTCTGAAAAATGTCTAAAAAGAACTGATTTTTATAGAGTGATTTTGCTGCATCTCTCTTTATCAAATCCTTGTCCCAAGCGGTTAGAAATGATAAAATAGAAGTTACGTAAAAAGAAAGTGATGGATGCGTAGGACATGATCTATTTTGACAATTCAGCAACGACTAAACCTTATCCAGAAGCCCTTGCGACCTATACAGAAGTAGCGACTCGGATCTGGGGAAACCCTTCTAGTTTGCACAATCTAGGTAGTCAAGCTACTCGTATTTTGGAAGCTTCTAGAAAACAAATTGCGGAGCTAATTGGCAAGAAAGCTGATGAAATTTACTTCACGTCTGGTGGGACAGAAGGGGACAACTGGATCCTCAAGGGTGTCGCCTTTGAGAAAGCTCCTTATGGCAAGCATATCATTGTCTCTGACATCGAGCATCCTGCCATCAAGGAATCGGCTGCTTGGTTAAAGACGCAGGGATTCGAAGTGGATTACGCTCCAGTGGATGCGCGTGGCTTTGTCAAGGTGGATGCCTTGGCTAACCTACTCCGTCCAGATACGACCTTGGTCTCTGTCATGGCCGTCAACAATGAGATTGGCTCCATCCAGCCCATCCATGATATCGCGGCTCTCCTAGAAGATCGCCCAACGGTTAGTTTCCATGTCGATGCGGTTCAAGCTTTGGCAAAGGTAGCAACAGAAGTTTATCTACCAGAGCGCGTGGACTTTGCGACCTTCTCTAGTCACAAATTCCATGGACTTCGCGGAGTCGGCTTTGTCTACATCAAAGAAGGCAAAAAGATCACCCCTCTCTTAACCGGAGGTGGTCAAGAAAAAGAAATGCGCTCGACAACTGAGAATGTGGCAGGAATCGCAGCAACAGCAAAAGCCCTACGCTTAGCCATGGAAAACCAAGAAGCTTTTGCCAGCAAGACCCAGCTGATGAAAGAAGTTATCCGCAAAGAATTGGCCAACTATCCAGATGTCACCATCTTTTCTGGTGAGGATCACTTTGCGCCTCACATCTTGACTTTCGGGATCAAAGGAGTTCGTGGAGAAGTAGTGGTCCATGCCTTTGAAGAGTTTGATATTTACATCTCGACCACCAGTGCCTGCTCGTCTAAAGCTGGTAAGCCAGCTGGAACCTTGATTGCCATGGGAGTGGATAAGAGTATCGCACAGACAGCTGTTCGCTTGAGCCTCGATCTTGAAAATGACATGAGCCAAGTCGAGCAATTCTTGACCAAGTTCAAACTGATTTACGAGCAAACACGAAAAGTACGTTAATTTTAGAAGGAAATCAACATGACCTTAACCTATTCAGAAATTATGATACGCTATGGAGAGCTTTCTACTAAAGGAAAGAACCGTATGCGTTTTATCAATAAACTTCGCAATAATATCCAAGATGTTTTATCTATCTATCCATCTGTCAAAGTGACAGCCGACCGCGATCGGGCGCATGCTTATCTGCATGGGACGGATTATGAGCCAGTAGCAGAATCCCTCAAGCAGGTTTTTGGAATCCAAAATTTTTCACCTGTTTACAAGATTGAAAAATCTGTTCCGGCCTTAAAAGCGGCAGTGCAAGAGATCATGAAGGAGATTTACAAGGATGGCTTGACCTTTAAAATCTCAAGTAAGCGCAGTGACCATACCTTTGAACTCGATAGTCGCGAGCTCAACCAAACCTTGGGAGGTGCGGTCTTTGAAGCGATCCCAACCATCCAAGCTCAGATGAAAAAACCAGATATCAACTTGCAAGTTGAAATTCGAGAAGAAGCAGCTTACATCTCTTATGAAACCATTAAGGGAGCAGGTGGCCTTCCTGTTGGTACGTCTGGCAAGGGCATGCTCATGCTTTCAGGTGGGATCGACTCTCCAGTAGCTGGTTACCTAGCCTTGAAGCGTGGAGTGGATATCGAGGCAGTACACTTTGCTAGCCCACCTTATACCAGCCCAGGTGCCTTGAAAAAGGCCCATGATTTAACACGGAAGTTGACTAAGTTTGGGGGCAATATCCAATTTATCGAGGTGCCCTTCACAGAGATCCAAGAGGAAATCAAGGCAAAAGCACCAGAAGCTTACCTCATGACTTTGACCCGTCGCTTTATGATGCGCATTACAGACCGTATTCGCGAGGTTCGCGGTGGTTTGGTGATTATCAATGGTGAAAGCTTGGGACAAGTGGCTAGCCAAACCTTAGAGAGTATGCAGGCCATCAATGCAGTGACCAATACGCCGGTTATCCGTCCGGTGGTGACCATGGACAAATTGGAAATCATCGATATTGCTCAAGCCATTGATACCTTTGAAATTTCTATCCAGCCATTCGAAGATTGTTGTACCATCTTTGCACCAGATCGTCCAAAGACCAATCCAAAACTCAAAAATGCAGAGCAGTATGAGCAACGGATGGATGTGGAAGCTTTGGTTGAGCGTGCGGTAGCAGGTATCATCGTAACAGAGATCACACCAAAAGCAGAAAAAGATGAGGTCGATGACCTGATCGAGGATTTGCTATAGGAGAGACTGGGAGTATCCAGCCTCTTTTTCTAACCAACTTAAAGGAGACAAGATGAAAAAAATTATCGTTTTAATGACAAGTTTGCTTCTGTTGACAGGCTGTGTCAAAGTATCATTTACTGGCCCGAAAAAAGAAGAAAAGACCAGCCAGTCAACCAGCAGTAAAAAAGAACCGCTCACATTTGTCAGAGCCGACCAGTACAAAGATCAGGACAACGAAGTCTTGGAAGCATCTGAGAAATTTATCAAGGAACATCCAACGCTTGGAGAACCTGGAAAATTATTTGTCTTTTTCCCAGGCTATACCTTTGGAAATGAGGAAAATCGCTTCGCCTTGTTCTTTATCGTGAATCGTACCACCACAACCATCGATCGTGATGGATCCTTTTTTCTGAATTTGGAATATGATGGGGAGCCACTATTCAAAGATGTCACAGTGGACTATGAAGTGAGCGAATCTGGTGTATTGAAACCCAATACGGCTGCAGCCATTCCTATCAAAATCACCAAGGAACAAGAAGAAAAAATGAAGAGCATGAACGATTCTTCAAAAGCAAAAATGAGTTTCAATGACTTTAAATTTAAGGATAAGTAGATGAAGAAGTCGGACTGACAAGCAATCTTAACATAAAAGATATAAAATCATCGCTTTTAAAAAAGAAATTCGTTTTCAAAGCGCAAAAATACTTGTCTTTGTCTGATAGAAGTGATATACTAAGAGAGTTGACTATGCACATGCCTGTGCAACCGCTCGAACATCGTCGCTCATTTCCATGAGAGTAAGTGGTTCGTCCCACGATGCTAGGCGAGTCTTCACAAAAATACGGGGAAACCCAAAAATACATAGGAGGTGCATAATGAGCACATACGCAATCATTAAAACTGGCGGAAAACAAGTTAAAGTTGAAGTTGGTCAAGCAGTCTACGTTGAAAAATTGAACGTTGAAGCTGGTCAAGAAGTTACATTTAACGAAGTTGTTCTTGTTGGTGGTGAAAACACTGTTGTCGGAACTCCACTTGTTTCAGGAGCTACTGTTGTTGGAACTGTTGAAAAACAAGGAAAACAAAAGAAAGTTGTTACTTACAAGTACAAACCTAAAAAAGGTAGCCACCGTAAACAAGGTCACCGTCAACCTTACACTAAAGTTGTCATCAACGCTATCAACGCTTAATTTTAGGAGAACACATGATACAAGCAGTCTTTGAACGAGCCGAAGATGGCGAGCTGAGGAGTGCAGAAATCACTGGGCACGCTGGAAGCGGTGAATACGGCTTTGATGTCGTGTGTGCATCGGTTTCGACTCTAGCCATTAACTTTGTCAACTCTGTTGAGAAATTTGCAGGCTACGAACCGGATCTAGAATTAAACGAAGAAGAAGGTGGCTTCCTGCGGGTGACGATCCCGACAGATATTCCACCTCATCAAAGAGAAATGACCCAACTATTCTTTGAATCATTTTTCTTAGGGATGGCAAACTTATCGGAGAACTCATCGGAGTTCGTCCAAACAAGAGTTATCACAGAAAACTAACATGGAGGAAAACAATTATGTTGAAATTGAATCTTGCTAACTTGCAACTTTTCGCCCACAAAAAAGGTGGAGGTTCTACATCAAACGGACGTGATTCACAAGCAAAACGTCTTGGAGCTAAAGCAGCTGATGGACAAACTGTAACAGGTGGATCTATCCTTTACCGTCAACGCGGTACTCACATCTACCCAGGTGTGAACGTTGGACGTGGTGGAGACGATACTTTGTTCGCAAAAGTTGAAGGCGTAGTACGCTTCGAACGTAAAGGTCGCGATAAAAAACAAGTTTCTGTTTACCCAATCGCAAAATAAAAAGGTTTCCTTAACCTTTTTATCCCGAGCCTTGATCCAAAGGTGAGGAAGCTAGAAATAGCATAAATCAAAGCTTTCCGGATTAACGGAAGGCTTTTTTTCTTTTATTTATTTAAAAATATCATGTTTACTCTTGTTAATATAATGTTTGAATTTGTGTTTTTTGAAAAAAGTAGTATAATAGAGACAAATATAGTAGGAATGGAAGTAGTACCATGAAAGATAGCAGACATGTTGAAATTCTTCAGGAACTGGATCGAAAAAGTGTGGTATCGGTCAAAGAGCTCAAGGAACTTTTTGGGGTGACAGACATGACTATTCGTCGCGATCTGATCGATCTTGAAAAACAAGGTCTTTTAGTTCGTGTACATGGTGGGGCCCACAAAAAAGTCAAAGATAGCTTATTAGAAGCTTCTCACAGTGAAAAAAATCTGATCAATATTGATGAGAAACGAACCATTGCCAAAAAATGTGCGGACTTGATCGAAAATGGGGATACCGTCTTTATTGGCTCTGGTACAACAACAGACTTTATCGGAGATTATTTGGAAGGGAAAGAAATTAGCATCGTCACCAACTCCCTGCCTATTTTTGAGAAGCTCAAGGATTTCCCGAATTATGACTTGATCTTAGTTGGTGGTCGCTACCGGGTAAAGACACAAACCTTTGTCGGTCAATTTGCCAATAAACTCTTGAAAGAAATCAAGGTTTCTAAAGCCTTTATCGGGGTGAATGGAATCGATGGCCATAGTGTCTCTACAGCTAATGAAGAAGAAGGAAATGGCAATGCCATTATTCTGAACAATGCGATAGAGAAATATGTGGTAGCTGATAACAGCAAGTTTGATAGCTATTCTTTCTACAGTTTCTATCGCGTGGAAGATCTAAATGCCATTATTACCGATGATAGTATTCCAAAGAAAATCAAAGACAAATACGCCTTGTATACGAAAATCATTTAAGATCAAGAGGCTGGGACAAAAGTCCTAGCCTCTCAATTGTATTTGGATTGTCGAGCAAGACGCAGTGGTTGAGTGGGCTCTACTACGCTGATTTCATCAGCTTTTACAGCCCTACTCAACTGTGCGGAGGTGGGACGACGAAATCGAATTCTAACGAATTACCGATTTCTGTCCCACTCTCTTTTTACTGATTTAATGATGTTGGAAAATGACGGATAGAAAGCGCTTTAGAATGATATATAAACAAAAATGAACAAATTTAGACAAAAAAAGATTGACAATCAATCAATATAGTGATATACTGAAGCCATAAATAAATAGTTAGATAAGGAGGTGGCAACAATGGGATTAAATCAACTCTTTAACAAAGATCTTGTGTTTTGCCTACATGCCAAGGATCAAACCGATCTCTTTGAGCAGGTAGCAAGCTTATTGGAAGAGCGACAGATTGTGACACCAACCTATCGTTCCGCTTTGATTGAGCGTGAAAAGTCTTTCCCGACTGGATTAGACATGGAATTTCTTGGTAAAGACTTACCAAATGTGGCGATCCCGCACACAGACATTGTCCATAATCTCACTGAGAATGTGGTGGTGGTTCGTTTGGATCAACCGGTAACTTTCCATAATATGATTGCTCCAGATAAGGAAGTTCAAGTTTCACTCTTATTCTTTATTATCAATAATACGAGCTCAAGCCAAACCAATATTTTGGCCCAACTGATGGATTTCTTTACATCCAATGGAAATCTCGAAGCTCTATCAAAATTAGATAGTGAAGATAAGCTTTATCAATACATTACGGAAACTATTTCCTAAAACATTCGTAAATATTTATAATGGAGGACATCCAAATGATTAAAATTTTAGCTGCCTGTGGTGCAGGCGTTAACTCTAGCCACCAAATTAAGAATGCGTTGGAAGAAGAGTTGTCAAACCGTGGTTATGATGTGCGTTGTGACGCTGTCATGGTCAAAGACGTCAATGAAGATTTGATTTCTGGTTATGACATCTTTACTCCAATTGCTGCAACTGATTTGGGATTCGATCCTGGTATTCCAGTGGTAGAAGCAGGACCAATCTTGTTCCGTATTCCAGCGATGAGTGCGCCAGTCTTTGATAACATCGAAGCTGCTATTAAAGAACATGGATTAAGTTAATATTTTTTTAAACACGATTGTAAGCGTTATCCAATTATAAAATTGGGAACGATTAAAGCCTAATATAACAAATTATAAATCGGGAGGATTTATTATGAATGGCATTATTGATTTTGCCAATAAGTTTTTCAAACCCATCCTAGACATGGGTGCACCGATCATCATGTTGATCGTCTTGACTTTATTGGCTCTCTTGTTTGGAGTGAAATTCTCCAAAGCCCTTGAAGGTGGTATTAAACTTGCCATCGCCCTTACTGGTATCGGTGCCATCATCGGTATGTTGAATGGAGCTTTCTCAGCGTCTCTTGCAAAATTCGTTGAGAACACAGGTATTCAATTGAATATCACTGACGTTGGTTGGGCACCTCTTGCGACCATCACTTGGGGGTCTGCCTGGACACTTTACTTCTTGTTGATTATGTTGATCGTCAACGTTATCATGCTTGCTATCAAGAAAACTGATACACTTGACGTCGATATCTTCGATATCTGGCACTTGTCTATCACTGGTCTTTTGATCAAATGGTATGCAGACAACAACGGTGTCAGCCAAGGTCTATCACTCTTCTTGGCAACTCTTGCAGTTGTCCTTGTAGGGATTATGAAAATCATCAACTCAGACTTGATGAAACCAACATTTGATGATTTGTTGAATGCACCAAGTTCATCACCTATGACTTCAACTCACATGAACTACATGATGAACCCAATCATCATGGTCTTGGATAAAATCTTTGACAAATTCTTCCCAGGTCTTGATAAATACGACTTCGACGCTGCTAAATTGAACAAGAAGATCGGTTTCTGGGGATCTAAATTCTTTATCGGTTTCCTTCTTGGTATCGTTATCGGTATCATGGGTACTCCACATCCAGTTGCTGGCGTGCAAGATGCTGACAAATGGGAATTGGTTATTAAAGGTTGGTTGAGCCTTGGTTTGACTGCCGGTGTCTGCTTGGAATTGTTCTCATTGATCGGTTCTTGGTTCATCGCAGCGGTAGAACCATTGTCACAAGGTATTACAAACGTTGCTACTAAACGTCTTCAAGGACGTAAATTCAACATCGGTTTGGACTGGCCATTTATCGCTGGTCGTGCTGAAATCTGGGCTTGTGCGAACGTACTTGCACCAATCATGTTGATCGAAGCAGTGCTTCTTTCTAAAGTCGGAAATGGTATCTTGCCACTTGCAGGTATCATCGCTATGGGTGTAACTCCAGCCTTGTTGGTTGTAACACGCGGTAAATTGATCCGTATGATCATCTTCGGAAGCCTTCTCTTGCCACTCTTCCTTCTTTCAGGAACATTGATTGCACCATTTGCAACTCAATTGGCTAAGAGTGTTGATGCCTTCCCTAAAGGGGTAGCTTCTACTCAATTGATTACTCACTCAACTCTTGAAGGCCCAGTTGAAAAATTGCTCGGTTGGACAATCGGTAACGCAACAACTGGTGATATCAAAGCTATCCTTGGTGTAGTTGTCTTCTTGACATTCTATATCGGAATCTTCGCTTGGTACAGAAAACAAATGATCAAACGTAACGAAGAATATGCTGCAAATGCAAAATAATCGTCATATGTAGTTTGAAAACTGACACCATATCTGTTGTGGATATGGTGTTTTTATTTTAAAAAATGTTCGAAAATAAACAATTTAATGTTGACTTTCGTTCAAAATAGGTGTAATATAATATCAAAAGTGAGAAAATGTTTCTTTGTGAAAATTTAACAACAGGGATATTTGCTGAAACGAACAAAAGGAGGACAGGACATGTCTATTGTAATTGGTGCAGATGCTGCAGGATTAAGATTAAAAGATCTCGTGAAAGAGTTTCTTGTAAAAGAAAACTTTGATGTTGTGGATGTAACTGCTGAAGGTCAAGATTTTGTAGATGTCACACTTGCAGTTGCGAGCGAAGTGAACAAAAACGATCAAAATCTTGGAATCGTAATTGATGCTTACGGAGCTGGTCCATTTATGGTTGCAACTAAAATCAAAGGAATGGTAGCAGCAGAAGTTTCAGATGAACGTTCTGCTTATATGACACGTGGACACAACAATTCTCGAATGATTACCATGGGTGCTGAAATTGTTGGGGATGAATTGGCCAAGAACATTGCCAAAGGCTTCGTCAATGGTAAATACGACGGTGGCCGTCACCAAATCCGTGTCGATATGTTGAATAAGATGTGCTAATGAGAGGAGAATTCAAATGAGAATTGCAATTGGTTGTGATCACATTGTGACAAATGAAAAAATGGCTGTTTCTGATTTTTTGAAATCAAAAGGATATGAAGTACTCGACTTTGGGACTTATGACCATACACGTACCCACTATCCAATCTTTGGTAAAAAAGTCGGTGAAGCTGTAGCAAGTGGCCAGGCAGATCTTGGTGTTTGTATCTGTGGTACAGGTGTTGGGATTAACAATGCTGTTAACAAAGTACCTGGTATCCGTTCAGCCTTGGTACGCGATATGACAACTGCTCTTTATGCTAAAGAGAAATTGAACGCGAATGTGATCGGTTTTGGTGGTAAGATCACTGGTGAATTGCTCATGTGCGATATCATTGAAGCATTCATCAACGCAGAATACAAACCAACTGAAGAAAATAAAAAATTGATCGCTAAGATCCAACATGTGGAAACCCATAATGCTCATCAAGCGGATGCTGATTTCTTTACAGAATTCCTTGAAAAATGGGACCGTGGTGAATATCACGATTAAGAGGTGACGTATGATATTAACGGTCACAATGAACCCTTCGATTGATATTTCTTATCCTTTGGATGTACTCCAGTTGGATACAGTCAATCGTGTAGCTGAGGTGAGTAAGACAGCTGGTGGGAAAGGTCTTAACGTTACTCGTGTACTTTCTGAGATAAAGGATCCAGTGGCAACGACTGGCCTACTTGGTGGTCGGACGGGGCAATTCATTCTCGATCATTTAGGAGAAGGGATAGAGGAACGTTTCTTTGAAATTGCTGGAGATACACGTAATTGTATCGCCATCCTTCACGAAGGCAAGCAAACAGAAATCTTAGAAAAAGGTCCAACCATTTCTGAGAAAGAAGGCCAAGACTTTCTCGACCATTATCGTCACTTGGTTGAACAAGTAGAGGTTGTTGCCATCTCTGGAAGTCTTCCTGCTGGTTTACCAGTGGACTACTATGCTATCCTTGTCAAGATTGCAAGGGAAGCTGGGAAACCAGTCGTACTTGATTGCTCGGGAGCTTCTTTAGAAGCTGCCATTCAAGCAGCTGTCAAGCCTACGGTCATTAAACCAAACAATGAAGAATTATCACAGTTGTTAGGAAAAGAAGTGAGTAAGAATGTGGAAGACTTAAAAGAAGTTCTTCAGGATTCTCTCTTTGATGGCATCGAATGGGTGATTGTCTCCCTTGGTGCAAATGGCGCTTTCGCTAAACATGGGGATGTCTTCTATAAGGTAGATATTCCTAAGATTGATGTCGTCAATCCAGTTGGATCTGGTGATTCGACTGTTGCAGGGATTGCATCTGGTCTCTATCATCATGAGAGTGACGCAGACTTGCTCAAGAAAGCAAATGTTCTTGGAATGTTAAATGCACAAGAAGCACAAACAGGACATGTCAACATGGGGCACTATGATGCCTTGTATCAACAATTAATCGTAAAAGAGGTATAAAATGGTATTAACAGAACAAAAACGCAACTATTTGGAACGTCTCAGCACAAAAGACGGTGTCATTTCAGCTTTGGCCTTCGACCAACGTGGAGCTTTGAAACGCTTGATGGCCAAATATCAAGACACAGAACCAACAGTAGCACAAATGGAAGAATTAAAAGTCCTTGTAGCTGATGAATTGACAAAATATGCTTCATCTATGTTATTGGACCCAGAATATGGTCTACCTGCTACAAAAGCCTTGGACAAAGATGCTGGTCTCTTACTTGCCTATGAAAAAACAGGTTACGATACATCAAGCACCAAGCGCTTGCCAGACTGCTTGAACCTTTGGTCAGCAAAACGCATCAAAGAACAAGGCGCAGATGCTGTGAAGTTCTTGCTCTACTATGATGTAGACAGTGCAGATGAACTCAACCAAGAAAAACAAGCTTATATCGAACGCATCGGTTCAGAATGTGTGGCAGAAGACATTCCATTCTTCCTTGAAATCTTGGCTTATGATGAAGGAATTGCAGATGCAACCTCTGCTGAATATGCGAAATTGAAACCTCGTAAGGTGATTGAGGCTATGAAAGTCTTCTCAGATCCTCGTTTCAATATCGATGTCTTGAAAGTGGAGGTTCCAGTTAATGTGAACTTCGTGGAAGGATTTGGAGAAGGAGAAGTTGTCTATAGTCGTGAAGAAGCAGCTGCTTTCTTCAAAGAACAAGAAGAAGCAACCAACCTTCCATACATCTACCTCAGTGCAGGTGTATCTGCAAAACTCTTCCAAGAAACCTTGGAATTTGCTCATGCATCTGGTGCAAACTTCAACGGCGTTCTTTGTGGACGTGCGACATGGGCAGGTTCAGTAGAAGCTTACATCAAAGATGGAGAAGCAGCTGCTCGTGAATGGCTTCGTACAGAAGGGCGTCAAAATATTGAAGAATTGAACGCAGTCTTGGATAAAGTAGCAACACCTTGGACAGAACGCGTATAAGATTCAATGATGATTGCCTCCTAAAGCAACAGTTAGAGAGTGGGACAGTAATCGGTCATTCGGTAGAATTCGATTTCGTCGTCCCACCTCCGCACAGTTGAGTAGGGCTGTAAAAGCTGATGAAATCAGCGTAGTAGAGCCCACTCAACCACTGCGTCTTGCTCGACAATCCAAAGATGATTGAGAGGCTAGGACTTTTATCCCAGCCTCTTCATTATTTCAAGGTCTTGTTTATTTTTTATAAAAAAATGTTTAAAAATTTTCGCTGTAAGGGTTTACAAAACAAAAAGTTTATGATAGAATAAGTTTATAAGTTGAATAGCAGTGAGCGTTACTAAGTTAGATTAGGCGTGACCACAAGTAGACTGAACAATTAGTGTATGCTAGTTTTTTCAGTTGCTTCGTGGTCATTTTTATTTGCTTTTAACAAATTTTACAAAGGAGAGCCTCATGTATCGTATTATCCATCCAATGAACAATAATGTTGCTTTGGTTCAAAATGAACTACAACAAGAGTTGATTGTTATTGGGAGTGGGATTGCATTTGGGAAAAAGAAAAATGATCTAGTAGCTGATGATAAGGTCGAAAAAGTATTTCGTTTAAACACGGATGAGTCAAGAGAAAACTTTATGGCCCTTCTAAAGAATGTTCCTCTTGATTTCATTACAACCACTTATGAAGTGATTGATACCTTGTCTAAGAAATATGCCTATCCTGTTCAAGAATATATCTATGTGACATTAACAGATCACATCTTTTGTTCTTACCAGGCAGTTCAACAGGGAAGATATAAATACAGTGACCTTCCTGATGTGTCTGCTATGCATCCGATTCCCTATAAAATCGCAAAAGAAGCGATTGAGATCTTTCGAAAGCGGCTCTTGGATCAATTTCCTGACGATGAAGTGAATCGCATCGCTTATCATTTCATTAATGCACAAGGGGAAATGATTCATGAGCAAGATCCAGATGTTCAGGACCGACAAGTTATTTTGAAAGCTGTAGAAGAAAAACTAGCTCAAAATGGATTGAAACGGAAAGAAGAAAACAGTCATTTCTATGATCGCTTTATGATCCATCTCAATTATTTCCTAGATTCGCTAGATAAGGGAAGAGAAGATCCAGAAGGTTTGAGCGAGATGGAACAACTGATTCAGCTAAGTTATCCAAAGGCTTATGAGATTAGTCATCAAATCTACCAAACCATCGCTGAACAGACAGGAGCCAAGATATCTCCTAATGAAAAAGTCTATTTAGCCCTTCATATTCAACGTCTATTATAAAAATTTTCAAAAGGTATCATAAGGAGGAACCAACATGAATAAAGAAGAAGTCCAATTACTTGGCTTTGAAATTGTCGCTTATGCCGGTGACGCTCGATCAAAATTAGTGGAAGCCTTAAAAGCTGCTGAAAATGGTGATTTTGCTAAAGCAGAATCCTTAGTAGAAGAAGCGGGGTCTTGTATCGCTGAGGCTCACAAATCTCAAACGACCATGCTAGCGCATGAAGCAGCAGGAGAAGAAATCCCCTATAGCATTACCATGATGCATGGTCAAGACCATCTCATGACAACAATCCTATTAAAAGACGTGATTCACCATCTGATTGAACTATATAAAAGAGGAGCGAAATAATGAATAAACTGATTGAACTGATTGAAAAAGGGAAACCTTTCTTTGAAAAGATTTCTCGAAACAAATATTTGCGAGCGATTCGGGATGGCTTTATTGCAGGGATGCCTGTTATCCTTTTCTCATCTATCTTCATCCTAATTGCGTATGTACCAAACGCTTGGGGATTCCATTGGTCTAAAGATATTGAAACTTTCTTGATGACTCCATATAGCTATTCTATGGGCATCTTGGCCTTCTTCGTTGGTGGTACAACGGCTAAGGCTTTGACTGATTCAATGAACCGCGACCTTCCAGCAACTAACCAAATCAACTTCATTTCTACAATGTTGGCTTCTATGGTTGGCTTCTTGCTCATGGCTGCCGAACCTGCTAAAGAAGGTGGATTCTTAACAGCCTTCATGGGTACAAAAGGTCTGTTGACAGCCTTCATTGCAGCCTTTGTTACCGTTAATGTTTATAAGGTCTGTGTGAAAAATAATGTGACGATTCGCATGCCAGACGAGGTTCCACCAAATATTTCACAAGTATTTAAAGACCTGATTCCATTTACATTGTCAGTTGTACTCTTGTATGCACTTGAATTAGTTGTGAAAGCAAGCCTTCATGTAACGGTTGCTGAATCAATCGGTACCCTTCTTGCTCCACTATTCTCAGCAGCAGACGGTTATGTTGGTATTACGATTATTTTCGGTGCCTTTGCATTCTTCTGGTTTATTGGTATTCACGGCCCATCTATCGTTGAGCCTGCGATTGCAGCGATCACTTATGCAAATGCCGAAGTCAACTTGAACCTCCTTCAACAAGGTATGCACGCTGATAAGATCCTTACATCTGGTACACAAATGTTCATCGTCACTATGGGTGGTACTGGTGCAACTCTTGTTGTTCCGTTCATGTTTATGTGGTTATGTAAATCGAAACGAAATCGTGCTATTGGACGCGCTTCAGTAGTTCCTACATTCTTTGGTGTAAACGAACCAATCTTGTTTGGTGCACCACTTGTTTTGAACCCAATCTTCTTTATCCCATTCATCTTTGCACCAATTGCAAACGTATGGATCTTTAAGTTCTTTATTGAAACACTTGGCATGAACTCATTTACTGCCAACCTTCCATGGACTACACCAGGACCTCTTGGTATTGTTCTTGGTACAAACTTCCAGTTCTTATCATTCGCTCTTGCAGCATTGTTAATTGTAGTAGATATTGTTATCTACTATCCATTCCTCAAGGTTTATGATGAACAAATTCTTGAAGAAGAACGTTCAGGTAAAACTAATGATGAATTAAAAGAAAAGGTAGCTGCAAACTTTAACACTGCAAAAGCAGATGCTATTCTTGAAAAAGCTGGAGTAGATTCAGCACAAAATACAATTACTGAAGAAACAAACGTCCTCGTTCTTTGTGCTGGTGGAGGAACAAGTGGTCTTCTTGCCAATGCTTTGAATAAAGCCGCAGAAGAGTATAAAGTTCCAGTTAAAGCTGCAGCAGGTGGCTATGGAGCCCACCGTGAAATGTTGCCAGAATTTGACCTTGTTATCTTGGCGCCTCAGGTTGCTTCCAACTTCGAAGATATGAAGGCTGAAACAGATAAACTAGGCATCAAATTGGCGAAGACAGAAGGTGCTCAGTACATCAAGTTAACCCGTGATGGAAAAGGTGCTCTAGCCTTTGTTCAAGCTCAATTTGAAGAATAAGAACTAAAAAGTGAGATGGAGATGGATGGCTCACTAACTCCTCTCCCCTCGCTTTTCATTTTATCCAATCAAGAAATAGGTGAAAATATGACAAAAACACTTCCTAAAGATTTTATTTTTGGTGGCGCAACTGCAGCTTATCAGGCAGAAGGTGCGACTCATACAGACGGTAAAGGACCTGTTGCATGGGATAAATATTTAGCAGACAACTATTGGTATACTGCTGAACCAGCGAGTGATTTCTACCATAAATATCCAGTAGACTTACAGTTGGCGGAAGAATATGGCGTAAACGGAATTCGTATTTCTATTGCTTGGTCACGTATTTTCCCAACTGGCTATGGTGAAGTCAATCCAAAAGGGGTAGAATTCTATCATAAGTTATTTGCAGAATGCCATAAACGTCATGTAGAACCATTCGTAACTCTTCACCACTTTGATACTCCTGAAGCTCTTCACTCAAATGGAGACTTCTTGAATCGTGAAAATATCGAACACTTTGTAGATTATGCTGCTTTCTGTTTTGAAGAATTCCCAGAAGTCAACTACTGGACAACCTTCAATGAAATTGGCCCAATCGGTGATGGTCAATACTTGGTTGGTAAATTCCCACCAGGTATTCAATATGACCTTGCCAAAGTCTTCCAATCTCACCACAATATGATGGTTTCTCATGCACGTGCTGTGAAATTGTACAAAGACAAAGGTTATAAAGGTGAAATCGGGGTTGTTCACGCACTTCCAACTAAGTATCCATTGGATCCTAAAAATCCTGCAGACGTACGTGCTGCTGAGTTGGAAGATATCATCCACAACAAGTTTATCTTGGATGCGACTTACCTCGGACACTATTCAGATGCAACCATGGAAGGGGTAAACCACATTCTTTCAGTTAATGGTGGTAGTCTGGATCTTCGGGACGAAGACTTTGCATCACTTGAAGCAGCTAAAGATTTGAACGACTTCCTTGGAATTAACTACTACATGAGTGATTGGATGGAAGCCTTTGATGGCGAAACAGAAATCATTCATAATGGTAAAGGGGAAAAAGGAAGCTCTAAATACCAAATCAAAGGTGTTGGACGTCGTGTAGCTCCTGACTATGTACCTCGTACTGACTGGGACTGGATCATCTACCCTCAAGGTTTGTATGATCAAATCATGCGTGTCAAGAAAGATTATCCAAATTACAAGAAGATCTACATCACTGAAAACGGACTTGGATACAAAGATGAGTTTGTGGACAATACGGTTTATGACGATGGCCGGATTGATTATGTGAAACAACACTTGGAAGTCTTGTCGGATGCGATTGCTGATGGTGCAAACGTCAAAGGATACTTCATCTGGTCTCTTATGGACGTCTTCTCTTGGTCTAATGGTTACGAAAAACGCTATGGTCTCTTCTATGTAGACTTTGAAACCCAAGAGCGCTATCCGAAGAAATCGGCTCATTGGTACAAGAAAGTAGCTGAAACTCAAGTGATTGAATAAGTATCAACTGGAACTGTTTTAGTTCCAGTTTTTTTATTTTCACTTGATGAAGGTCTCTTAAACGCATCTCTTCTTTCAGCCCCTAATTTATGGTATAATAGATCGATACTGTAATAAGGAAAATAGAATGAATATACAACAATTACGATATGTAGTGGCGATTGCCAATAGTGGTACTTTTCGTGAGGCTGCTGAAAAAATGTATGTGAGTCAGCCGAGCTTGTCTATTTCAGTACGCGATCTGGAAAAGGAACTGGGCTTTAAAATTTTTCGTCGAACTAGTTCGGGGACATTTTTGACCCGTCGGGGAATGGAATTTTATGAAAAAGCGCAGGACGTGGTTAAGGGGTTTGATATTTTTCAAAATCAATATGCCAGTCCTGAAGAAGAGAAGAAAGAATTCTCTATTTCTAGTCAACACTATGACTTCTTGCCACCATTGATGACGGAATTCTCGATCCGCTATCCGGAAAATAAAAACTTCCGCATCTTTGAGTCAACGACGGTCCAAATTTTGGATGAAGTGGCTCAAGGGCATAGTGAGTTGGGGATTATTTATCTCAACCGTCAAAATACCAAGGGAATTATGCAACGGGTTGATAAATTAGGACTTGAAGTGGTGGATTTGATTCCTTTTCAGACTCATATTTACCTTCGCAAGGGACACCCTCTGGCTAAGAAGAAAAAACTGGTCATGGAAGATCTAGCTCAATTGCCAACTGTTCGCTTTACCCAAGAAAAAGATGAGTACCTCTATTATTCAGAGAATTTTGTCGATACCAGTTCGAGCTCCCAAATGTTCAATGTAACCGACCGGGCCACCTTGAATGGGATCTTGGAGCGGACAGATGCTTATGCGACAGGATCAGGCTTTTTAGATAGCCAGTCAGTGAATGGTATTACCGTGATTCCTTTAGAAGACAACTTGGACAATAAAATGGTCTATGTCAAACGCGAAGAGATGGATCTCTCCCCTGTAGCAGAGAAGTTTGTCGAGGTCATGGTAGAGTATTTTGATCAAAAGAGGTAAGAAATGAAGAGAAAAATAATGGTTCCAGTAGCAATTGTGCTATTGGTCCTACTGGATCAGTTGGTCAAATGGTATGTAGTCAAGAACATTCCACTGGGTGTCGTTAAGTCTTTTATTCCCCATGTGGTCAGCCTGACCTATCTTCAAAACACAGGTGCAGCTTTTTCACTTCTTGAAAATCAGCAATGGTTCTTTACCCTCATCACTCTAGTCGTGATGGTAGGGGCCTTTTACTATCTTTATAAGCACCTTAAGGGGTCGCTTTGGATGGTGATGGGCTTGACCTTGGTGATTGCAGGTGGCTTGGGGAATTTTATCGATCGCCTGCGTCAGGGCTTTGTGGTCGATATGTTCCACCTGGATTTTATGAATTTTGCCATTTTTAATGTAGCAGATAGTTATTTGACAGTTGGAGTTTTCTTGCTCCTGATCCTGATGTTGAAAGAGGAAACGCATGGAAATTAAAATCGAAGTAGCCGGTGCGCGACTGGATAAGGCTTTGGCGGATTTGACTCCCTTGTCACGAGCTGTAGCCAATGAGCAGATCAAAGAAGGAAAAGTTCTGGTCAATGGAACTGTGAAAAAAGCTAAGTATACGGTCAAAGAAGGAGACATCATCCAGTATGAAGTCCCAGAAGTGGAAGAGGTCAGCTATGAAGCAGAAGATCTGCCCTTAGACATCGTCTATGAGGACCAGGATGTCGTCGTCGTCAATAAACCCCAAGGCATGGTTGTTCACCCGAGTGCCGGCCACACCAGCGGGACCTTGGTCAATGCACTGTTATACCATGTCAAGGACCTTTCAGGGATCAATGGAGAATTGCGTCCAGGGATCGTTCATCGGATCGACAAAGACACGTCAGGCCTCTTGATGGTCGCAAAAAATGACCAAGCCCACGTCGCCTTAGCAGAGGAACTCAAAGACAAAAAATCTCTCCGGAAGTATTGGGCCATTGTCCATGGCAATCTTCCTAACGATCGGGGCATGATCGAAGCACCAATTGGTCGCAGTGAAAAGGACCGGAAAAAACAAGCAGTGACGGCTAAAGGAAAACCTGCAGTGACCCGTTTTCAAGTCTTGGAACGCTTTGGGGATTACACGCTGGTAGAGTTGCAACTGGAGACTGGTCGGACCCACCAAATTCGGGTGCATATGGCCTATATTGGCCATCCAGTAGCTGGAGATCCTGCTTATGGACCTAAGAAAACACTCAAAGGACAAGGACAGTTTCTTCATGCGCGGACACTTGGTTTCACCCACCCTCGCACAGGAGAGACTTTGGAATTTACAGCAGAAGTGCCAGCGATCTTTGAGAAAACGCTGGAAGACCTTCGAAAAGGATAATGGAGAATGGCTGAATGGAGATTCAGTCACTTTCATTACATACGAAATAAATAGTATTAGAAAGAATCACAGCGATGAAAGCAAAACGAATCGTCTTTAAAGTAGGGACCTCGTCTTTGACCAATCCAGACGGGAGCCTCTCTAGACAGAAGGTCAAGGTCATCACCCAGCAGTTGGCTCTCTTACACGAATCGGGCCATGAGTTGATCTTGGTCTCATCAGGGGCGGTTGCTGCTGGGTTTGGTGCCCTTGGTTTTAAGAAACGGCCGATTAAGGTGGCAGACAAGCAAGCCTCTGCGGCAGTTGGTCAAGGTTTATTGATGGAAGAATATACAGCCAACCTGCTTTTACGTAACATTGTTTCTGCGCAGATTTTGTTGACCCAGGATGACTTTGCGGATCAGCGCCGCTATAAGAATGCTCATCAGGCCCTTTCTGTCTTGCTTAATCGTGGGGCCATCCCGATTATCAATGAAAACGATACGGTCTCGATTGCCGAGTTAAAAGTTGGTGACAATGATACCTTGAGTGCGCAAGTTGCAGCCATGGTTCAAGCTGATCTTTTGGTGCTTTTAACAGATGTAGATGGCCTCTATACAGCCAATCCTTCTCAGGATCCAACAGCTAAGCGCTTGGATCGAATCGAACACATTTCTCGCGAGATGATCGAGATGGCTGGAGGTGCGGGTAGTAGCAATGGAACTGGCGGTATGCTGACCAAACTCAAGGCAGCGACCCTGGCGACAGAGTCTGGGGTTCCTGTCTATATTTGCTCGTCTCTCAAGTCTGATGCCTTGCTCGAAGCTGCGCAAGAGCAAGCAGATGGCAGTTACTTCCTTGCAGAGGATAAGGGCTTAAAAACCCAGAAGCAATGGCTAGCCTTTTATGCTGAAAGCAAAGGAGCCGTTTGGGTGGATGCTGGAGCAGCGGAAGCCCTGTTGGATCATGGGAAGAGTTTATTGATTTCTGGTGTGACTAAGGCAGAAGGGGATTTCTCTTATCACGACATCGTCAGCGTCTATCATCAAGAGACTGGTCAATTACTCGGAAAAGGCAAGGTCCGTCTCGGCCAATCAGCTGTGCGCGATCTACTCCAATCTAAAAAAGCTAAGGGAATCCTTATCCACCGGGATGATTGGATCTCGGTAACTCCTGAGATTGACCTACTCTTTACAGAATTTTAGAGGAAAACGTATGGGAACAACACAAGAACAATTAGCCTTAGCGAGATCAGCTAAGAAAAGTATCAATACAGCCAGCACAGCTCTTAAAAATCAGGCCTTGGAGGCCATGGCTAGCCAGCTTTTGAAAGCGACGGAAGCCATTTTAGCAGCCAATCAAATCGATATGGAAGTGGCACGTGGGAAGATCTCTGAAGTCATGCTGGATCGCCTCTTTCTTGATCAAGAGCGGATAGCAGGGATGGCACAAGGTATCCGTGCTTTAATAGACCTGCCAGATCCGATTGGGGAAATGCTGGATACGGAAGTCTTGGAAAATGGCCTTGAAATTCAGAAAGTTCGAGTCGCCATGGGTGTCATTGGCATCATTTACGAAAGCCGCCCAAATGTGACGTCGGATGCTGCGGCACTTGCCATCAAGAGTGGAAATGCAGTGGTTCTTCGTACTGGAAAGGATGCCTTTCATTCTGCTCAAGCGATCGTGACAGCCCTCAAGGCTGGATTGGAAGAAGCTGGACTGAATCCAGATCTTCTCCAACTGATCCAAGATACGAGTCGAGCTTCTAGCCTTGCTATGATGAAGGCTAAGGGCTATCTGGATTTGCTCATTCCACGTGGTGGTGCTGGATTGATCCAAGCGGTGGTTGAAAATGCCATTGTCCCTGTGATCGAGACAGGAACTGGCATTGTCCATGTCTATGTGGACAAGGAGGCTGATTTCCAGAAAGCCCTCGTCATTATCGAAAATGCCAAGACCAGTCGCCCCTCTGTCTGCAACGCTATGGAGGTTTTGTTGGTCGATCGAGCGATCGCGTCTGACTTCTTGCCCTTGGTCAAAGAGCGTTTAGTGGATGCACGGGAAAGATCCGTTGAATTGCGCCTAGATGAGCAAGCACAGGCTATCATTTCGGGAACAGCAGCACAGGAACAGGATTTTGATACCGAATTTTTAGATTATATTTTAGCAGTTAAGATCGTTGATGGAGTCGAGGAAGCGGTGGACCACATTGAAGCTCATAGCACCCATCATTCGGATGCCATTGTCACTGAAAATCCTGAGACAGCCGCTTATTTCACCCAGCAAGTAGATTCAGCAGCGGTTTATGTCAATGCTTCTACACGCTTTACAGACGGGGGACAATTTGGCCTAGGTTGTGAAATGGGGATCTCAACCCAAAAACTCCATGCGCGTGGACCGATGGGACTCCGGGAAATGACCAGTTACAAGTATATCGTCAGTGGAAATGGTCAAGTGAGGTAAGTCATGAAAGTAGCATTTATCGGTCTTGGAAATATGGGAGCTAGTCTGGCCAAAGCTGTCGCAAAAGAAGTGGCTAGCACTGACCTGCTCTTGGTCAACCGTTCCCCTCAAAAGGTGGAAGAGTTTATCAGCCAGTATGGAGGAACGGCGTCTAATCTTGAACAAGTCTTTCAAGAGGCGGAAGTGATCTTTTTAGGTGTCAAACCCTACCAAATCTGCCCTTTACTTGAAGAGTACCAGGACATTTTGGGCCAACGTTCCAATCTCCTGTTGGTTTCTATGGCAGCAGGTCTGGAACTGGAGCAAATGGCAAGTATAGTTAAAAATGAGCGGCTGGGGCTCATCCGCATCATGCCTAATACGCCCGTTGCCATTGGGCAAGGGGTCATTAGTCTGGCCCGCTCCCAAGCAGTAACAGACCAGCAAGTAGCCCAAGTCAAACAGCTCTTAGCAGGCGCTGGGGATCTCTATGAAATCGAAGAAAAATTGATGGATCCTGCAACGGCTATCGCAGGTTGTGGTCCAGCCTTTGTCTATCAGATGATCGAGGCCATGGCGGATGCAGGGGTAGCCTTGGGAATTTCACGAGAGCAAGCCTTGCAGATGGCGGCTCAGACTTTCAAAGGGGCCGCCAGTATGGTCCTAGAGACAGGTGAGCACCCAGCTTGCTTGCGAGATGCAGTTTGTAGCCCAGGTGGCTCAACTATCGCAGGAGTCAACCGCTTAGAACAAGTCGGCCTACGGGGCGACATTATTGCAGGTGTGGAAGCTGCCTACAAACGCACCCAAGAAATGGGACAAGAGGCAGGGAAGAATTAGAAAAAAGATTGGTTTTTGCCAATCTTTCAAATTGAAGACAAAGTCCTCTTAGAAACTTTCCTTAGGTGAGAACGGACGTCAGCGAACTTCTTCGAAGTTCCATGACTAATTATTGAGCCTAAGGTCTCAATAATTCCGAGTACCTGAAACTATTACGTTTCAGGCACTTTTCTCACGGCGGAAAAGTTTCAATAGAGACTTGGATAACTCTGGATTTGTTAGATTTGTATAATAGAACATTTTTTCTTCGTTCTACAAGATTGGTTTTTTAGCCAATCTTTTTTACGTTAGAGAGCCTCTATTTCTACCAAGCCATGTTCAGTCAGACGATAGATTTTTTGGCAGACTTCTTTGAGGAAGATCCGATCGTGGGAGACTGTAACCAGTCCGCCTGGGTAGTCTGCAAATAGGCGACGAATTTCTGGTTGGGAAGTGGGGGAAAAATTACGAGTAGGCTCGTCCAAGAGCAGAAACTGAGGACTTGTGAGTACTAATTGAAGGAGGAAGAGTTTTCCTTGCTGGCCACCAGAAAGTTCAGAGATAGGATGATGCATTTCAGAAAAGGTAAAGTTGAGGGAGGCTAAATGCAATTGAATGGTATTGATTTCTTCGCGATCACCTGAATGCTGTAGAAATTGAACGGGTGTCTGAGTCAGAGGGAGACGTTCAGTGTAATCTTGAGGCATATAGGCAGTGCGGATACTCTTATTCTCCTGTAAAAGATCCCAGATCATTTTTAGGAGAGTGGATTTCCCAACACCGTTGGAACCGATAATCCCTATCTTATCCTGCCCTTGAAGTGTGAGGGAGATGTTCTTGACCAGGACACGATCACCAATTGCGAGCTCTTCTTGATCTAAGAGAAGGACACGTTTTTGAGGAGACAAGGGAGTGAGGGAAGGGAAATGCAGATTAATGATTTCCTCATCATAGGGTTGGGAAGTCATGGATTGGAATTCTCGCTCGTAGCGCTTTTCTTGTGAGAGGAGGGACTTCATTTTCTTTGCCAGGAGACGTCCGGCAGTGCTATCCTTGGTGTTTCGTAAGGAAGTTTGGACTTGCTGACGGACGCGACGGTGCTTCTCCATTGTTTTTCGGTAGGCTCGTTGATCGTTGGCAGCTTGCTGAGTCTGTTGCTTGAATTGTTGCTCCCTCTGGCTACTGTAGTCTTGATAGCCTAGGTGCTCTACAATGGTTTCAGCCTCCTTGCGGTGTTTGATCTGTCTTAGATGAATAATGGTATCCGCCGTCTGCGTCAAAAAATCCTCATGATGGGAAATAAATAGGATGGTTTGGGGGCTCGTTTGGATCATCTGCTGGAGCCAGTCCAGGGTTTCCAAATCCAGATCGTTTGAAGGTTCATCTAAAAATAGCAATTCATGAGGACGGCAAAGTTCGTGAAGCAGTTGGACTTTGAGGGCTTCTCCTCCAGATAGACTTCCAATAGCTTGGTCGCTCGCAAAGCGGTCGCTATCAAATTGCAATTGATCAGCCAGTCTGTAGAGGGTGGCATAGTCTAGCTCATCCTCTCCAAAAAAATATTCTTCCAAGCTTTTTCCCTTCAAGGCTTCCGGCAAAGTCTGGGGAATATAGGCATAGGAGTGAAAAGAAGTGGTGATTTCACCTTCTATGGTCATATAATCTGGTAGGGATTTTGGGGACATAAGGACATGAAGCAAAGAAGACTTTCCATTTCCTTCTTCGCCAATAATGGCAACTTTTTCCCCTTCATGAATAGTTAGGGACAGATCGCGAACCAAATCGCGTAAATCTTTTGTGTGGCGGATGGTGAGGTGGGATAGTTTTAGCATAAGATTCCTTTCTACTGGGACAAAAAAACAGCTCTACCTATTTAGTAGAGCTGTATTCAAGTGAAACCCAAACAGAAAAAGACCTTATTAAGCCAACAAAAAGTTGGACAATAGGCGAGAGGGCACACGAAAAGAGATAGAACAAGCAGTCCACTAAATAAAGTATCTTATTTAACGAAACTTAGTTGTTCATATCTCCTTACCTCCGAATGTGATTAGTTTTATTCTATTCTTTTCATTCCTTCTTGTCAAGGAAATCCTTGCGTCATCCACCCTTTTCTTTTCGGACTCGGGGGGATTTTATGGTATAATTAAAGATATGCATACAAAACCAACGTCCGCTTATGTCCACATCCCATTTTGTACCCAGATTTGTTTTTATTGTGATTTTTCGAAGGTCTTTATTAAGAACCAACCGGTCGATGCTTATCTAGATCATTTGATCCAAGAATTTCGTCGGGAAGAAATTACAAACTTACGGACTCTCTATATCGGGGGTGGGACACCGACGGCCTTATCTGCAGATCAGCTAGCCTATCTTCTTAAGGAGCTGACCAAGTCGCTTGATCTGTCTCAGATGGAGGAGTTGACCATCGAGGCCAATCCTGGTGATTTGGATCCGGATAAGATTGCGGTATTGAAAGATTCGCCGGTTAATCGGGTTTCATTGGGCGTGCAGACCTTTGATAATCGCTTACTTAAGAAGATTGGTCGAAGTCACCAAGAGCAGGACATTTATGACAATATCGACCGTCTGAAGCTGGCTGGTTTTGACAATATTTCGATCGACCTCATCTATGCGCTTCCGACACAAACCATGGACCAGGTCAAAGAGAATGTTGCGAAGGCTCTTGCCCTTGACATTCCCCACATGAGTCTTTATAGCTTGATTCTGGAGAATCACACAGTCTTTATGAATCGCATGAGACGGGGCAAGCTTCCTCTACCAAAAGAGGAGTTGGAAGCAGAGATGTTTGAATACATTATTCAGGAGTTGGAGCGAGCGGGCTTTGAGCATTATGAAATTTCCAATTTCTCCAAGCCTGGTTTTGAAAGTCGGCACAACCTCATGTATTGGAATAATGCGGAGTATTATGGCTTAGGAGCTGGTGCATCCGGCTATGTCAATGGCGTTCGCTATAAGAATCATGGGCCTATCCGTCACTATATGCAGGCGGTCGAAAAGGGAAATGCGCGTGTCCAAGAAGAACATCTGAGTCAGACAGAAATGATGGAAGAAGAGATGTTTCTAGGACTCCGTAAGAAAACAGGCGTTTCCAAGAAGCGTTTCGAAGAAAAGTTTGGTGTGAATTTTGACCAACAATATGGATTAGTGGTTGAGGAATTGACCCAGCAGGGGCTCTTGGTGCCTGACAAGGATATTGTTCGCATGACCAAGAAAGGTCTCTTTTTAGGAGACACTGTAGCAGAGAAGTTTATTTTGGAGTAGAAGATGGCAAAAACATTTGAATACAGCATGAAAATTCCTTTTGATATGAGCGATGTCAATGGATTTATAAAAATTCCCCAATTGATCTTGCTGTCTTTACAGGTATCGGGCATGCAATCGATTGAGCTGGGTATGAGTGATATGTACATTTTAGAGAACTACAATCTAGTCTGGATTATCACGGATTACAATATGAAGATCGAGCGTCTCCCTGTTTTTGATGAGAAAATCACTATCGAAACCTATGCCAAGAGTCACAATCGACTTTTCTGCTACCGGGCCTTTAATATCAAGGATGAAGCAGGAAATACTATCATTGAGATGGTCGCGACCTTTGTCTTGATGGATCGTGTTACACGCAAGGTTCATCCTGTTATGAGTGAAATCACGGATGCCTTTGACTCTGAATTTTCAAAAACCATGCTCCGTGGTCCCCGTTTCAAAGAATTAGAAGGCAGCGTCGAACAAGAATACCGGGTTCGGTTTTACGACTTGGATATGAACGGACATGTCAACAATAGCAAGTACTTGGACTGGGTTTTTGAGGTGATGGGAGCAGACTTCTTGACCCATCATGTCCCTAAAAAAGTTCATCTGAAATATGTCAAAGAAGTGCTGGCAGGAGGTCTCATCACCTCTCAATATGAACAAGAGGGCTTGAAAACTCAGCACCAAATTACTTCAGATGGTCAGATCAATGCCCAAGCTGAAATTGAGTGGGAAGAAGTAGAAGAAAAGGGTTGGAATTATGGAAAGTAGAAGATTAAAAAATAAAAAACAGGAACTTGAAAGCTATCAAAAACGGGTTGTGGCCTATGCCAAGCGTCAAAAGAACCCTTTGTACATGTTGGGAGATTGGCTCTTGACTCTTTGTGCTTTGGGCATCATCCTAGTAGAGGAAATTTATAAATTTTTCCGCTATCGCTTGAATTTAGAGAGTTTTAATCGCTTTTTAAGAGAAGATGTACGCTGGTATCGGGTCTGGATCCATTTCACCTTGGCCTTTCTTTTACCGGTCATGATCTTCTCGATTGGGATTACTAGCCAATCAGGATCCTTCTGGTCCAATTTCTATCACCGCTTGTCCCAAGGCGTGCTCTTTAGCACAACAGTCAGCCTCGCTGCGACCTTAGTGACGGATTTTGTGGAGAATTTGCAACCAGAAACTAAGTCTGACGGGAAAAATCGGAGCACCAAACGCACGGTTTATCAAATCAGTGTGGATCAGGCAACCGTGATAGGCTTGTTATTGACCATTGTCATCCTCATGGTAGCATCCTTCTTGTTTACCCAATCAGGAAGTCAAGGGATCAATTTTACAGGGTTGATTTTACAATTTGTCCTCTATGCTGGAGCCTTGCTCTTGTATGGATCTGGTGGCCGAGTCGATACAGAGAAGTTGTATGAAAAAGCTGAAACAGAAAGGGAAGAATAAATGCACTACAAGGGCTATTTAATTGATTTGGATGGCACCATTTACAAAGGAAAATCACGAATTCCAGCAGGAGAAGCTTTTGTTCATGAATTACAGGCGCGTGAAATTCCCTATCTCTTTGTCACCAATAACACAACCCGCACACCAGAGACTGTTCGGGATATGCTGGCGACTCACTTCAATATTGAAACCCCAGTGTCGACCATCTATACAGCTACCCTTGCGACCATTGACTACATGAACGACCAAAACTTGGGCAAAAAGGTCTATGTGATTGGAGAAGCGGGGCTCAAAGATGCTATTGAAGAAGCTGGCTATATTATCGATGAAGAAGCACCTGATTATGTTGTGATTGGCCTCGATTGGCAAGTGGATTATGAGAAATTTGCTAAAGCAACCTTGGCGATTCAAAAGGGAGCGCACTTTATAGGGACCAACCCTGACCTTAATATCCCAACGGAGCGTGGCTTGCTGCCAGGTGCAGGATCCTTGATTGCGCTTGTTGAAGCAGCGACACGGGTCGAGCCTGTGATCATTGGCAAACCAAAGTCCATCATCATGGACAAGGCCATTGAACACCTGGGTCTTGCAAGAGAAGAAGTGGTTATGGTTGGCGACAACTACCTAACAGATATTCGTGCAGGTATTGACAATGGGATTCCAACCCTTTTGGTGACGACAGGTTTTACCAAACCAGAAGAAGTGTCAACCTTACCAATCGCACCGACACATGTTGTTGCCAGTCTAGCGGAGTGGGATTTTGATGCTTAAAAGTCTGAAATCAATTAACCTATTTTTCTTTATCTTGTCCGCTGCAATCCTTCTTACCATTGCTCTCGCTTGGGCCCTCTATCCCATGGAAATTCATTGGTTGGGGATTCAAAGCCGGACTGGTTATTCGGCTTCTGCCATCATGAAGAATTTTAATGTCTTGATGAACTACTTGACCAATCCTTTTCAATGGGTGTTGAAGATGCCTCAATTCCCCTCTTCAAAAAATGGCTTGCACCATTTTGAGGCCGTCAAGTACCTATTTCACTTAGTGACAGTCGTTTTCGTGGTCACACTACCTGGTTTTATCCAGTTTATGCGGACAGTCGTCAAAAAAGGCTACCTGGCCTTGTACCGTAGTCTCTTCTTTTGGATGATGATTTTACCAGTGGTGATTGCAGTGGTGGCTGTTATGATTGGCTTTGATCAATTCTTTACGCTCTTTCATCAGGTCTTATTTGCTGGGGACAATACTTGGCTCTTTGATCCGCGCGTGGATTCGATTATTCTTGCATTACCAGAAGACTACTTTATGCATGCCTTTTTGATTTTCTTTGTCTTATATGAAGGAATGTGTGCGAGTTTTTATCTATTTTCTAGGAGGAAGAAATGAACCAATACAACCGATTATTAGACCCTAAAAAAGATATAGGAAGGTATTCCGGTACACTTGCCATTTATCTCTTGATAATGACCTTGGTAACCGTCCTGTGGGAAGTCCTCCTTGGATTGACCATTGCAGGCTCTCTCAGAAAAGATCCAAGTCAAGTAACGGAGAAACTCAATGCCCTGAATGTTTGGGCAGGTATTCCCTACCTTATCTCTATTTCCATTGGACTCTTTCTCTTTAATGCCTATCGCAAGAAGGCCCTTTATAAATATGATCTTAAGCACAAGGGACGTAAGATGACTCTTTCAGTCTTCTTTATTCTTCTCGCCTTTCTTGGCTTTTCTCAAGTCTTTTCATCTGTGATGACACAAATGATTGAGCGCATGTTTGAGACCATTGGCCTTCATTCTCCAACACCAGATCTAGGTGATACGATTGAGCGATCATGGACTATGCTCTTGTATGCTGGGTTTTTTGGTCCAATCACAGAGGAATTCTTCTTCCGTGGGGCAGGCTTGCGTGGCTTGGAACGGTATGGCAAGGTCTTTGCCATTGTCATGACGGCTATCTTGTTTGGTCTCTTCCATGCCAATTTTGATCAGCTCTTTTTCGCGAGTATCATTGGTCTAGGTTTCGGCTACATTGCCTTTGAATACAATATCTGGTGGGCTATTTTCTATCACATTTTCAATAACTTTGTGATTTCCCAAGGCTTGCATTATGTGGCCTATCATGTGGACGAGGGGCTAGCGAATTGGCTCCAAATTGGTGTTTTAGCTATTGGTTCCATTGTCATGATAGTGGTTCTTGCGACTAAATGGCCAGCTATCAAAGCTTATATTCAAGCCAATAAACCTCAACCGGGAGTTTTCCAGCGTGCCCTCGCTTCCTTCTGGTTCTGGTTCTTCGTGCTATTCACTATCCTGATGTCTATTGTTCCTTATGTGATTCCGATCTTCCAAATGGCAAATTTCAAAGGATAAGTATTATCAAAGGGGGATCCTTTTAGATCCCTCTTTTCTGCTATAATAGAGAGAGTAGAACTGGGAAGTTTAAACTTGTAAATAACGCAACTTAAAAGATTAACAATGGAGTAATAGTTACTGATGAAAAATAAATCTAAAAAATGGAAATGGTTTCTGTTGATGATTCCTGCACTGATGATTTTAGGGATTATCAGGATTAACCTTGATGAGATGAAATCAAAGGATGGAATTTATTATCTGACAGTAAAAAATGAATCTACTAAAACGGCCTCCCTAGATAAAACGTCATGGATCAAAATAGAAGGAGAGCAGATCACCATAAAGGAAGGTAGTTCAGAGCATACTTACTCATATGACCCTGAAAATGAAGAATTTACAAGAGATTCAGAGAAGTATTCTTGTATGATATATGATGGACTTTTAACCCTTTCAGGAGATCAGTCGCAAAAGGAATTACCTGAGTATGTCAGTCCAGATAGCAGTTGGTATTCAGCATACGAAAAAGGGCAAGTGGAGATAAAGGATTGAGGATGAGTGTCTGATATATCATTTATATGATTGTAGCGGCAATAAAATAGTAACGGAAAATACAAGATTTATCGCAACTGTAAGATATAAAGAGATCTAGTTTATTTATTGCAAGGTAGTGATATAAAAGGAAAAACAAATGAAATGTAATGATAGCTTATTATACCTTCTTCAAGAATTGACTTTTAATCTAGTCGATTTAATCAGTCATATAGAATACAAGGACTTCGTTCTAGATTCCTTGAAACTTGCTAATCAATCGCTTGACCAGGATAGTAAGATTTGTCCAGATATTTTGTATAGTCGGTTGGAGAATGTGGATGAAAAGGATATTTTGACATTTATGGAGCTGGATAAGGAGACCGATCCTCTTGTATGGAGTTGCATTGCCAATTATTTTGTCTTGGTTTGCTATCATTCGTATCAGCATTCTGGAGAAAAGTACATACCCCAAACAATTGAAAGTGTTGATGAGGATACGATAGAAGCTTATGTTTCGAGTTACCAGCAACTGCTAGCTGATAATTATCAATTAGTGGAACAAGTATCTACATTAGACCTTGAACAGTTTTTGAAAGATCCTCTGGTTGCCAATTATTTTGGTGAGTTGCTTCAAGAAATCAAGTTGAAACAATGATTCAGTAGTCTTAAATTGACGATAGGACGTTCTAAAATTAACACGTCCAGATAGTACTAGACAAGGAGAGAATATGTTTGTCAGCTATTTTATGCTAACTTTTTCTGAAGCAATTGCTCATCTGTTGAGCTCGCCCTATAACTCTCATATTCGGACGGACCTGGATGCGTGTTGGAGTTTTTGGGAGAAGAGAGATAAAAGTGGAGATGAGCTCTATGCTCTATTAGATGATGGCACAGACTTTGGCGGACTTTTTATCTATATGCAATTAGATGACAATGAGTCGCATGTTGCATCCTGGGATAACATCAGTTATGCGATAGCTACCACTGCAAAAGAAGCTTATTCATTTGAGAAGAATAAAGAGCTACCGTCTCCTTTAGAAAACATTGACGATTCTTTGATAGAGATTTTCATTGAGAATTTAAAAGAAATCAATTGCGATTTATATTATCATGTACAAGATGTAAAAGACTTCCTTGCGCATGCTCAATCGCCCTCGAAGGAAGAGGCTTTAAAAGAATTGGAGAGAATAGGATTGTTACGGTTATAAAATTAGAGATGATTCCTGATTTCAACGAATGAATGATCCTGTTTATCATGAAATTTCATCAAAGATGGACAAAATGTATGAATCATCTTATCACATCATACAGAGAGGCTAACCCCTCTCTTTTTTGCTATAATAGAAAGTATGAATAACTTGATTAAATCCAAGCTCGAGCTCTTGCCGACGAGTCCGGGCTGTTACATTCACAAAGACAAGAACGGTACCATCATCTATGTGGGGAAGGCCAAGAATCTTCGCAATCGGGTGAGGTCCTATTTCAGAGGAAGCCACGATACTAAGACGGAAGCCCTGGTATCTGAGATTGTGGATTTTGAGTTTATCGTTACCGAGTCCAATATTGAGGCCTTGCTTCTTGAGATCAACCTCATCAAGGAGAACAAGCCCAAGTACAATATCATGCTCAAGGACGATAAGTCCTATCCCTTCATCAAGATTACCAATGAGCGTTATCCCCGTCTTATCATCACGCGCCAGGTCAAAAAAGATGGCGGTCTCTATTTCGGTCCCTATCCAGACGTAGGAGCGGCTAATGAGATCAAAAGGCTTTTGGATCGGATTTTCCCTTTCCGCAAGTGCACCAATCCGCCTTCCAAGGTCTGCTTTTACTACCATTTAGGGCAGTGTATGGCTCACACAGTCTGCCACAAGGACGAGGCCTATTTCAAGGGCATGGCCCAGGAGGTTTCTGACTTCCTCAAGGGGCAGGATGACAAGATTATCGATGAGCTCAAGCTCAAGATGAATACCGCTGCGCAAAACATGGAATTTGAGCGGGCAGCCGAGTACCGCGATCTGATCCAGGCCATCGGGACCCTGCGGACCAAACAGCGGGTCATGGCTAAGGATTTGCAGAACCGGGATGTCTTTGGCTACTACGTGGACAAAGGCTGGATGTGTGTGCAGGTCTTCTTTGTCCGTCAGGGTAAGCTGATCGAGCGCGACGTCAACCTTTTTCCTTACTACAATGATCCGGACGAGGATTTTTTGACCTATGTGGGGCAGTTTTACCAGGAGAAATCCCACCTGATCCCCAATGAAATCCTGATCCCTCAGGATATCGATGAGGAAGCGGTCAAGGCCCTAGTGGATACCAAGGTCCTCAAGCCCCAGCGTGGGGAGAAGAAGCAGTTGGTCAATCTGGCTATTAAAAATGCGCGTGTCAGTCTGGAGCAGAAGTTCAATCTCCTTGAAAAATCCATGGAGAAGACCCAAGGTGCTATTGAAAACCTTGGAAAACTCCTGCAAATCCCAACTCCTGTGCGTATTGAGTCCTTTGACAACTCCAACATCATGGGGACCAGTCCCGTTTCTGCCATGGTGGTCTTTGTCAATGGGAAGCCAAGTAAAAAGGACTACCGCAAGTACAAGATCAAGACCGTTGTCGGACCAGATGACTATGCCAGCATGCGGGAGGTCATTCGCAGACGCTACAGTCGGGTCATGCGGGATGGCTTGACGCCACCAGATCTAATCGTCATCGATGGGGGTCAGGGCCAGGTTAATGTCGCTAAGCAAGTCATCCAAGAAGAGTTGGGGCTGGACATTCCCATCGCAGGCCTGCAAAAGAATGACAAGCACCAAACCCATGAATTGCTCTTCGGTGATCCTCTCCAAGTCATCGAACTTTCTCGAACCTCGCAGGAATTTTTCCTCCTGCAACGGATCCAGGATGAGGTCCACCGTTTCGCCATCACCTTCCACCGCCAGCTTCGGTCTAAGAATTCCTTTTCCTCCCAGCTGGATGGGATCGAAGGCTTGGGACCAAAACGCAAGCAGTTGCTGATGAAACACTTCAAGTCACTGACCAAAATCAAAGAAGCTACTGTAGATGAGATCGTCACAGTTGGCATCCCACGAGCAGTGGCTGAAGCGGTGCAAGCTAAGCTCCATCAAGGAAAGCAAGAAGAAGCAAGTCTCTTGATGGAAGTTGCGGAGGATTCTGAATCATACCAATCATAAGGAGTTTAAAATGAACCATCGAATCGCTATTTTATCTGATATCCACGGAGATACGACAGCCCTGGAGGCAGTGATTGCGGATGCGCGTGCTCTAGGCGCAACGGAATACTGGCTTTTGGGAGATATTTTGCTACCGGGGCCTGGAAGAGAGGACCTTTTTGAATTGCTGGATGCGATTCCGATCACAGCGGCTGTTCGGGGAAATTGGGACGATTGTCTCTTAGAAGCCTTGGATGGCGAGTACGGACTTGAGGATCCGCAGGAGATCCAACTCCTTCGCCTCACTCAGTACCTTATGGAAGGACTGGATCCTAAGCGAATTGATTGGCTTCGATCCCTTCCATTGGTAGAGAAGAAGGAGGTCAATGGCATTCGCTTTTCACTGACCCACAATTTGCCAGAAAAGAATTATGGTGGGGATTTGCGTCCAGCTAATGCGACGGAGAACTTTGACCAATTGCTGGATGACCAGACGGATCTGGCGATCTACGGTCATGTCCACAAGCAGTTGCTTCGCTATGGCAGCCAGGGTCAGCAGATCCTCAATCCGGGGACTATTGGCATGCCTTATTTTGACTGGGAACCAATTCAAAACCACAGAGCTCAGTATGCGCTAATCGATGTCGAAGCAGATGGGGTGACCAACCTGCAATTTCGTAAGGTGGCCTATGACTATGAAGCAGAGCTCCAAGATGCCAAGGACAAGGGCCTCCCCTTTATTGAGATGTACGAAGAATTGAGACGCGAGGATAACTATCGGGGCCATAACATCGAGCTTCTAACTAGCTTAATTGAGAAATACGGTTATGCCAAAGAAGTAGCTGCCTATTTCAATCTTTCTAATGAATCATAGATGGGTCTCTTATGTATTCAACCTATAACAAAGAAGCGGATCTTCAAAATGTCTGCTTCTTTTTTCACAATCTTGGGCTGTAAAACCCTGCAAGCTCTTTCATTTTGTGTTAAAATAGAAGTAACAGAAATAGAAAAGGAAGAAGCTTATGAAATTTCTAGAGCTCAATAAAAAACGCCATGCGATCAAGCATTTCACTGACCAACCGGTCGATCCAAAGGATGTACGGACTGCCATTGAGATCGCAACCTTGGCCCCTAGTGCCCACAATAGCCAGCCTTGGAAATTTGTGGTCGTTCGTCAAAAAAATGCGGAATTGGCAAAATTAGCCTATGGTTCAAACTATGATCAAGTCATGGAAGCACCTGTGACCATCGCCCTCTTTACAGATACTGATTTGCAAAAACGGGCTCGCAAGATTGCGCGTGTTGGTGGGGTGAAAAACTTCACAGACGAGCAATTGCAATACTTTATGCAAAATCTTCCTGCTGAATTTGCGCGCTATGATGCCCAACAAACAAGTGATTACTTGGCTTTGAATGCCGGTCTTGTGGCTATGAACTTGGTACTTGCTTTGACAGACCAAGGCATTGGAACCAATATTATTTTGGGATTTGATAAATCGAAAATCAATGAAGTATTGGACATCGAAGAGCGTTTCCGTCCGGAAGTCTTGATTACGGTTGGCTATGCGGCTGAAAAAGTAGAGCCAAGCTATCGCTTACCAGTGGACGAAATCATTGACAAACGCTAAGCCAATTAGCAAATAGAAGATCGAGGAGGAATTCATGACAACAGTTGACTTTAAAGCAGAAGTAGAAAAACGTCGCGATGAGATGATGGCTGACCTATACAGCCTCTTGGAAATCAATTCTGAACGCGATGACAGCAAGGCAGATGCAGAGCATCCTTTTGGACCTGGTCCTGTAAAAGCTCTTGAAAAATTCTTGGAAATTGCCAAACGTGATGGCTATGAAACCAAGAATGTCGACAATTATGCCGGTCACTTTACCTTTGGTGAAGGAGAAGAAGAGCTTGGGATTTTTGCCCACATGGACGTCGTGCCTGCTGGTAGTGGTTGGAAGACGGATCCATACAAACCAGAAATTATCGATGGTAAGCTCTATGCGCGTGGTTCGTCTGATGATAAAGGGCCTACAATGGCCTGCTACTATGGTTTGAAGATCATCAAAGACCTAGGACTCCCTGTTTCTAAGCGCGTGCGCTTTGTTGCCGGTACGGATGAAGAATCGGGCTGGGGCGACATGGATTACTATTTCAAACATGTCGGACTTCCCGAGCCAGATTTTGGCTTCTCACCAGATGCGGAATTCCCAATCATCAATGGAGAAAAAGGAAACATCACTGAGTACCTTCATTTTGGAAATGATAACACAGGAAGTGCCCATCTTCATAGCTTTACAGGTGGCCTTCGTGAAAACATGGTACCAGAGTCAGCGACTGCAGTCGTTTCTGGACAACTACCAGATCTTGCTGGCCTCTTGGATGCTTTTGCCAAGGAACACCAGCTTCAGTATGAAATCTCAACTGTTGACGAAGAAACCTATACCGTTACGATTATCGGGAAATCTGCTCACGGATCAACTCCTGAAGATGGGATCAATGGTGCGACCTACTTGGCTCTCTTGTTGAACCAATTTGATTTTGGTGGTGCTGCTAAGGCTTACCTTCATGTGACAGCTTCACTTCTTCACGAAGATTTTGCTGGTGAAAAATTAGGAATTACCCATACAGATGCCAAAATGGGACCATTGAGTATGAATGCAGGTGTCTTCCATTTTGATGACAGCCAAGCAGACAACACTATTGCCCTCAATATCCGTTACCCTCAAGGTACAGATCCTGAAACCATCAAATCCACCCTTGAAAAGATCGAAGGAGTGGCTACAGTAAGCTTGTCAGCCCACGGTCACACACCTCACTATGTTCCGATGGATGACGAATTGGTATCCACTCTCTTGCGTGTTTACGAAAAACAAACTGGCCTCAAAGGACACGAACAAGTGATCGGTGGTGGTACCTTTGGTCGTCTCTTGAAACGTGGGGTTGCCTTTGGTGCTATGTTCCCAGACTATGTCAATACTATGCACCAAGCTAATGAGTTCGCAGATGTCGAAGATCTCTATCGTGCAGCAGCTATTTACGCAGAAGCCATCTACGAATTAATTAAATAATCCACTACTCGGCTAGTTTTTCTGGCTGAGTTTTTCCATCGAAGGAGGACTTATGTCAACGATTGAAAGCATTAAACAAGCCATTATGGCAGATCCTCAAAATAAAGCATATACAGAGAAAGGGATCGAGCCACTCTTTGCAGCTCCAAAAACTGCTCGTATCAATATTATCGGACAGGCTCCTGGGATGAAGACGGAGGAAGCTGGGATTTACTGGAAGGATAAAAGTGGTGACCGCTTGCGCGAATGGTTAGGAGTTGACGAAGACACTTTTTACAATTCTGGTTTGTTTGCAGTTATTCCCATGGACTTTTATTTCCCAGGGCATGGAAAATCTGGTGACCTTCCCCCTCGCAAAGGTTTTGCGGAAAAGTGGCATCCTCAACTTCTTAAGGAGTGTCCGGATATTGAGTTGACCCTTCTGATTGGACAATATGCCCAAGCTTACTACCTTCATGAAAAGGTTAGTGGCAAGGTAACCGAACGGGTTCAGCATTTTAAGAACTATTTGCCAACCTATTTTCCACTAGTTCATCCTTCCCCTCGCAATCAAATCTGGATGGCTAAGAATCCTTGGTTTGAGGCAGAGGTGGTGCCAGAATTGCAATCATTAGTACAAGAGATCATTCAAAAATAAAGGAGATCGAAGATGGATGCATACCAACAAGTTAAAGACAAATTGGAAGAACTCGGCATTTCATTTGATGTGGTGGAACACCCACCTGCATTCACAACTGAGCAGGCCGATTCTTACATTGAAGGCTTAGAAGGTGTGCGGACCAAGTCCATGTTTTTGACCAACAAGAAGAAAACCCAATTCTATCTTCTCATCATGGACGACAAGAAACCATTGGATATGGATGATTTCAAAGAGCAAGTGGAAGCCAACCGGATCCGCATGGCTTCAGCAGATTCTTTAGCTGAAAAAATGCAATTACCTCCAGGAACGGTTTCTCCATTTGGTTTATTAAACAATGAAGAAAAAGATATTCGAGTCTATTTCGATAAAGACATTGTGTCAGAGGAGATCATGACTTTCCATCCCAATACCAATGAAAAAACCATCTTTATTAAAACCCAAGACTTGTTCCGATTTTTAGATTCAATTAGCTTTAACTATGAAATTCTGACCCTTCCATAACATACTATATAGGAGAAATCATGAAAGAAATTCTATTTTCAAGCTTTTACCAAGCTTATCAAAAAGGAGACTTACACGTTCTTGATGTACGCGAGCAGGAGGAGTTTGATGTGCTTCATTTAGATGGAGTTCGTCTTCTTCCCCTATCTGAGTTAGCAGATCGCTACCAGGAATTAGAGAAGGATCAGTCCTATTATGTCATCTGCAAGTCTGGTCGACGCTCAGCACGTGCTTGCCAATTTTTGGAAGAGCAAGGCTATGATGTGACCAACGTCCAAGGTGGCATGGATGCATTTGAATCCTAAAAGAGAGTGGGACAGAAATCGGTAATTCATTAAGAATTCGATTTCGTCGTCCCACCTCCGCACAGTTGAGTAGGGCTGTAAAAGCTGATGAAATCAGCGTAGTAGAGCCCACTCAACCACTGCGTCTTGCTCGACAATCCAAAAATAATTGAGAGGCTAGGACTTTTTTCCCAGCCTCTTTCTTTACTAATTTCTAAAAATGAGTAGAATTTGTATGTTTTTCAAAAGATATTACAGGGATTTTCCAGTCTTTCATTGAAAATGGTTCAGAAATTTTGTATAATACCCTAGTATAAACAATAGTTAAGGAGATTCATTATGTCAAAACAAGATTGGCTGGATTATTTCGAAGCCGTAAATGGTCGTTCTGCTAGTGCAGAAGAAATTGCTCAAGCACTGGCTGCAGGAGAATTTCAAGAAGAAGTAGTGGTTCCAGAAACCCCACAAGCCCCAGAATTTGTCGCAGCACCAACTGCACCTGTGGAAGAACCAGTTGCTGCTCCACAAGCCCCAGAGTTTGTTGCAGCGCCAGCAGCTCCTCAAGCTCCAGAGTTTGTTGCAGCACCAGCAGCTCCTGCAGAAGAACCAGTAGCAGCTCCTCAAGCTCCAGAGTTTGTCGCAGCACCAACTGCACCTATTGAAGAACCAGTAGCAGCTCCTCAAGCTTCAGAATTTGTCGCAGCACCAACTGCACCTACAGAAGAACCAGTAGCAGCTCCTCAAGCTCCAGAGTTTGTCGCAGCACCAACTGCACCTGTTGAAGAACCAGTAGCAGCTCCAGTTCAAGAACCGGCCCCTCAAGCTGCTCCAGCGAATGGACCTGCTTTCCAACAAGCTCCACAACAAGCCTACCAACAACCTACTCAAGCAGCTTATCAACAAGCTCCTTACCAAGGTCAACCAGGGCAACCTTATCCTGCCCAACCAAGTCAATTTGGTGTAGCCGTTGGTGGTTACTGGAATTGGTTCCTTTCAGCTTTGAAACGTCCAACGGCTGTAGAAAATCCAAAAGCTCTTAACGGAATTTTACAGTATGTCTTGACTGCTTTTGTCTTGACCCTATCAACTTTCTTCACAGCTAGTGGAGCTACAGGTGGTTATGGAATGGATTTCCGTGCCTTTATGTTGACATTGATTTCCCTATTCTTTAGCGTTTACGCCTTCCAAGTAGCTGGATTCTTTGTTCGTCGTGTGGTTCTTCAAGATAAGGAATACAGTTACGGTCGTTCATTTGAAGAGTTTGGACGTTTGTCTGTTTACACTTTGCCACTTGCCCTTCTTGCTTTCTTAGTAGGTCTTGTAAAAGTTTATGAATTTTATGGCTTTGTAAACTTCCTTATTTTCTTCTTGTTCTTTGTTGGAACATGCTATGTCGTTCATCAAGGATTGAATAAGACAAGTTTTAAAGCAGATAAATTCTTGCTTCTAGTAGCATCATCTGTTGTCTTGCTTCTCATTGCCATCTTTGTCATTTATGTGAATGCTCGTATTTTAGAACAAGTAGCCGTAGGATTTATTCCAAGTGCTCCAAATTTCTCTAACTTTGGATTCTAACAATATCACAAAACGGAAGGTGGGGGAACCCACTTTCCCTATTTTATAATGAGGGAGAAGAGATCCATGCAAAAGAAATGGGTTGAATTATTTGAAAAAGTGATCGGTCGCAAACCGTCACCAGAAGAGTTTATGGCTGGGAAAGCTTGTGGATTTGATTTGAAACAAATTCAGTCTATCGCAGGAAATGCACAATCTGAGGAAGTCGCTCCTGTCGAGGAACCAGTGGTTGAACCAGTTGAAGAAGTGAAGAATGTCGATCCACTTCTAGCAGCTCGTCAGGCTTGGTTGCAACATTTTGAAGAAACCTATGGCCGCAAGCCAAGTGCAGAAGAATTTACCGCGGCTAAAAGTCAAAACTTCGAGTTTTTTGTAGGACCTGTTCCTGAAGCAGAATTTACGAACCCAGATTCAACTGAAGAAACACAGAAATATGTCCCTCAACAGCCTACTCAAGAGTACACGGCTCCACTTGCTACTGAGCAAACGCAGGTCTTTGAGGGATCAACCTTCACAGAGGCAAGTCCAGCTCAGAAAAAACCAAAGGTTCCTAAAACGAAGAGTGGGAAGAAACTTTCTAAGAAGAAAATTGGGATTATTTCTGCCCTTGCTGTTCTTGTGATCGCTTTGGTAGCAGCCTTCTTTTACTTCCAGTCTACAACACGTGTCGAAGTGACTGCAGATAAATTCATCAAGGCAGTGGACACCAAGGATTATCGTGAAGCAGCAGGCCTGCTTTCAACTGATAACGATAAATGGACAAAGGATGAAGCCGAAAGCTTGATCACCAGCATGGAAGATCAAGGAGTCGATATTGGCACAGAATTGAACAAGATCATCGATAATGGTGGAGAAGGCAGCTATACGGATAAATCTGGTAACAAGATCTTTGGTTTGGAAAAGGCGGACAAGAAATTTGGAATCTTCCAAGAATACCGTGTGGCCAGCTATCCAGTGCAAGTCAAGGTCAAGACCAATTTGGACCAAGCCAAACTCAAAGTGGCTGCTAATAAAACCGTGACCTTGAAGAAAGATGCAGTGACAGATCTTGATTCTTTCCATTATAATACAAAAGAAATGGAATTGACTGCTAAAACAGAAGTCGGAAATGTCACTTCTAAGATCCATCTCAATCCTAAAAAAGCAACGAAGAATAACTTAGAATTGCAGTTGAATTCTGAAAAACGCAATTTAGAAGTTGAGTTCCCAGATGAAGTTGAAAACCCAATGGATGTGAAGGTTGTGGTCAACGGTAAAGAAGTTGGCACTAGCACGACCTTTGAAGTAGACAGCATCCCTTATCAAGAAATTGAAGTGCATGCCGTTTTCAATATGAATGGGGAAACCTACACAACCGAAAAGGCTAAGGTGACGATTGAAGAGGGTGAAAACGATCCGATCGAACTCAAACTAGCCAAAGATACTTTAAAACGCTTCAAGAGTGCTCAAGATGCTAAGAAAGCGCAAGCAGCCAAAGAAGAACAAAATCGGACCCTGGCAGAAGAATTCTTGAAAGAGTACCGCGATGCTGTCTTTAGCTCAGTTTCAAATCGAAATAACACCTACTCTAAATACTATGACACGCAAAGTCAAGCCTACAAAGACATGGTTGAATTCACAACGGGTGATGGTGTTCGAAAGGCTAAAATTGACTACTATACTCCAGGAGCTTTGGATATTCAAAGTGTCACTGAAGAAAATGGTGTGGTGACCATCAAGACTTATGAAGACTTTACCGTGCATTATACAGATAGTCATCCAGATTCACAAAATCGCAAGTACAAGACCTACACCTTGAAAAAAGTAGGTGCAAGTTATGTGATCACGGATATTGTCGTAACAAAAGAATCATAGGAGATTCCCCATGAAAGCAAGATTTTCCAAATTAACGTTGGTGACAGTTGCCTTGTTAACCCTGACAGCTTGCTCCCAATCTCAATCCACTAGTTCTAAATCTTCTGCAAAAGAAGAAACCAAACAAAAGCAAACCAAGTCTTCCAAAGAAATGTCTTCAGCAAAGAATCCATCAAAAGAGACTGGCAAAGAAGAGTCGTCAAAAACTGGTAAGTCAGATGTGAAAGTGGACTCTGGTGTCAGCTACAATGGTTCTTACTATAGTGTTAAAGGGAAATATGGTGAGGTGATGATCGCCAACAAACATTATCCTTTGGCGCCGGACTTTAACCCAGGTGAAGATCCTGAAGCTGTTTCGGCCCTTCATGAATTGATCGCAGCCATGCAGGCAGAGGGTTATCCGATCAGTGACCAATATAGTGGTTTTCGTAGCTACGATACCCAAGTTGGACTCTATCAAAACTATGTCAATCAAGATGGTCAAGAAGCCGCAGATCGTTATTCCGCAAGACCGGGCTATAGTGAACACCAAACTGGTTTGGCCTTTGATTTGATCGATACCAGTGCTAATTTGGTAACTGAACCTGGACCAAGTAAGTGGTTGCTCAAGAATGCTGCTAAATATGGCTTTGTGGTTCGATACCAAGAAGGAAAAGAAAAAGTAACAGGCTACATGCCAGAAAGCTGGCATCTCCGCTATATCGGAAAAGAAGCACAAGATATCGCTGATTCAGGCTTGAGTCTGGAAGAATACTATGGCTTCACCGGCGGAGATTACGTTGATAAATAAGAAAAGGCTGGGATTTTAATCCCAACCTTTTTTATTGTATTGTTTTTAGAAATGCATCTAGCTCTTTTTGATTCTTGAGAGAGATGAATTTATCGGGATAGGTAGAACGGATATTTCGATACCTTTCTTTGGCCTTCTTAGTTCGACCGTCCCAAAGGATCCAACGGATGAATTCCCAGTCAAAGCGTTCGGGGCAACCTGCCGCCATACTCTCACGGACTCGGCCTTTATAACGGCGGTATCGTTTCCAGCCTCTAAAGAGGCAGTTCCAACGAGAGAAGTTGAGAAAGATAATCTGGTCCGCTTGCTCCATTCTTTCCTCATAGCAGCACCAAGAGTAATTGCCATCAATGACCCAGTCTCTATGATCGCTGAGAAACTGTCTCATCTCTTTCTCCATCCAATCCCGGTCACTGTCTATCCAGCCCGGTTGAAATTGAAGGGTGTCCATATGGAGCTTGGGAATGGAGTAGTAGCGAGCTAAGTTTTCAGCCAAGGTAGATTTTCCAGATCCAGAATAGCCGATAATAACGATTTTCATAAGCACCTCTCAAAAATTTAGGCACAAAAAAAGCTCCGGAGAGCTTGATTTTTATGCTGTTCTTGATTAACCAAGTTTCGCTGCAAGACGTGCTTTATCACGGCTAGCTTTGTTCTTGTGGATCAAACCTTTAGTTTCTGCTTTATCGATAGCTGAGCTAGCAGCGCGGTAAAGTTCTTCAGATGGGTTTGCTTCAAAAGCTTTGATTGCAGTACGCATAGCTGATTTTTGAGCTGAGTTTTTTTCGTTTTGTTTAACGTTCAATTCAGCGCGTTTGATAGCTGATTTAATGTTTGCCAAGTTATTCACCTCCATTGATAATCTAACTATCTCATTATATATGAAAAGTTAAGATTTGACAAGCCTAAAATAGCTTTTCCTTAAAAAAGTACCGTTAACAGGCCATTTTCTCTAGCGTTTGAGATAAATTTCGTCAATTTCATGGTTGGTTGCCTTATGGAGAATCAGATCAGCTCGATTTCTGGTTGGTTGGATGTAATGTTGCAAGTTGACTAAATTAATGGATTCCCAGACCTGATGGGCCATGCTTAAAACTTCTTCTAGGGGTTGCTCTGTAAATCGATAGTAGTAGTTATTGGGATCATTCTGAGCTAATGCAAGGAGTTTTTGGAAGCGATCGATATACCAAGATTCGATATCGTTGACCGCGGCATCCACATAGATCGAAAAATCAAAGAAATCGGTCATATAGAGACTGTCATTTTGCGGATTTTGAAAGACATTGATCCCTTCTACAATGACAAAATCAGCTGGTAAAATGGTTTGCTTCTCATCTGGAACAATATCGTATATTTCGTGGGAATAGACAGGGATTTCTACGCTCTTGTTGTTTTTGATTTGATTAAGAAAATCAAGGAGCAATTCCATATCATAGCTTTCTGGAAATCCTTTTCGATTGAGGATCTCTTGTTCTTTTAAGATAGCATTTGGATAGAGGAAGCCATCTGTTGTCACCAATTCTACTGTCGAGCCTTCGAAGGTTCGTGACAGCAGGATTTGAAGGAGACGGCTAGTGGTCGATTTCCCAACAGCAACACTCCCTGAAACTCCAATGATAAAGGGTTGGCGTTCACTCGTTTTTTGAAGAAAAATACCTTTTGAGAAGGCCAAATCTTCTTTGGAACGCTTGTAGATTCCAATCAGGTTTGTCAAAGGCAGGTAGACGTCACGTACATCCTGGAGGTTGATGCGGTCGTTAAAACTTTTAATAGAATTGAGCTCTGTTTGAGAGAGAGGTGGGGTGGTTTTGCGGTGCAAATTTTGCCACGTTTCCCGATTAATTTTTTCAAAATGTAGAAATTCTTTGTCCATATGTCACTCCTATTGTAGTCTTTAGTATACCAATTTTTAGAGGTCATGTAAACGATTTAAAAAAGGAGTGAATTATGATAAAATAACCTTATGAGTAAAATGTATTTCGATGTAAACCCAGATGCAGCCCATGATATTCATGATCTGGCTGTTGTTTTATTGGGGCAAAAGATGAATTTCTATACGGACGCCGGCGTCTTTAGTAAAAAAATGATTGACTATGGAAGTCAGGTGCTCTTATCAACCCTGGATTTTCAAGAAGGAGAAAGTGTCCTTGATGTTGGCTGTGGCTATGGACCAATCGGCCTCTCTCTAGCTAAAGCCCAGGGAGTTGCAGTGACCATGGTCGATGTCAATGAGCGGGCACTGGACTTGGCTAAGAAAAATGCCAGCCGAAATGGCGTGGAAGCTCAGATCTTTTCTTCGGATGTCTATGAAGCAGTAGAAGGGTTTTTTGACCATGTGATCAGTAATCCGCCGATCCGAGCTGGTAAGAAAGTGGTTCACCAAGTGATCACTGGTAGTTTTGAACATTTGAAACCAGGTGGAGATTTGACCATTGTCATTCAGAAAAAACAAGGAGCTCCGAGCGCTAAGGCCAAGATGGAAGAGACGTTTGGCAATTGTGAGACCGTAAAAAAAGACAAAGGCTATTATATTTTAAGAAGTGAGAAAGAATCATGAGAGCAGTAGATATCATTCAGAAAAAAAGAGATGGTCTTGCCTTAAACAAGGAAGAAATTGAATGGCTGATTGAGGGCTATGTGGCTGGAACAGTACCAGATTATCAAATGTCTGCTTTTGCTATGGCCGTTTATTTTAAAGGGATGACGACGGAAGAAATTTCTCATATGACCATGAAGATGGTCCAAACGGGGCAACAGTTTGATCTGTCAGCAATTCCAGGGATTAAGGTTGATAAGCACTCGACTGGCGGTGTCGGCGATAAGGTAACCTTGGTCTTAGTGCCTTTGGTTGCAAGTTTCGGAGTGCCAGTTGCTAAAATGAGCGGTCGTGGCTTAGGCCACACAGGTGGAACCATCGATAAGTTGGAATCCATTAAAGGCTTCCAAATTGAACGCTCCCAAGAAGAATTCATCCAGCAGGTGCAAGAGATCGGCTTATCGGTCATTGGGCAATCTGACCAACTCGTAAAAGCAGATAAACTCTTGTATGCTCTTCGGGACGTGACGGCGACGGTGGATACCATTCCTTTGATTGCTAGCTCCGTCATGAGTAAGAAAATTGCAGCTGGTGCTGATGCCATTCTTCTCGATGTCACCGTTGGAGAAGGGGCCTTTATGAAGACCATTGAAGAGGCGCGTGAACTAGCTCGTACCATGGTGGATCTCGGTAATGCCGTAGGGCGCAAGACAATCGCTGTCATTACAGATATGAGCCAACCTTTGGGAACCAGTATTGGCAATCGTTTAGAGATTTTGGAAGCCCTGGATATTCTAAAAGGACAGGGGCGTGCTGATGTCACAGAGTTTATTTGTGAATTAGCACAAATCATGTTGAAATTGGCCAATGTAGATCAATCGATTGAAGCCATTCATGAACACTTGAGCAATGGACAAGCCTTAGCCAAGTTTGAAGAAATGGTCTTGGCACAAGGTGGAGACTTAGAGGATTTGCATCGTCCCGTCAAGGTAGATCAGGTCCTTGAAGTAACAGCAGATCAAGATGGCGTCATTGCAGCTTTACCTGCCATGGAATTTGGCCTGTTAGCCATGCGACTTGGTGCTGGCCGTGCTGTCAAATCGGATCCGCTTGATTATGAAACAGGGATTGTATTTGACAAAAAAGTGGGAGAGCAGGTTAAAAAAGGGGAACGCATTGCTCGTATTTTCGTGAATGAAAAAAATTCACAAGAAAGCGTTACAGAATTCAAAAAAAATGTTAAAATACTAGAAGGGGCTGAAAGCGTTAAAGAAATTATTGAAATAATATCTTAAGTAGCTCAGGAGATTGTATGAAGTTAAATAAATATATTGATCACACTCTTTTAAAACCAGATGCGCAACAAGAACAGATCGAAAAATTGATCGAAGAAGCTAAGGCATATGATTTTGCGAGTGTCTGTGTGAATCCGACATGGGTGAATTTTGCGGCTGAGGGCTTGCGCGATTCAGACGTTAAAGTTTGTACCGTCATTGGTTTTCCTTTGGGAGCAAATACCCCTTTTGTCAAAGCGTGTGAAACAAAAAATGCTATTCAAAATGGTGCCGATGAGATTGACATGGTCATTAATATCGGGGCTCTTAAGTCTAAGAATTTAGCACTAGTTGAGGAAGATATCCAAGCGGTAGTCGAAGCGAGCGGTGATAAGCTGGTCAAAGTCATCATTGAGACTTGTCTCTTAACCGATGATGAAAAGATCGTTGCTTGTCAAATTGCTAAGTTAGCTGGCGCAGACTTTGTGAAGACTTCAACTGGCTTCTCAACTGGAGGAGCAACGGTAGAAGATGTGGCCTTAATGCGTCAAACTGTTGGACCCGACATGGGTGTTAAGGCTTCTGGTGGTGCTCGCTCTTATGAAGATGCTCTTGCTTTTATCGAAGCTGGTGCGACCCGTATTGGGACTTCTTCTGGTGTAGCCATCATGGAAGGTAAGGTGGCTCATGGCGACTACTGAGTTGATTGACTTAGCAGTTGAAGTGAGTCAACAAGCCTATGTGCCTTACTCTCATTTCCCAATTGGAGCTGTACTGCTAACGAAGGATGGAGAAATCTATACAGGTGTCAATATCGAAAATGCTAGTTTTGGATTAACCAACTGTGGAGAACGGACAGCCATTTTTAAAGCTGTTTCTGAAGGAGCTCGTGAGTTTCAAGAGCTCATTATCTACGGGCAAACAGAAAAGCCCATCTCTCCATGTGGTGCTTGTCGCCAGGTCATGGCTGAATTTTTTGAGCCAGACCTTCCTGTAACCTTAGTATCTAAAGATAAATCGACGGTCGTGATGACGGTCAAGGAATTACTTCCATATTCCTTTACAGACCTGACTTAATAGGTCTGTGAGGCGGTCTTTTGACCCTTTCAATACTTCGCAACAATGTTGCACAATAATTTAGGAGGTTCAGTAATGAACAAGAAACAATGGCTAGGCCTTGGTCTAGTAACTGTCGCTGCTATCGGACTTGCAGCATGTGGAAATCGTGCGTCTAAAAAAGATAGCGCAAACTCAGAATCTAAAACAGATTTGAAAGCTGCTATCATTACCGATACTGGTGGTGTGGATGACAAATCATTCAACCAATCTGCTTGGGAAGGTTTGCAAGCTTGGGGTAAAGAAAACGGTCTTTCTAAAGGGAACGGATTTGACTACTTCCAATCAACAGATGAATCTCAATATGCGACAAACCTTGATGAAGCTGTTTCTAACGACTACAAATTGATCTTTGGTGTTGGTTTTGCCTTGAGCGACTCTGTTAAAAAAGCTGCAAAAGACAACCAAGATGTGAACTATGTCATCATCGATGACCGTATTGAAGGACAAAAGAACGTAGCATCTGCTGTTTATGCCGATAACGAAGCTGGTTACCTTGCTGGTATCGCTGCTGCGAAAACTACAAAAACTAAACAAGTTGGTTTTGTAGGTGGTATGGAAAGTGAAGTTATCACTCGTTTCCGCGCTGGATTTGAAGCTGGTGTTAAATCTGTTGACCCATCTATCAAAGTTCAAGTAGACTACGCTGGTTCATTCGGTGACTCTGCGAAAGGTAAAACAATTGCTGCTGCACAATATGCTGCAGGTGCAGACGTTATCTACCAAGTAGCTGGTGGTACTGGTGCAGGTGTCTTCTCTGAAGCTAAAGACTTGAACGAGAAGAAAAATGAAGACGAAAAAGTTTGGGTTCTTGGTGTTGACCGTGACCAAAAAGCTGAAGGTGAATACACTTCTAAAGATGGTAAAAAATCTAACTTTGTATTGGCTTCAAGCTTGAAGAAAGTCGGAGAATCTGTAAAAGACTTGGCTAAGAAAACTGCTGATGGTAAATTCCCTGGCGGTAAAGTGATTACTTATAGCTTGAAAGATGGTGGAGTTGACTTGACAACTGACAATCTTTCTGCAGAAGCTAAAAAAGCTGTCGAAGACGCTAAAGCTAAGATCCTTGACGGGTCACTTAAAGTTCCTGAAAAATAATTATTGATTGGATCGGCCCGACCTTCAAGGGCCGTTCCTTTTAATAAATTGAGACATTTTTGTCTCAGTAAAATCTATTAGCTGTCCTAATAGGTTTTATTGAAATAAAAATTGATTTGAAAGGAAACACCCCACATGACACACGAATATGTCATCGAAATGCGTGAGATTACCAAAAAATTTGGTGACTTTGTAGCAAATGACAAGATTAATCTTCAGTTGCGCAAAGGTGAAATCCATGCACTTCTTGGAGAAAATGGTGCAGGGAAATCTACCCTGATGAATATGTTGGCTGGTTTGTTGGAACCAACTAGCGGAGACATCGTGGTAAATGGAAAAACTGTTAACCTAGACTCACCTTCAAAAGCAGCTTCTTTAGGAATTGGAATGGTGCACCAACACTTTATGTTGGTTGAAGCTTTCACTGTTGCTGAAAATATCATCCTTGGGTCTGAAACCACTAAACATGGTATTTTGGATCTTAAGAAAGCCAGTCAAGATATCCTTGATTTGTCTAAAAAATATGGCTTAGCAGTGGATCCAAATGCTAAAGTTGAGGATATTTCCGTCGGTGCGCAGCAACGTGTGGAAATTTTAAAGACGCTTTATCGTGGAGCCGACATCCTAATCTTCGATGAACCAACTGCGGTGTTGACACCAGCTGAAATCGAAGAATTGATGACAATCATGAAGAACTTGGCAAATGAAGGAAAATCCATTATCTTGATTACGCACAAGTTGGATGAAATTCGTGCTGTTTCAGACCGGGTAACGGTTATCCGTCGTGGGAAATCAATTGAGACAGTCGAGATTGGTGGAGCTACCAACCAAGACTTGGCCGAAATGATGGTCGGTCGTTCTGTTTCCTTTAAAACGGAGAAAGGTCCTTCTCAACCGAAAGAAGTCGTCTTGTCGATCGAAAACTTGGTTGTAAACGAAAACCGGGGTGTCCCAGCTGTTAAGAATCTTTCACTGGAACTTCGTGCTGGTGAAGTCGTGGGGATCGCAGGGATTGACGGAAATGGTCAGTCTGAGTTGATCCAAGCGATTACAGGTCTACGGAAGGTAAAATCTGGTTCAATCAAGATTAAAGGCAAGGATGTTGTAGGACTTCGTCCACGTCAAATCACAGAAATGAAGGTAGGGCACGTCCCTGAAGACCGTCATCGGGATGGATTAGTCCTTGACATGATGATCTCTGAAAACATTGCCCTTCAAACCTATTATAAAGAACCTCTTAGCAAGAATGGTATTTTGAATTATCCAAATATTACCTCTTATGCCAAGAAGTTGATGGAAGAGTTTGACGTTCGTGCAGCCAGTGAAGTGGTACCTGCTAAGGCTCTCTCTGGAGGGAACCAGCAAAAAGCCATTATCGCTCGGGAAATCGATCGCGATCCAGATCTCTTGATCGTCAGCCAGCCGACTCGTGGATTGGACGTTGGAGCGATCGAATATATCCACAAACGTTTGATCCAAGAACGGGATAATGGAAAAGCCGTTCTGGTTGTCAGCTTTGAATTAGATGAAATTTTGAATGTTTCTGACCGTATTGCGGTTATTCATGATGGGAAGATCCAAGGGATCGTAACCCCTGAAACAACGAATAAGCAAGAACTTGGAATCCTCATGGCAGGAGGCCAAGTAAAGGAGGGAGCATCAAATGAATAAGAATTTAAAACAAATTGCCGTTCCATTGGTGTCTGTCCTTTTAGGATTGGTCTTGGGTGCCATTATTATGTGGGCCTTCAGCTATGATGCCCTTTGGGGATATGAATTGCTGTTTAAGAAAGCCTTTGGTTCGATTAAGAGTTGGGGAAATATTTCCCGTGCTATGGGGCCACTGATTTTAGTTGCTCTTGGATTTTCAGTAGCCAGCCGGGCCGGCTTCTTTAACGTTGGACTTCCTGGTCAGGCTTTTGCAGGATGGATCATGGCGACTTGGTTTGCCCTTTCCTTCCCAAATATGCCTCGCTTACTGATGATTCCGATGACCGTTTTGATTGCGGCTATCGCAGGTGGATTTATTGGAGCGATTCCTGGTTTCCTTCGTGCCTATCTCGGAACCAGTGAGGTCATCATCACCATTATGATGAACTACATTGTTCTCTATGGTGGGAATGCCTTGATTCATAGCTTCCCAGCTTCCTTGATGAAAAACAAGGACTCAACCATTGATGTGGGAGCCAACGCTGTCTACCAGACGGAGTGGTTGCGTAATTTGACAGACAAATCACAAATGAACATCGGGATCTTCTTTGCCATCATCGCAGTGGTGGTCATCTGGTTCTTGATGAAGAAAACAACACTTGGTTTTGAAATCCGTGCCGTTGGTCTCAATGCGAATGCGGCGGAATATGCTGGGATGTCTGCAAAACGGACCATTATCCTTTCTATGATCATTTCTGGTGCTCTTGCTGGTATCGGTGGGGTAGCAGAAGGTCTGGGTATTTACTCAAATGTCTATGTTCAAACTAGCTCAATGAGTGTTGGATTTAACGGAATGGCCGTTGCCCTTCTTGCAATGAATTCACCAATTGGTATTCCATTTGCTGCCTTCTTGTTTGGAGCGCTTCAAATTGGGGGAGTTGGTATGAAGCCAGCTGCTATCCCTGAAGAAGTCGTTCAAATTGTGACAGCATCTATCATCTTCTTCGTATGTGCCCACTACATTATCGAAAAGATGATCTCGGTGCGATCAGCTAAAAAAGGAGGAGCAAACTAATGAGTATTGTAACGATTTTAAGTATTCTTGTTTCCTCTATGATTGTGTATGCGGCACCGCTGATCTTCACAAGTATCGGAGGAGCATACTCAGAACACGCTGGGGTTGTTAACGTTGGCCTTGAAGGAATCATGGTTATGGGAGCCTTCTCAGGAATTATCTTTAACTTGACTTTTGAGCCTACCTTAGGAAATTTAACACCATGGTTGTCCTTGATTGTTGCTGCAGGAATCGGAGTAATTTTCTCCTTGATCCACGCGGTGGCAACGATTCATTTCCGTGCTGACCATATCGTTTCAGGTACAGTATTGAACTTGATGGCCCCTCCATTAGCCGTTTTTCTAGTTAAAGCAATGTACAACAAGGGGCAAACTGATAATATCAAAGTTGCCTTTGGGAAAACATCCATTCCGGTCTTATCTAAAATTCCGGTGATTGGGGATATTTTCTTCAACAATGCCAGTATCATCGGCTGGGTTGCAATTCTCTTCTCATTCTTTGCTTGGTTCGTCATGTTCAAGACAAAATTTGGTTTGCGTCTTCGTTCAGTTGGGGAGCACCCACAAGCAGCAGATACACTGGGAATCAATGTTTATAAAATGCGCTACTTAGGAGTCATGATCTCAGGTGCCCTAGCAGGTATCGGAGGAGCTATTTACGCTCAGTCAGTTTCTGTTAACTTTGCGGTAACGACTATTGTAGGTCCTGGATTTATCGCCCTTGCGGCTATGATTTTCGGGAAATGGAACCCAATCGGTGCTATGTTGGCTAGTCTCTTCTTTGGAGCTTCACAAAGTTTAGCAGTTATCGGGAATCAATTGCCTTTGCTTAAAGGTATCCCATCCATTTACTTGCAAATTGCGCCTTACGTCTTGACCATGGTTGTCTTGGCAGCCTTCTTCGGACAAGCAGTTGCACCAAAAGCAGATGGTGTTAACTACATTAAATCGAAATAATGCACAGAGAGAGGTTGGGACAAAAGTCCTAGCCTCTCAATTGTTTTTGGATTGTCGAGTAAGACGCAGTGGTTGAGTGGGCTCTACTACGCTGATTTTATCAGCTTTTACAGCCCTACTCAACTGTGCGGAGGTGGGACGACGAAATCGAATTCTAACGAATTACCGATTTCTGTCCCACGCTCTCTTTTGCTTTCTAAAGCCCCCTCTTAGTCGCAATTTCTTTGGATTTAAGGTACAATAAGGATACAACTTTTCACGTATTGGAGGAGCAGATGTTTAAGTGGATGAGACGCCTGATTGGCATGGTGATCGTTTTATTTATTTTATTAGTGATCCTGTTGGTTCCGGGATCCATTCCTGAAGGAGAACAACTAAGAAATGTGCAGGCAGGGAGCTCTTTGATTGAACTGGCTCAAAATGCAGTTTCAAATGCTTCTGTAAGCACTGAAGGGCTCTCAACTGAGTTGAGTCTCAATTCTGTGCAATTGAGTCAAGTTGTAAAAACAAGTGCTGGATCTGCTCTTGACAATTCTGACTTTCAAAAGATGGCACTTGGAATGGATGGCAATGACCTTCACGTCAAAGTTCCGGTTTCCTTAGGGCCAGTCGATAGCTATCTAGATTTAACCATGACAGGTCAAGTTGAAAACAATGTCATGAATTTGACTGTGACAGCTGCTAAATTAGGGAAAATGCCGATTCCAAAATCCTTGGTTCTCAACTATTTGAAGGATCAATCCAATCAAAATGGAGGCGGCTTCACAGTGAATGGTGATCAGATTATGCTTGAGATCCCTCAAGCAGGTTATAGTATCTCAAAAGCGAGAGTAGAAAATGGCAATGCCAAGGTGACGGTTAGTATCTCCTTATTTTAAGACTATAAAAATGGAGTTGTCATGCTTGTCTTTGAATTTTGTGCAGAGAATTTAACTTATATTGACAAGGCGATTGCTGCTGGGGCAGGTCGCATTGAACTGTGCGACAACTTGGCAGTAGGAGGGATCACACCGATTATAGGTGTGATCAATGAAGCAATCAAACTGACAAGAGAGAAGTCCGTGGATCTATGTGTCATTATCCGGCCCCGTGGTGGCGATTTTGTCTACACTGATCTGGAAGTCCAAGCTATGCTGACGGATATTCGTGCTGCGAAAGAAATAGGGGTTACTAGTTTTGTGCTGGGTGCGCTGACGAGGGATCGAAAGTTGGATCAGAGAGTCATGCAGCTTTTACTAGCAGCCTGTGGAGAGGCAGAGGTGGTCTTTCATATGGCCTTTGATGAGTTAGCTCATACAGATCAGCTAGAAGCGATTGAGTGGCTTTCTGATCAAGGTGTGGCCCGTATTTTAACACGAGCAGGAAGTCCAGGTGACCCACTAGAGCAACGCTTTGCACACTATCATCGTTTATTAGATGCAGCTAAGGGAAAGATTCAGATCCTGCCAGGTGGGGGTGTGACCCTTGACAATCGTCAGCTCTTTTTGGAGCAATTGGGCGTTTGTCAACTGCATGGCACGCGCATCGTGTTTTAAAAAAGAAACGATCACTGCTTGAAGTAGTTTTGAGGATCCGTTATCAAGGTTGGGGACGTTGTTTCCAGCCTCTTCTAGTGCAAAAATGAATAAGGGAGAGGAAATGTTTTTAGAGCATTATTTTGAACGGTACACCTTTCAGCCAGAAAAGGGATTGGCTTACGGATTTAAGAAGAGAGGGGCAGGCTATGAGTACCAGTGTCCCGTCTTATCGGACTCTTTTCTCTTAAAGGTCCGTGTCTGCGACCAGAAGATTTCTTTTCAGGTCTATGATCAGGATACAGGAGACGAGTATATCCAAATCCATCAGGAACAGCTACAAGGAAATTTCGTCGGCCAAGTCAGGGAATCCTGTCAGGAAAGTCTTGCAAGGATTCGCCAAGCTTGTTTTGAGGTCCAAGAATTTCTCTATCCTCAAGCCAAGCGTCTCATGTCCTATATCTCCCTGCACTATCAGGGAACGATTGAGTATTTGTGGGAGAGATCTCCGGAATCCGGTGCCATTCGCCACCGAGACACCCTCAAGTGGTATGGTGTCTTTATGACCATTGATTGGAAAAAACTGGATGCTGGCAAGTCTGGGAAAATAGAAGTTTTGAATGTCAAGTCTGATCAAGTAGCCCATTTCATCCAGCAGAAAGGGATTTATCCAGCTTTTCATATGAATAAAAAATATTGGGTGAGTATCCCCTTAGATGGAACAATTGCTGATGAGGAGTTGTTTGCTCTAGTGGATAGTAGTTGGCAACTCACAAAAAAGGGGAAATAAGATGAATCTGTTGAGGAAATTATCTTGGTTTTTTAATTTAGAGAAGAAGCGATACTTGATCGGGATAGGGTCCTTGATCTTGGTTAGCTTTTTAAATCTCATTCCTCCAAGAATCATGGGACTTGTGATCGATTTGATCGATAAAAGAAGGCTGACGCTGGGGCAGTTAGTTGTAGATATCGCTCTTTTGGTCCTCGCAGCTCTTGCTATGTATGGCCTTCGTTTTGTCTGGAGACGCTATATTTTTGGAACGGCCAATAAGTTGGCTCGGATCTTGCGTTACCGTTTGTTTAAGCAATTTACGCTCATGTCTCCGTCTTTTTATCAGCGTTATCGGACAGGGAATCTCATGGCCCATGCCACTAATGATATCAATGCGGTAACCATGTTTGCTGGTGGTGGAGTCATGTCTGCTGTAGATGCTTCTGTGACAGCCTTGGTGACCCTAGTCAGCATGTTTTTCATGATTGATTGGCGCTTAACCCTCTTAGCTATTTTGCCCCTACCGGTCATGGTAGTAGTAACTTCGGCTATCGGACGCAAAAATCACAAAGCCTTCAAAGAGGCCCAAGAAGGCTTCTCAGAGCTGAACAACTTTGTTCAGGAATCAGTATCAGGAGTCAAGGTGACCAAATCCTTTGGCTTTCAGGCAGATGAGATTCAGGCTTTTGAAAAAACCAATCAAATGGTCTTTTCAAAGAATATGACTTCAGCCGGTTACAATGCTTTGTTTGATCCGACCACTCTTCTTTTTGTCGGTCTCTCCTATGTCTTGACGCTCTACTTCGGGGGGCTATTTGTTCAGGAAGGGAGCCTGACGGTTGGACAAATCGTAACCTTTATAACCTATCTCAATATGCTCGTCTGGCCTCTTCAAGCTATGGGCTTCTTGTTTAATATTAGTCAGCGTGCTAGCGTTTCCTATGATCGGATTGAGACACTTTTAGCAGAAACACCTGATATCCAAGATCCAAGTCAACCAGTCAAAAACATTCAAAATGGCGATCTGGAATATGACATTGAAGAATTCGCCTATGAGAAAGAGCCTGTCCTTGAAAAGGTTGTCTTTCATTTAGAAAAAGGGCAAACCCTTGGAATTGTGGGTCCAACTGGATCTGGAAAGACCACCTTGTTGCGTCTCTTGCTTAGAGAGCACGACTTGGAGCAGGGAGATATCTTGCTCAATGGAATCTCCATCAAACATTATCGCTTAGAAGATCTTCGAAGCTTGATCGGCTACGTCCCTCAAGATCAGATTCTCTTTGCCATGACCATTCGCGAGAATGTCGCTTTTTCAGATCCACAGATCAAGGAGGAAGAGGTGATGAAGGCTCTGAGAACTTGTGGAGTCTATGAAGATATTCTGGCCATGCCAGACCAGATGGAGACAGTGCTAGGAGAGAGAGGTGTCTCTCTTTCTGGCGGACAAAAGCAACGGATTGCCATGAGTCGTGCTTTGGTCATGAATCCTGAGATCCTGATTTTGGATGATTCCCTGTCTGCAGTAGATGCTAAAACGGAGCACCAAATCATTGAAAATATGAAGCTAGAACGCAAGGGGAAAACAACGATCATTACAGCCCACCGCCTATCAGCGATCGTTCATGCGGATTTGATTCTAGTAATGGAGAATGGACAGATCAAGGAGCGAGGAAATCACGAGGAATTAATGGCTCAAAAAGGTTGGTACTATGAAACCTACCAAGCCCAACAATTATCAGAAGAAATGGAGGGAAAGCTGAATGAAAACATCTGAAGCTCATGTGATGAAGCGGCTCTTGACTTACATGTGGCGTTATAAATGGCTAACAGCCCTAGCCTTAGCCTTTACCTTTCTAACTAGTCTGTTATTGACGGCGATCCCACTTGCAGCTCGCTGGTATATTGACCACCTAGTGGATCCAACAGAAGCAGGCTCACCAGTTTTGACAGCTTTTCAGTTTTTGATTCTCTACTATGGGTTATTCATTGGGCGCGTGCTGGCAACTTATCTGAGTCAGTTAACCTTTGCGCGTGTATCCAATTCTATCGTAAGAGACATTCGTCTAGATATTTTCCAAAATCTTCAAAGGCTGGGTATGTCCTTTTATGACCAGACAGCAGCAGGTTCGATTGTTTCGCGCGTGACCAATGATACCCAGGCAGTCGCAGACATGTTTTCTACGGTCTTTTCAAGCCTGGTTTCATCCTTTTTACTCTTTCTAGTCACTCTTGTAACCATGTTTAGCTTGGACTGGCATTTGACCATTTGGATCCTGCCTTTTCTTCCCATCATTTGGTTTTCCATCCGTCTCTATCGCAAGTTATCCAATCGCTTGGTCAAGATGACCCGACAAAAATTATCAGATATCAATGTGAAATTATCGGAATCCATTGAAGGAATGCGGATCGTGCAGGCCTTTCGTCAAGAAAAGCGCTTGACGGATGAATTCGAACAGATTAATGGGGAACATTTGGATTACGCCAACCGATCTGTGGATGTCAATTCCCTCTTTTTGAGGCCAGCTATGACCCTGTTACAGGTTCTGGCTTATGCGGTTATTCTAACCTTTTTCGGCCTAAATTGGCAGTCCTCTGGCTTTACAGCAGGTCTTATCTATGCCTTTATCCAGTATGTTAGCCAGCTTTTCCAGCCCTTGATTGATGTCACCCAAAATTTTGCAACCTTGCAGACCTCAACCATTTCTGCAGGGCGTGTCTTTGAAATGATGGATCGAGATGACTACGAGCCAAAGCAAGCTGGTAGCCTGAAAGAAATCGAGCGGGGAGATATTCGCTTTGACCATGTATCTTTTTCTTATGATGGCAAACGGGATGTCCTAAAAGATATCTCCTTTGAGGTTAAAAACGGACAAACCATCGCTTTTGTTGGTCATACTGGTTCTGGTAAATCCTCTATTATCAATCTCTTCATGCGCTTTTATGAATTTGATCGTGGCCAGATCTTGATTGATGGACAGGATATCAAGAACTACAGCCAGGAAGCCTTGCGCAAGTCCATCGGTTTAGTGTTGCAAGAACCCTTCCTCTATCATGGAACCATTGCTTCTAATATCCGAATGTATCATGAAGAACTGACAGATGAGGAAATCCGACAAGCAGCTGCATTTGTGGATGTAGCAGACTTTATTGAGAGTCTACCCGGTGGCTATGATCATCCGGTAACAGAGCGGGGTTCTACCTTATCGACTGGTCAGCGTCAGCTTCTGGCTTTTGCTCGGACCATTGCTGCCCAGCCTAAGATCCTCATTTTGGATGAGGCCACTGCCAATATCGACCAAGAGACGGAAGAGATGATCCAAAATTCTCTGAAGAAGATGCGCCAAGGGCGGACAACCATTGCCATTGCCCATCGCCTTTCTACCATCCAAGATGCCGATTGCATCTATGTTCTCGATAAAGGAAAAATCATCGAATCAGGCAACCACGACCAACTCATTGCTCTAGGAGGAACGTATAAGAAAATGTATGACCTCCAGGCTGGTATGATGAAATAAGGATAAACAAGGTCTAAATGCAAATTTAACCTTGTTTTTCTTTCTTGAAAGCTGTAAAATAAAGAAAAGAACAGAAAAAGGGAGCATAAACCATGTCAAACGATCTGATCATGATGGGAGTTGTGATTGTCTTATTTGGACTTTATTTCACCCTTCAAGTTGAGCTCAATAAAGTCAGAAATCAATTCACTCACTATCTTCTTAAACCAGGTAGTATTTCTAAGGAACAAAAAGAGAAGTACCTCAAAGAACCAGAGATGGAAGCGATTCGCCTGATTCGCCTCGATTATCGGATCGGCCTTCAAAATGCTAAACTGATCTATGAGCAATTAAAGAAATAAGAAAAACCCTCGTATAGTCTATACGAGGGTTTCTCTTTCAAAAAAAGGCGTAAGCTTTGGTAAAACATTGGTCACATCTGCCGATTTGATCTTGGCGAGTTGATAAGGACAAGAAGTGATGTAGGCTGCTTCAAAGAAATCAAGCGGGAGTCCACTGTGTTTTAAGGCAGCAAGGGATTGAACTTGGCTGAGTCCTAGAAGGATCCCATCGTGGGTCAGGGTCAGATGGGGAAGAAGAGGAGACTGGGCCATCAAGGTCTTTAGACTGGCTTCTACCTCTCTTTTTCTGGCTAGGAGTCGCTTTTTATTGGTCAGATACATACCGTTATCAATGTAGAGACTCAAGGCCTTTTGCATGATGAGATTGCTATCATAGTCCAGAATCGTCTTATAGGTTAAGACCGGCTTTAGAAGGGCTTGGGGAAGGATCATGGAAGTGATGCGAAGAGCAGAAAAGAGATTGGTCGAAAAAGATTTGATATAGATGACACGGTTCTTTTGATCCAAATAATGAAAAGAAGGAGCATTGCTGCCATCAAGATCTCCAAGATAGTCGTCCTCAACAAGGTAAACATCATATTGGTCAGCTAGTTGCAAGATCGCTTCTTTCTGCTTGGTCGAATAGCTATGACCGAGCGGATAGTGAAAACGAGGGATCGTGTAGAAGAATTTGATATGGCCACTTTTGAAAATCTCTTCAAGTTCCTCGAGATCAATTCCCATTAAATTTCGTTGAATGGTACGGTAGGCAAGTTGCTGCGAATCTAAGAGTTGGTTCATCCGATGATAAGTCGGTTGCTCGATCAAGATCTGAGACTTTTTATTGGGAAAGTCAATCTGGCTGAGGATATTGAGCGCCTGCTGGGTACCAGCAGTCAAAACAATCTGATCCGCAGTCGTATAAATACCTTCTTCCTTCAATAAGTCTTGGATCGATTGGCGTACCTCTAGTAATCCTGCTTGGTCCGAAAAGTTATTGAAGAGATAATTCTCCCGTCCAATCAAGGTTTCATTGATACAGGTTCGGAAGTCCTCGAAAGCCTGGTTGCGGTCTTTCTCTAATTTTAGTGGAAGATCCTCATGTCGATCAGGTTCTTGCTCCAAAACATAGTAGCCACTCTGAGGCTTAGCATAGAGGAAGTGCTGGTAAGTCAAGTCCAGCAAGGCCCGTTGCACCGTGTCCTTACTACAAGAAAATTGACTAGCTAACTGGCGAACAGAAGGAATTTTTTGTCCAGTTTCCAGTTCTCCATCTTGAATAGCTTCTTTTAAGAAATCGATAATTTGTTGGTATTTGCTCGTCTTCATTCCGACTGTCCCCATACAGTTTTTTTCTATTGTACAGAAAAAATCAAAAAAAAACCACTCATAAGAGTGGTGAGCATATTACATAAAATATACAATCGCTAAATACTGAAGAGCAGAAGCCGCCAGGATGAAGAGGTGCCAAATCATGTGGAAGTATGGTTTTTTCTTAGCATAAAAGCCAGCTCCAACCGTGTAGCACAGGCCGCCCATGAGCATGAGACCCCAGAAGATCGGATTGGTTTGGCTAACGATTTGGGGAATAATAAAGATGACCAACCAGCCCATGATCAAGTAAAGAGCGAGACTGAACTTTTCATTGACTTTTTTGGCAAAGATCTTGTAGAGAATACCAAAGATGGTAGTGCCCCATTGGATCAAGATAATGCTGTAGCCCATCCAGTTGTTCATCAAGGTAAGGACGACTGGTGTGTAACTACCTGCGATCGCAATGTAGATCATTGAATGGTCGATAATGCGAAGCACATACTTTTGAGGTGAATCGTAAGACATGGCATGGTAGACGGTCGAAGAAAGAAACATCAAAAAGAGACTGATCACAAAGATAGAAGTCCCAAAAGCACTGAGCAGACCGTGTTGCTCAAAGCTATAGACTGCTGAGATCGGAAGCAAGATCAACATGAGGAGGGCGCCAACAGCATGGGTTACGCTATTAGCGATCTCTTCTCCAAAGGATAATTTTTTACTTAGTTTCATGGTGTAATTCATCAGTTTCTTCCTCCGTTTTTACTGGTTGAATATAAGATAGGGTTTCAAGATAAAGTTGAACCGTCTGACAGGCAGAGCGAATGATGGGAGCGATCGGCTCTTTTTGCTCATTGAGATAAGCGACAAAGCTATTATAGAGAAGATCTGAACTCGCCTGGTCCTGCAAGAAATTTAAGGTAGAAGCGATCTCCTGAATAGAAAAGACCGTTTTTAAGGTTGTAATAGCGATTAAGCGAGCCACCTGTCTACGCTGGTATTTCTTCTTATCTGGTTTTTCGACATAGCCATGTTTTACGTAATTGTTGATCATGGCAGCCGTCAAGCCCTTGTCTGAAGAAGAGAGAACAGGTGCACAGGTTTTATTGACATAAAGTAGGACCTGATCGAGATAGAGGTCTAGCTCAGGCAGTTGCTCCCACGTTGGATAGGAAAAAGTGGACACTAAATCTTCACCTTTCTTTAATCTAGTTTTCATAACTAGATAATAACATTAATAAAAACTCCTGTCAAGAAAATTTGAAAATTATGGTACAATAGAACTATGAAACTATTAATTCCATCCGCTAAAGAACTGAACGAACAGGCTCGTATCGTCGAGCCCCAACCCTTGTCAGAGAACACAAAAACCATCCTCCAAGCTTTGAAGGCATTCTCGCTAGAAGAATTAGCGACCTTTTACGGGATCTCAGAAGAAAGAGCCCTAGTAGAAAAGGAAAGAATTGAAGCTCTGTTAGCTGGGAGTGCTAAAACCTATCCTGCTTTGGAACTGTTTGATGGCCTTATGTACCGTAGTATCGAGCGTCAAGACTTATCTGAAAAAGAGCAGGCTTATCTTCAGGAACATTTGTTGATCACGACTGCTTTATACGGTGTGCTACCTGCCTATGAAGGGATTGTGCCCCATCGCTTGGATTTTATGATGAAGCTAAAACCAGCTGGAAAATCTCTAAAGGCATTCTGGAAAGAGGACTATGATCAGGCAGTAGAAGGTGAGGAGCAGATCTTATCCCTTTTGTCTTCTGAGTTTGAACAGGTCTTTTCAAAAGCCATTCGTGAGCGAATGATTCGGATCAAATTTATGGAGAATCGTGGTGGGACACTAAAGATTCACTCAACGATTTCAAAGAAAGCACGTGGGGCTATGGTGACAGCCATGATGAAGGAAGAAATCACCCATCTAGAAGATCTGAAATCACTAGAAGTAGCAGGTTTTTCTTATCGTGAGGATTTATCGCAAGAGAAAGAATGGATCTTTGTGAAAGAATAAATAAAAATATTCCTGAGAAGCGTCAGGAATATTTTTTTGATCTGTTAGATAAAGAGAATGCACGATGAAAACTCCAAAATAGAGGATTTTGGAGTCAGAATCGTCTTGAGCAGTAGGCTTAGGCGATATGTTTGAATTTCTTCAAGAGTTCTGTCAACTCAGCTTGCTCGCCACTATTAAAGACTTGCATCAAGCGTTGAATATTTTTGATATGATCTGGAAGAGCTTCTTCGATCTTTTTACGACCGGCATCTGTAATAGATACAAGATAAGCACGGCGGTCTTCTGGATCGGTTTCGCGTGTAATCCAACCATCGCGGACCATATTGCGAATAACCACAGTCATATTTCCAGAGGTCGCAAGAATGCTATCAATCAGATCTTGAATGCGGAGATCGCCCTTGCTGTACAAGGTCTCAAGAACAGAGAATTGAGTTGGTGTCAACTGGTGCTTTTTAAAGATATGAGCCTCAGACGCACGGATCAATCGTTCTGCCTTGTGGAAGACGATCATGGTTTTTAAATCTACGTTTGCTTCTTTGAATAATCTCTTTAAATTTTCCATATCTATATTTTATCAATAAATAGTGTTTCTGTCGTTTAATTTTATTTTCAAATTAGTTACAAAATTGTGACAAATTTATTGAACTATGAACATAAAATATACAAGGTGTTAATTTTAGTTTGTTTATCAAACAATTTTATACTAAAACATTGTAATAGGTATGAAATATTAGTAACAATTCTTTCTTGAAAATCTATAGAATTCTAGGTGGCTTTGGTGTATAATGGGGGAGTGAAACAGAAAAATAATCTTTTTATAATATGGCAACATATAATAGGAATCTGTATCTTAGTGTTGACGGTCCTTTTTTCTTGGCTATTTCTTGCTGAAAAAACTTCTGATCGCTTGCAGGATCAAATGGCACAAGCAAGAAAAATAGCTCTGTCTCACTCTTCGATTGCGACCATTGAGACGGAGAGTTTCTTTCATGGCAGAGAAGCCTATCTTTCCTTTATTGGCAAGGACCAAGAGGGGCAAGATCTAGCGGTTTTGGTGGCGCAGGCGGATGAAGCAGTCTATACCTACCCTTTGAAAGAAGGAGTTAGCTCCAAAGAGGCAGCTTCCGTCGTCAAAGAGAAGAGTCAGGACGCGATTGATCGTGTCACTTTTGGACGCTTTAAAGGCAAACCGATCTGGGAAGTTAAGGCTGGGAGCTCTTATTATGTGGTGGATTTCAAGACTGGAAAAGTCACCGGTGTTTTTTAAGATTTGAGGAGGAAATATGAAATTATCAAATCGTGTATTGGAAATGGAAGAAAGTGTGACCTTGGCTGCAAATGCGCGTGCCAAAGCTTTGGCAGCAGAAGGTCGTGATATCTTAAGTTTGACCCTGGGTCAACCTGACTTTGCGACTCCAAAAAATATTCAAGAAGCAGCAGTCGCATCGATCGAGGATGGTCGCGCTAGCTTTTATACGGTAGCATCTGGACTTCCAGAATTGAAGGATGCCATTAGCGACTACATGAAAGAGTTTTATGGCTATGCAGTGAATCGAAATGAGGTTGTGGTCGGTACTGGTGCTAAGTTTATCATCTATGCCTTCTTTACTTCTGTCATCAATCCAGGTGATGAAGTCATCATTCCAACCCCTTGCTGGGTTTCTTATGTAGACCAGGTGAAGATGGTAGAAGGCACACCTGTTACTTTCCAAACAACAGAAGAAAATCACTTCAAGGCAACGGTAGAGCAATTGGAAGCAGCACGGACAGACAAGACCAAGGTTGTCTTGCTGAATTCGCCATCCAATCCAACAGGAATGATCTACAGTAAAGAAGAACTCGAAGCAATCGGAAACTGGGCTGTCGAGCATGATATCTTGATTTTGGCAGACGATATCTATGGGCGATTAGTCTACAATGGCAATACCTTTACGCCCATTTCTAGCTTATCAGAAGCGATTCGCAAGCAAACCATCGTGATTAACGGAGTTTCTAAAACCTATGCTATGACTGGTTGGCGGGTTGGTTTTGCTGTAGGAGATTCTGAGATTATCGGAGCTATGGCCAAGGTGATCAGCCAAACAACTTCCAACTTAACAACCGTTTCCCAATATGCCGCAATCGAAGCCCTCACAGGAGACCAATCTTCTATTGAGATCATGCGTCAAGCTTTTGAGGAACGCTTGAATACTATTTATCCTTTGTTGAATGAAGTACCTGGTTTTGAAGCCATCAAACCTCAAGGAGCCTTCTATCTCTTCCCAAATGTCAAGAAGGCCATGGAGATGAAGGGCTATACGGATGTGACGGAATTTACCACTGCAATTTTAGAAGAAGCAGAGGTTGCTTTAGTAACGGGAGCTGGCTTTGGTGCCCCTGAAAATATTCGCTTGTCTTATGCGACAGATTTGGACACCCTGAAAGAGGCTGTTCGCCGACTCAAGGCCTTTATGGAAAAATAAAATCGCAAGATCCTTAGTAATGAGCTGAGGATCTTTTTCTTTAAAAAAAATCTGGTTTTCACAGGTAGAGCCTAGCACTGAAAGCCTTTTTATGATACAATTAAGAAGATAATGTCTTCGGACAAGTTTAACGAGAAAAGGAAGATGAATGATGACAAAACGGATTACTATCATCGAAGTAAAAGACTATGTTGGTCAAGAAGTGACCATCGGTGCTTGGGTGGCCAACAAATCAGGTAAAGGAAAAATTGCTTTCTTGCAATTGCGTGACGGGACTGCCTTTTTCCAAGGTGTGGCTTTTAAACCAAACTTTATCGAAAAATTCGGCGAAGAAGTGGGGCTTGAAAAATTTGATACCATCAAACGCTTGAGCCAAGAAACATCAGTGTTTGTGACTGGTATTGTCAAAGAAGACGAGCGTTCTAAATTTGGTTACGAATTGGATATTACAGACATCGAAGTGATCGGTGAATCTCAAGATTACCCAATCACTCCTAAAGAACACGGGACAGACTTCTTGATGGACAACCGCCACTTGTGGTTGCGTTCACGCAAACAAGTTGCCGTTATGCAAATCCGTAATGCCATTATCTATGCAACTTATGAGTTCTTTGATAAGAATGGCTTCATGAAGTTTGATAGCCCAATTCTTTCAGGAAATGCTGCAGAAGATTCTACAGAACTTTTCGAAACAGACTACTTTGGAACACCAGCCTATTTGAGTCAATCAGGTCAGCTTTATCTGGAAGCAGGTGCTATGGCACTTGGTCGCGTCTTTGACTTTGGTCCAGTATTCCGTGCTGAAAAATCAAAAACTCGTCGTCACTTGACTGAGTTCTGGATGATGGACGCTGAGTACTCTTACTTGACACACGATGAGTCACTTGATTTGCAGGAAGCTTATGTCAAGGCTCTTCTTCAAGGTGTCTTGGACCGTGCTCCTCAAGCCTTGGAAACATTGGAGCGTGATACGGAGCTCTTGAAACGCTACATTGCTGAACCATTCAAACGCATCACTTACGATGAAGCGATTGATCTCTTGCAAGAGCATGAAAACGATGAAGATGCTGATTACGAGCATTTGGAACATGGAGATGACTTCGGTTCACCACATGAAACATGGATTTCAAACCACTTTGGTGTACCAACCTTCGTGATCAACTATCCATCAGATATCAAAGCCTTCTACATGAAGCCAGTTCCTGGTAACCCAGACCGCGTGCTTTGTGCAGACTTGCTCGCACCAGAAGGCTACGGAGAAATCATCGGTGGATCTATGCGTGAGGAAGACTACGACGCCCTTGTAGCGAAGATGGAATCTCTTGGCATGGATCTTACAGAGTATGAATTCTACCTTGACCTTCGTAAATACGGGACAGTTCCACACGGTGGATTTGGTATCGGGATTGAACGGATGGTTACCTTCGCAGCTGGTACAAAACACATTCGTGAAGCTATTCCATTCCCACGTATGTTGCATCGTATCAAACCTTAATAGACGTAAAAACGCCATTAGGCGTTTTTCACTTTTATCTGCTTCAAAAAACTATGAAAGGAATTTCAATGCTGAAAATAGACATCATTGATGGGAAAGAATACGAAGAAGGCCAAGGATCTTTGATTGTGGATCTGGACCATAGCATTCAACAGATGCTCAAGACTTCCTATCCTGAAAGTCAAATGGATGATTTTATCACGTATAAAAATTTGAGCCAATATTGTATGGATTATCTAGGTCAGATTATTGAGCGTGCCAATGATAAAAACGAAGCGATTAAACAGCAGGTAACAGCTGTCATGCCCGAAAGTGAACGCCCCTTTAACGTTGAAGACCGCTTGACAGCTAGTTATACCTTCGGTCAGCGTGTGGCGGATTCTGTTGCGCGCTTCGGTGGTTCTTGGACCTTTATTATCAGTTTTATCACGATGATGGCTATCTGGATGTTGATTAATGTCTTGCATCCCTTTGGCTGGAATTTTGACCCTTATCCTTTCATCTTGCTGAATCTGGCACTTTCTACGATTGCGGCGATTCAAGCTCCTTTGATCATGATGAGCCAAAACCGGGCAGCCGATTATGATCGCCTGCAAGCGCGAAATGACTTTAATGTCAATATGGAGTCGGAACGAGAAATTCGCTTACTGCATACGAAGATTGATCATATGGTGCAACAAGACCAGACGGATTTACTGGAAATTCAAAAGTTGCAAACCGAATTGTTGGTGTCCTTGTCTAATCAAGTGGCCCAGCTGCGTCAAGAAATGAATCAAGAAAAATGAAGGAGGTTGAGAAAATGTAGGCAACTCTAAGTAAGTCTTTTAGAAACACTTATATAATCTATTGAAAGAGGAAAAACAATGTTTAAAAGAACTTACAAACGCAATATTTCACTCCTAGCAGGTCTGGAATTTACATCTTATTTTGGTATCACCAGTTTTTGGATTCTCTTTTTTATTCAAAATGGCCTTTCCTTACTACAAATCGGTCTATTAGAGAGTATCTTTCATGGGACGAGTCTCTTGTGTGAGATCCCATCTGGTATGTTAGCCGATCGCTTTAGCTACAAGACCAATCTCTATTTAGCTCGCTTGTCCAGTATTGGATCTTCTATCTTGATTTTATTTGGTCAGGGGAATTTTTGGATCTATGCCATTGCTATGATGGTCAATGCTTGGTCTTATAATTTTGACTCAGGGACCAGTACGGCTTTCTTATTTGATTCAGCGGTGGAAGCGGGCCAAAAGGACCGTTATCTTCAGATTTCTAGCTTTTTGTCTGGTGTGGCCGAAGTCACCCGAACGTTAGGAACAGTGGTGGCAGGCTTCTTTATTCACGGAGCATTGGCTTGGACCTACTATATTTCCATTGGCCTTTCCTTGCTTTCCATTCTATTGATTTTTCTCATGAAGGAGCCAGAGAGCAAGAGTGATGAACGAAGTCACTTGACCTTAAAGCGGATATTGGAGGTAGTGAAACAAGAATGGCAGGACAAACCAGTCTTGTTTTACTGGATGCTCACCTATCAGTTGGTAGGGACCATCATGTGTATGTTTTATTTTTATTACCAACAGAAAATCAGTGACTTAGCCAGTTGGCAAGTTTCTCTTATTATGTTGATTGGTAGTGGATTCAATCTCTTAGCGGTTTATTTGGCCAGTCAAATCGGGAAAAAATGGAATAGTAATCAAGTCTTTCCGATTCTGGTTGCACTGACAGGGTTGGCCTTGCTTTTGGTAGGTTTGAAGACTCCATTCGCCTATCTGAGTGTCTATCTCTTGACCAATGCCCTTTATGCCGTTTATCAACCCATCTACTACAATGATTTACAAGCTTATCTGCCTTCTAGTGTGCGAGCAACCATGCTGAGTATCAATTCGATGATGTTTAGTCTATCTATGATTGTCATTTTCCCACTGACTGGTTGGTTCATTGATAGCTGTGGATTTGTAGCAGTCTTTCTTGTATTAGGCCTTATAACGCTTTTCTCTTTCCCTCTCTTGATGTTTGGGTTGGGGAAAATGGGTAAGACCTTAAGCAAGGTAACAAAGAAGGAATAAGATTTCTGACCTTCATCTGGTCAGTATTCAACTCTCTCTGCTCTGCAGGGAGAGTTTTTTTGTCAGTTATAATTGTGGTAAAATAGGTATATCCTATTTAAAAAGAATTGAGTTGTATGAAATCATTATTGAAGTATTTTAAGGGCTATCTATGGGAAACTTTTCTAGGGCCCGTGTTTAAGCTTTTAGAAGCTATTTTTGAATTGTGTGTCCCCTTAATCATCGCCCACTTAGTCGATCAGGTCATTCCGAAAAAGGAAACGAGCGCAGTGGTGATGACGGTCGGTGTTTTGTTTTTATTTGCGAGCTTTGGTGTCGTCGTAGCTATTACGGCCCAGTATTTTTCTTCTAAAGCAGCTGTCGGCTTTACCCGCGAGATGACCAAGGATTTGTATGAGAAGATCTTATCACTTCCAAAGGACAAGCGCGATAGGATCGGGACTTCTAGTTTGGTAACCCGTCTCACTTCTGATACCTATCAAATTCAGGTTGGGATCAACCAATTCTTGCGCCTCTTTTTGAGAGCACCGATTATTGTCTTTGGTTCTATCATCATGGCTTTCACCATCAGTCCTAAACTAACCCTTTGGTTCTTGGGGATGGTGGCGATTTTAACCTTGATTATTGTGATCATGTCTCGGATTGTCAATCCTCTTTTTGCCAAGATCCGGAAAATCACAGACCGAATGGTCACAGTGACGCGTCAGCAATTTCAAGGGATGCGGGTGATTCGGGCCTTTGGACAACAGTCTAGTGAATTAGAGGACTTTAGAGAGGTCAATCAGGACTACAAGATCTGGCAAATTCGCGCTGGTATCTGGTCTAGTTTGGTCAGTCCCTTGACCTTCCTTGTGGTCAATACGACCTTGGTTTGTGTCATTTGGCAAGGACAATTGAATATCTCTGCTGGTCTTTTAACCCAAGGGATGTTGGTCGCTTTGGTCAATTATTTATTACAAATTTTAACAGAATTGATCAAACTGGCGATGCTGGTCACGTCTTTAAATGTCAGCTATATTTCAGCTAAGCGTGTTCAAGAGATTTTTGATTTGAAGGAAGAAGACCTCTTAGAAGCTCTGCCAGAAGAAACTGCAAGAGAGCAAGAAGCGATCAGCGCACAGAAAGTTACTTTCACTTATCCAACGGCTTCAAGCCCAGCTCTAGAAGATATTTCCTTTGATCTGGATCATGGACAGATGTTGGGAATTATCGGTGGTACAGGATCTGGGAAGTCTACCCTGGTTCAGTTATTGAGTCATTTGTATGCCGTGAGTCAAGGGAAATTATCCCTCTATCATCAAGGTCACTCTCCTAAAACTCTCAAGGAGTGGCGGGAGTGGGTAGCTGTTGTCCCACAGAAGGCAGAGCTCTTTAGAGGAACCATCCGCTCGAATCTCTTACTTGGAATGGAAGAAAATCTATCGGATGAAGATTTGTGGTGGGCGCTAGAAACAGCTCAGGCGGCTGATTTTGTCCGTGAAAAAGAAGGACAACTCGATGAGCCAGTGGAAGCCTTTGGTCGAAATTTTTCAGGCGGCCAACGCCAGCGGTTGACAATTGCGCGTGCCCTTTTGAAGAAGGCTCCTTTCTTGATTTTGGATGATTCAACTTCTGCCTTGGATTATTTGACGGAAGCTCGTCTCTTAAAATCGATTAAAGAAGAATTGAGTGATACGAGTTTGATCTTAGTATCACAACGAACCAATAGTCTCAAGTCTGCTGATCAGATTTTGGTCTTGAACAAGGGTCATCAAGTAGGACTGGGGAATCATGATTTCCTTTTGTCTACCAATGAGATTTATCAAGAAATTCATTATTCACAACACGGGAGGGAGGAAGCATGAGTCAAAAACGTTCTAGTTATTTAAAACGTCTGTTTAGAGATTTTGCTCACCATCCCGGGCTCCTGATCCTAGCTAGTCTTGGAACCATCGTTCAAGTGGCCTTAACGGTCTGGTTACCGATCCTGATCGGACATGCGGTTGATTTAGTCATCAATCCTCAAGGGATGACAGTCTTATGGCCTGTTTTGATCAAAATGGTTCTGGTCATTGTGGCCAATACCCTGATCCAATGGATCAATCCTCTTGTCTACAATCAATTGGTCTATCGGTATAGCCAAAGCCTGAGAGCAGAAGTGATGGAAAAAGTACACCGCTTGCCCTTGTCTTATCTAGATAAACAAGGGAGCGGAGACTTTGTCAGTCGTCTCACGACCGATGTAGAGCAACTCAATAGTGGTCTTCTGATGGTCTTTAACCAGTTTTTTGTTGGCCTCCTAACCATTCTTGTCACCATCGTGACCATGGCAGAATTGGATTTCTTTATGATGGTGGCGGTTCTTGTCTTGACCCCATTATCTCTCTTGATTGCTCGTTTCATTGCCAAGCGTTCTTATACGCTTTTCCAAAAGCAGACCAAGGCGCGTGGTCTTCAAACTCAATTGATCGAAGAGTCCTTGACCCAGGAAAGCTTGATCCAGTCCTTTAACGCTCAGGATCAATTCCGTAAGGCTTTTAAGGGGACGAATGAAAGCTATGCCAATTATTCCCAATCCGCTGTCTTTTATTCTTCAACTGTCAACCCTGCCACTCGCTTTGTGAATGCCTTGATTTATGCAGTAGTGGCTGGATTTGGTGCTGTACGCATTATTTCGGGATCTCACTTTACTGTTGGTCAATTGGTGACCTTCCTCAATTATGTCAACCAATACACCAAGCCCTTTAATGATATCTCCTCTGTCTTGTCAGAACTCCAAAGTGCCCTTGCCTGCGCAGAGCGCTTGTACAGCGTCTTGGATCAAGCTGAGGTCGAAGAGACGGGGCAACGGGTCCTGGAAAGTCAGGATGTTAAAGGTGCGATTGGTTTTGAACACGTCGCATTTGGCTATGATTTGGGGCGGACTTTGATCAAAGATTTAACCATTCAGGTTCCAGCTGCCAGTAAAGTGGCCATTGTAGGGCCTACAGGAGCTGGAAAGTCGACCTTGATTAATCTGCTCATGCGTTTCTACCCTGTTAACTCTGGAGAGATCACGATTGATGGGGTGCCAATTACGGACTACACCCGTGCTTCTTACCGCCAACAGTTTGGTATGGTTTTGCAAGAAACCTGGCTCAAGGTCGGGACCATTCATGAAAATATCGCCTTTTCTCGTCCAGATGCAACTAGAGAAGAAGTCATAGAAGCAGCCAAAGCAGCCAATGCAGATTTCTTCATTCGGCAGTTGCCACAAGGGTACGATACCTATCTTTCAGATGCTGGAGAGTCTTTATCTCAAGGACAACGCCAACTCTTAACGATTGCGCGGGTTTTCCTTTCAGTTCCTAAGATTTTGATCTTGGATGAGGCGACATCCTCCATCGATACTCGGACTGAGGTCTTGATTCAAGATGCCTTTAATCAACTCATGAAAGGACGGACCAGCTTTATCATTGCTCACCGCTTGTCGACCATTCAAAATGCCGATATGATCCTTGTCATGGTGGATGGCGATATTGTTGAGCATGGCACTCATGAAGAGCTAATGGAAGCGCAAGGTGTGTACTACAAGATGCAGACAGCTCAGCAACAGATTAGTTAGAATGTAAACAAACCATTTTTAATGTAAAATAAGTATAGTGATTCTGCAAAGAAATAAATATCTACCCAATTTGTATAACGAATTAAGAGAACATTAAAACTTTCCGCGGTGAGAAAAGTGCCTGAAACAATTTAGTTTCAGGCACTCGGGAGTTTTGAAACTTTAGGTTCAAAACTAAGTCATGGAACTTCGTAGAAGTTCGCTGACGTCCGTACTCACCTAAGGAAAGTTTTTAATATGTCTTTATCTTCAATCTAAGCATTTTCAGATTTGAAAATACTTTTTTCGTCTAAAAAAACATCTAGCAAAATTGCTAGATGCTTTAGGAACCACTCGTTTTTATCTTTTTAAACGTTTAGAACCTTATCCAAGAATTCTTTTAAACGTGGATGTTGTGGGTTGTCGAAGATTTGGTCTGGTTTGCCGTCTTCGAGGAATTCACCGTCTGCGGTAAAGATGACGCGGTTGGCTACTTGGCGGGCAAATCCCATCTCGTGGGTAACGATGATCATGGTCATGCCTTGCTCAGCCAACTCTTTCATAACGTTCAATACATCTCCGACCATCTCAGGGTCAAGGGCAGAAGTAGGTTCGTCAAAGAGCATAATATCTGGATTCATGGCAAGTCCACGTGCGATAGCCACACGTTGTTTTTGACCACCGGAAAGGCTGTTTGGATTGGCATCGGCTTTATCTGCGAGTCCAACTTTTTCCAACAATTCCATACCGACTTTTTGAGCTTCTTCACGGGTCATCAGTTTGTGCTCTACTGGCGCAAACATGATGTTTTCAAGGACGCTCATGTGAGGGAAGAGGTTGAAGTGTTGGAAAACCATCCCGATATTTTCACGGACCAAATCAACATTGGTTTTTGGATCGGTTAGATCATATCCATTAACTGTAATTTGACCTTTTGTAACTTCTTCGAGGAGATTGAGACTACGAAGGAAGGTCGATTTACCAGAACCAGACGGTCCGATAATGCAGACCACATCCCCTTCGTAGAATTTTGCTGAGATTCCTTTTAAGACCTCATTTTCACCATAGTATTTGTGGAGGTCATGGACATCAATTTTTAATTTAGCCATTAGTTAACCTTCTTTTCTAATTTTTTTGCAAATCGTGTTAGCAAGGTGATAATCACGAGGTAGAAGACGGCAAGGATCGCATACATCTTGAAACTTTGATAGTTTCGAGCGATGATAATCTTACCAGTTTGGAAGAGTTCTACCAATCCGATCGCAGACACAATAGTCGTATCTTTCAGGGCAATGACGAATTGGTTAACAAAGTTTGGAAGCATGAGTTTGGTTGCTTGTGGCAAGATGATCTTGCGCATGGTTTTGCCATAAGAGATCCCCAGGCTTCGGCTGGCTTCCATCTGTCCAATCGGTACAGCTTGGATCCCTCCTCGAACAATTTCTGCAATATAAGCAGCCGCATTGAGAGAGAGGGCAATGGTACCTGCGACAAAGTCGTTGATTGGGGATTGATGACCTGTGACCGATTCAATCAAGTTTGGAATTCCCCAGAAGATGAAGGCAGCAAGGATCATGAGTGGGATCCCGCGAATAACATCGACAAAGATTTCTGCTGTCCAGCGGAGCCATTTATAAGGGCTAACACTAAACATCCCAAAGATAACACCGATCACCATAGCAATGGCGAAGGAGAGAAGTGCAAGGGCAAGAGTCACACCCAAACCACTTAACAATTGTTTGTAGTTGTTTTGAAGTAAGCCCCAGATCGTTGTTTCATCTGCTGTTGTACTTGAAGTACTTGATTTGCTATCTGCTTTAAGGTATTTATCGAGAATCTTTTGGTATTGACCGCTTTTCTTCAAGTTTGCAAGACCGTTATTGAACATTTCGATCAATTCAGGATTTTCACCCTTCTTAACGGCAAATGCTAGTTGACCACTTGGAGTTCCTTCGATAGGTGTTTTGAATTTACGTCCATGTTTAATAGCGTATTTGATAACAGGTTCGTCATCCATGATCGCTGCGACAGAACCAGAATTCAAACTATCGTACATAGAAGCTCCGTCAGAGAAGGTTTTGATCTTGTAACCATATTTCTTTTGGTTCTTTTCAAGGAAATTTTGTGAGGAAGTACCGTTTTTAACACCGACTGTCTTTCCTTTTAGGTCATCATATGAATCAATCTTGCTGCTTTCTTGAACGGCTAGAATAGAATTGGCCGTGTAGTATGGTTCAGAAAAATCAAATGTTTCTTTCCGAGCATCTGTTACGGTCATCCCTGCGATCATTCCTTGCGCATGGCCGGATTGGACATCACTTACCGCTGCGTCAAATCCAGGATTATTAATCTCGATGGTAAATCCTTGGTCTTTGGCAATAGCCTTGATCAAGTCCATATCGATCCCTGTGTATTTGTTTTTTCCATTTTGGAAGACAAATGGTGCAAAAGATGAGTCACTTGAAATTACATATTTTGATTTTTTAGGAGTTGCTTTTTGACCGGCAGGAGTAGTGGTTTCTGGAACGGCACTGTTACTTGATGATTGGCTTTCACCTGTCCATTTCTTGATGATCTCATCAAGTGTTCCATCAGCTTTCATTTGAGCGAGAGCCTTGTTAAATTCAGTGATCAACTTTTCATGATTTCCACCTTTTTTAACACCAAAGGCAAAGCCACCGACTGCCTCCCCGTCCATATTGATAGCTAGGTCCTGACCCTTTTGGATGGCGTATTGAATAACAGGTTGGTCATCCATGACTGCATCCACTGCACCAGCTGATAAACTGTTATACATGAGATCACCAGTATCAAAAGTCTTGATCTTGTAGCCGTACTTGTCCTTGTTTTTATCGAGGAAGCGTTGGGCTGCAGTTCCGTTTTTAACACCGACTGTCTTCCCTTTTAATTGGCTGTACTTCGTGATTTTGTCAGCTTTCGTAGTCGCAATGACAACTTTTGTATCATAGTAAGTATCAGACATGGTGAAGACTTTTTCACGCTCGGTTGTTTTGGTCATTCCGGCCATGATGGCATCCGCTTGACCAGCTTGAACTGCGTTGACCGCTGCATCAAATCCAGGGAAGGATTTGTCCAAATCCCAGCCATTGATTTCAGCGACCTTGTCCAAGATCTCTACGTCAATTCCTTTATAGGTTTGATCTGAATCCTTAAATTCAAACGGTGCATATGCTGTGTCGAAAACGACCTTGATCGTTTCAGCATGAGCATGACCAGCGAATGCAACGATTGGAAATAAGAAAAGCAAACATGCTAGTAATTTTTTCTTCATTTCTGTCTCCTTCTAATTCTTTCTCTTAGGGGATTTGACCCATGAGCACATTGACCAAAGGATGGCCTTAAAAAAACAAATCATTCATACCAAAACGAGTATGAATGGTCTTATGTTTTTCTACAAAAGCTATTATATCATAAAAGACTTTGCTTTGCAAGAAAAATCGAGTTTTCATGTTAGGTTTTCTAACATGAAACGATATTGCGGCTCTAGATTTTCTTTGCTACAATGGACCTATCAGATAAATGGAGGTTGATCATGAAGAAAGGAAAGATGATTCAGGATATAAAAACTAACACCTCATGGCCAGTTCTTATTTCTACACTATTTTATGTATTATTAGCATCTCTCTTTATAGAAGGAGGTCTTTGGATTGGTAGTGAACTTGTGGGGCCATTTTCCTTAGTGATAGGTTTTCTAGTGGAGTTCTTTTCGCCAGGAAATGGGATAGCAAGTATTCAAGAATTTTTCTACCATTATCTTCTCTATTATGAGCTTTTCAGTTTTGTAATCATACTATTTCTCTTTATTTTTTGGGTGAAGGTCATAGAGAAGAATGCTTTATCAAGCTTAGGCTTTGTAAAAAGAAATTGGCTCAAGTATCTAGTCTGGGGGATCATGATTTCACTTGTTCAAATGGGAGTGATCGCGCTTGTCTACCAAGTCAGTGGCATCGGGTCTTTTGTGTTAAATGAGCTCAGTTTAGAGCCCTTGCTTTTTATCCTAGGATTATTTCCATTTTGGCTCCTCCAAGGGGGGACGGAAGAAGTAGCGACGCGAGGTTGGCTTCTGACTCGGATTGCTGCAAGAACTAATCTGCCTTTAGCGATCGCGATTTCTAGTAGTCTCTTTGGCATTCTGCATATGGGAAATGCAGGAGTGACCTTCTTATCCGTTCTGAATATCATCCTCGATGGAGTGCTGGCTGGTCTGCTTTTTATCTATACGGATAGTATCTGGCTAGTGGTCGCCCAACACGGAACTTGGAACTATGTACAAGGAAATCTCCTTGGTTTTCAAGTCAGTGGCACAGGCGCAGATGCGTCTATCTTTAGTTTTACCATGGGAGATGGACCTGACTGGTTGACCGGAGGGGCATTTGGAGCAGAAGGATCAATCATCACCACTCTGGTTCTTCTTGTATCCCTAGTGATTGTCTATCGCTTAGGGGAGAGGAAAGAAAAGTTTGATGACTAACCTCTGTGTAATGTCTGAAAGTCATATATGAAAAAGACAAACACCAAAAATGACGTTTGTCTGCCTTCTGAGTCGAACACATATTGATGAGTTCGGCTTTTTCTATATAATAATGGGAATGATTAGCTTGACTTGTGCACCATTATGAATATTTTCTAAATGCATAGTTCCATTATGAAGTTTCATGACGCGTTTCACGAAAGATAAACCAAGTCCAAAGTGACTTTCTTGAGAGGGTGTTCTTGCTTGGTCCTCTTTATAGAAAAGATTTCCAGCATGGTGTAATACATTTTTTGAAAAAGTAGATTGATTATTCCATATGGTTAGAACTAATCGATTATTTTCTTGTGACATTGTTAGCTGGATCTTTGCATCATTTTCTTTTTGATGTTGTATTGCATTATTAATAATATTGGTGATTGCTCGAAAAAATAGATTGGAATGAATGGCAATTTGTGTTGATGGAGTTACTGTATTTGAAAAAACAAATTGTGTACTTCTAGGGAGTAACGGAGTAATATGTTCCTTCAATTGATGAGTTAATTGTTGAATCGATATATTTTCAAGTTGAATATCATGGTCGTAAAAGGTTTTGGAATATTGGATAAAGTGGTTAAAATAATCGTTTAACTGAATGCTTGCTTGCTCAAGATCTTTTAGACATTCCATTGTTTGAGGTGTTTGCTCAGTGGATTGTAAGAATTCAGCATTTCCTCTGATAACAGTTAGAGGGCTACGAAGATCATGTGCAGCGCTAGATACTTGAAACATGAGTTCTTTTTTTTGATCTTTTTCATTTTGAATTCTATTTTTTATATCAGATTGCATTTTTTCAATCAGATCGTTTGTTTCAATGAATTCTTTAATCTGCAAATGGTGATGTTCATTTTTGGTGAAATATAGTCCACTATGATAAACCATGTTCATTTCTTTTTGAATCTTGGTTAATAATTGTCTAATATTTATTACAATGATAAAAATTAAAATGATGCAAAGATAAATCCAAGAACTGACGCTAAAAAATAAAGCAAAGCGATTAGCATTTTTCTCATTGATTCCAGATACAGAAGATAGAAGAGCTGGAACTATGTAAAAAAGTATCAGACATAGAAGAAATTGCCAAATGATTTTAAGGTAGGTACGCTTAATGAGTTGCTTGATCGTCAATTCTTTTTCCATTTGTATCCTCCTCCCCATACTGTTTTGATTGGATCAATTTGATGAGTTTTAAATTTTTGTCTAATTTGATAGATGTATTCGGTGATTGACCGTAGTTGAGCATCAGAGCTTACAGGATAAAGATAATTGTAAAGTTCTTCTATGCTAAATATTCGGTTTTCATTTTTTGCTAAAAGATAAAGTAAATCAAACTCTCGCTTGGTTAATGAAATTCTCTTTGATTGATAATAAACTTCTTGACTATCTCGATAAAAAGTTATATTTGAATCCATCTCTTCTTTAGAGGCGTTGTGAGATCTTTCTTCCCTCCGAAGATGCATTTGAATTCTTGCAATCAATTCCTTTATGCTGAATGGTTTTGTGATGTAATCATCGGCTCCGGCTTGTATTCCTTTTAGTAAATCTTCTTCAAAATCTTTAGCTGTTAGAAATAGAATTGGAGTAGTAATTTGTGAACGAATGGAACGACAGATTTCTAAACCAGAAATAGGCATCATGACGTCAAGTAAAATTAGATCGAATCCAGTAAAGTCACAGATATTAATCTCCTCTATATTTTTACGAGTTTCCACGTGAAAGTTGTTCGCTTTTAATGTATTCGCTATTAATCGTAAGATTTTTTCATCATCGTCAATGGCTAAAATTTTATACTTCATAGTTCCTCCAATTATATGAGCATATTATAGCAAATCTAGAATGCAATTTGTTGAAAATGAAAAAAATAATTATTCTGAGAATTTCCTGATTTTCTCCTGTTATACTTGCTCCAAGTGAAGGTGGAATTTCACTAAAAGTCAGAAAGGAAAAAGAATGAATGATAACAATTCAAAAGCTACATAAGGAATATAATAATAAAATTGTCCTTCAAAACGTGTCTTTCAAAGCCAAAAAAGGTGAGATTACCGGATTGATTGGACCGAATGGATCTGGAAAATCAACTTTAATTAGAATTTTACTTGGTTTAGAAAATAGTCAAATGGGAATGGCGTTGATCGATGGAAAAAAATACTCTCAATTGGGAGATAATCCTTTTTGTATTGTTGGATCATTCCTAGATAGTTGTCAACCTTATCCAACTAGAACAGGATTTCAGCATCTTCGGTGGATTGGCTTGGCTTGTGGCGTTGACAAAAATAGGTGCAACGAATGTTTAGAGTTGGTGGGGTTAAGTGAAGCTAAAAATAAAAAAGTAAAAGACTATTCATTAGGAATGAAGCAACGTCTTGGTTTAGCAACAGCCTTATTAGCAAATCCTGACATCTTAATTTTAGATGAACCAATCAATGGACTAGATCCAGAAGGAATACGCTGGGTACGCAATTTTTTGCAGTCTTTTGTCAATGAAGGTAAGACTGTATTAATGACAAGTCATTATATGAGTGAGTTAGAATTAACTGTAGATCATTTGGTTGGGATTTCTAATGGGAAGATTGTTATTGATGCTCCTACCAAAGACATTTTGAAACAGTTTGGATCTTTTGAGGAGGCATATTTTAAGGCACTCGAAGGGAAAGAAGGTGAATAATATGTTGAAGCGTTCCTTTTTTAGTGACCTCTATAAATATTGTAGTTTACCTACTTTTAAATTCACTTTTTTTCTTATTTTGGGAGTCAGCATATTTTTTTCAATTCAAAATATCCAGGTGATAAATGCTTTAGTAGAAGGAAATGGACAGGCTGTTAACCTTGATCCATCTATGCTATCATCGAATCCAGTCTATACAGTCAGGGATGCTCTTTTATCTTCCCCCTACCAAGCAAGTGTTATTTTCTTACCAATCTTGGTTTCACTTGTTTATTCAACCCATTACCAATTTGGTGATGATAGTTTTACTCAGTTATTGATTCCTAACTGGAAAGTTCGTCTTACTGGTTTTATTGCAAGTTCGGTTGTCTTATCGATACTTTCTACTTTAGTATTTTCTATAGTAAATGCTGTTGTTTTACTCGTTTTTCTGGATTCAACTTTAAAGAATTATTTAGAATTGACTTTGTTCTTAGATGTTACGGTAAGAGTTATGATATTTGCAATCGTTCTTACTCTATTAGCTTTACTCTTAGTAATAGTAACGAAAAAATCAATGACTTCATTAATTGCAGACGTTTTGTTATTGGTAATCACTTTATCAGGTATTTTAAGAGGAATTTCCTCTAAAATAGAAAATCTCTTGCCTTTGATTGGAGCAAAGTCATTTGCTTTTGGCCGAATTGAAGGGACTCAAACGAGCCAATTGTATGGATTTACACTTTTAGTAGTTGAAGGGATCTTGTTCTTGGTATTCATAATGCTTGTAGAAATGATTCGAATGAGGAGGAAGAATGGCAAGAATATTTTTTAGTCTTATTGTCAAAAAATATAGTTTAAAACCCGTAAAGTACCAGATAGCTATACAGTCACTTTTTATAGGTTTTGTGTGTCTCTTAGGTGTTTTACCAGTTTCAATCAATGATACTGTTGTACAATTATCTATAAAGCAAGCTCTTGTTTTTGCATCAATGCTCTCTGTTAGTATTGGGTGTGTTAATGCATTTGTTGAGTTACAAGCTCACGAAACAAAACTGGTTTATTTGGTAAGCGGAAAAAGGATCTTAAGTTCAATTAGGATCCTGTTCGTAGAGTTATGTGATGTACTAATCCAATCAACCTTATATTTCATTGTACTGCTTGTATGGTTTCATTTTTTTAGTAGCGAAAATGGTGTCAGTTTAGAACTTTTCAGTTTCTATTTGATTGGCTCCATCCAATATTTTTTAATTTCTTACTTCTTAAGTTATTTTTTCAAAAGTCCAATGGGGAGTTTAGCTATTTTGCTGCTATTTCCTATTTTGGTACAACCATTCATAGAAAGAGTAGTGGAACCATTGACTAGTTATCTATTTTATAATATTGTTGCGGATACCATTTTAGGTAGTGCTTCCAATTTGCAACTCTGTACTTACGTTATTGGACTTGTATGCTCATTTGGAGCAACTCTCTACCTCTTGGTAAGGAATCAAGAAGTTAAGTAGTAAATTGATCACGTAAAAACAATACTGATGAGCAAACCTTGCTAATTTTGTATATCATGGACACTGATGTTTATTACGTATTGCATTGTTTTAGAATAAAAGACAAGACTTTCGAAGTAATTGCGAGAGTCTTGTTTAGTTTTCGCTCTAATTTGTGTCCAATTAATTATTTTGTAATATGTTGTTTTCCCTTTCATTCCTCATCTCAGAGAATTCTAGTGATTTATGGTAAAATAAGGTCTATATATGTGAGGACAAAGAGATGATTAATCGAGTAACAGATAACAAATTTATACTAGTATCCAAATACCAACCGTCTGGGGATCAACCGCAGGCTATTGAGCAACTGGTGGATAACATCGAGGGAGGAGAAAAGGCTCAGATCCTGATGGGGGCGACTGGTACGGGGAAGACCTACACCATGAGCCAGGTCATCGCTCAGGTCAATAAGCCGACCTTGGTCATTGCCCACAATAAAACCCTAGCAGGCCAGCTCTATGGAGAGTTCAAGGAATTTTTCCCTGAGAATGCGGTTGAGTACTTCGTATCTTACTACGATTACTACCAGCCAGAAGCTTATGTGCCCTCTAGCGATACCTATATCGAAAAAGATAGTTCGGTCAATGATGAGATTGACAAGCTTCGTCACTCAGCAACATCAGCATTGTTAGAGCGTAACGATGTGATCGTTGTCGCTTCTGTCTCTTGTATCTATGGTTTGGGTTCTCCCAAAGAATACTCGGACAGCGTGGTCAGCCTGCGCCCAGGTCTGGAGATTTCTCGTGATAAACTGCTTAATGACCTAGTGGATATCCAGTTTGAGCGCAATGACATCGACTTTCAACGGGGGAAATTCCGTGTTCGGGGAGATGTGGTCGAGATTTTCCCAGCTTCGCGCGATGAACATGCCTTTCGGGTTGAGTTTTTTGGAGACGAGATTGAGCGGATTCGTGAGATTGAAGCTCTGACTGGCCAAGTTCTGGGAGATGTGGACCACTTAGCCATTTTCCCAGCCACTCACTTCGTGACCAATGATGACCATATGGATGTAGCCATTGCCAAGATTCAGGCGGAACTAGAAGAGCAGTTGAAAGTCTTTGAAAAAGAAGGGAAGTTGCTAGAAGCTCAACGCTTGAAACAACGGACTGAGTACGATATTGAAATGCTACGGGAGATGGGTTACACCAATGGGGTCGAAAACTACTCTCGTCACATGGATGGCCGGAGTGAAGGAGAGCCTCCCTACACCCTCCTTGACTTCTTCCCAGAAGATTTTCTTATTATGATCGATGAAAGTCACATGACCATGGGACAGATTAAGGGCATGTACAATGGAGACCGCTCGCGCAAGGAGATGCTGGTCAACTATGGTTTCCGTTTGCCGTCTGCCTTGGACAACCGACCACTGCGTCGGGAGGAGTTTGAAAGCCATGTCCATCAGATTGTCTATGTGTCTGCGACACCGGGTGATTATGAGATGGAACAAACCGATACTATCATCGAGCAGATCATTCGTCCGACAGGTCTTCTCGATCCCGAGGTGGAAGTGCGTCCGACCATGGGACAAATGGACGATCTCTTGGGTGAAATCAATGCGCGTGTAGAACGTGGAGAGCGGACTTTTGTCACCACCCTGACCAAGAAGATGGCAGAAGACTTGACCGACTACTTCAAAGAAATGGGGGTTAAGGTCAAATACATGCACTCGGACATTAAGACTTTGGAGCGGACAGAGATTATCCGTGACTTGCGATTAGGTGTCTTTGACGTCTTGGTAGGGATTAACCTACTTCGCGAAGGGATTGACGTACCAGAAGTCAGCCTAGTTGCTATCCTTGATGCTGATAAGGAAGGTTTCCTCCGAAATGAACGTGGTCTGATCCAAACCATCGGTCGTGCTGCCCGTAATAGTGAGGGTCACGTCATCATGTATGCGGACACCATGACCCAGTCTATGCAAAAAGCCATTGATGAAACAGCTCGCCGCCGTAAAATTCAGATGGCTTATAATGAAGAACATGGCATTGTGCCACAAACCATCAAGAAGGAAATCCGTGATCTCATCTCTGTTACCAAGGCGGTGGCCAAGGAAGAGGACAAGGAAGTGGATATTACCAGTCTCAACCGCCAAGAGCGCAAGGAACTGGTCAAGAAACTGCAAGGCCAAATGCAAGAAGCCGTCGAAGTGCTTGACTTTGAGTTGGCAGCACAAATCCGGGATATGATGTTGGAAGTCAAGGCCTTGGATTAGATAGGATAAAGCGAATGAAGATTATCATTAAAACAATGGAAACTCCTGAGGAGATAGAAGGAAAATCTCTCGTTCATTGGCAAACGTGGAGAGAGGCTTATGACGATCTTTTACCCGCGGAATTTCAGGAGACGATGACATTAGATAGATGTCGTTTCTTTAGTCAAAAGTATCCAGAAAATACCTTGATTGCGATGGATGGAAAGAAGGTCGTTGGATTTATCAGCTATGGAAATTTTCGTGATGAGGCCATTCAAGCTGGTGAAATCATCGCCTTATATGTTTTAAAAGATTACTATGGAAAAGGTGTGAGTGAACAGTTATTGCATGCTGCATTTGCTGTTCTCGATCATTTCTCTGAAATTTATTTATGGGTATTGAAAGATAATAAGCGAGCCATTGCTTTCTATCAAAAAATGGGTTTTACTTTTGATGGCCAAGAAAAAATACTTGAACTTGGAAAACCTGTTAAGGAATTGCGGATGAAGTGTTCTTCGAATAAAAATTCCTAAAGGACCTATCTATCAATCTTTGAACCACTATCAATTAATCAAGTAAAAAAATAAAAGAGATAGAATGAACCAAAGAAATGAAGGAGAAGACGAATGAAAATTCTGGTCATCAACGGGCATCCGGATAAGGAAAGTTACTGCCAGGCTATTTTTCAAACCATTGTTGAAACTATTGACTCAAATCGCCACGAGCTTAAAGTGATAAGTCTCAATGATGAGGACTTTGATCCGGTCCTTCGCTACGGCTATCGAAAGCGGATGGAAGAAGATTCCTTTATCCTTCGTTCTCAAGAATGGATCCAGTGGGCGGATCACCTGATTTTTGTCTATCCCATCTGGTGGAGTAGTATGCCTAGCCTCATGAAGGGCTGGATTGATCGGGTCTTCACACCTGGGATTGCTTACTCGGCTAATGATCAGGGCAGCTTTATCTGGAATTACCTCAGAGGCAAGCAATTCAAGAAGTTGCTCAAAGGGAAAACAGCCAGTATTTATGCAACTTCGATGGCACCTACCTGGTGGTACAAGATTTTTTCAGGCCCTCTCAACATTCCAGATAGTTATGGTATCTCTGTTTTGAAGAATGCCGTCTTGAACCACTGTGGGATCAAAACCAAGCGCGTCTGCATTTTGGGTGAAGTCGGCCGGGATGTGAACACCGCTAGCATGCGGCAACACCATCTCCAAAAGGTAGCAGGAGAAGTGAAAAAACTCTGATCCTGTTCTTGTCTTTGTTGGGTGAGTTTAGGTAAGAAGTTGTATTCTAAACGGATGTTGGATAAAATAGGAATAAAATCTATAGGAAATAGGGTAAATAAATATGTTTCTATTTATGTATATGATCTATGTCATCTATTCCATTTCACAACTGAAAAGAGAAGATAAAAGGGTCTCTCTTTTTACGAAGATTGTCGTTTATAGTTTATTGGTTTTATCATTGGTTAAGATCTATTTCGGCTTAGTGGCATTTATATTTTCCCCTTTACCACTAATTGGTTCTATAGTTTCTTTTGCTCTTGGCGGTATGAGACTCGTTCTTAGAATAGTTATAGCTCTTAGCTTACTTTTATTATCGCTAAGTCTATTTTTAGATAGTAAAAAAAATGATCCGGATGCGCCTCTAATTGATCATTGGATTCGGTTGGGTTATCATATTCTGTTGATGTTTCTTTAGGAGATCCAGTTTAATCCAATTATTACGAAGGGGAGACCAAACATGAGAAATTATTTGAACATGTTTCGGATCCTGTATCTGATTCTGTTGCTTTTTGTTCTTGTGAACTTTATATTGAGCTTCTATGGTTATGCATTTACACCGCTCCTGTGGAATCCCTGGCTGTATCTTGGAGCTGTGACGGCTTTTAGTCACATCTGGTATCACTTCTATCGAAAACATGCTCCAAATTGGAAGAACTTTGTTAGTGTTCTTTTGAGTCTCTTTGCTATGGCGATTCTGGTATTTTTCATTGAGTTGTTCTTTACCTTTGATGGTCATGGTCCGGTTACGATTCACTTGGAATATTCGATAAAAGAGAAGACCATTGTCTTTGAGAGAGGCTTTCTTTTGGATATTTTTGATGAATACCATGAGCTGGTAAATCCCTTTGTGATGAAGAAAGAGGTAAAGAAAAAAGTTTATTTTGATTAATTGTTAACATTATAGAAAGGAAATTTATGTCACGCGAAACATCTACCATTTTAACAAATCTATGTCTGATTGAAGACTGTAAAACGAATAAAGTAGTCCTCCAATACCGCTCGCCAGAGCGCTACAAGAAATGGGCTGGCTATGCTTTTCCAGGTGGCCATATCGAAGAGGGAGAAAGCCTTGTAGAATCCGTCATTCGTGAAATCTACGAAGAGACAGGACTGACAATTACAGATCCAAAACTCGTCGCAGTCAAAGACTGGCCACAAGATGAGGGCGGCCGCTACATCGTCTTTTGCTACAAAGCGACAGAATTCACTGGCCAGCTCAGATCGTCCGAAGAAGGAGAAGTTTCTTGGGTTGAGAAAGACCAATTAGATCAGTTGGACTTATCCTACGATATGCTTCCTCTGCTGGAAGTGATGGAAGACCCAGATTTGTCCGAGTACTATTATCGTAAACGGACAGACGATGATTGGGAAAAATTAAGATTTTAAGCAAGGGGCTAGAGGTATCTAGCTTTTTTGCTTGTAAGGTAAAAGAAGAAAGAATATTCCATTCGTGCTTGAATCTGCTTAAAAAAAGTACTATAGTATAAGCATAAAATACAATTGTAATCATTCATACTGTGAATAGAAAGAAGGCAAGATATGAAATTACAATTTAGAATCCTTATAGGAATTTGCTTCTTGATCGGTGCCTTAGTCTTTGCCTTTCAAAAGGAATGGTTATACGCTTTGCTGTTGCTTTTAGTTGGGGCTTCTTACCTTTATAAAGGAGTGCGTCGATGAAGAGTGAGTGTTTAAACATTAAGGGGCTAAATGTTTGGTATAAAAAAGACAAGCCCATTATAAAAGACGTGAATTTGCTTGTACCCAATCATTCTGTAGTAGGGTTGATTGGTCGAAATGGAGCTGGGAAGACAACCTTGCTAAAAGCTTTAAGTAGTGTTTTTGATCATCGGCAGTATGCAGTTGAGACTGTTACCATTGAAGACAAGGTGACATCTTTTCATACGAATTTCTATAAGAGCAGTACCTATACAGTTTTTACTGAAAACAATAGTTTTTTAAACTGGGATTTTGTTCACTATTTTAATTTTGTCTGTCGTTTGTATCATCGAAAGAGAGATGAAACGTTATTGCAGGACCTGATCTCAGGTTTTCATTTTGAAGAATTTCTCAACACCGATATCGGTAGTTTGTCAACGGGAAATAAGAAGAAAGTCTTCCTGATCACAGCTTTTTATCTCAAACCTTCCCTCCTTATTTTGGACGAACCATTTGATGGCCTTGATTTTGATGCGACAGAATTTCTATATGGTTTGCTATTGCAGTATAAAGAAGAAGGCGCTATTCTGATGAGTTCGCATATAGCAGAGAGTATCGTTCGAGTCTGTGATACAGCTTATACTATTGAAGATGGTCACCTAGACGCGATCGATTCGAATTTAGAAGATTGGTTTCATGACGTCAATCGTCAGAGGGGGTAGAGCATGCTACTAGCAATTTTTAGAGATTTGGTATCCAAAAATCGGCTCTTTTTGTTCTTGACTTCCTTAGCATTTGCTCTTTATTACCATGTTGTTGGGGGCAAATTTTCTACGAGCTTTCAAGTCTTATTGATCAGTACGGCTATTGTCACTGCTCTATCAACCTTTCAATTGTTGTATTCCTACTTTTCGATGGACAGGGTCCAGGCCTACTACCAGCTTCCGTTGTCTCTCAATCGTTTCAAAGGTTCTTTTCTGACAGTAACCTTTCTTCTCAATTTGTTAGAGCGCGTGCTGTTATTGATCCTCTTTTTGGGAGTCAAGTTAGACCTGCCACAATCCTTTAAGCTTGTCCACCTATCTTTACTGGTGGTATTGAGTGTGTTTTATGTCTTTATCCAGTTCAATACAAGGCCCAGTTTTCTAGGAGGGGTGCTCATTTTTGTAACGACTGTTCTCACAGGATCTTCTTTATGGGTTCAACAAGTGTCCTATATGATCTTACTGTCAGCCCTCCTTGCTGTCTTAATTTTTAAAAATGAGGACCTGGTCGCGATTTCAAAAAATGATCAGTTGCTCGTCGCAAAGAGAAGAAGTGGCAATTATTTTTGGCTTTCCTTGTTTCAAGAGCGCTATTTTTCCATCAATTTTGTCTTTACTCTCATCTTCCTCCTTCTCATTCTGATACAGGATTATGATGCTCCTTTAAAAATCATCATTCTTTTAACGATGGCTTCTGTCAATACGCCATTAACCACCCTCATTTCCGCGGATAAAGATTTGATTGATCATGTTAAGTCACTTCCTAAGAGTCGGTTCTTTTACTTGATGTATTACCGTGTATTGCTGACTTATTTCTTAGCTGTGAATCTATTTGTTGCTCTATTATTAAAAATGGTGGTCATGCCTGACTTGGGGATTCTATTTTTACTAGGAGTGATGCTTCTAGCAGTAGTGGAAGCTGTTTTGCACTTACTTATTGAAATCTATTTTCCTTTAAGAAAATGGAATTTAAAGAGAGAATGTTGGAAGCACCCCCGAAAATACATTGTTCCTAGTATCGTCTTCTTACTTAGTTGGAGTCTCCTTTTCTGCTTCTAAGGAATTGCCCCTTTGCTTGTATCTGCTTCTTAATTGTAGTATGATAGAGGAGTTGAAAAGATGCTAGAAAAGGTGGCAAGTATATGAAAGATTTTCACTTTGATGCAATTGCTGCATTTGAAAATTATGAAATCGAAAAGATGAGAGATGGCCATGTAGTGGTGACAACCAAGGTCGTGGAATCCTCGCTCAATTATTATGGAAATGCGCACGGAGGCTATCTCTTTACCCTGTGTGACCAAGTCAGTGGTTTGGTCGTGGTTTCTCAAGGGGTCGATGGGGTGACCTTGCAATCCTCGATCAATTACTTGAAAGCAGGGCGTCTGGGGGATGTCCTCACGATCCATGGCGAATGTGTCCATAGTGGACGCACGACTCGAGTTGTGGATGTCGATATTACCAATCAAGACGGGGCCAATGTCTGCAAGGCAACCTTTACCATGTTTGTTACGGGAGTGAGAGATGAATCCGCACAAGTACGCATTTAAAAACTATATTTTTGATTTTTATGGAACCTTGGTCGACATCGAAACGGATGAGTCGAGTCCCATTTTATGGGATACCATGGCTCAGATCTACCAATCCTACGGGGCAAGCTACACAGGAGAAGGCTTGCGACTGCGTTATAGAGAGTTGGTGCAACAAGCCGAAGAAGACTTGGCTAAGGAAAAACAAGTTGCCTACCCAGAGATTGATCTTACAGTTATCTTTGTGCAATTGTATTTAGAAGGCCATCCAAGCGGGAATAGTGTTGTCCACCTCAAAGAGTGGGGACGTTTGATTGCGCGGACTTTCCGTGTCCTTTCTCGCAAACGGTTGGAGCTTTATCCTCACACGAAAGAAGTATTAGAGGATATGAAAGCTGCAGGTTGCCGGATCTTTCTCTTATCCAATGCCCAAGCGGATTTTACCAATCCGGAGATTGATTTGGTTGGTTTGAGAGAACTTTTCCATGCCATTTACTTGTCATCTGATGCAGGTATTCGCAAACCTCAGCCAGAGTTTCTCTTGGAAGTGATGAAAGAACACCAGTTGAACCCTGAGAAAACGGTCATGGTGGGGAATGACTTTACGACAGATGTCGCCGTGGCCCAAAGTATCGGGATGGAGAGTATCTTGATCAATACCTTCCCATATTCTGATGTTGAACTTCGCGAGAAGAATCAAGCAGGTGTGCGCGTGATTCGAGATATTCAAGAATTGCAGGAAGATTGAAAAATATGATCTATGTAGGGAGGCCAAGTTGCCTCCTTTTTTATTGAAAATGCTACAGTTAAGCAGGATTTGTCAAATTTTCGCTTTCATGGTATACTATGAAAGTTAATTTGAATAAGGAGATAAAAATGAATAACTTACCAAACTGTCCAAAATGTAACTCTGAATACGTCTATGAAGATGGAGCGCTCTTGGTGTGTCCAGAGTGTGCGTATGAATGGAACCCAGCTGAGGTCGAAGAAGAAGAGGGTGTCGTAGCGATTGACGCAAACGGAAACAAATTGGCTGATGGCGATACGGTGACCTTGATAAAAGATTTGAAAGTCAAGGGTGCCCCGAAAGATTTGAAACAAGGTACGCGCGTGAAAAATATCCGTATCGTGGAAGGAGACCACAACATCGATTGTAAGATTGATGGCTTTGGTGCAATGAAACTCAAATCAGAATTTGTGAAGAAGATCTAAAGAAAAGAAGAAGGGCCTAGTCCCTTTTCTTTCAGGAGGATACTATGAAATTCAAACTATTGTTTAGCTATCGTTTTTTATTGTTTATTTTAAGTGTACTCGGTGTTTATCTGCAACTGACCAAGCATGGGGGCTTTGGCATGATGCTCTATTACACCATTTTATCTAACATGTTGGTCATGTTCTTTATGGGAGACATGGTTTGGCGCATGGTTCGAGGTCGTTCGACCCAGACTCAGGGCTACCTTCGTATGAAGGGAGCGGTCACCATGGCTATTATGATTACCTTTGTCATCTACCACTTTATGTTGGCGCCTCTGGCGACACCTGAGAAGTTTTATCGTTTGGAAAACTTCCTCTGTCATTACATCGTTCCTTTGATGTTCTTCTTTGATACCCTAGTGGTTGATAAAGCCAAGCAATACCGTAAGCTCGATCCCTTCCTTTGGACCTTGATTCCCCTGGCTTACATGCTCTTTGCCCTTCTCAATGGTTTGGTCTTGAAGTGGCCGATTCCAGGTGCAAAAGATAGTCCCTTTGCCTATTTCTTTATCAATGTTAATAAATACGGTTGGGCCTTTGTTGGCAAATGGGTAGTGATCATCTTTATCGCTTACCTCCTAGCTGGCTATGTGCTCTATGGGATCAAAAATATCAAGCGAAAATAGGCTGTTTTTCAGTAAAAACCGAACATTATTCAGACGAAAAGTCATATCTTTAAATTTTTTTGAAAAATGTTGAGTTTTTTCTTGCATGTCGTTTGAAACTGTGATATAGTTATCTCAATTAAATAAATCCTTTAATCCTGTCCCGTGAGGCAGGCAAGGAGACTGTGAAAAACAATGGCTAGGACCATAGGGCGAGACTCTATCCTCTTAGACCATCCATTTGCTGAACCTCCTTGAAAAAGGAGGTTTTTCTTTTACAACTAAGGAGGACTGAATGAAAACCAAAGAAGTCGTTGATGATTTGACGATGAAACGGGCCATTACCCGGATCACCTACGAAATCATTGAACGAAACAAAGATTTGAGCCAGATTGTGCTGGTGGGGATCAAGACGCGTGGTGTTTACATCGCTCGCCGGATCCAAGAACGCCTCTCTCAGCTGGAACAAATCGATGTCCCTGTTGCAGAACTAGATACCAAGCCTTTCCGAGATGACATGAAGGCGACTGAGGATACAACGGTCTTACCAGTTGATATCGCTCATAGAGAAGTCATTTTGATCGATGATGTCCTCTATACAGGTCGCACGATACGCGCTGCCATTGATAATCTGGTCAGTCACGGTCGTCCTGCTCGAGTGAGTCTGGCGGTTCTAGTCGACCGTGGGCATCGGGAGTTGCCGATTCGTCCGGACTTTGTTGGGAAAAATATCCCGACAAGTAAGTCAGAGGAAATCATTGTCGAGATGGTGGAGCTAGACGGTCAAGACCGCGTCCTCATCAAAGAAGCTTAAACAAATTGTATACTATTTGCATTCACATTTTAAAAGGAGAATCAATATGTCTGAAAATCAAATCGCTCTTAAAAACCTTGTCTCAATGGAAACTCTTACCAATGAAGAAGTAATGGCATTGATCAAACGTGGGATTGAGTTCAAAAACGGAGCTAAAGCATCCTACGAAGACCAACACATCATCTCAAACCTTTTCTTTGAACCTTCAACTCGTACCCACAAAGCCTTTGAAGTGGCAGAGTTGAAATTGGGATGTGATCTCCTTGACTTTGATGTAAAGACAAGTTCTGTGAACAAAGGGGAAACACTTTACGATACAATCTTAACCATGTCAGCTCTTGGTGTAGATGTCTGCGTCATCCGTCACCCTGAAGTGGATTACTACAAAGAATTAGTTGAAAGCCCGACGATCACTGCATCTATCGTCAATGGTGGGGACGGTTCAGGTCAACACCCAAGCCAAAGCTTGCTTGATTTGATGACCATCTACCAAGAATTCGGTCACTTTGACGGCTTGAAAGTTTGTATCGCTGGGGACTTGGATCACTCACGTGTGGCGAAATCAAACATGCAAATCTTGAAACGTTTGGGAGCAACTCTTTACTTTGCAGGTCCAGACGAATGGAGAAGTGCGGAATTTGAAGACTATGGAACCTTCGTCACTATCGATGAAGTCATTGAAGAAGTGGATGTGATGATGTTCTTGCGTGTGCAGCACGAACGTCATGATTACGAATCACTCTTCTCTAAAGAAAACTACCACCGTCTTCATGGTTTGACACAAGAACGTTATGACCGTATGAAAGATACTGCGATCTTGATGCACCCAGCACCAGTCAACCGTGACGTTGAAATCGCGGACCACTTGGTAGAAGCTCCTAAATCACGCATCGTAGAACAAATGACCAATGGTGTCTTTGTCCGTATGGCCATCATTGAAGCCGTCCTTAAAGGTCGCGGAGCAAAATAAAATAACTGACAATTCATTGAAAGGAAAGAAAGAGGACAGAGTAGATCGCTACATGGAATCTGACTTTCCTTTTTTTGAGGAACTGTGATAAAATTGTACTAGAGTAAAAGAAGGGAGAGGTTCGATGAAACGATTATTGGTCCTAGAGGATGGTACTGTATTTGAAGGAGAAGCCTTTGGTGCAGACCTATATGTAACGGGTGAGTTGGTCTTTACCACAGCCATGACAGGTTATCAAGAATTGCTCACGGATCAGGCTTTTAGTGGCCAGATTCTCTCCTTTACCTTCCCGGTTATTGGCGCAGCAGGAATCAATCGGGATGATTCTGAATCCATTACACCCACTTGTTTAGCAGTAGTGGTTCAGCATCTGGTGGAGATGCCGAGCAATTGGCGGCAGCAGATGACCTTGGATGAATTCTTGAAGCGAAAAAAAATCCCTGGTATTGTAGGGATTGATACCCGCCAGGTGGCAAAAATTGTCCGCAAGTATGGACGGATGAAGGCAACTGTTATTAACAAGGGGGATTCGATCGAGCATATCTTGGATCAGTTGCGAGCAACGGTCCTTCCCAAAGACCAAGTACGTCAAGTCTCGACCAAAACAGCCTATGCTGTACCTGGTTTTGGAAAGAGTATTGCCTTGATTGATCTAGGGGTCAAGCACTCTGTCTTACGTCAGCTGAGTCAAAGGGACTGTAATGTGACAGTCTATCCCTATGATATCTCTTATGATGAACTGATGGAGCAGCAACCAGATGGGGTTATTTTATCCAGTGGGCCAGGCGATCCCCATCAGGTGAAAAAACTCTGCCGCTTGATCAAAAAGCTCAATGGTCAGATTCCGATCTGGGGTATGGGCTTGGGAGCTCAGTTGTTGGCACAAGCTTACGGCGCTGAGCTGGCCCCTATGGAAGTCGGACATTTCGGCTTGAACATACCTGTGCGTGAAATTGCGACAGGAAAAATCGAGATAACCAGTCAAAATCACTTGTATAGTATAGCGAGGGACAGTCTGCCCCATGATTTATTGGTCACACATGAAAATGTCAATGACCATAGTATTGAAGCTTTTCGTCATCGTTACCAACCAATTTTAGGGGTTCAATTCCAAGTAGATGCTAGTCCAGGTCCAAGAGAAAATCTCTATTTTTACGATGAATTTTTAGAGTTGATTGATGCCAAAATTCACGAAAGTAGAAGGGAGAAGGAATGATGAAACAAAACCAGAAATTGCTTCTCCTGTGTGGAGATTCTTATCAGGATATTAGCCTCTTGGCTGCGGTACAGGAAGCACAAAAACTTAATGCCAAGGATGGGAATGCTCTTGTCCTTTATTTGGGCGAGGAAAATGCTATCACCCAAGAAGCTACAGATATAGTTGTAGTTAGTAAGCTCAAGCTGGATGCTCTTAGGACGACTCTTCTTTCTTATACTGGATCTCGCTTGCTCTTAGCTTTTGCGGACAAACAGATTTTGAATCTCTTGTTTCGTTTGGAAGAAACTGGATTTTTCAAAGATGCATCGATTATGATTGTCGGGCCGAGTCTCCAACGCTACCGTAATTTTTACCAACAGGCAGATCAACGACGTCTCTTTCAAGAGCTGGGCTATCAAGTACCCGCTTCCGCACTGGTTGGTTCTGTTCGAGAAGCTATCGAGTTTTCTGAAGGCATTCAATTTCCTATTATGATCTGGCCAGTAGCGAGTAAGCAAGGGCAAGGGCGAAAGATCGCTCATAACTTGGATGATTTATGCGAAGCTGTAGAAATGGGACTTTCGGTTTCTCCAAGTCAGCAGTGTTTGCTGGAGTTTTCGACTTATGGCTTTAAGGAACTGGATTTTGTAGTCATGCGGGATCGCGAAGACAATCACTACCTGGCGGCCTCTATTGAAAGCATTGATCCTGTTGGGATCCACTCTAGTGACTCTTACCAATTTATGCCAGCGGTCACTCTGACTGACCGTGAGTTTCAAAATCTTCGTGAAGCAGCGATCCACATCAGTCGCTATCTGAAGCTGACAGGAGCCATTTCCATTAAGTTTGCCTTGGATCCGACCAGCTATGCTTTTTATATCTTAGAGGTTAATCCATTTGCTTCAGATAGTATCTCGATGGCCTCTATGGGCTTGGGCTATTCCTTGTTTGAGCAAGGCGTGCAGCTGCAATTGGGGCGCTCGCTCGAGCATTTGCCTCATCCATTATTACAGAAGATAAAGGCAGTCTATGAACCTAGTCTAGACTATATTTTCTTTAAGATTCCGATCTTTTCAGATGCTGCGCAAAATGCTCGTCTCAATACCCAAATTCACTCCTATGGGGCAGTTTATGGATTTGGAAAGAGGATCGATGAAGCTTACCAACAGGCCTTAGAAACCATTAAAGATAAAAAACTGCTGACTGTCTTTCCTGAAGAAATGACCGATGATGAGTTAATCCAAAAAATAGCTCGTCATATGCCCCATCGGCTCTTCTATATCTTAGAGGCTCTGAAACGTGGTTTTGAGTTTGAGGAACTCTTGGATTTAAGTAAATTAGCACCGATTTATTTGCAGGTCTTGGCCAATCTAGTGGAGTTAGAAAAAGGAGTAGAGGCTGATACAAGTCCAGCATTTCTTCCGGTTGAGCCATCAGCTGGCTTATATGAGGTCAAAGCAGGAGCAGCCTATTATCTGACCCAAAATGGGACCAATGAGTCATTCGGTTTGGATGCTGCTTGTGTCTTGGTGGATGATCTAGAAATTCGGGACCCGAGTTTTTACCAAAAGGTAGGAAAGAAGGAGCAAGAGTTAAAAGAAAAAGGACAACAGGTGATCTTAGTCACCAATCGTCCTTTTACAGAATCTTTGGCAGATAAAGTCTATTATCTTCCTATCAATGAGACAAGCCTTAACCTAATTCAGTCCATTGATCAGGTAAAAGATATTGTCAAGCTTTCTAACATACAATAAAGGATCCGGACAATCTATCCGAATCCTTTTTGTTTCTTATTTTTTGGTCACAATACCAATAATGGTATCAACTGCGCGTTCCATGGTTTGGAGGCTAACGTATTCAAAGCGACCGTGCATATTTTCGCCACCGGCAAAGATGTTTGGTGTAGGAATTCCCATAAAGGAAATTTTAGACCCATCTGTACCACCGCGGATTGGTTCAATGATTGGTGTGATGCCAAGATCTTCCATGACTTCCTTAGCAAGGGTAATCGGCGTCATATCTTTTTCAATCACTTGCTTCATGTTGTAGTACTGATCTTTGAGGGTGAGGAGAACGCGTTCGCTACCGAGCTCCGCATTCATCTGATCCGCAATAGATGTCATGAGGTCTTTGCGTTTCTCAAAGCTTTCAGTTTCAAAGTCCCGAATGATGTAACTGGCACTTGCTTCCTCAACAGTTCCTTCAATGTTCATCAAGTGGTAGAAGCCTTCATAGCCTTCGGTTAATTCAGGACGTGCTCCTTCAGGTAGTTTGTTATGGAAATCAATGGCCAATTGAAGGGCGTTGATCATTTGACCTTTGGCTGTACCTGGGTGGACATTGCGTCCTTTGAAGGTGATTTCAGCTCCAGCTGCTGAGAAGGTTTCGTATTGAAGCTCTCCAAGAGGACCACCATCGACAGTATAGGCAAAATCTACATCGAAATCCTCTGCATCAAATTGATCTGCGCCGACGCCGATTTCTTCATCTGGACCAAAGCCAACACGGATTTCTCCGTGTTTGATTTCAGGATGAGCTGTCAGGTATTCAATAGCTGTCATGATTTCAGCGATACCTGACTTATCGTCTGCACCCAGAAGAGTAGTACCGTCAGTTGTGATCAAGGTTTGTCCCTTGTAGTTGTTCAAATGAGCAAAATCGGCTGGATCGAGTGTGAAACCAGACTCACCAAGGGCAATGACACCCCCATCATAATTCTCAACGATTTGTGGATTGACATTTTCCGCATTGAAGTCAGCGGTATCCATGTGAGAGATAAATCCAATCTTGCGTGTAAAGCTTGGATCATTGGCTGGAAGTGTTCCAATGGCATAGCCGTTTGGTAAATAGTAGACGTTTTGAAGACCCACGCGTTTCATCTCAGGGATCAAAACGTTTGTTGCAAAATCAACTTGTGATTGGGTACTTGGAGTGGTTGTAGAATTCTCGTCTGAACGTGTGTTAACCTTTACATAGGTAATAAAACGGTCCAACAAATTTGCGTATTTCATGATCATTCTCCTTTTTCAGTTTCAATTAATTTGTGAATAGCATGGGCCACGCCATCTTCATCATTGGTCAGGGTGATGAAGTCTGCGATTTCCTTGACAGCAGCATTGCCATTTCCCATAGCAACGCTGTAACCAGCAAAACGTAGCATTTCAAGGTCATTATTGGCATCTCCAAGAGCCATAACCTGCTCTCTGCTGTAGCCTAATGTTTGACTTAATGCCTGAAGAGCAGAAGCCTTGCTCGCGCCTTTTGGCAGAATTTCAAACAAGATATCCTGCGAACGTACAGTGTTAAAATCGGCCTCTAATGCAGCCTCGTGCTGAGCTTGGAAGGCATCAATAGCAGAAGGATCTCCTACGTACATTGCTTGAAAAATAGGGAGGTAGTTTGGTAGATCTTCTAATGAAATAGGTGTCGGTTTATAGTTAACAATACCCGCATCCATAGTGACAAGTTCACTAGCTTCAGGTGCGACCACTAGGTAGTGATCCATATCAAATAAGGTTAGCTGGACATCTGTATCTTCCGTTAAAACTTGCAACCGGTGCCTATCCTCGAGGCTCAACTCTTCCTTGCCAATGATTTCCCAATTCTGAGTAGACAAGGTTGTACACCCGTTATTGATAATCATATAGTAGTTGCCATCAGGAAGACCAATCTCTTCAAAGATAGGACGGACACCCGCTAAGGGACGCCCCGTACAGATCACAATATCATAGCCGGCTTGATGGGCTTTATGAAGGGCTTCAATATTTCCTTTGGATAAAGTCTTATCCTCGTGTAAGAGGGTGCCATCTAAGTCAATCGCAATTAATTTAATCATTTGATTTCCTCCAAATCAAGAGGAACAAAGCCATCAATCACTTTTCCAATCACCCCAGGTTCCTCATCTAGTGGAATGATTTGATCACTATATTTCTTATTGAGGGAAACCAGTCGAATACCGTTGGCCTCACGAAAGACACGTTTGATCAACGTTTGCCCGTCAAAATCAATGGCATAAATTGCCCCTGCTTGATCATAATAGGTTTGCTTGATTAACACAACGGTCCCTTTTTCGTATTTAGGCTCGAGGGAATCCGTATGAATCCAAAAAGCCAAATCGTAAGGAATCTTTTGATCAAACCAGACGATATCAGCTTGCTTCTGATTTTGGTAAGCTGCAAAAGAATCATAGACAGAATACGAGTGGTATTGCTTTTCAATTTTCTGTCTTTCTTTTTGATGGGTCAAGAGACTCTTTCCATAAGAAAGAAGATTTTCTTGATTTCCTTCATCGAGCTGTTTATATAATCGTTCAATCTCTGAATCAATGACCACAAAATCATTGCGCAATCGAGGGTCAATTTCAGCAACTGCTACCTGGAAAAAGGCTGCAATCTTCTCTAAATTTTCAGGAACGGGAAGAGAAGTCCCTTTTACATATCCAGTTAGCGTACTTGCAGGGATTCCAGTAATACGAGATAATTCGATCTGTTTTTTTCCTTGTTCTTTCAGTAATTCTCTAATCTTTTCCGATATAATCCGTAATGCCTCTTTGTCTTGAGGGCTTGCTTTTCCACGACCTCTGGCCAACGTACTCACCTCCTTGTATTTACCCTTACTATTATAATGAATTAAATCGAAAAAGTAAATAGAAATCCCTGAGAAATGCGAAAAAAGATGAATTTGATCTAAATCGGATTTTATTTATAAATTTCATCTGCTATTCCTTTACTTTTTGAGGAAAAAGGTCTAAGATAAGAGCAAAGAGTTCAAGGAGGTGAAGGTATGATTCGTACTGTTCAAGTCAAAGATGCAGGTCAAATTAGAGATTTATGTCACCAAGCATTGGGGTATGATTCGACCCTTGAAAAAGTGGCAGCTCAGATTGATAAATTTAATTCGCCAGATTCGGATCATTTTTGCTTTGTTTATGAAGAGGGCCAAACAGGAAATATTCTTGGTTATGTGGAAGCGGAAGTCTATGAAAGCCTCTATAGTGATGCTGGTTTAAATATTTTGGGTCTTGCGGTTTTTCCATCTGCACAAAGACGTGGGATCGGTCGCCAATTGATGGAGCGAGTTGAAGAACTTGCCAAAAGCAAGCATTATGCTTTTATCCGTTTAAATTCTGCCTCTCATCGAAAAGAAGCTCATCTCTTTTACGAACGAATAGGCTATGAGGGGAATAAAACGCAGAAGCGATTTTTGAAAATAATGAATTAAGATAGGCAAAGGCCTATCTTTTTTGTTATAATGAAGAGTACGATTAAATTTACTAGGAAGATGATTATGCCAAATTTTGAAGAATTAAAAAAACGACAAGAGAAGATTCGGAACTTCTCGATCATCGCCCATATTGACCATGGAAAGTCAACCTTGGCCGATCGAATTTTAGAAAAAACCGAAACCGTGTCTAGTCGGGAGATGCAAGCCCAACTTTTGGACAGCATGGACCTGGAACGGGAACGTGGGATTACCATTAAACTCAACGCCATCGAGTTGAACTACACGGCTAAAGATGGGGAAACCTATATCTTCCACTTGATTGACACACCAGGACACGTGGACTTTACCTATGAGGTTTCGCGGTCGCTTGCTGCCTGTGAGGGAGCCATTCTCGTAGTGGATGCCGCTCAAGGGATTGAAGCTCAGACTCTAGCCAACGTTTACTTAGCGCTGGACAATGATTTGGAAATTCTTCCAGTCATTAATAAGATTGACTTGCCAGCTGCAGATCCAGAACGCGTGCGCACAGAAGTAGAAGATGTCATCGGCTTGGATGCTAGTGAAGCTGTCCTAGCTTCTGCCAAGGCTGGTATTGGGATTGAAGAAATTTTGGAGCAGATCGTTGAGAAAGTTCCAGCACCGACTGGGGATGTTGAAGCCCCTCTTCAAGCCTTGATCTTTGACTCTGTATATGATGCCTATCGTGGGGTGATCCTTCAAGTCCGAGTGGTCAACGGAATGGTCAAACCAGGCGATAAGATCCAGCTCATGAGCAATGGTAAGACCTTTGATGTCACTGAAGTTGGGATTTTTACTCCTAAAGCAGTTGGACGTGATTTCCTTGCAACTGGAGACGTTGGCTATATTGCGGCCTCTATCAAGACCGTTGCGGATACCCGTGTCGGGGATACGGTAACCCTAGCGACCAATCCAGCAAGTGAGCCACTACATGGATACAAGCAGATGAATCCAATGGTTTTTGCCGGTCTTTACCCAATCGAATCTAACAAATACAATGATCTTCGGGAAGCTTTGGAAAAATTGCAATTGAATGACGCCAGTCTTCAATTTGAGCCTGAAACATCTCAAGCCCTCGGGTTTGGTTTCCGTTGTGGTTTCTTGGGGCTCCTTCATATGGACGTTATCCAAGAGCGCTTGGAACGTGAGTTCAATATTGACTTGATCATGACAGCGCCGTCTGTTATCTACAAGGTCAATTTGACAGATGGAGAAGCACTGGATGTTTCCAACCCTTCTGAGTTTCCAGATCCAACCAAGATCGCTTCGATCGAAGAACCGTATGTTAAAGCCCAAATCATGGTGCCACAAGAGTTTGTCGGGGCGGTTATGGAATTGGCCCAACGAAAACGTGGGGATTTTGTGACCATGGATTACATCGATGAAAATCGGGTGAATGTCATTTATCAAATCCCACTAGCCGAAATTGTCTTTGATTTCTTTGATAAATTGAAGTCTTCCACTCGTGGCTATGCGAGCTTTGACTATGAGTTGTCTGAATACCGTCCTTCTAAATTGGTCAAAATGGATATCCTCCTCAATGGAGATACCGTCGATGCCCTCAGCTTCATCGTTCACAAGGATTTTGCTTATGAACGTGGTAAGTTGATCGTTGAGAAGCTTAAGAAGATTATCCCTCGTCAACAGTTTGAGGTGCCCATCCAAGCAGCCATCGGTCATAAGATCGTGGCCCGTACAGATATCAAGGCCCTTCGTAAGAATGTCTTGGCTAAGTGTTATGGTGGGGACGTCTCACGGAAACGCAAGCTTCTTGAAAAACAAAAAGCCGGTAAGAAACGGATGAAAGCGATTGGATCTGTAGAAGTACCACAGGAAGCCTTCTTATCTGTCTTGTCAATGGATGAAGAATAACATTAAAGTGCCCCCAAAAAAGGGCGCTTTTATTTTAGGTTTGAAAGAAATAAACTGAATTAGAAAGGTTGGATCAGATGTGACACTTATCCTATTTTAAAATACCCACTTTCATGGTAGACTAAAAGAAAGAAAACGTTCTCAAGGAGGTTGAGCATGAAACACAAATTATGGGTCACATCACTGACGATTCTTTCTGCCTGTACATTAATGGCTTGTAATCACACCACAAAAAAGGACACAGCAGCTTCTTCTACAAAAGAGAGTAGCAGTAAAGTCGAAAAGCAAACAAGCAGTTCTTCGTCAAAGGATACTTCTTCTACAAAGAAAAACACTTCCAGTCAAGAAACCAAGCGAATTGGAAATGCAGATTATGGATACATCGATATTCCAAGTAAATGGTTCAAGTTCACGGATATCGATGGGACAGAAGCTGTCCAATATACAGATGGCAGTGGCTATAATATTGTCACCTTGAACAGCTTTACGCGGGAAAAGGCCAAAGTTCCTGCGGATATCGAGTTTAATGCAGAATTTCTAGCCAAGAAACTGGCCGTAATGTGGCAAGATAACCAAGATGTTGGGAAGATGACGGGAGCGCGGACTAAAGTCTCAGGTCTGGATGCCTACCAGCTTCAAATTGTCATGAAATCTGGTCAATACCTGATTACTTGGATCTTCCAGAAGGGTGAAAAAGTTTATACCATTTCTTTTGAAGGGGATGCAGAAACCTTGAAAACCTTTATCCCATACATTGAAAATACTTGGAGCCTAGATGGAACAGGCGCTGTAACGGATTGATGAAGAGAGGCTAGAATCATTTCTAGTCTCTTTATGCTATAGAAATCGCACTTTCAAATCCTAGAAAATCATGGTAGACTAGTGGAAAGAAAATACATCATTGAGGAGAGAATATGAAAAATAAGTTCCTACTCGCGTCTGTTACGTTTTTGTCTGTTGTAAGCCTTTCTGCTTGTACCAGTCCAAAGAAAGAGTCTAGTAAATCATCGGCAGCATCTAGTTCCTCTAATGTGGTGAGAGAGACAACAAATTCAAGTAGTAATGTAGAGAAAAAAATTCCAGATAGTGATAAGGGGAATGTGAAAACGAAACGAATTGGATCAGCAGATTATGGCTATGTCAATATTCCAAGTGACTGGAAAAAGAATGATAGTATCCAAGTCGGAGATAATATTCAGTATACAGATAAAAACGCCTTCAATATTATTGTTTTAAATGCTGCCACTAGAGAAAAAGCAAATGTCCCTGAAGGAGTGGAATTTAATGCAGAGCTAATAGCTCAAAGATTGGAGAGTAAGTGGAATGATTATAAAATTGTTGAGAAAATGACAAAATCTACGACGACTGTTGGAGGAAATGAGTCGCTTAAAATACATATTTTTCTCAAGTCAGGCCTGCAGGTTGCTGGTTGGGTATTCCAAAAAGATGATAAGGTTTATTTGATTGTTGTTGAAGGATTTGAGAAAACAATAACTCAATTTACTCCTTATGTCGAAAACACTTGGAGCCTAGATGGAACAGGTGCTGTGACCGATTAATCAAGTGAGATAGATCGCAGGATCTATCTTTTTTTAGAGTCTTTGTGGTATAATCTTTCTATTGTTTAGAAGAGGAAATAGAGGATGACACAGGAAATTGATATTGAAAAATACCATCAGTTAGCTCTCCAAAAGCAAAAGGAGCATCGCAAGGTATTGGCAAATCTCAAGAAGAAGCCACCTAAGAATTTAGATAAAATTGCGCAAGAAATTCACGATGAAGTTTTCCAAGAAATCGACTGTACGGCTTGTGCTAATTGCTGCAAGACCTTAGGGCCCGATTTTAAGGAAGCCGATATCACGCGGATTGCCAAGTATTTCAAGATGAAGCTTCCTGCCTTTGAAGCAGAATTTCTTCAAGTTGACGAAGATGGGGACAAGGTTTTTAAATCCATGCCTTGCCCCTTTCTTGGTGGGGACAATCTCTGTTCCATCTATGATGTTCGCCCAAAAGCTTGTCGGGAATTCCCTCACACAGATCGAAAGAAGATTTATCAGATCAACCATCTGACCATCAAGAATACCCTCACTTGCCCAGCGGCTTATTTATTTGTAGAAAAATTAAAGGATCGTTTGTAATTGTATGTTTGTATTTGTTTTTAAAAAAATGTTTGAGAGATAATTAATTTCTATTTTGTAGAATTAATTTTTATAATTCAATATGATCAATAATATAACTAATTAGAATTTTATTAGATATAGATTTTTAAAAAATGTTCAATAATGGAAAAGGAAGTTAAATGAATCTGAAAGACAAGTATAATCATATATTTAAAATTAGTGATCCTGATTACAATAAAGCGAAATATTATTATGATACATATCTAAAAATTTTTGATGAAATTCTTAAAGATAATAAATCCTTTAACGAAAATTTAAGGTTTGAAATAGAATGTTCAAATCCTTGGAAGACGGCTGGCTATACAAAGGATAAATATTATTTTAATTCTTTAGCACAATCAGATTGTAATATCTTAGGTGAATTATTGATAGAGAATATAGAAGAATTGTTAGAAAAAGATTCTAATTCTAAAGAAATAATACAATCTAGATTTAAAGATTATGAACAGGCGTTTGATGGTAATTTTATTAATCCTAAGGTTATAATTCTTGGAATTAATCCTAAAATGTCTGTTAAACATCCCCCTTATGGATTAGATGCATCAGTATATAAGAGACCATTTGACAACACAAGGAGTATTCTAAAAAATGATTACTATTTTGGCAGTCAAGGGTTGTTCTATGCAAATATGAAGGATCATAATGATTTAAGAAATTCTCATTATAATATGATTTTTAATAAGGATGAGGTTACACCAGTTGCTCTTTGGGAATTTTTCCCTTATGCCTCTGAAAACGAGACTGAGTGGCAAAAAGGATATAAAATGACCAAAGCATTGAAGGATTATTTTCAACTAAAAAAGATATTACCGAGTCAAATTTGGATGGTTTGTTTGTTAACCTATGTTATAAGAAATTCAACTAAATTAAGAATTTTTTTAAGGAAAAACAATAGACATTTTAGGGAAGAATTTTTGAATAATTACTTTGAATTATTGGGTTTAAAATACAATGATCACATAGATGTTCTAACTAAAAGAAGTTCTGCTTCAAAATATTTATCTAGGGGAAATATTAAACCTTTTTATGATGAGAAATTGAGAATAGAAATTAATTCAAATGAAGAATTTTTTGAAGATTTATGGGGAATTCCAAGAGATAATTAATAATTTTTATTAAATTATGTAACCAACTTAATTATTTATCTGTATTCCAAATATTTTAAAGAATATAATGGGGAACTGTAATGGCATATACATTTTTACTTTTTGATTTGGACCATACCTTGTTGGACTTTGATTCTGCTGAAGAAACAGCCTTGACGCAGATGTTAGAAGACATGAATTTTCCAGATGTACAGGCCTTTAAGGATTACTACAAACCCATGAACCAAGGGCTCTGGAAGGATTTGGAGCAAAAGAAGTTGATCAAGCAAGAGCTAGTGGATAGTCGGTTTGCGATTGGGTTTGCCCACTTTGGGATCACGGTTGATGGGGCTGAGATGGCTCTTCGCTACCAAGATTACATTAGTCTTCAGGGGCAGTCTTTCCCCGGTGCGGAGGACTTACTGGCTCGACTTGAAAAAGCGGGTTACCAGCTCTATGGCGCAACGAATGGAGTGACTGCCATTCAAGAAGGTCGCTTGGCTCATTCTACAATTGCTTCTTATTTCAAAGAGGTCTTTATCTCTGAACAGCTTCATACTCAGAAACCAGAACCTGCATTTTTTGACAAAGTTGGCCAACTGATTCCAGGTTTCAGCAAGGAAGAGACCCTCATGATCGGAGATTCTTTGACGGCAGATATCGCAGGAGGAAATGCAGCGGGGATCGATACCGTCTGGTATAATCCAAATCATAAGGAAAATACCAGCCAGGTAGTGCCGACTTATTCCGTTAGCAACTATCAAGAAATCGCCGATTTACTGAGAAAATAAAAAATTTTTAATAGTGTCAAGTTTTTTTCTTGACAGGTCTATAAAATGTGTTATAATAGATCATGTGCTAAATAGCTTGTCTATTTCACCGAAAATTAAAATATAGAAAAGAGACTTATAAAAATGGCAGTTAAAATTCGTTTGACTCGTATGGGTTCTAAGAAAAAACCTTACTACCGTATCAACGTAGCAGATTCACGTTCACCACGTGATGGACGTTTCATCGAAACAGTTGGAACATACAATCCACTTGTTGAAGAAAACCAAGTTACTTTGAAAGAAGACCGCGTTCTTGCATGGTTGGCTGATGGAGCTCAACCTTCAGATACAGTTCGCAACATCCTTTCAAAAGAAGGTGTCTTGAAGAAATTCCACGATTCTAAATTCTCAAAATAATCATAAAGTAGGTTGACGTATGGATACGATTGAAAATCTTATTATTGCAATTGTGAAACCCTTGATTTCACAACCGGATGCCTTAACCATCAAGATCGAAGATACTCCTGAATTCTTGGAGTACCACCTTGACCTTGATCCTAGCGATGTTGGTCGAGTGATCGGTCGGAAAGGTCGCACCATTTCTGCGATAAGAACGATTGTCTACTCTGTCCCAACTGAAGATAAAAAAGTAAGAATCGTTATTGACGAAAAATAAGAAAAGCGGGACAAGGTCTCGCTTTTTTTTTGCAAGGAGAAGGAATGAGAGATTTAACAGTTAGACAACTAGAGGAATACTTACTTGATCATTACCAACAATCTAGAACAGAAGAAGGACTTTTTATCAAACTAGTAGAAGAAGTTGGAGAAGTCGCTGAGGTTTTAAATGGGCGTTCAGGTAGAAAAGAAGGTGTCCAAGATTCAAACGAGGAATTGGCAAAGGAGTTGGCAGATATCATTCACTACACAGTGGCAATTGCAGCTATCAACCATATCGACCTAACGAAGACCATTTTTGAAAAAGACAAGAAGGCAGCCATCAAGTATCAGCATGAACAAGATTTGGAAGGCTTTTTAGCAAAAAAGAGCATTTGAGAAAATCCCTTGAACGTGATAAAATAAAACCTAAGAATGTTAAGTGAATTGTTGTTTAGAAAGAGTTATTTTGATATGAACCGATTTGAAGTAACTACAAAGATTGGTTGTCTCTCTGTTACTTATAAAAAGAGAAATAAAGTACTAGTTTGTTTAAATGGTGCTGGTTTGATACCAAGTTATGAAAATTTCCTACCAATACTTGAAAAACTTCCTTCCTCAATAGGTTACTTAACGATTGATTTTCCGAATACAGGTAGGAGTCCGATTCATAGTCAAACAGGATTTAATTTGGATAATCTTGTTGAAGCGGTATACGAAATCCTGAAGGGATTGGAAATTTCCAATTATATACTTTGTGTTCATAGTTTAAGTGGTGTTTTGGCTTTAAAGTTAATGAGTAAACCAATTAAGTGTCAAGCTTTGATAGCAATTGAACCAACAACAAAAAATATAATGTTTGCTGATTTTTCAAAAAATCCTTATCCAGAAATGGAAGAGCAAATGAGAATGATCGAAGAATGTGGTCCGGAAAATTATTTTAAGGGACTAACACAAGCGACATTTGAACCTGAAAATGACAGACTGATTTGGGAATTGATGGAAGAAAAGGGCTTGGAATTGGAAAAGCAAGTTCCTGGATTTCAGATATCTGTAAATATTACCGCTGAAGATTTTGATAGTTTGTCCTTAGCAGATAATATTCCTGTTTTCGTATTTTGTCAGGCGTATAGAGAAAAAGAGTACAGAGATTCAGAATATTGTAATTCTAATACAAAACTCATTCTAGGTGGAAACCACCACTATCTACAGTGGTCAGAATCGGAAAAAATTGCAGCTCTTATTAGAGAACTGTAGAGATAAATTAATTAAAAGAGGAATGTAAAGAATAAAATGAATTATTTTAACGTTGGGAAAATTGTCAATACCCAAGGCTTACAAGGGGAGATGCGGGTCTTGTCTGTGACAGACTTTGCGGAAGAGCGCTTTAAAAAAGGAGCGGAGTTGGCTCTCTTCGATGAGAAGGATCAGTTTGTCCAAACAGTGACCATTGCCAGTCACCGTAAGCACAAGAACTTTGATATCATCAAGTTTAAGGATATGTACCATATCAATGCCATCGAAAAGTTCAAGGGTTTTAGCCTCAAGGTTGCAGAAGAAGACTTGACGGATTTGGATGAGGGCGAATTTTATTACCATGAGATCATCGGCCTTGATGTTTACGAAAACGACCAGCTAATCGGTCAGATCAAGGAAATCCTGCAACCAGGTGCCAATGATGTCTGGGTCGTTAAACGCAAAGGAAAACGCGATCTTCTTTTGCCATATATCCCACCTGTAGTCTTAAATATCGATATCCCAGGAAACCGGGTTGATGTAGATATCTTAGAAGGGTTAGACGATGAAGATTGATATTTTAACCCTCTTTCCAGAGATGTTTTCTCCTCTTGAGCATTCCATCGTCGGAAAGGCGCGTGAAAAGGGACTTCTCGAGATCAACTACCATAATTTCCGTGAAAACGCGGAGAAAGCGCGCCATGTGGACGATGAACCCTATGGTGGCGGGCAAGGCATGCTCTTACGAGCTCAACCGATTTTTGATACCTTTGATGCGATTGAGAAAAAGAATCCGCGCGTGATTTTACTGGATCCTGCTGGTCGGACCTTTGATCAAGCCTACGCAGAAGAGTTGGCTCAGGAAGAAGAATTGATCTTTATCTGTGGTCACTACGAGGGATACGACGAGAGGATCAAAACCTTGGTGACGGATGAAATTTCTCTTGGAGATTATGTTTTGACAGGTGGCGAGTTAGCGGCCATGACCATGATTGATGCGACAGTTCGTTTGATTCCAGAAGTGATCGGAAAAGAGTCCAGTCACCAGGATGACAGTTTCTCCTCTGGTCTTCTAGAATATCCTCAATACACACGACCTTATGATTACAGAGGGATGACGGTTCCAGATGTTCTCATGAGCGGTCACCATGAAAATATTCGTCAGTGGCGCCTCTATCAGAGTTTGAAAAAGACCTTGGAGCGTCGGCCAGACTTGCTAGAAAACTATGAGTTGACAGCAGAAGAAGAGAAAATGTTGGAGCAAATTAAACAGGAAGACTAATAGTGTCGGCATTTTTAGATTGAAGAAAAAGTAATTTTCTTTAATCTTTTTCTTTTACTGGGGAAAGTTAAAAACTCTTAAGAATGGCACTACATCAGATTTCCTAAGTGGTTTAACTATAAGGTACCCAAACAAATTTTCCATTGCTGGTAGGGTTTGTTACCATTCTACAACAGCGTTAGCTGTTTTTCTTTTACACTAAAATGATACAAAAAAACTTTTTCCTACTACTAGTTATTGGTAACAAAATGTGGTATCCTAAAAGGTAGAAAAACTTTTTGAAAAGATTTAGTTTTGGAGGTGATTTAATGGGAAAGAAATTAGGAAAATCGGTTTTTACGACGGGAATTGCTGCAACAACGGTACTGTCTGGTATGTTTCAGCACAAGGCCAGTGCGGAAGAAGTCAAGCAAAATGAAAATGCAGAAACCAATAGCACGGAAGTAGTCGAAAAACCAATTACAGTTGATGAATTGAAACAAATTACGGCTCAAAAAGGACAAGCGGTAAAAGATGTACATTACCAAGAGCAAAAAGTAATGGAGGCTCAAACAGCAGTCAAAGTAGCTGGACAGGAATTAGAAGAGAAGAAACATGCAGTTACGGATGCCGAAGACCTCATTGCGACAACTTCGGATGCGAAAATTGAGAAAGCAGAAAATGATGTAAAAGTAGCTCAAGCCTATGTCACCATCGAAGAAAATAAGGTTAGAGAAGCGGAAGATGCACATGATCAAATTGTAGAGGCTGTTCGTCAGCAGGAAAATCAGGTCACGGCTCAGCAATCTTTGGTCGATGTAGCTCAAAATGAATTAAATCAGGCAAAAGCACCAATATCGAATGATGAGAATGTGCTAAATCAGGCCTTGTTGGAGCAAAGTCAAGTCGAGCAAAGTATCCGAGAATCTCAAAATTACCTTGCAACCTTGCAAGCTAGCCAGCAAAATGGTTCAGATACAGTGGCTCAAATTGAGAGCGACATTCAATTAGCCCAAACACGTCTCACTGATTTGAAAGCTGTCATTGCAACTAAAGAAGCTGAGCTAGCTGCCTTAGAACAAGCGGCTGCTAGTAGCCCGGCTCAGTTGAGTCAAGCAACTTATGAAGGCTATTTGCAACACTTAGCTAACAATGGCAATGAAGCTGCAGCGAGTGCCTTAGCCTTATACAAGCGTAGTCGTGAAGAAGACGGCTTGACAGTTGGAGAGTCTGCATCCTTGCAAGCTAATCTACGGGCTCTTGAAATTGCGGATGCTATCAATGCTTATCGTCGGAATGCAGGGCTGCCAGAATTGAAACTTGATCCTTATTCTTTTCCTGCTAGCCAAGTACAGTTAGAATATTTCAAAAAAGCTAATTGGCATATGTTTAAGTATTTGCCAAACGAAAATGTTGCATATGGATTCTCTCCTGCTGGCGCGGTGGATTTTTGGTTCAATGAAAAAGCAACCTACCAAAAAATGGCTGCTCAATATGGTCTGTCAACAGATGAAACACAGATTGATGCCAACGATATCTATATGAAGATTGGAGCAGAAGCCTTTGCCAAAGTTGGTCATTACCTGCAAATGCTAGATAACAAAGCCACTGCTCTATCTGTTGCTTATGACCCAACTAATGCGATGTCTGAAGCAGCCTTCCTGCACAGTCCGGTCACCTCGGCTGTGACTACCAGCGAATTGGCTCAACAATTGCGTCAGGGGGCAGGGGCTACCACGACAAGAGCAGATGTAAAAGCCAAGTCTGATGAAGTGGCCAATCTTAAGTTAGACAAGGCTAATCAAGAGTCTCAAATGATCATCTTGCAAGGCAAGTTAGCAGATGCTCGCCATTCCAACTCGAATGTCGAAATAGAGATAGCCAATGTGCAAAAGACCATCCAAAACTACAAAATCCTTCTTGTTCGAAAGGACCATGCGGTTGAAAAGGCTAAGGCTACTCTTGCGGTATCGCGTGGAAGGATTGAAGCGGCAATTCAGCCGAAAGAAGTATCGCTTCAAAAAGCAAAAGACTTGTTAGCAGCTGCACATGAGAAATTAGTTCTCTTAAGAGCGGAAGAAGCAGAAAAAGCGCAGGTTGTTCAAGAAGCACATGAAGCTTTAAAAGTAGCGCGAGAGCGTCTAACTGCTGCAGAAAAACGTCTTTCTGACTTTAAAAATGCTCCAGAATTATTGGTCAAAGCCCAATCTGTTTTAGCAGCTGCGGTCGCTAATTTAGAAAATAAAAAAGAAAAATTAGAAGAAGAATTTACAACATTACAATCCTATCAAAATGTCGTGGAACTGTTGAATTCTCAATATGAAGATCTTGCCTCACGTATGGATCCAGCTATCTTAAAAGCAGCAGATATGCCAATGGATATTCGTTCAAGCAATCCAACAACTTTCTCGGATACGCCGACAATTCTTCCAACAAGTACCAATAGTCCGCAAGTGCAAGCACCAAAAGCTACTCCAGCTTCAAAACAAGAAGCGAAAGTAGAAGAAATCAAACCGAAAAAAGAAAACAGCCAAGCTGTGGCAGGGAGAGATTCCTCCAAAAATGTAGCAGCAACAACAGGTGTTGTCGTTGGGCTACTTGCTGGATTGTTTGGTTTCAAGAAAAAGAAACAATCTTCAAGAAATGATTAAGACAAGCTGAGATAGAGTGGATGCTTTGAAACTTTATTGCTTAAAATCTTCAAAGAAAACTGAAGAAACCTTATGAGGGTGGGAAAAGAACTCTTTTAACAAAATGAGTTCATTCCCACTCTTTTTTGTACACTTTTGTATCTTTTGAAAGAAAATGACAGAAAATGATAAAAAATGTTGACAATTTTGAAAGATAGAGTATAATAGTTTTTGTAATCGATTGCAAAAGGAGGGGAAATGCTTAAATCTGAACGAAAACAGTTTATCCTCGAAAAGGTTTTGAAGGAAAAATTTGTCTCTTTGGAGACTCTTGTACAAGATTTAGGAACATCTGAATCGACTGTTCGTCGGGATTTGGATGAGTTGGAAGATGAAAGTAAACTTCGCCGGGTCCACGGTGGGGCGGAAAGTCTTCACTTTCTCCAAGAGGAAGAAAGTAATAAAGAAAAATCTATCAAAAACATTCAAGTTAAGTCAAAAATTGCGGTAAAGGCAGCGGAATTGATCAAAGATCACGATGTGGTCTTTATCGATGCCGGGACGACCAATGAACTTCTAGTACAAGAAATTGTAAATCCAACGGTGACAGTAGTGACCAACTCGATTCACCATGCAACCAAGTTGGTTGAGCGAAATGTTCCAACAGTTATTATAGGTGGAATGGTTAAATCTTCTACAGATGCTAGTATCGGAGGAATCGCGCTCAATCAAATCGGTCAGTTAAATTTTGACAAGGCCTTTCTTGGAATGAATGGAATCGATGATGAGTTTTACAGCACTCCAGACCTGGAAGAAGGATCTGTCAAGCGTGCGATTATCGAAAATGCAAAAAAAACCTATATCCTAGCGGATGATTCGAAAATTGGCGTGACATCCTTTGTCAAAGTGGCTCCTATCAAGCGAGCCATGATTATCACCAATCAATGTGAACCGCAACGATTAAAGGTTTTAAAAGAAAAAACGGAGGTTATAGAGGTTTGATTTATACAGTAACACTGAATCCAGCCATTGACTATATTGTTCGACTCGATCATGTAGAGACGGGAGCGGTCAATCGGATGGCTTCGGAAGATAAATTCGCCGGTGGTAAAGGGATCAATGTCAGTCGTGTGTTGAAGCGTCTCGATATCGAGAACACAGCGACTGGATTTATCGGTGGTTTCACAGGGCGCTTCATTGAAGACGTACTGACCAGCGAAGCCATTTCAACCAACTTTGTGACAGTGGACCAAGATACACGGATCAATGTCAAGATCAAAGCTGATGAGGAAACAGAGATCAATGGGAATGGCCCAGAAGTAACAGAAGCTCAGTTGCAAGAATTGCTCAATATCTTATCGAGTTTATCATCAGATGATGTGGTAGTCTTTGCAGGATCTGCTCCATCTTCGCTTGGAAATGCCGTATACAAACAATTGATCGCAGCAACTCGTGCGACAGGAGCGCAAGTCGTTTGCGACTTTGAAGGGCAAACCTTGATTGATTCCTTGGAGTTCAACCCTCAATTGGTCAAACCAAATAACCATGAATTGGGAGATATCTTTGGAGTTACCTTGACGGAATTGCCAGAAATTGAACGTTACGCCAAAGAAATCTTGGCCAAAGGAGCACAAAACGTCATTATTTCCATGGCGGGTGATGGAGCTCTTCTTGTCAGTCCAAACGGTACTTACTTCGCAAAACCAATCAAAGGGGAAGTGAAGAATTCTGTTGGGGCTGGAGATTCCATGGTAGCAGGCTTCACTGGGAAGCTCGCAACGACGGGAGATGTCATCGAAGCCTTCAAATGGGGAGTGGCTTGTGGAACAGCGACCACTTTCTCAGATGATTTGGCAACAGCTGATTATATAAAAGAAACTTATGAAAAAGTAGAGGTAGAAAAACTATGAAAATTCAAGACGTTTTAAATAAAAACGTGATGTTGTTTGACCTTCAAGCGACAGATAAAGAGGGCGTGATCAATGAGATGATTCAATCGCTCGTTGATAATGGTGTGGTGACAGATTTTGACACCTTCAAGGCTGGAATCATGAACCGTGAAGCACAAACTTCAACTGGTTTGGGTGACGGAATTGCTATGCCCCACAGCAAAAACGAAGCAGTCAAAGAAGCAACAGTCTTGTTTGCAAAATCAAACAAGGGTGTGGACTATGCTTCGCTTGATGGTCAACCAACAGACTTGTTCTTCATGATCGCAGCTCCAGAAGGGGCAAATGACACTCACTTGGCCGCCCTTGCTGAATTGTCTAAGTACTTGATGAAACCAGGATTTGCGGACAAACTTCGCCAAGCAAGCACTCCTGATCAAGTGATCGCAGCCTTTGATGCAGAAGAGCAAGAAGCTGCCGCTGAAGAAGCGAAAAAAGCAGAAGCAGTCAGAGAAGCAGCTTCGTCTGACAAACCTCTCATCGTTGCCGTTACAGCATGTACAACAGGTATCGCCCACACTTATATGGCAGAAGAAGCCCTCATCAAAAAAGGGGAAGAAATGGGTGTTACAGTCCGCGTTGAAACCAACGGTGCATCTGGTGTCGGCAACCGCTTGACAGCTGAAGAAATCGCAAAAGCTGAAGGGGTCATCATTGCAGCTGATAAAGCAGTTGAAACCGCTCGTTTCGATGGCAAAAAATTGATCTCTAAACCAGTCGCAGCCGGTATCCGTCAGACAGAAGACTTGATCCAAACCATCTTGGATGGCAAAGCAGATGTCTTCCACGCTGAAAATGCTGCACAAGCTAGCGCTAGCCAAGAAAAAATGAGCCTAGGTGGAGCCTTCTACAAACACTTGATGAGTGGGGTTTCTCAAATGCTTCCATTCGTTATCGGTGGTGGTATCTTGATCGCCCTTGCCTTCTTGATTGACCAAGTTCTTGGTGTACCTCAAGATCAATTGTCTAGTCTTGGTTCTTATCATGTATTAGCAGCACAATTTAAAACAATTGGTGGAGTAGCCTTTGGCTTCATGCTTCCTGTACTTGCAGGTTACATTGGATTCTCAATCGCTGAAAAACCTGGTTTTGTAGCAGGGTTTATCGCTGGATCTATTGCTAGCTCAGGGTCAGCATTTGGAAATATCGCCTACGGTGCTGCTAAAGGTGAATTACCAGCAGCCGTATCATCTGGTTTCCTTGGTGCCTTAGTTGGTGGTTTCCTAGCAGGTGGAGTGATTCTAGTTCTTCGTAAAGCTCTTGCAGGTCTTCCACGTTCTCTTGATGGTATCCGTTCAATCCTTCTCTTGCCATTGCTTGGTGTTGGTTTGACAGGATTCTTGATGTTCCTCATCAATATTCCAATGGCTGCTATCAATACTGGTCTTAACAACTTCCTTTCAAGCTTGTCAGGTAGCTCAGCAGTCCTTCTTGGTCTTCTTGTCGGTGGTATGATGGCTGTCGATATGGGTGGACCAGTTAACAAAGCCGCTTATGTCTTCGCTACAGGTACACTTGCTGAATCTGTTGCTTCAGGTGGTTCTATTGTTATGGCAGCTGTTATGGCAGCTGGTATGGTTCCTCCATTGGCAGTATTCGTAGCAACTGTATTGTTTAAAGATAAATTCACACAAGAAGAACGCGATTCAGGTTTGACAAACATCGTTATGGGTCTTTCCTTCATCACAGAAGGTGCCATTCCATTTGGTGCAGCTGACCCAGCTCGTGCCATCCCTAGCTTCATTGCAGGTTCAGCATTGACAGGTGCTCTTGTTGGTCTTGCAGGCTTGAAACTCATGGCTCCTCACGGAGGAATCTTCGTTATCGCTCTTACATCAAATCCACTTCTATACATCTTGTTCGTATTGATCGGTGCAGTCGTAAGTGGTATCTTATTCGGATTGCTTCGCAAACCTAAAAACTAAATATGATTAAAAGGTTGGGAATGCCCAACCTTTTCTTCTTGTACTAGCGAAAAAATCACCTCATTCGGCGTTGGTATCTTGAGCTGAATTATGATATAATAAGCCTATCGCATATTTTTAGGAGAATAAAAATGGATATTCAACGTGAAAAAGAATTTGTCAGCCAATACCACTATGACGCTCGTAATTTTGAGTGGGAAAAAGAAAATGGGATCCCTGAAACAAAAGTAGATGTAAACTTTCAATTGATCAATCGTGATCAAGAACAAAACACGACTTCTTTGATTGTCATCTTGAGCTACATGATCGTTTTTGACGGTTTTGTGATCAGTGGAACTATCACTCAAATCAACCACTTGTTTGGTCGTTATGTCAATGAACCAAGTGAATTCAGCAAAGACGAAGTGGAAGAATTGGCTCGCCCTTGCTTGAATATGCTCAACCGTTTGACTTATGAAGTCACAGAAATTGCCCTCGATTTACCGGGTATTAATTTGGAGTTTTAATCAATGAAATTAGCAGTGATTACGGATTCGTCTGCCTATTTACCGCAGCACCTTCTCCATCACGACGACTTATTTATTTTAGACATTCCGATCTATATCGATGGAGAATCCTATGTGGAAGGGAAGAATCTGACACACGACGAGTTCTACCAAAAGATGGCTGCGTCTAAGGAATTACCAAAGACCAGCCAACCGAGTGTGGCAGCGTTAGAAGAACTCTTATCTGGTTTGACAGCTAAAGGTTATACGCATGCTCTTGGTCTCTTCTTGTCATCAGGCATTTCTGGATTTTACCAAAATATCCAATATTTGAAGGATGAATTTGAAGGCTTGACCGTCGAATTTCCTGACTCAAAAATCACTAGCGCTCCATTAGGAATGATGGTAGAAGATTGCTTGAAATGGGCTGGTGAAGGTCGTTTGTTTGATGAGATTGTGGCCAATGTCCAACACCAGATTGATGGGACCACTGCCTATATTATGGTCGATGATTTGAATCACTTGGTCAAGGGAGGACGCCTGTCAAATGGCGCTGCCATCATTGGCAATCTCTTGAGTATCAAGCCGATCCTTCACTTTAATGCCCAAGGTGTCATCGAAGTTTTTGAAAAAGTCCGTACGGAAAAGAAAGCCATGAAACGCTTGGTGGAAATCGTTGATGAAGGACTCACCGGAGGGCATTACCAAGTCTTTATCATCCATGCTAATGTACCTGAAAAAGCCGAAGCGCTTCGTCAGATGTTGGTGGCTGAAGGAGTGGAAGGAGAAATTCCTTTTGCCACTTTTGGAGGCGTGATTGGGACGCACTTAGGCGACCATAGCTTAGCAGTTGGGTATATCCCTATCGTTTAAGGAGAATTCTATGTCAATTAAAGTCATTATTGCAGGTTTCAAGGGGAAAATGGGGCAGGCAGCCTACCAGATGGTTTCTGAAGATCCTGAGCTAGAACTAGCTGGCTTGATCGATCCATTTACTGATGAGACAGAGGTTGCAGGGGTCCCCGTCTTTAACCGCAAAGAAGATGTCGTAGGTCTTGAAGCAGATGTTTGGGTGGACTTTACCATGCCAAAGGTTGCTTACGAGAATACTCGCTTTGCAATTGAAAATGGCTTTGCGCCTGTTGTAGGGACAACTGGCTTTACGCCTGAGCAGATTCAGGAATTGACAGAGCTTTCTCGTGAAAAGGATTTTGGGGGCTTGATTGCTCCGAACTTTGCTATTGGAGCTGTGCTCTTGATGCAATTTGCAGCGCAAGCGGCCAAGTATTTCCCAAATGTGGAAATCATCGAATTGCACCATGATAAGAAGAAAGATGCACCGAGTGGAACAGCGATTAAGACAGCTGAGCTGATCTCTGAAAAGCGCGAGAAATTCCAGCAAGGTGCAGCAGATGAAGAAGAGTTGATGCCTGGAGCAAGAGGGGCAGATTTTGAAGGGATGCGCATCCATTCGGTTCGATTGCCTGGCCTAGTGGCTCACCAAGAGGTGATTTTTGGTAGCCAAGGTGAAGGCTTGACTCTCCGTCATGATTCCTATGATCGTGTTTCCTTCATGACAGGAGTAAATCTAGGGATTAAAGAAGTTGTCAAGCGTCATGAGCTTGTCTATGGTTTGGAACACTTACTATGAGATTAAAAAAGATGCCTTCTGAGTTTCAGGAGGCTTTACCAATATTAGAGAAGATTAAAGCAGCTGGTTTTGAGGCCTATTTTGTGGGAGGATCTGTCCGAGATGCTCTCTTGGATCGTCCAATTCACGATGTCGATATCGCTTCCTCCTCTTATCCAGAGGAAACCAAGGCGATTTTTGATCGAACAGTAGATATCGGTATCGAACACGGGACCGTCTTGGTTCTTGAAAATGGTCAAGAATATGAAATTACGACCTTCCGGACGGAGGATGTCTATGTCGATTATCGCCGTCCAAGCTCCGTGTCTTTTGTCCGCTCACTAGAAGAAGACCTCAAGCGCCGCGATTTCACCGTCAATGCCTTTGCCTTAAATGAAAAGGGAGAAATTGTCGATCTCTTTCAGGGGTTAGCAGATTTAGAAAACAAGGTCCTTCGGGCGGTTGGGCTTCCTCATGAACGGTTTAACGAAGATGCGCTCCGCATCATGCGAGGCTTTCGTTTTCAAGCCAGTCTTGGCTTTGAATTAGAAGCAGCAACCTTTGATGCTATGAAGGAGTGTGCTCCTTTGCTAGAGAAGATCTCTGTTGAGCGCACCTTCATCGAGTTTGATAAGCTCTTACTTTCTCCATATTGGAGACAAGGCTTGGAGGCCATGCTTGCAAGCAAAGCCTATCACTATCTGCCAGAGATGAAGGATCGCAAGGAGGCACTTGAGCGTTTGTTTGACATAGAGTTAGAATTTACCTTTTCAACTTCTGAGCAGGCTTGGGCTGCTCTGGTTTTAGCACTAGACATCCAAGACATTCCAAAATTCTTTAAAAAATGGAAGACCTCAAGAGACTTTGCCAAGACGGTGGAGCAGATCGTGGAGATTCTTAAGCTTAGAGAAAAAGGAAGTCTAGACAAGCGTGCATGTTACAAGTATGAGAAGCGCTTGTTGCTACTGGCGGAAGAGCTCCGTGAAGCGTATGCCTTGAGTGTGGATTATTTGGCCATCGAGCGCGTTTATGATAGCTTGACCATTCATGATAAGCACGAAGTGGTGGTCAATGGTGGCATGCTGATCAAAGAATACGGCTTTCAACCAGGTCCAGCCTTAGGAGAGATTTTGACAAAAATTGAATATGCCATCGTCGATGGGGAGCTGGCCAATGAAAAAGAAGCCATCATTGCCTATATCCAGCAAGTAAAAGAGGAGAAAAAATGAGCGATTTTATTGTCGATAAATTAACCAAATCTGTCGGAGATAAGACCGTCTTTCGTGAGATTTCCTTTATTATTCACGACTTGGATCGGATCGGATTGATCGGGGTCAATGGGACTGGAAAAACCACGCTGTTAGATGTGTTGTCTGGTCGCTCTGGCTTTGATGGAGATGTGAGTCCTTTTTCTGCCAAGAGTGATTATACGATTGGTTACTTGACGCAAGAGCCAGACTTTGATGATCAAAAGACAGTTCTTGATACAGTATTGTCCAGTGATTTGCGCGAAATGCAACTGATTCGAGATTATGAATTCTTGATGGCGGATTACAGAGAAGAGAACCAAGCACGTCTGGAAAAGGTCATGGCGGAGATGGATTCGCTCAATGCTTGGGAAATCGAGAGTCAGGTCAAGACAGTCCTTTCGAAACTTGGGATTGAAGACTTGAATGCAAAAGTTGGGGATCTATCTGGAGGTTTGCGTCGACGGGTACAGCTGGCACAAGTTTTGCTGTCTCACCACGACCTGCTCTTACTAGATGAGCCGACCAACCACCTAGACATTGATACCATCGAATGGTTGACCAATTTCTTGAAGAACTCTAAGAAAACCGTGCTTTTTATTACCCACGATCGCTATTTCTTGGATAATATCTCGACGCGGATCTTTGAGCTGGATCGGGCAAACTTGATCGAGTTTCAGGGTAACTACCAGGATTATGTCCGCTTAAAGGCTGAGCAAGACGAGCGTGATGCAGCCCTTCTTCATAAGAAGCAGCAACTCTATAAGCAGGAGTTGACCTGGATGCGGCGTCAACCCCAGGCGCGTGCGACCAAGCAACAGGCGCGGATTAATCGATTCCATGATCTCAAGCAAGACTTGTCTGGTCAAAGCAACCAGACAGATTTGGAGATGAACTTTGAGACCAGCCGGATCGGAAAGAAAGTCATCGAGTTTAAGAATGTGAGTTTTGCTTTTGAAAATAAGCCGATTTTACAAGACTTTAACCTCTTAGTCCAAAATAAGGATCGTATCGGCATTGTCGGGGATAACGGAGTCGGTAAATCGACCCTACTCAATTTGATCGCTGAGCGACTCCAGCCTCAGTCAGGGCAAGTGATTATTGGGGAAACTGTGCGGGTGGCTTATTTCTCTCAACAGATCAATGGCTTGGATGAGAGCAAGCGCGTGATCAATTTCTTACAAGAGGTTGCGGAGGAAGTCAAGACGACTGTCGGAACAATTTCGATCGCAGATCTCTTGGAGCAATTTCTCTTTCCGCGCTCTATGCATGGAACCTTGATCGAAAAACTCTCCGGTGGGGAGAAGAAGCGCCTCTTTCTCTTAAAACTCTTGATTGAAAAACCCAATGTGCTTCTCCTCGATGAGCCGACCAATGACTTAGATATCGCAACCTTGACGGTTTTGGAAAACTTCCTTCAAAACTTTGGTGGTCCAGTTATTACCGTTAGTCACGACCGTTATTTCCTAGATAAGGTCGCAAGCAAGATCCTTGCTTTTGAAAATGGAGGCATTCGTGAGTTCTATGGCAATTATACGGATTATTTAGATGAAAAAGCCTTTGAAGCAGCCCAGGTAACGGCTAGTCAAAAGATTGAAAAAGAGAAGCCTGTCAAGCCAAAAGAAGAGAAGAAGCGCATGAGCTACATGGAGAAGCAAGAATGGGCAAGTATTGAGGCAGATATCGAAGCGATTGAAAATCGAATTTCAGAGATTGAAGTGGAGATGAATGAAAACGGCTCTGACTTTGGCAAGTTGTCAGCCCTTCAAAAAGAACTAGATCAGGAAAACGAGCGTCTACTTGAAAAGTATGATCGTTATGATTACCTAAGTGAATTAGATGAATAAGGAGGCCCTATGAATCAATTGAATCGCATATCTCTTGGAATTTCAGCTACTATGTTTACCATTATTGGTATCGTCTTGTTTATCAATCCCATTGAGCACATCGGCTCTTTTAGCTGGTTGATCTCCTGTGGCTTCTTTTTAATCTCTTTTTCACGTTTTTCACGTTATTACCGATTGCGTCAGTCAGGTATTATCAAGCAGCAACAGCTCTTTCACAGTATGGTTGCCTTGGTGTTCGCGGTTTACTTGCTACTATATGGCTACAAGACCTTACCGATTGTCTTTCCAGTTACCTTAGGGATTTGGCTGATCTATCGCTCCGTTTTAAATTTCCGAAAAGCTAACTTCTATTCCAAGAAGATTGAAGAGCTTTCCAAGCGCTATATTTTCTTTGCCTTGGTGCAGCTCTTTATTGGCTTGTTCTTAATTGTCAGTCCATTATCAATCAGTGTCATTCTCCTGAATATTATTGGTTTGATTTTCCTGCTTCTAGGACTTCAATCCTTTAGCCTCTTGCTAAAAAGTTAAGAAAAGTTACGTGCAAACCTTTGCATTTATCTAAAAGTCTGATATAATAGAACTGTAAGTGTTTACAAGTTTGAAAGGAGTTACAGATGTCTAAAAAAATTATCGGTATTGACCTTGGAGGAACTTCCATCAAGTTTGCTATCCTCACTTTAGATGGTGAAGTTCAAGAAAAATGGTCTATTAAAACAAATATTTTGGATGAAGGAAGTCATATTGTAGAGGATATGATCGAATCGATCGCTCATCGTTTGAAAATGCTTGGGCTTGATGCTTCTGAATTCCAAGGAATCGGAATGGGATCGCCTGGTGTTGTTGACCGTGAAAAAGGTACAGTTATTGGGGCCTACAATTTGAACTGGAAGACTCTTCAACCAGTTAAAGAAAAGATCGAAAGTGCCCTTCATATTCCATTCTTCATTGATAACGATGCCAACGTTGCTGCTTTGGGTGAACGTTGGAAAGGGGCTGGTGAAAACCAACCAGATGTTGTCTTCATGACACTTGGTACAGGTGTTGGCGGTGGTATCGTCGCTGAAGGTCGTCTCTTGCACGGTGTGCGTGGAGCTGCTGGGGAACTTGGTCACATCACGGTTGACTTTGATGATCCAATCCAATGTACCTGTGGTAAAAAAGGCTGTCTTGAAACGGTTGCATCAGCAACAGGGATCGTCAACTTGACTCGTCGTTATGCAGATGAGTACGAAGGGGACTCTCAATTGAAAGTCTTGATCGATAATGGTGAAGAAGTGACAGCTAAAACGGTCTTTGATCTAGCAAAAGAGGGTGACGCTCTTGCTTTGATCGTTTATAAGAACTTCTCACGTTACCTTGGACTTGCTGCAGCCAATATCGGTTCAACCTTGAACCCGTCTAAGATCGTTATCGGTGGTGGGGTATCTGCTGCTGGAGACTTCCTCTTGGATGGCGTGCGCAAGGTCTTTGAAGAAAACTCATTCCCACAAGTGCGTGAATCAACTCAATTGGCGCTTGCTACATTGGGAAATGATGCTGGTGTCATTGGTGCCGCATCTCTAGTATTACAATAAGATTAAAAGGAGATTTGCCTCTCCTTTTTTCTTTATCCTGTGATATAATGAAAGCAATAGTAGATTAAAGGAGGAGATATGACAAAAGCAGATACCATTTTTAAAGAGTATATTCGGAAAATCATGGAAGAAGGTGTTTGGTCTGAACAGGCCCGACCTAAATACAAGGATGGTAGAACGGCCAACTCCAAGTACATCACGGGAGCCTTTATGGAGTTTGATCTCTCAAAAGGCGAGTTTCCTATCACGACCCTTCGTCCCATCGCGATTAAATCAGCCATCAAAGAGATGCTCTGGATCTACCAGGATCAGTCGAATAGCTTAGACCTGTTAGAAGATAAATACAATGTCCACTACTGGAATGACTGGGAAGTAGGGGATAGTCGTACTATTGGTCAACGCTATGGTGCTGTGGTCAAAAAGCATGACATTACCAATAAAATCCTCAAACAATTAGAAGCCAATCCTTGGAATCGCCGCAACATTATCTCGCTCTGGGATTATGATGCCTTTGAAGAGACAGAAGGTCTTCTGCCATGTGCATTTCAAACCATGTTTGACGTGAGGCGGGTTGATGGAGAGATTTATCTAGATGCGACCCTGACTCAGCGTTCAAATGATATGTTGGTAGCCCACCATATCAATGCCATGCAATATGTAGCTCTTCAGATGATGATTGCCAAGCACTTTGGCTGGAAGGTTGGAAAGTTCTTTTACTTCATTAATAACCTTCATATTTATGATAATCAATTTGAACAGGTTGAAGAGTTACTCCGTCGCGAGCCTTCAGATTGTCAGCCACACCTGGTCTTGAATGTGCCAGATGGAACCAATTTCTTTGACATCAAACCAGAAGATTTTGAACTGGTCGATTACGATCCAGTGAAGCCACAATTGAAGTTCGATCTTGCGATTTAGTGATAAAATCAAGGTTTTTCAATCCTTTTATTTAATAGGAAAATGGTTTTAAATTTAAAACGAACAAAGCTAAAAATTTATACTCATTTTTGAGTCAAAATGTTTTGAAAATCGTTCGGGTTTTGTTAAAATAGATAAGGTTTGGAAAAAACTAAACAATTTTAAAAAGAATGTTAATTTATAGATAAAAATGGAGGTCCATTAGATGGGGAAAGACTTATTTAATGATCGTATTAGCAGATTCTCAATTCGTAAACTGAATGTGGGTGTTTGCTCAGTACTTTTGGGAACACTTGTCATGGTTGGTACAGCAGCAAGTGCAGCTGCAGAAGAAAATACAGATACAACAAGTGAAAGTGTAGCAGCAGTTGCAACAGCGTCAGAAGAGCCAGCTACATCAACGGCTACAGCAACTTCAGCAACATCAACAGCTGCAACGACATCTACTTATGATGCAAACGCAGCAATCACTGCACCAGAGACTTCAACTGCTGCAGCAACATCAACAGCACCTGCTTCAACTAGTGAAGCAAGTAGCACAAGCACAGCAGCGTCTGTAGCCTCGACTGCAGCAGCAACATCAACTGCACCAAGCCTAGAAGTAACTACGCCAGAAAACAAGGCAACAGAAGCAGCTGCAACAGATAAGAAAGAAGAAGTGGCTGCAGGTGCCGAAGCACCAGCTACTGAAACTCCTGCTGTGACAGCAGAAACTTCTGGTCCTAAACGCCGTAATCGTCGTGCATTGGGTGATGCCAATGATCCAAGCTTGATTGGGGACGATGTAGAAGATGCAACTTCAACTCCAAAAGTTGAAAAACCTGGCTTTACAACAGATCTTGATGCCAAATCTATGACTAGCCAAATCTCTTGGTTGGACTTTGGAGATTTAGCTAACTGGACAGGAGCAAAAACAATCCAGGTCGCTAAAAATGAATTGAAGCCAAATGAGCTAGAAGAGGCCTTAGCACTTCAAGTTGGGGCTACTTATACCAAGGAAATCATGCCTGGTTATGTAGTCACTGTAAAAGTTAAGTCTTTGAAACCATTCCAAGCGACTGAAATCTATAAAAAACGGCTGGAAGAACAAGGGGCTACAGAAGCTGAAAAAGCGACCTATGATCCAAATGCAAAAAATGGATATGTAAAGGGTGTTACTTCACCAATTGCTAAGCAATATTTTACTGATGGTAAAGAAGCCGACGTTATCGCTGATGCCCAAAACCGTTGGACTGAAGTTAAACATGAAAACGTTGATACGAAAGCCAAAAAGACTACCATGGGTTCTGCATATAATGGTGGGAATATTGGAGTTCAGTTCGAAATCTCTGCAACCTTCCGTGGCAAGAAAGTTAAGCCAGCTATTGTTATGGCTGATGGTGAGTCTGCTAACCCTGGTGAATTTGTTATGTTCACTACCAACGGACAAGGTTGGCAGCACCTTGGAGAATGGAAGAAAACTACTAGACCAGCCACCTCTGTTCCTTATGAACCACAAGATACTGATAACCTTTTTGGTTCTAAACCTAAATATAATAACATTAACCTAAGACAACTCCGTGATAATTCTACTCAAGCTGGACCAGATAAGAAACCAGTAGCTTGGAAATATTTCGGAAATCCTGACAAAGTTACGGGTGGTCTAGGAACCGGTATCTTTGGACCAAACATTTCTGAAGGAAATAGAGCAGTTCCACTCGTAATGACGCGTGGAGCATCTGAAGTGGGACTTTATATCGCTTCAGCTGGTAAACAGTCTGCTATGCTAGGATTCTTCCCACTTGATGAAGGGGATGCTCCTGAGTCATATGGTAAGGCAGTTCATACCATTGCAACTGTAGACGGTGTAACTGGAGCTAAAGTAAATCAACCGTATCTTGGTAACGTGAGTCCAGATATGGATGAGAACACAACTCTGGACTGGTTCGGTGATGATAAGGCAACTACGGCCGATGAAGGAATTAACCAATTGCTTCCGGATGAACTCAAAGGGACAACCAATGAGATGATCAAGATGGATCGTACACGCCCAGGAAACTACAAGATGTCAGTTCAAGCCCATTTGGATGGAGCTTCAGAAGCACATATCTATGGTTGGGTAGACTTTAACCAAAATGGTAAATTCGATGAGGATGAACGCTCAAATCTCGCTACAATCACACAAGATGGCACTGTTGAGTTGACCTTTGCAAACAGCAAGACTTACATCGATCCTAGCGTCAACGAGCTTGGTGCTCGTGTCCGTATTGCTAAGAAAGCTACTGAGATTGAAAGCCCAACTGGTATGGCCTTCTCAGGGGAAGTAGAAGACTTCAAGACTCAAATCACCCACCCACCAAAAGGGGAATTCAAGGAAACTTCTGGTCCTCAAGCTACTAAACAAACAGCAACTGTAACCTTTACAGCACGTGGAGAGCACAAGTATGAACCTAACTCTCATGCAGTCATCGACGAGACAGTAGAACCATACATCGTTGATAAAGATGGCAACCGCGCAACTCTTGATGCAGATGGTTACTATGTCGTACCAGGTCAAGGGAAATACAAGATTACTGCCAACGGTAAAGATGTAGACGTTGAATTTATCCCTGAAGATAACTTCCTTGGAACAGCTGATGGTATTTCTATCCGTCGTTCAGATAACAACGGTTACGATACTGGTTGGTCAACCAAATTCCCAGACCAAGAACCAAACATTAATGGTCAGTTGAATACTATGGATGGTCAATACGTTCCAACAGTCACTCCAATTGAAATTGAAGGGGTTGACAAAACTTCGACTGATGTTCAAGGGGCAACTCAAAAAGAAACACCTACCTTTAATACAACTGCTACTAACTTAAATGGTGATAAGATTTCGATCACTCCAAGTGCAGAATACCCAGCTAAGTTGGTAGACCCAGCTACAGGTCGCACGACTGATGAGCCATCTGTAACAGTTGAAGGGGAAGGAACATACACAATTAATCCTACAACAGGTGAAGTAACCTTCACTCCAGAACCAAGCTTTACTGGTACAGCCAAAGGTGTGGATGTTACATTGTCAGCGCCAGTTGGACGCAATAAAAATGGTAAGGTTCAAGAGGAGTACGTTAAGACAGCTACAGCTAAGTACACTCCAACTGTCACACCAATCACAGTGACTCCTACAGACAAGGTTTCTGAGGATGTTCAAAATGTTCCTCAAACACAAACACCAACCTTTGATTTGAGTAATGATAAGACTGCTGAAATCACTAGTAAGAAATTGGTGGATCCCGCAACTGGTCAACCGACTGATGAAACAACTGTAACAGTAGCAGGAGAAGGTAGCTATACAATCGATCCTACTACAGGAGCGGTGACCTTCACACCTGAAAAAGACTTTGTTGGTACTGCAAAAGGAGTAACTGTTCAGGCAACTGCTACCATTACAAATGCCAATGGTAAGACTGCAACCATTACTTCAGATGCGACCTACACACCAACTGTTGTGCCAGCAGTTCCAACTGCAAACCCAGCAACTTCTAAAGATATCCAAGGTGCAACACAAACAGGGACACCAACCTTTGCAGGAACGACTGTTCAAGTAAATGGTGAAGATAAAGCTATTACCATTAAAGACAATAGTTACACATTGCTAGATAAAGATGGTAACGAAGTTTTAAGCACACCAGCCTTTGCTGAAGATGGTTCAACTGAAATTGGTACTTTCTCTATTGATCCAGCAAATGGTCAAGTAACTTTCACACCGACTGATAAATCATACACTGGTGCAGTCACACCAGCCAAGGTTCAAGCTGAAAGCTCAAACGGTATCAAGGTGGACACAACTTACACGCCTGAAATCGTTCCAGTAACACCAACAGCAACACCAGCTGAAACAGAAGATATCCAAGGTGCCACTCAAACAGGTAAACCTGAATTCAAAGGTGGAACTGTAACGGTTGATGGCGTTGAAAAGACTGTTGAAATCAATGAAGACGTTCCAGCAAAATTCGACGACGGCTCAACAACTAAGACCGTTGAAGGTGTTGGTACTTACACAGTAGCAGCAGACGGTACTGTTACATTTGTACCAGAAAAATCATTTGTCGGAACTGCACCAGCCGTGACCGTTGTCCGCGAAGATAAGAACGGAACCAAAGCATCTGCGACTTACACACCAACAGTATTACCAGTAACCCCAACAGCTACACCAGCAGAAACAACTGATATTCAAGGTGCGACACAAACAGGTAAACCTGAATTCAAGGGTGGAACTGTAACGGTTGATGGCGTTGAGAAGACTGTTGAAATCAATGAAGATGTTCCAGCAACATTTGACGATGGTTCAACGACTAAGACTGTAGACGGTGTTGGTACTTACACAGTAGCAGCAGACGGAACTGTAACCTTTGTCCCTGAAAAATCATTCACAGGTAAAGCACCAGCCGTAACGGTTGTTCGTGAAGATAAGAACGGAACCAAAGCTTCTGCAACTTATACACCAACTGTGACACCAGTAACTCCAACTGCAACACCAGTTGAAACTACAGATATTCAAGGTGCTACACAAACTGGAAAACCTGTATTTACTGAAGGCGATAGCCGTGTGCCAATGAACGATGATGTTCCAGCAACATTTGACGATGGCTCAACGACTAAGACTGTAGACGGTGTTGGTACTTACACAGTAGCAGCAGACGGAACAGTTACATTTGTACCAGAAAAATCATTTGTTGGTACTGCACCAGCGGTAACAGTTGTGCGTGAAGACATGAACGGAACCAAAGCTTCTGCGACTTACACACCAACTGTAACGCCTGTAACACCAACAGCTGAAGATGCTACTTCAACTGGTAAACAAGGTCAAACTCAAACAGGTAAGCCTGAATTTACTGAAGGCAACAGCCGTGTGCCAATGAACGATGATGTTCCAGCAACCTTCGATGATGGATCAACTACTAAGACAGTTGATGGCGTTGGTACTTACACAGTAGCAGCAGACGGAACTGTAACCTTTGTTCCTGAAAAATCATTCACAGGTAAAGCACCAGCCGTAACAGTTGTTCGTGAAGATAAGAACGGAACTAAAGCTTCTGCAACTTACACACCAACTGTAACTCCAGTAACTCCAACTGCAACACCAGCTGAATCTACTGGACCTCAAGGTCTTGTTCAAACTGGCACTGTAACCTTCACTGAAGGTGATGAAGTAGCTCCAATTAACAAGGATTCGATTACTCTTCTTGATGAAAATGGTCAACCAGCAGCATCAGTAGAAGCGAAATCACCAGCAGGTGATGTGATCGGTACATACACAGTTGATAAAGATACAGGTGTAGTTACTTTCACACCAACAGATAAATCTTATTCAGGGGATGTTGTCCCAGTTAAGGTTCAAGCAGCTGATGCAAATGGAACTACAGTTGAAACAACTTATACACCGAAGATTACTCCGGTTGTTCCAACTTCTGAAGATGCTACATCGACAGATATTCAAGGTCAAACACAATCTGGTAAACCAACCTTCACCGAAGGAAATCCAAATGTTCCAATCGATGAAGATACTCCAGCTACCTTCGAAGATGGCTCAACCACTAAGACAGTAGATGGTGAAGGAACATATACTGTTGCTCCAGATGGAACCGTAACCTTCGTACCAGAAAAATCATTCACTGGAACTGCTACAGGCGTAACAGTGAAACGCGTGGACAAGAACGGTACTGAAATCACAGCTAAGTACACACCAACTGTGACACCAGTAACACCAACAGCAACACCAGCTGAATCAACAGATATCCAAGGTGCAACTCAAACTGGTAAACCTAAATTCACCGAAGGTGACAGCCGTGTACCTATGAACGATGATGTTCCAGCAACCTTCGATGATGGATCAACTACGAAGACTGTAGATGGTGTTGGTACATACACAGTAGCAGCAGACGGTACAGTAACCTTTGTACCAGAAAAATCATTCGTTGGAACTGCACCAGCCGTAACAGTGGTTCGTGAAGATAAGAACGGAACAAAAGCTTCTGCGACTTATACACCAACCGTAACACCAGTTACACCAACTGCAGAAGATACAACATCTACTGACAAACAAGGTCAAACGCAAACAGGTACACCAACCTTCACACCAGGTAATCCAAATGTTCCAATGGATGATGATACACCTGCAACATTTGAAGATGGATCAACAACCAAGACTATTCCAGGTGAAGGTACTTATACAGTAGCTCCAGATGGAACTGTTACTTTCGTACCGGAAAAATCATTCACAGGAACCGGTACAGGCGTAACCGTGAAACGTGTTGATAAGAACGGTACTCCAGTTACTGCTAAGTACACACCAACTGTGACACCAGTAACCCCAACAGCAAGTCCAGCTGAATCAGAAGCACCTCAAGGTGTGGTTCAAACTGGAACTGTAACCTTCACTGAAGGTGACCCAGTTGCACCAATCGACAAGGATACCATTACTCTTCTTGACGAAAATGGCCAACCAGCAGAATCTGTAGTTGCTAAGTCACCAGAAGGTAAAGAAATTGGTACTTTCACGGTCGATAAAGAAACAGGTGTTGTGACCTTCACACCAACGGATAAATCTTACTCAGGTGATGTTGTTCCAGTTAAGGTTCAAGGTAAAGATACAAACGGAACAGTTGCTGAAACAACCTACACACCTAAGATTACTCCGGTTGTACCAACTGCTGACCCTGCAACATCTACAGATATCCAAGGTAAAACTCAAACAGGTACACCAAGCTTCACACCTGGTAACCCTGCAATCCCAATGGATGATGATGTGCCAGCAACCTTTGAAGATGGTTCAACTACGAAGACAATTCCAGGTGAAGGAACTTACACAGTTGCTCCAGACGGAACCGTAACCTTCGTACCAGAAAAATCATTCACAGGAACAGGTACAGGCGTAACAGTGAAACGTGTTGATAAGAACGGTACTCCAGTTACTGCAACTTACACACCAACTGTAACACCAGTTACACCAACTGCAAGCCCAGCAGTATCTACTGATGTGCAAGGTGCAACTCAAACAGGTAAACCTGTATTTACTGAAGGTGACAGCCGTGTTCCAATGAACGACGATGTTCCAGCAACATTTGACGATGGTTCAACAACTAAGGTAATTCCAGGCGAAGGAACATACACAGTAGCTCCAGATGGAACAGTTACCTTTGTACCAGAAAAATCATTCACAGGAACAGGAACAGGCGTGACTGTTAAACGTGTTGATAAGAATGGTACACCAGTTACAGCTAAGTACACACCAACTGTAACTCCGGTAACACCAACAGCAGAACCAGCAACATCAACAGATATTCAAGGGCAAACACAAACAGGCAAACCAACATTCACACCTGGTAACCCAGATGTACCAATGGATGATGATACACCTGCAACCTTTGAAGATGGTTCAACAACTAAGGTAATTCCAGGCGAAGGAACCTACACAGTAGCTCCAGATGGAACAGTTACATTTGTACCAGAAAAATCATTCACAGGAACAGGAACAGGCGTGACTGTTAAACGTGTTGATAAGAATGGTACACCAGTTACAGCTAAGTACACACCAACTGTAACTCCAGTAACACCAACAGCAGAACCAGCTACAACTATTGGACCAAAAGGTAAAGAACAATCTGGTAAACCAACATTCAAGGAAGGCGATAGCCGTGTTCCAATGAATGACAAAGTTCCAGCAACCTTTGAAGATGGTTCAACTACGAAGACAATTCCAGGTGTTGGTACATACACTGTAGCAGCAGACGGAACCGTAACCTTCACACCAGAACCTGAATTTACTGGAACTGCACCAGCTGTAACAGTGGTTCGCGAAGATGTGAATGGAACCAAAGCTTCTGCAACTTACACACCAACTGTCCTTCCAATCACTAAGTTTGTTGATAAAGAAGGTAAGGAAATCCCAGGATATCCTACAGTTGATGGAGAAGAACCAAAAGTTGAAATTCCAGGTTACCGCTTTGTGGAAACGAAGAAATTGCCTAATGGTGATACCGAACACGTCTATGAAAAAGTTACGACTTCATATGTAGACGAAAATGGAGATCCAATCCCAGGTAACCCAACAGAAGATGGGGAACAACCGAAGAAAGATATCCCAGGTTATGACTTCGTGAAGACTGTTGTAGATAAAGATGGAAACATTCAACATATCTACAAGAAGACTGTGACACCAACTCCAATTCCGGATCCAACTCCGACACCAGAGCCACAGCCACAGCCTACTCCACAACCACAACCGCAACCAACACCACAACCACAACCTACTCCACAACTAAAACCAGAAGAACCAACTATTCCTGTCGTTCCAGAAACGAAAGAAGAAGTGAAGTATATCGATCCACAAAATCCTACTGCACAACTTCCAAACACAGGAACAAAAGAATCTTCTACTGCTGGTCTTGCAATCTTTAGCGCTTTAGCAGGTCTCTCATTATTCGGATTTGCAAAACGCAAAAAAGAAGACTAAGCTAACTTGTGGCTAAGAAAAACCGCGAAAATCTCGCGGTTTTTTCTGTTTGTATTTAAAAAAATATCCTCCAAACTAGATAGTTGAAATCAGTCTTTTATAAGAAAATTTGATAAAATAGAAGTATCAGTGTAAAGGATGAGAGAATGAAAAAGATAATTGGTATCTGGGCTCAGACTGAAAATGGCATTATTGGAAAAGACCAAGTGATGCCTTGGCATCTGCCTGCTGAGCTTCAGCATTTCAAAGAAACAACCATGGGACAAGCCATTCTCATGGGAAGAGTGACCTTTGATGGTATGAAAAAACGGGTTCTACCAGGTCGAACTAGTATTATCTTAACGCAAGATCAAGCTTATGATCCTGAAAACGATGCTGTACTCGTCATGCACAGTAAGGAAGAAGTCTTGGAGTGGTATCAGAAGCAAGAGAAGAATCTTTATATTATTGGAGGCAGTCAGATTTTAAGGCTCTTTTCTGACCAGTTAGAAGAGTTGATCCAGACCATGATTCATGCGGATATTGATGGCGATACATTGGCACCGAGATTTGAAGAGAATCGCTATGAAAGAGTCCGTCAAGTCCATCATCCAAAAGATGAGAAGAACCCCTATGATTTTACGGTCAACTATTATAAGAGAAAGGATTTAGACTAATGGAGCGAAGTGTCTTTGGTTTTTTTACAGCTGTCCTATGTGTCATCTGTTTGATTTGCGCCTTACAAACCTTTCGTAAAAAACGGTTCGGCCTCGCTATTTTATTCTTACTAAATGCTTTTACCAATCTTGTGAATTCCATTCACGCCTTTTACATGACCTTATTTTAAACTAAATAGAAACAGAAAATGACAGAAAGAGGAAATACATGCCAACGAATCAAAATAATGATATGATGGTTTATTGTTCATTTTGCGGAAAGAGTCAAGATGAAGTCCAAAAAATCATTGCAGGAAACAACGCGTTTATCTGTAATGAATGTGTAGAGTTAGCACAAGAAATTATTCGCGAGGAGCTAGCAGAAGAAGTTCTTGCAGACCTTAGTGAAGTTCCAAAACCAATCGAATTGCTCAATATCTTGAACCACTATGTCATCGGTCAAGATCGCGCCAAGCGTGCCCTTGCTGTAGCGGTATACAACCACTACAAACGCATCAACTTCCATGATACGCGCGAAGACGAGACAGATGTTGAATTGCAAAAATCAAACATCCTCATGATTGGTCCTACTGGTTCAGGTAAGACTTTCTTGGCCCAAACCTTAGCACGTAGCTTGAATGTCCCATTTGCCATTGCAGATGCAACAGCCTTGACAGAAGCTGGTTATGTGGGAGAAGACGTTGAAAACATTCTCTTGAAACTTCTTCAGGCAGCTGATTTCAACATCGAGCGTGCTGAACGAGGCATTATCTATGTCGATGAAATCGATAAGATCGCTAAGAAAAGTGAAAATGTCTCTATCACACGTGACGTTTCTGGTGAAGGGGTACAACAAGCCCTCTTGAAGATCATCGAAGGAACCGTCGCTAGTGTCCCACCTCAAGGGGGACGTAAACACCCTCAACAAGAGATGATCCAAGTGGATACCAAGAACATCCTCTTCATCGTAGGTGGGGCTTTTGACGGGATCGAAGAAATTGTCAAACAACGTCTCGGTGAAAAAGTCATCGGTTTCGGTAAAAACAATAAAGCTATTGATGAATCAAGCTCTTACATGCAAGAAATCGTGGCAGAAGATATTCAAAAATTCGGGATTATCCCAGAATTGATCGGACGTCTTCCAGTCTTTGCTGCTCTTGAGCAATTGACAGTTGACGACCTTGTCCGTATCTTGAAAGAGCCACGCAATGCCTTGGTAAAACAATACCAAACCTTGCTTTCTTATGATAATGTTGAATTGGAATTCGATGATGAAGCCCTTCAAGAGATTGCTAATAAAGCCATCGAAAGAAAAACAGGAGCTCGTGGACTTCGTTCAATTATCGAAGAAACCATGATGGATGTCATGTTTGAAATTCCAAGTCAAGAAGATGTCAAACTTGTTCGAATTACAAAAGAAGCTGTAGACGGAACTGAAAAACCAATTCTCGAAACAGCCTAGAAAGATAAAATATGGAAATTAACACACATAATGCGGATATCCTCTTAAGCGCTGCAAATAAGAGCCATTATCCTCAAGATGAGATTCCAGAAGTTGCACTTGCCGGTCGATCCAATGTCGGCAAGTCTTCTTTTATTAATACTCTCTTAAATCGAAAAAACCTGGCCAGAACATCTGGGAAACCAGGAAAAACCCAATTGCTCAATTTCTTCAATATCGATGATAAACTCCGTTTGGTAGACGTACCTGGTTATGGTTACGCACGTGTCTCAAAAAAAGAGCGCGAGAAGTGGGGAAGGATGATTGAAGAATACCTCACTAGCCGGGAGAACTTAAAAGCAGTCGTTAGCCTAGTCGATTTTCGTCATGAACCTTCTGCAGATGATGTCCAAATGTATGAATTCTTAAAGTACTACGAAATTCCAGTAATCTTGGTAGCGACTAAGGCAGATAAAATTCCACGTGGAAAATGGAACAAACATGAATCGATCATCAAGAAAAAACTAGATTTTGATCCAGCTGACACCTTTATCGTCTTTTCTTCTGTAACCAGGGAAGGACTAGAGAAGTCCTGGGATGCTATTTTAGAAAATGCGTTTTACGAAATAAATTGAAATGACATGAAAATGTCATTTTTGTTTTGGATTTATCTCGCAATTGTAATACAAGTGTAATATAAGTGCCTTTGTTTTCTTCTATTTATATGGTATAATCTCTATAAAGATAAAAGATGATAAAAAATTAATTGGAGATAAATTGTATTATGAAAAAGAAAATACGGAATAAAACGAAATTATTTGGTTTGTTCGTTTCTGTATTAGCAGTGGGGACATTTGCTGCTGCTATGAGCGAGCACGTCACATCAGTTGGTGCTAATGATGGAACTTACCAAGCTTATTCAGACCCTACTGAAGCTTTCATCTCACAAATTGGTGAGTCAGCTCGTCAGCTCGGTCAAGAGAATGACCTTTATGCTTCCGTTATGATCGCACAAGCCATCCTTGAAAGTGGATCAGGTCAGTCTGGCTTGTCTTCTTATCCGCATTACAACCTTTTCGGTATTAAAGGAAGTTATGCTGGTCAATCTGCAGTAATGCAAACTTGGGAAGATGATGGTGCTGGAAATGCCTATACCATTAATGATGCTTTTCGTTCTTACCCATCCTACTACGAATCATTGCAGGACTACGTAGCTGTTTTGAAACAAGGACATTTTGCAGGTGCTTGGAAGAGCAACACCTCTAGTTATCAAGATGCAACAGCAGCGTTGACAGGGGTTTATGCGACAGACACAAGCTACTATGCAAAACTTAATAACATCATTGAAACTTATAATTTAACTCAATACGATTCACCAAATGTTCAAGGTGGTATTACAGGTTCGGTATACAATCCATATCGTCAACAGTTCACTTCACAAGAAATCTTGAATTTGGATATCGCTTGGGCAAACCGTTTGAATTATTAAAACTAAAACAGGCAGATGCCTGTTTTTTTATTTGTTTTTAGCACACAGTGATATTCGATATAAAACGTATATGATGAAAAGTTAAGAATTCTTCCTGAAAACCTTTTCAAACTTTTCTCTCTATGATATAATGATTTTGTTCACAAACATTATATAAGGAGAATATTATGTCTGAATCTAATTTTATTCAAAAAGTTGGAGCGGCGTGTAATAAGAAGGAAGATCTCTATCAGAAATCTAAAACGCGCTATGCAGTCCGTTCTATTTTTGCGGGTGGATTTCTTACTTTAAGTACGGCGGTTGGAGCAGTTGCAGCTGACTTATTAAATACCTTTGTACCTGGATCTGGTCGTTTTCTATTTCCATTCATCTTTGCCTGGGGCTTGGTTTACCTCCTATTCTTAAATGCGGAATTAACCACCTCAAATATGATGTATCTGACGGCGGGTACCTATCTAAAGAAAATTAACTGGAAGAAAGCGTTGGAGATTCTTCTTTATTGCACCTTCTTTAATTTAATTGGTGCTTTAATCGTCGCTTTTCTGTTCAATCAAACAACTGCCTTTACACATATCGATCCAAAAGGTTTCCTAGCCACGGTAGCAGAAAATAAACTCCAACGAGGCAATCAAGTGGTTTTCTTTGAAGGAGTTATTGCCAATATCTTCGTAAATATTGCTATTCTTTCTTATCTATATTTCAAAGATGAAACAGCCAAGGTTCTCTTAGCCCTCTCAGCTATCTATATGTTTGTCTTTATGACCAATGAACACTTGGCAGCAAACTTTGCTTCCTTCTCATTATTAAGCTTTAATTCAGTATCTAGCCAATTACCGCATTTTGAGTTTTTAAATATTTTACGACATTATTGCGTGACTTTCTTTGCCAACTGGGTAGGAGGAGGAGTTCTAATGGGACTAGCCTATGCTTGGTTGAATAATATCAAGAGTCTTTATAACGATTAAAAAATATAAAAAAAGTTTGCAAAAGTACTTGCATTCTTTTTTTATATATGATAAACTAATCTACGGTTTGAAAAAACTGCCTAAGACAGTAGGGGAGCTCGACTCATAAAGATCCTACCGAGGACAAAACGTATCAATTAAAAGAAGCGTATTGTACTTTCGTGTCTAGGTTTGGGCGCGTTTTTCTTTTGGAAAAATTCCCCAAGCAAAATAATTACGGAGGTGAACACACTAATGAGTGAAGCAATTATTGCTAAAAAAGCGGAACTTGTTGACGTGGTAGCTGAAAAAATGAAAGCTGCTGCATCAATCGTCGTTGTAGATTCTCGCGGTTTGACAGTTGAGCAAGATACAGTTCTCCGTCGCAACCTTCGCGGAAGCGAAGTTGAGTTTAAAGTTATCAAAAACTCAATCTTGCGTCGTGCAGCTGAAAAAGCTGGTCTTGAAGATCTTGCATCTGTATTCGTTGGACCTTCTGCAGTAGCATTTTCTAACGAAGATGTTATCGCACCTGCGAAAATCTTGAACGATTTTGCAAAAGACGCTGAAGCACTTGAAATCAAAGGTGGTGCAATCGAAGGCGCTGTCGCATCTAAAGAAGAGATTCTTGCACTTGCAACTCTTCCAAACCGCGAAGGACTTCTTTCTATGCTCCTTTCTGTACTTCAAGCGCCAGTGCGCAACGTTGCTCTTGCAGTCAAAGCGGTTGCAGACAACAAAGAAGACGCAGCTTAATCTTAAGCTACGCAGCGTAGCCTAGCTACAAAAAATAAAAACATAAAATTAAAACTTGTTTGGAGGAAATAACAATGGCATTGAACATTGAAAACATTATTGCTGAAATTAAAGAAGCTTCAATCCTTGAATTGAACGACCTTGTAAAAGCTATCGAAGAAGAATTTGGTGTAACTGCAGCTGCTCCTGTAGCTGTTGCTGCAGCTGGTGCTGCTGACGCAGGTGCTGCTAAAGATTCATTCGATATCGAATTGACATCTGCAGGCGACAAGAAAGTCGGCGTTATCAAAGTTGTGCGTGAAATCACTGGTCTTGGTCTTAAAGAAGCTAAAGAACTTGTTGATGGTGCACCTGGTGTCATCAAAGAAGGTGTTGCAGCTGCTGAAGCTGAAGAAATCAAAGGTAAATTGGAAGAAGCTGGAGCTTCAGTTACTCTTAAATAATAGAGTTTCCAATCAAAATGAAAACCGAGGTTTAGGCCTCGGTTTTTTTGTCGTTGAAAAAAATGATGATAGAATGTGAATAGAGGACTTTTATAAAGCTAACATGTGTAGCTCTCTTTATTTTCTCTAAACCTACTAAATAGTGCAGTTTTAATGATGTTACATTTGCTATATTCCCTTGAGATGTTGCTAATTTGTTGCTATAATGGCTATAAATCATATCATAAAGGAGAAGATGATGAAAAATTTTAAACGTCTTTTGTTAGCTGTTGTAGCTGTCTTTGCAGCCGTCCTTTTGGTAGCTTGTGGCGCTAAAAGCGATAATGGGACTTACGTGTTTGAGCCTACTAAGGATGAGATCAAAGATATTATGCCAAGTGAATTTCAATCTTTGATAGGTGATAATTACTCATTCACTATTTCGATTACAATCAATGATAAGAAAGGTGAGATGAAAGTAGACACCAATGCAGGTGGTCAAAATGTAAATCAAGTGATTGATTTGGAAGTAGACCAAAAAGCTAAAACTCTTGTCTCAGAAAATGAGTATGGGAAAGCGGAAATTACTTATCAAGTTTCAGGAAATGTGTTAACGATTAAGGATGTGAAGAATTCTTTGATGGGTGACACAGACATGTTTAATAACTACATGAAAATTGCTAAGTTCAAAAAAGTTAAATAAGCAATCATGGCGGGATTTAAATTCCGCCTTATTCTATTTCTTTGTTGATACAAGAAATATTACAAGAATATGACATTTATAAACTTTCATTGCCGTGTACCTGAATTGTTGATATAATAGTGTTAATCTAACTAAAAAGGAGAAGTTATGAAAAACTTTAAACGTATTCTTTTGGCTGTAGTAGCTGTTTTTGCAGCAGTCCTCTTGGTGGCATGTGGTGCCAAAAGTGATAACGGGACTTATGTCTACAAACCATCAAAAACTGAAGTGAAGGAAATCCTTGAAGAACAAGGTGCTCCAAGTTCAAGTGTAGATGCATTGATCGACAATGTTAAATTGGAAGTTTCAGTGACCATTAAAGATAAAACAGGTAGCCTTAAAATTAAAGGTGAAATGATGGGACAAAAGACTGACCAATCATTTGATATGAAAGTTGACCAACAAAAGAAAACTCTTCAATCTAAAACAGGTGAAGGTGAGAAGGTTAAATACAAAGTTTCAGGCGATGTGTTCACTTTTGATTTATCTGGTGAGAAGAGTTCAGGTCATGAAGCTGCTTTGGAAATGTTCAAAAACGCTAAATTCAAACGTACAAAATAATACAAGAGAAGGGCAGAGAGTATCTGCTCTTTTTCTTCTTTAAAACATCTTGAATCGGTATTAAAATAGTGGTAAAATCTGATTATAAAATACATTAGGAGATTGATTATGAAAAATATTAAACGTATTCTTTTAGCTTTCGTTGCAGTTTTTGCAGCAGTCCTCTTGGTGGCATGTGGTGCAAAAAGTGATAATGGGACTTATGTCTACAAACCATCAAAAACTGAACTCAAGAAAATTCTTGAGGAGCAAGGCTTATCAGGTAGTCAATTAGAGTCTATTGGAAACGTTATTAATTTTGAAGTTTCTATTAAGATCAAAGATTCTAAAGGAACCCTCAGCATCGCGGGTGAAGTCGCTGGTCAAAAGAATGAGCGATCTTATGATGTCAAAATCAATCAAAAAGAGAAAACAATCTCGTCAAATGATGGTAAAGGAGAAAAGATTACATACAAGGTCGATGGTGATTATTTGACATTTGATCTTTCTAAGTTAAGTAATAGCAACCAAGGGGATCTTATGATTCTTAAAAACGCTAAATTCAAACGCACGAAATAATGCATATGAAGAGTGGGGAAACCTGCTCTTTTGCTTTACTTTTATGACTAGTTTGGTATAATGAATGAGACTACAGATGGGACTGGGGCAGGAATGATTTTCTTTGAAAATGATTTCGTCTCGCTCCCTCTTTTCTGTGTGATCAAGGTTATTATTTATGGAAAAGGAGAATCATCTATGCTTTATATTTGGTCTTACTTGAAAAAGTATCCCAAGTGGCTAGCCCTGAATCTATTTTCAGCGGTCCTGTTTGTTATTGTCAATTTGGGCTTGCCAACGATTCTAGCTCGCATGATTGATGAGGGGATTAACCCGCGTGATGTGGATCGGCTATATTTCTGGGGCTGGGTCATGTTTGCGATCATTTTGCTTGGGATTGTGGGACGGATTATCTTGTCTTACGCGGTTGGTCAACTAACGACCACCATGGTCCGCGATATGCGCAATGACCTCTATGCTAAGTTACAGGAGTACTCGCATCGCGAGTATGAGCAAATTGGGGTATCGTCATTGGTCACTCGCTTGACTTCGGATGCCTTTGTTTTGATGCAGTTTGCGGATTCTATGTTGAAGATGGGGGTCATTACACCCTTGATGATGGTTTCCAGTGTTCTCTTGATTCTCACGACCAGTCCTTCTTTAGCGTGGATTGTAGCGGTTTCTGTACCATTTCTTGCTGTCGTCGTCTGGTATGTAGCAGTTAAGACACGTCCACTTTCCGAGAAGCAACAAAAGACCCTGGACCATCTTAATCAATTTGCACGTGAAAATTTGACTGGACTTCGTGTGATTCGTGCCTTTGCCCGTGAAGAATTCCAGGAAGAGAAATTTGCGGCTGAAAATGCAGTCTACGCAGAAAACTCGAATAAATTGTTCAAACTTACTGGTTTGACAGAGCCCTTATTTGTGCAGATCATCATTGCTATGATTGTGGCGATTGTCTGGTTTGCTTTGGATCCTCTTCATGACGGTAGTTTGAAAATTGGGGATCTGGTTGCTTTTATTGAGTATAGCTTCCACGCGCTCTTATCTTTCCTCTTTTTAGCCAATCTCTTTACCATGTATCCTCGGACTGCGGTTTCTAGCCGTCGTCTCAAGGAAATCATGGATATGCCCATTTCGATCGATCCAAATGAGAATGGTGTAACAGAAACAGCATCTCGTGGCTATTTGGAATTTGACAATGTCACCTTTGCTTATCCAGGTGAGACGGAGAGTCCAGTTCTTCACAACATTTCCTTTCAGGCCAAACCCGGCGAAACGATCGCCTTTATCGGCTCGACCGGTTCTGGGAAATCATCGCTTGTGCAGCTGATTCCTCGATTCTATGATGTAACACTTGGGAAGATTTTGGTGGATGGTGTGGATGTCCGTGACTACAATCTGAAAGCCCTTCGCCAAAAGATTGGTTTTATTCCACAAAAGGCCTTGCTCTTTACAGGAACCATTGCTGAAAACCTTCGTTATGGGAAAGAAGATGCATCTGTCGAAGAATTAGAACAAGCGGCTGATATTTCCCAAGCCAAGGAATTTATCGACAGCCGTGAGGAACGCTTCGACACGCATTTAGCAGAAGGTGGTAGCAACCTTTCGGGTGGTCAAAAACAACGCTTATCCATCGCTCGTGCTGTTGTCAAAGATCCAGATGTCTTTATTTTTGATGATTCCTTCTCTGCCCTAGACTACAAGACGGATGCCACTTTGCGGAAGCGTCTCAAAGAAGTTACAGGAGATGCGACCGTCTTGATCGTAGCGCAACGTGTGGGAACCATTATGGATGCGGATCAAATTATTGTCTTGGACCAAGGGGAAATCGTTGGTCGAGGAACCCACGATGAATTGATGGAAAGCAATGAGATCTATCGCGAAATTGCCAATTCGCAGCTCGATAGTCCATCATTAACAGAGGAATAGAAAGGAGAAGCAGATGAAACAAGAACAAAACAGTTTTAGTAGACTATGGACTTATTTGAGAGCCTATCGCTTGGAAGTTTGCTTGTCCATTTTCTTAAAAATCCTGAGTGTCGTCATGAGTGTTGTCGAACCCTTTGTTTTGGGGCTTGCCATTACTGAGTTGACAAAAAATCTCATGGATATAGCAAAAGGCCTTGCGGGAGCTGGTCTTAACACCTCCTATATCGCGATCATTATGACGCTCTATCTATTCCGTGGGGTCCTCTATGAGTTGGGATCTTATTATTCCAACTATTTCATGACTAATGCTGTTCAAAAGACCGTTCAGGACATGCGAAATGATTTGTCCCATAAAATCAATCACATTCCCGTTTCTTATTTTGACCGGCATCAGTTCGGAGATTTGCTGGGACGTTTTACTAGTGATGTCGAAACCGTCTCGAATGCCTTGCAACAGTCCTTCTTACAAATCGTCAACGCTATCTTTACCTTGCTCTTTGTCATCAGCATGGTCTTATACTTAAACATCCAGCTGGGGCTAGTGGTCATCTTGTCCATTCCGATCACTTATTTCAGTGCTCGATTTATCATGAAAAAATCGCAGCCTTACTTTAAAGAGCAGGCAGATGTTTTGGGGGCAATGAACGGATTTGTACAAGAAAATTTAACAGGCTTTAATGTCCTTAAGCTCTACGTCCGGGAAAAATCTTCCCAGGAAGAGTTTCATGATATTACCCATCACCTTCAAAAGGTAGGATTCAAGGCTAATTTCATTTCCGGCTTAATGATGCCGATTTTAAATGGGATTTCAGATTTGACTTATCTCATTATCGCTTTGTTTGGTGGCTTGCAAGTGATAGCAGGCCGTTTGACTGTCGGGAATATGCAGGCTTTCGTTCAATATGTTTGGCAGATCAACCAACCAATTCAAAACTTGACCCAATTGGCAGGTCAGCTACAAAGTGCTAAGTCGTCTCTAGATCGGATTTTCCAAGTCATGGATGAACCAGATGAAGTAGCAGATGTGACAGAAACCCTCTCTGGAGATTTGACAGGGCAAGTCAGCTTTAAAAACGTTGATTTCCAATATGTAGCGGACAAACCCTTGATTCGTGATTTCAACCTAGAAGTCAAACCAGGTGAAATGGTGGCCATTGTCGGACCAACCGGAGCAGGGAAAACAACTCTGATTAATCTGCTCATGCGCTTTTACGATGTGACTGCGGGATCGATTACAGTGGATGGTCATGATATTCGCCATCTGTCACGCCAAGATTACCGCAAACAATTCGGAATGGTGCTTCAGGATGCTTGGTTATATGAAGGAACCATCAAAGAAAACCTTCGCTTTGGTAATCTCGAGGCAACGGATGAAGAAATTGTGGAAGCTGCAAAGGCAGCCAATGTCGATCACTTTATCCGGACGCTTCCTGGTGGTTACAATATGGAAATGAACCAGGAGTCTAGCAATATTTCTCTAGGGCAAAAGCAACTTCTAACTATTGCGCGTGCGCTCCTTGCTGATCCCAAGATTTTGATTTTGGATGAAGCGACGTCTTCTGTCGATACGCGTTTAGAGCTCTTGATTCAAAAAGCGATGAAGAATTTGATGAAAGGGCGGACTAGCTTTGTTATTGCTCACCGCTTGTCTACCATTCAAGAAGCAGATAAAATCCTTGTCCTCAAAGATGGTCAAATCATCGAGCAAGGAAATCACCAATCCTTGTTAGCAGACAAAGGGTTCTACTATGAGCTCTACAATAGCCAATTTTCAAATAAAAAAGCGGAATAAGCGCGTGTCATCAAAAGAGGTTTGAGATAGAATTCTCAGCCTCTTTTTCTTGCTCACTTTTATTACTACATAAAAAGGTTAACATATCTGCAACAAATTGATACAGAATATTCACACAATTCACCTTGTTTGTCATGATATTTTTTATTAGGATAGAATCGTTGTAAAAAATAAAAGGAGAAATGTGTGATGAATCATTTAAACAAAGATATCGTTTTTGGCATTCGCAAGTCTAAGCTTGGAGTCTTTTCTGTCGTGATTGCGATCATGGGGGCTTGTTTTTTGACTGGACAATCTGTGGCAGCTGATCAAGCTGGAGAGCAGACACAAATCCAAACACAAGGGCAAGAAGCGACAACCTCTGATCCCGCTAGCTCTCAAGTAGATACCAGCCAATATGGAGCATCTATGCCTTACACCCGTTATGAAGCAGACAAAGGGAACCTCCTTGGAAAGGCAGAGGTAGAGCAGTCTCAAGACAGTCACTCAACAGCTATTGAAGCTTCTGATCAGACTTATGTCGCTTTAAAAGAAAAAGGAGATGGTGTCTCCTTTAAGGTAAATGAACCAGCCAATGCCTTAACTGTACGCTATACAGTGCCAGATGGAGCCAGTGGACAACTCGATGTACAGGTGAATGGTCATAGTGTTCAACAATTGGATCTTTCATCCACGTCTAACTGGCAGTACTTGAATGACAAAGGTGTTCATGATAGTGCCCAGGCTGATACACGCGCTCGGTTCCAATTTGATGAAGTACACAGCCTCCTTCCAGGCCTTCAGCTTCAAAAAGGAGATGTGGTTTCACTGGTGAAAAACAGGTCAGACGACGTCCATTACGGCCTTGACTTTGTGGAATTCGAGCAAGCTCCAGACCCGATTGCTCAAGGGGACAATGCTATCAATATCGTTTCTAAAGGAGCTACGCCAAACGATGATACCGATGATAGCCAAGCGCTCTATGATGCGATTTATGAGGCTAAACAAACCGGAAAGAATGTCTATATCCCAGCTGGGCGATTTAATCTCAATCGAAAAGTCGGTATCGATGCTTCTGATATGAAGATTTCAGGGGCTGGTATCTGGCATACCCAACTGCATTTCACTAGCGACCAAGCTGGTGGCGGTGGTTTTGACTTCCTTCACCAAGACAACCATGTTGAATTTAGCGATGTCTATCTGTCCTCCAACCTTCGTTCACGCTATGGTGAAAACGCTCAGTACAAGGCCATTTCTGGAACACCAGGGAAGAACTCTCATATTCACGATATTTGGGCCGAACATTTTGAAGTCGGCATGTGGATTGGCGATTATGCTGGAAAAAATTATATGAAGTACACAGATGGTCTAGTAGTAGAAAATGTCCGTTTGCGCAATAACCTGGCTGACGGAGTCAACTTTGCCCAAGGGACTAAGAATTCGATTGTCCGTAATTCTAGTATCCGTGGGAATGGAGATGACGGACTAGCCAGCTGGTCAAGTATTGCGGATGGAACAGAATCGGCAGTAGCAGAAAACAATAAATTCCTGCACAATACAATTGAACTCGGTTGGCGCGCTGGTGGTGTTGGAATCTTTGGTGGAAAAGGCCATGAGATCGCCTACAATCGGATTAAAGACAATATCGGTGATGCCGGAATTCGCTTGACGACTGTCTTTAAGGGCCATAACTTTGATCTGAATGAAGAAGGAATTCGGGTTCACCACAATCTCTTGGAGCGTACAGGAACGAAGAGCGATATCTACAACAAGCATCGTGGATCGATTGATGTTGAAACGCGCTATGGAGATATTAAAAATGTCACCATTGAGGACAATGTATTTTTAGCGCCATTTGATACAGGTGTGACCGATCACCTCAATCCAAATGGAGGTATCCTAAATCATGTCGAAGTCAGAAACAATCAAACCATGGGTCAACTCTCTCATCCAGCTCAAGGAGGAGTGTCTGCCTCCGTTTCAAAACCAGTTGGACAAGCCTTGAGAGTGAAAGAAAAAACCCTTCAAGTAAGTGCAGTGAAAGTCCCCCATCAACCTTCGAAAGTTCAACTGTCTAAGAAACAAACCGGTCTGAATCTTAAACAAGCAAAGACAGTCACTAAAACAGTCAAACCTAACTATGTCTTAAAAGCAACATATTCCAAGCAAAAGAGCTTTTTGAAAGCTCCGAGTGCTTTGTTCCTTTACCGGATGATGGGGTTAAGTCAAACGGTTTAAGAAGGATGGAAATCCTGGATACATTTCCAGGATTTTTTGCTTGCTGCTAGACTTTCATTGACAGTGAGGAGGCATATCGGTATACTAGGTATAATCTAATGAGGAGGCCACCATAATGATTCGACCCGTTCAGCTCAGCGATGCAGCAGCTATCCGAGCGATTTACCAACCTTATGTGACAGAGACAGCCATTACCTTTGAGGTTGATGTGCCGACTGTCCAGGAATTTGAAAGTCGCATCACAAAAACGCTGACCCAATTTCCTTATTTGGTCGCAGAAGTGGATGGGAAAGTTGTGGGGTATGCCTATGCCTCGACCTATTATGCACGCGCTGCCTATGATTGGACCACTGAATTGTCTATTTATGTAGCAAAAGAAGCGCGTGGACAAGGGATCGGATCGGCCCTTTATACTGCCTTAGAAGAGGAGTTGCAAGCACGAGGCTACTTACGCTTTCTGGCTTGTATCGCAGTTCCGAACGAAGCGAGCATTTCCATGCATGAAAAGCGAGGGTATGTCCAAGTGGCTCATTTCCCAAAGATTGGCTATAAGTTTAACAAATGGCATGATATCGTCTGGATGCAAAAGACGATCGAAGGGCCGGTGAGAAAAATACAGTAGAAATCACGACATTTGTAAATCGCAATAGTTAATTATCCCTGACTTTTTCATAGGCTAAAATGATACTAATAAAATTACTGAAAGAGACCGGAAAGTTGTGATGGTCTCCCCTACATGAAAGGAGCCTTTATGACTGAAGAACAAAGTGCTAGGCTGTTACCTCAAAAGCCCTCCAGATGGGTCAAAATTCTACTTAACCGAAAGGTTCCCATTCTTCTGTTCTTCTTACTGGAATTGGCCTTTCTTGTTTTTTCATATCTCAGTCTACAAGAGCATTTCCCATCCATTATCTTATGGGAACACTTGTTGAGTGTCTTTACCTTCTTTTACTTGCTCAATCGTTCCATGGATTCTCGTTCCAAACTGTCCTGGGTGATTATCATTGCCCTCTTTCCAATTTTTGGGACGGCTCTGCTTTACTTTTCGTTAGCTGATTTGGGTGTGAGACGCTTGAAGAAGCGGCTTGAGGATGCTACAGTGCAGGCATCTGACTATCTAAGCACCGATCCAGAAGTTGCTGATTATTTATCCCAAAGTGATAGCCAATTACAGAAATTAGCTTATTTTCTGGAGCATAGTCCAGCCCAGTTTCCTATCTACAGAGACACAGAGGTCACCTATTTTCCACTTGGAGATGACATGCTACCAGCCTTGTTGGAGGATTTGAAAAAGGCGGAACGTTATATCTTTATGGAATATTTCATTATTGACGAAGGGATCATGTGGGGCGAGATTTTAGCCATTTTGGAGGAGAAGGCCAAGGCAGGTCTGGATGTTCGTGTCATGTTTGATGGGATGAATGAGATGACTACCTTGTCCTACGATTATATCGAGCGATTGCACAAGGTTGGCATTAAAGCTCAGGCCTTCTCACCAGTCAAGCCTATTCTATCAACCTATTACAATTACCGAGACCATCGAAAGATTACAGTGATTGATGGTCAAGTTGCTTACACTGGTGGCGTTAATATCGCTGATGAGTATGTCAATAAACGAGAACGCTTTGGTCATTGGAAGGATACGGCCCTTCGATTAGATGGTTCAGCAGTTCAAACGCTAAAAGCTCTCTTTTTGACCATGTGGACAGTGACCGGAATAGAAGACAAAGCGGATATGGAGCGCTATCTACAAGAAAAACCTCAACAAAGAAAGAGCCAGGGCTTGGTTCTTCCTTATGGCAATTCACCATTGACTTATCATAAGGTGGCTGAGGATGTTTATCTTCATTTACTGAATACATCGACCGATTATGTTCACATCATGACGCCGTATCTGATCTTGGATGACGAATTGGTTAGAGCTATGACTTTCGCGGCCAAACGAGGAGTAGATGTTCGGATTATTATGCCAGGGATTCCAGATAAACAGTATGCCTTTGATATTGCGACGACCTATTTTAAAGTGCTCTTGGATGCTGGCGTCCGTATTTTCCGTTATACCCCAGGCTTTGTCCATGCTAAAGTTTATGTTTCTGATAGCCAACAAGCTGTTGTAGGAACCATTAATACAGACTACCGAAGTCTCTATCAAAATTTTGAAGATGGGGTCTATCTCTACAAAACTCTGGAAGTGCTAAAGATTGAAGAAGATTTTGAGAAAACCCAGGCTCTATCAGAGGAAGTCACTCTAGAAAGTTTATCTAAAATGCCTATGGCTCATCGTCTAGCTGGCTATCTCTTTTCTTTGATTGGACCTTTGATGTAAAAAAGGAGGAATCATATGGATACAAAAATTCTTTTGAAATTGTTAGAAGACCAAGCTGATCCAGCGAAACTCCCAGCAATGGAAGCTTATATGAAAAATAAATTCAGCTTTCTTGGGGTTCAAAAATCAATTCTCAAAAAGATTGAAAGAGATTTTTTTAAGCTTTTCATAAAGGATCCAATTGATTGGGCTTTTGTGGAAGAGTGTTGGCAGCAACCCTACCGTGAGTTCCAATATATTGCTATGGATTATCTGGATAAAAAGAAGAAGGAGCTTATACCTGAAGATTTTCCAAAGCTAAAGGAATTGGCTCAAACCAAATCATGGTGGGACAGTATAGATCAATTGGACCTTATCATCGGAGAGATTACTTTTCACTATCCAGAAACCAAGCAGGTTATGCTGGATTGGAGTAAGGATCAGGACTTTTGGTTGAGGCGGATTGCCATTGATCACCAGCTTATGAGGAAAGAAAAAACAGATACGGATTTGTTAGAAAAAGTGATCCTCAATAATCTAGGTCAAAGCGAGTTCTTTATAAATAAGGCAATCGGCTGGAGTTTACGCAATTATTCCAAGGTTAATCCGGATTGGGTAGGGGCCTTTATCGACCGCTATCGAGAGCAGTTATCTCCTTTGAGTATTCGAGAAGGAAGCAAGTACCTACCTTCTTGACAGTTTGTGGATGTTCATGGTAAACTAGAATTATGCGATGAGTCGATTGGCTCTTAGGAGCCTTTTGCGCTGAGGAGGTCTACATTCAATTGTAACGCAGGAGCGGACCTTGAACAGTTGTGTGAACCGGCTGTTCTCACCGAAAGGTGCCTCAAATCCTGGTCTTCGGATCAGGATTTTTTTGTGTCTTCAAAGAACTGAAAACTATTATAATACAGTTGCTACAAAGTTATGTTGGTGTTATAATATAGTGAAGTGCCTTGTGTCAGAAAGGAGTGGAGTTGATTGGGAGATTTCTATCATTCTAATGATTCAGCATCTACAGACTATTCGCAGAAAATTGAAGAGCTTGAAAACTCCAAACAATTTCAGGATGCCATCGGATTGATCCGAGAACAGATGAAGAACAATCTTCAGTGGAATGTTTTGCGATCTTTTGGTATTATTTGCGCCATACTGTCTCTCATTTTATTGCGTTTTGCAGCTATTCCTTTGATCCTTTTAGTGGTTGGTTTGTATTATTGGCCACAATATAAAAAAAGAAAAGCCTTGTTTGGGGATCGAATTCGTTCGAACGATGAAATCTATCTTGATGATATCTTGTCGCCTGTATTAAAGGAAGTTTTTCCTAAAGCTTCGATCAAAGAGGACGGTTCCATCCCTTCTGAAGCTCTCTCGCATTTATGTCCTCGGTCGACTGATTTTCTGTGTTTCAAAGAGCTATCATTTCATGATGACAAAGAGCTGACGGTGTCAAATCTCTATGCCCATCATACAGAGACTCGTTACCGGACATCTAATGGTCATACGAGGACGGAACATGTGGAAGTTACAGATTTCCTTGGACAAGTGTTCTCTTTATGTCTACCGATCAATTTCTCGGGTCATCTTCGGGTGGTTCCGACCAAGAAATCCTTTCTTTTTAAGAGGGAGGTGAATGGGGTTTATCCTGGAGCCAGAGGGGATGAAGTGCAGATTGAAACCGAGGATATTCGCAATAACGAGAATTACAATATCTACTGTACAGATGAACTGTCTGCCCGTAAATTTCTCACCCCTAAGATGTTAGAATGGTTTGATCGACAAATTTCTCAAAATGCCATGTGTGTATTTTTGAAAGACAAGAAACTCTATATTTCTTTGTATACCGATCGTTATATCTTTCCGACTCCCCAAAAACCGGAAGATATTGATCAACTATCTTTGGTGTCTGAATATCATAAATTATGCAAAGAACTGGATTTAATTAAAGAAATAACAGCAATTTTTGAAGGAGAAACATCATGAATCTCATTATCGGTTTAATCATATTTGTTGGCCTATTGGCTATTTGGTTTATTAGTGTAGGAAATCGCCTCAATCGTTACCTTGTGACCATTGAAGAATCAAAGAGAACGGTCGATATCGTCCTCGTAAAACGCTATGATACCATTTCGGAAATGCTAAAAGTAGCGAAAGCTTATGCAAAACATGAACAGGGGCTCTTTACCGATTTAGTTGCTTTACGCCAAGGAGCGAGCATTCAAGAATCCAACCAAGTCATTACCAATCAAAACGATGTCTTGGCACAAATTCGTGCAGTTGGTGAAAATTATCCAGAGCTCTTGTCTTCTAACCAATTCTTGGCCTTGCAAAAGGAAATTGCTGATGAAAATGAAGATCTTGCTGCAGCGAAGCGAATTGTCAACAGTAATATTAGCCACATCAATCAAGAAATTGTTTCATTTCCGGCGTCTATCGTAGCAGGTGTAAAGGGGATCCATCAAGTTCCATTTCTTACTGAAGAAACACAAGGTAAGAAAGATTTAAGTGATTTGAACTATGACCTTAACTAAAAAGCTATTTATTATTAATAACCATCAAAAATCCTGGTCTTAGAATCAGGATTTTTTCCTACTGTTGGTACTTTTCATTTATGCCAAAAAATTGTATAATAGTACAAATACTCAATTTTTAGAAAATTTTGAAAGAGGATTTACTATGGGATACACAGTTGCTGTTGTCGGTGCTACAGGTGCCGTTGGTGCTCAAATGATCAAAATGTTGGAAGAATCAACACTTCCAATCGATAAAATTCGCTACCTTGCGTCTGCACGTTCTGCAGGAAAAGTCTTGCAATTTAAAGGGCAAGACGTGACCATCGAAGAAACGACTGAAGATGCTTTTGAAGGCGTTGATATTGCTCTCTTCTCAGCTGGTGGTTCAACATCTGCCAAATATGCACCTTATGCGGTGAAAGCAGGCGCAGTAGTGGTTGATAACACTTCTTATTTCCGTCAAAATCCGGATGTCCCATTGGTTGTTCCTGAAGTGAATGCACATGCGCTTGATGCTCACAACGGAATCATCTCTTGTCCAAACTGTTCAACCATTCAAATGATGGTGGCCCTTGAGCCCGTTCGTCAAAAATGGGGCTTGGACCGTATCATCGTGTCTACTTACCAAGCTGTATCAGGTGCTGGTATGGGAGCAATTCTTGAAACCCAACGTGAGTTGAAGGAAGTCTTGAATGATGGGGTCAACCCACGCGATGTCAAAGCAGAAATCTTGCCATGTGGTGGCGATAAAAAACATTACCCAATCGCTTTCAATGCTCTTCCACAAATCGACGTCTTCACAGAAAATGACTATACTTACGAAGAAATGAAGATGACAAACGAAACTAAGAAAATCATGGAAGATGATAGCATTGCCGTTTCAGCAACATGTGTGCGGATTCCAGTCTTGTCAGCTCACTCAGAGTCAGTCTACATTGAAACAAAAGAAGTGGCACCAATTGACGAAGTGAAAGCTGCTATTGCAGGATTCCCAGGTGCAGTCCTTGAAGACGATGTTGCTCATCAAGTCTACCCTCAAGCGGTTAATGCGGTCGGTTCACGCGATACCTTCGTTGGACGGATTCGTAAAGACTTGGATGCTGAAAAAGGGATCCACATGTGGGTTGTTTCAGATAACCTTCTTAAAGGTGCCGCTTGGAACTCAGTCCAAATCGCAGAAACTCTTCACGAACGTGGACTCGTACGTCCAACAGCTGAGTTGAAGTTTGAATTGAAATAGGAAGAAAAACAGAAATCAGTAACTCGAAGAGTTTGATTTCTTCCTTAGCTAACTAACAAATCAACTTGTTTTATGAACAGATCATGAGGCAAAGGCAAGCAAGCCCCAGCCTCTTTCTTATATAGAGAAAGGTTTTTCTATGTCTTATCAAGATTTAAAAGATTGTAAAATTATTACTGCATTTATCACCCCCTTCCATGAAGATGGAAGCATTAATTTTGACGCTCTTCCTGACTTGATTGAGCACCTTTTGGCACATCATACAGACGGGATTCTCTTAGCTGGAACGACTGCAGAAAGTCCAACTCTGACCCACGATGAGGAATTGCAACTCTTTGCGGCCGTTCAAAAGATTGTCAATGGTCGAGTGCCTTTGATCGCTGGTGTCGGAACCAATGAAACCCGCGACTCGATTGAGTTTGTTAAAGAAGTGGATGCTTTTGGTGGCTTTGCGGCAGGATTGGCTATCGTTCCTTACTACAACAAACCATCTCAAGAAGGCATGTATCAACACTTTAAAGCGATTGCGGATGCATCTAATCTTCCGATTATTATCTACAATATTCCTGGGCGTGTGGTTGTGGAAATGACGCCTGAAACCATGCTTCGTTTGGCAGAACACCCAAATATCATTGGGGTCAAAGAGTGTACAACTCTTGCTAATATGGCCTATTTGATTGAACACAAGCCAGAAGAATTTCTCGTCTATACAGGGGAAGATGGAGATGCTTTCCATGCGATGAACCTTGGGGCTGATGGAGTGATCTCAGTGGCTTCTCATACAAATGGAGATGAAATGCATGAGATGTTCCAAGCGATTGAACACAACGATATTAAAAAGGCTGCGGCTATCCAACGTCAATTTATCCCTAAAGTCAATGCTCTCTTCTCATATCCGAGTCCAGCTCCTGTCAAAGCTGTCTTGAACTATATGGGCTTTGACGCAGGGCCAACTCGTTTGCCATTGGTGCCAGCACCGGCAGAAGAAGCGAAACGTATCATCAAGGTTGTAGTAGATGGGGATTACCATGCTACTAAAGAGATCATTACGGGAGTTCTTCGTCCGGATTATTGATGTCTTAGATTCTTGACAAATCCCCTATTTATTAAGATAATAGAAGTATATTGATGATCAAGGAGAATAAGATGGAAGTCATTAAACGTAGTGGTGAAGTTGTAGAATTTGACCCAGATAAAATCTATCAAGCTGTTTTGAAGGCAGCACAAACAGTTTATGTCTTGACGGATGATCTTCGCCAAAACTTGGCGCAAGTGACCAAGAAAGTTGTGATGGATTTGGAAGAAGCTAAAGTGGAACGTGCGACGATCAGCATGATCCAGTCAATGGTTGAGCACCGTTTACTTGGTGCTGGTTATATTACCATTGCTGAACACTATATTTCTTATCGCTTGCAACGTGATTTGGAACGGAGCGGCTATGGTGATCATATCGCCGTGCATTTGCATTTTGAGCAAATTCGCTAGAATATAAAATAGAAGTTACTTAGGTAGCTTCTTTTTTAGTATTTTTCTTAATCACAGTGATTTCAGAAAACATGGTATAATAGAAGAGATTGAACTGGAAAGGAATGGAGAACATGGCAACTATACAATGGTTTCCTGGACACATGTCCAAAGCTAGAAGACAAGTACAAGAAAATTTAAAATTTGTGGATTTTGTGACGGTTCTGGTAGATGCTCGTTTACCCCTATCAAGCCAAAATCCTATGTTAACGAAAATTGTTGGTGATAAGCCTAAATTAATGATTTTGAACAAGGTAGACTTGGCAGATCCTGTGGCAACAAAAGAATGGCAGGACTATTTTGAGTCTCAAGGCATCAAAACCTTGGCTATCAACTCCAAAGAGCAATCTACGGTTAAGAAGGTCACAGATGCTGCTAAGAGCTTGATGGCCGATAAAATTGCCCGTCAAAAGGAACGGGGAATTCAGATTGAAACCCTTCGGACCATGATCATCGGAATTCCTAATGCCGGGAAATCAACTTTGATGAACCGCTTAGCAGGGAAAAAGATTGCTGTTGTTGGGAATAAACCAGGGGTGACCAAGGGGCAACAGTGGTTGAAAACCAACAAAGACCTTGAAATCTTGGATACTCCTGGGATTCTCTGGCCCAAGTTTGAAGATGAAGAAGTGGCCTTAAAGCTCGCTTTAACAGGTGCCATCAAAGACCAGTTGCTTCCAATGGATGAAGTGACCATCTTTGGTCTTAACTATTTCAAAAAGCACTATCCAGCTGTTTTGCAGGAACGTTTTAAACAAATGGATCTGGAACAAGAAGCTCCTGAAATCATTATGGAAATGACCCAGAAATTAGGATTTCGAGAGGATTACGACCGTTTTTACAGTTTGTTTGTCAAGGATGTACGTGATGGTCGTTTGGGACGCTATTCCCTTGATCGTGTAGGTGAAATAGATGCCAACGATTAAAGAAATCAAAGAGCGTTTGGCAACGATTGACGATCTAGATCATCCCTTATTTGAAGAATTGATCCTTGATGGTCGAGCGGGGGTTCAAGCGGCTATCAGCAAACGAAAACGCGAACTCCAAAAACAAGTGGATGAAGACTTGCGTTTGGAAAAAATGCTAGCCTATGAGAAAGAACTTTATGCTCAAGGGATTGATCTTATTGCAGGTGTGGATGAAGTGGGACGCGGCCCATTAGCGGGTCCAGTTGTTGCAGCTGCCGTGATCTTGCCGAAAGCTTGTAAAATTCTGGGACTCAACGATAGTAAAAAGATTCCAAAATCCAAACACAAAGAAATCTATGAGGCTGTGCTCCAAAACGCCATTGCGATCGGAATCGGCATCAAGGACAATCAAGTGATTGATCAGGTTAATATCTATGAAGCTACGAAGCTAGCCATGATGGAGGCCATTGGTCAGTTAGAGCCTCAACCCCAGCATCTTTTGATTGATGCCATGAAGTTGGATCTTCCTATTCCCCAAACTAGTATCATCAAAGGGGATGCCAACTCCTTATCCATTGCTGCAGCATCCATCGTAGCCAAGGTGACTCGGGATCAGATGATGGAAGAGTTTGATTGCGAATATCCGGGTTATGATTTTACGCAGAACGCTGGCTATGGGACGGCTAACCATCTGGCTGGCCTCGACAAGCTGGGAGTGACCCCTATCCATCGGCGTTCATTTGAACCCGTCAAATCAATGTGTGAGGATTAGGCTATGCTATTTACCATCGATATCGGAGGGACCTTTATAAAGTACGGTCTGATGGATGCAGACTATCAATTGATCCGTACAGACAAGATCCCAACACCATCTACGATTGAGGACTTTTGGCAAGGATTAGAAGGAATCGTTGCTCCTGTACGGGAAGAAATCGAGGGAATCGCCATTTCATGCCCTGGTGAGATCCAAAAGAGCCTTGGCTTTGTCTTTCGAGGTGGTCTCATTCCATATTTGCGAGGCATTCCTCTAGCTAGTAGATTGCAACAAACATTTCAAGTACCCGTCACCGTTCTTAATGATGGAGAAGCCGCTGGTCTAGCGGAAGCAAGGCTTGGTAATCTAAAAGATTGTCCATGTGGTGCGACCTTGGTCTTGGGGACAGGAGTAGGTCTCGCTCTTCTTTCTAACGGTGATCTATTGAGAGGATGGCAACTGACAGAATACATTCGGACTATTGATAAGGCAGAAAGAACACCAGAAAATCGCCGCTTTCATCGCGGACTCTTTTTGCAAGGTATTTCCAATCTTTTGGAAAACACCGGTTCAGCTGTTCAATTTGTTGAGAAGGCTAGTCACATCTTAAACCTAGAAAAGGCAGATGGTATAGCCGTTTTCAAGGCTCTTGATCAAGGAGGCCATGAGGAGCTGAAATCCTTGTTTCGGGAGTATTGTCATGATATTGCTATTCTGATTTTTAATCTTCAATCATTGCTCCTGCTTGAGAAGGTGACAATTGGAGGGGGCATTAGTAGCCAACCGCTACTGATCGATGAGATCAGTCGACAATACCATAACCTACTCTCTCAAAAAGGGCATAAACAATTTGAGGCCTTGCCGATCCAAGCGGCTCGCTTCCATAATGAAAGCAACTTGATTGGTGCCGCATCTTACTTTTATTCTTCTACATATCAAAAAAAGTTCTAGAAATAGAGCTTTTTTTCCATTCTTTTTCGAATAAATAAGTGAGAGGAAGTAGAAGGTGACCATGGAGAAATTTGAAATCTTTAAATTAAAAGAAGCTGGTTTATCAAATGAGCAAGTCTTGAGAGTTTTGGACTACTGTAGGAAAGACCAAGCCTTACCAAGCTTAGAAGAGATAGCAAGGATCGCTCGCTGTCGCAGTATTATTCATTTTGTAGACAAATACCGGCAGCTGGATGAAGAGCATTTACACAAGGAGTTTGAACGGTTCCCATCTCTATCCATTTTTGATCCTGAATACCCGGAGGAATTGCTACAGATCTACAATCCTCCTGTACTCCTTTTTTACCAAGGGGATTTGGAGCTGTTAACCAAACCGAAGATTGCAGTCGTAGGAGCTCGGGAAACGACGCGAGAAGGGGTGCGATCTGTAGAGAAGATTATTAAAGAACTTGGAAATGAACTGGTCATCGTTAGTGGACTTGCTAAGGGAATTGATGCGACAGCTCATTATGCCAGTATACGAAATGGTGGCAAGACCATCGGAGTGATAGGAACGGGACTGGATGTCTTTTATCCTAAAAGCAATCAAAGACTGCAGGCACATATGGGGGAAAACCATCTGATCTTGAGCGAGTATGGTCCAGGGCAGGCACCACTGAAGTTTCATTTTCCTGAGAGAAATCGCATCATTGCTGGCCTCTGTCAGGCTGTGATTGTGGCAGAGGCTCGACTCCGTTCAGGTAGTTTGATTACTTGTGAGCGTGCTATGGAAGAAGGCCGAGACGTTTTTGCTATTCCAGGAAATATTTTAGATGGAAAATCTGCAGGCTGCCATCATCTGATTCAAGAAGGTGCAAAGCTTGTCACCTCAGGCCAGGACATTCTTGATGAATTGAAATACGAATTGTGATTTTCCTATAGGAGAAGTTCCTAGTTGACATCTTTCTTAAAATGTATTAAACTCAATGAGATTTATACAATACAGAGGGATAAAACGTGGTAACAAAAAAGAAAAGCAGTACAACCAAGAAAAATTTGGTGATTGTGGAGTCTCCTGCTAAGGCGAAAACAATCGAAAAATATCTTGGTCGTAACTATAAAGTCATGGCCAGTGTCGGTCATATTCGAGACCTGAAAAAATCAACTATGTCAATTGATTTCGACAATAACTATGAACCAGAGTATATCAATATTCGCGGAAAAGGTCCCTTGATCAATGATTTGAAAAAAGAAGCTAAAAAAGCTAAACAAGTCTTTCTTGCAAGTGACCCGGACCGAGAAGGAGAAGCTATTTCTTGGCATTTGGCTCATATTTTGAACTTGGATGCCAAAGAAAAGAATCGCGTGGTTTTTAATGAAATCACTAAGGATGCCGTTAAAAATGCCTTTAAAGAACCGCGTCAAATCGATATGGATTTGGTTGATGCCCAACAAGCACGTCGGGTCTTGGACCGGATTGTAGGGTATTCAATTTCGCCTATTCTTTGGAAAAAGGTCAAAAAAGGACTTTCTGCAGGGCGCGTGCAATCTGTTGCCCTCAAATTAATCATTGATCGCGAAAACGAAATCAATGATTTCAAGCCGGAAGAATACTGGACTATTGATGGTGTCTTCAAAAAAGGGACCAAACAATTCCAAGCTAGCTTCTATGGGATTGATGGCAAGAAGATGAAGCTCAACACCAATGAAGAGGTGAAAGCAGTTCTTGAACGCTTAGATGGCAAAGATTTTACCGTTGAAAAAGTTGAAAAGAAAGAGCGTCGTCGCAATGCTCCTCTTCCTTACACCACCTCTTCTATGCAGATGGATGCAGCTAATAAGATTAACTTCCGTACACGCAAGACCATGATGGTCGCTCAGCAATTGTACGAAGGAATCAATATTGGCTCTGGTGTTCAAGGTTTGATTACCTATATGCGTACCGACTCCACACGGATCAGTCCGGTTGCGCAAAATGAGGCAGCTAACTTTATCGTGGATCGCTTCGGTGAGAAATATTCTAAGCATGGAAGCCGTGTGAAGAATGCTTCTGGTGCCCAAGATGCCCACGAAGCGATTCGTCCATCTAGCGTCTTCAATACTCCTGAGAGCATTGCTAAATACTTGGACAAAGACCAATTGAAACTCTACACCTTGATTTGGAACCGTTTTGTCGCTAGTCAAATGACAGCAGCTGTCTTTGATACCATGAATGTCCGTTTAGGTCAAAATGGGGTTCAGTATACGGCAAATGGGAGCCAGGTAAAGTTTGACGGTTATTTGGCGATTTATAATGATTCAGACAAAAACAAGATGTTGCCGGACATGGTAGAAGGCGATATCGTCAAGCAGGTCAATAGCAAGCCGGAGCAACACTTTACCCAACCACCGGCCCGTTATTCTGAAGCTACTTTGATTAAGACGTTGGAGGAAAATGGAGTAGGTCGCCCTTCAACCTATGCTCCGACGATTGAGACCATTCAAAAACGCTATTATGTGAAGCTGGTAGCTAAACGCTTTGAACCAACGGAATTAGGGGAGATCGTTAATAAACTGATTGTTGAGTTTTTCCCAGATATTGTCAATGTGACCTTCACAGCGGAGATGGAAGGGAAACTCGATGATGTCGAACTCGGAAAAGAAGAGTGGCAAAAAGTCATTGATGCCTTCTACAAACCATTCTCTAAAGAAGTCGCCAAGGCTGAAGAAGAGATGGAAAAAATCCAAATCAAAGACGAACCAGCTGGTTTTGATTGTGAAGTCTGTGGCAGCCCGATGGTGATTAAATTAGGACGTTTTGGTAAGTTCTATGCTTGTAGCAATTTCCCAGATTGTCGTCATACCCAGGCCATTGTCAAAGAAATCGGTGTGGAGTGTCCTGACTGTCATCAGGGACAAATCATCGAACGCAAAACCAAGCGCAACCGTATCTTCTATGGATGCAATCGCTATCCAGAGTGTGAATTTACCTCTTGGGATAAGCCGATCGGTCGGGATTGTCCAAAATGTGGCCACTACTTAGTTGAGAAAAAAGTTCGTGGTGGCGGCAAACAAGTCGTATGTAGCAATGGCGACTACGAAGAAGAAAAAGTGAAATAAGTTATTAAATGTCTATTATAACAGCAATTTTTATAAATGTCTGTTATAATAGACATTTTTCGTTTTTTTCGTTATAATAGACACAAGGAGGTGAGCATATGTATCTTGCTTTGATTGCAGATGTCATTGATTCCAAAACCGTACAAGAACGTTTTGACCTGCAAAAACAATTGGAAAAAACTCTTCAAAAGATCAATGAGCTTTTTAAAAACTGCCTAGCATCGGCTTTTACCTTAACTTTGGGCGATGAGTTTCAGGCGCTTTTAAAAGTGGAGGCTCCGGTTTTTCAAATCATTGATACCCTGCGTTCAGAACTAAAGCCGACTCAACTTCGTTTCGGCATTGGCCTCGGGGAGATTGTAACGGATATCGATCCCCTGCAAAGTATCGGTGCAGATGGACCGGCCTATTGGAATGCACGCGCAGCCATTAATCTGGTCCATCAGAAAAATGATTATGGCAATACCCAGATCTATTTTTTGAGCGGTAATGACAGCCAGGACTTAGTGGTGAATGCGCTCATCGCTTCTGGAGAGGCCATACGTTCGGGCTGGAGAGAGAGTCAGGAAGAGATCCTGCTCAATCTGCTAAAGAGATCTGTCTATAGTGAAACCTTTAGTCAGCAAGATTTGGCCCAATCGCTAGGGCTTAACCCAAGTGCTCTGTCCAAGCGCTTAAAGAGTAGCAGTATTCGTGTTTATTTACGGGGACGAGCAGCAACACTAGCTTGTATTCATAGCTTAGAGAAAGGAGAGGCCCATGAGCGGATTGTCTAGTATCGTAACGAATCCATACTTGATCCTTTTGTTGATTTGTCATTTGTTATCGGATTATTATTTTCAAAGTCAGAAGATGGCGGATCGCAAGGATCAGGATAAGAAGGTGCTCGGGCTTCACATTCTATATGTAGCTCTGCCTCTGATCGTGGTTTCTCTCTGTCATCTAGATTTGTGGTGGATTTGCTTGGTCATTTTACTGACTCATGCTGGAATAGATTTCTTAAAACCGATCGTGCAGAAGGGATTGAAATTACCAACCGCCTGGACCTTTGTCTTGGATCAAGTCTTGCATATCGGCATCTTGACGTATCTAGTCCTTTTAGGAGCGAAGAATGGTTCGACCTATCTGCCTCTGGACACTTTAAATCTAATTTTTTATGTTCTCCTAGTTGGGAAACCAAGCAATATTGCCTTTAAAATTCTGTTTGCCAAGTATCAACCCACCAGCAAGAAGAAAATGGATACGATCACTGGGGCTGGTTCCATGATTGGCTTTTTAGAGCGTTTGGTGATTGGTGCCTGTCTCATCTATGGGCAATTTGCTTCGATCGGCCTAGTCTTTACTGCCAAGTCCATCGCTCGCTACAATAAAATTTCGGAGGATCCAGCCTTTGCGGAGTATTACTTGATCGGGTCCTTGTTCAGTATCCTATCTGCCCTCTTAGCAGCTTGGTTGTGTCTATAAGAAAATAAATAGTAAAGTCTAAGACAGGAAGGAAAAGCCTCCCTGTCTTTTTACTTGGCTTTTTGGTATAATGGACCAAGTAGAAAATTAGAAAGATTTGTGGGTGTCTAACAGTTCAGTGAGGTGTTTTGATACCCAAAGAGGTATTAGTGTCATGTCTCAATCTTATATCAATGTGATCGGTGCAGGCCTCGCCGGCTCAGAGGCAGCTTATCAGATTGCCCAACAGGGTATTCCGGTCAAGCTTTACGAAATGCGCGGGGTCAAATCAACTCCGCAACACAAAACAGATAACTTTGCTGAGTTAGTGTGTTCCAACTCTCTTCGGGGAGATTCTCTCACCAATGCTGTCGGGCTCCTCAAGGAAGAAATGCGCCGTCTGGGTTCTGTCATTCTTGAAGCAGCTGAAGCGACTCGTGTACCAGCTGGTGGAGCACTTGCTGTGGACCGAGAAGGTTTTGCTAGTCGAGTGACGGAGAAGGTGTCCCAACACCCGCTCATTGAAGTCATTCGCGATGAAATTACGGAATTGCCGACAGATGCCATCACAGTGGTCGCAACAGGGCCTCTAACCAGCGATGCCTTGGCGGAAAAGATCCATGCCCTTAATGGTGGCGATGGTTTCTATTTCTATGATGCAGCAGCTCCTATTATCGATGTCAATACTGTCGATATGAACAAGGTTTACCTCAAGTCTCGTTATGACAAGGGAGAAGCGGCCTATCTCAACTGCCCAATGACCAAACAAGAATTTATGGATTTTCACGAGGCCTTGGTCAATGCAGAAGAAGCCCCGCTCAACTCTTTTGAAAAAGAAAAGTATTTTGAAGGTTGTATGCCCATTGAAGTCATGGCCAAACGTGGCATCAAAACTATGCTCTATGGCCCTATGAAGCCAGTTGGACTCGAGTATCCAGATGATTACAAAGGGCCACGTGATGGGGAGTTTAAGACACCCTATGCAGTCGTTCAGTTGCGCCAAGACAATGCGGCTGCCAGCCTCTACAATATCGTTGGCTTCCAAACTCACCTTAAATGGGGCGAACAAAAACGGGTCTTCCAAATGATTCCAGGTTTGGAACATGCGGAGTTTGTCAGATACGGAGTCATGCACCGCAATTCCTACATGGATTCTCCAAATCTGCTTGAACAAACCTACCGTTCTAAGAAACAACCGAACCTCTTCTTTGCAGGCCAAATGACAGGGGTAGAAGGCTATGTTGAGTCAGCAGCCTCAGGTTTGGTAGCTGGAATCAATGCAGCTCGCCTTTTCAAAGGAGAAGAAGCAGCGATTTTCCCTGAAACGACAGCTATCGGAAGCCTGGCTCACTATATTACCCATACCGACAGCAAGCATTTCCAACCGATGAATGTCAATTTTGGAATTATCAAGGAGCTGGAAGGACCACGCATTCGAGATAAAAAGGAACGGTATGAGAAAATTGCCGAACGTTCTTTACAAGATTTGGCTCAGTTTATGGAAAAATAACTCAAGAAAGGAAAAAGTTTGGAGAAAATCCAGACTTTTTCTTCTAAAAATGGTATAATGAATAAAATTTAGAATATAGAGAGTTTTCTGACAATGAACAAATCCTATTTTTATTTAGATATGAAGACACACGAGTTGAAAGTGCCTTATACCGGAAAACTCCGTCGTGTGCGAGTCTTATTACCTAAGAATTATGAAACGGATACAGACAGACGTTATCCAGTTGTTTATTTCCACGATGGGCAAAACGTTTTGTATAGCAAGGAAGCTTATGCGGGTCATTCCTGGAAGGTGATTCCAGCCATTAAGCGGAATCCCGATATTAGTCGCATGATTGTCGTTGCGATCGATAATGATGGTTTCCAACGCATGAATGAATACTCTGCCTGGAAATACAAGGAATCTAATATTCCCGGAATGCAATTTGGCGGTAAGGGAGTTGAGTACGGCGAATTTGTCATGGAGGTGGTGAAACCTTTTATCGACCAAGAATACCGAACACTTGCTGATCGAGAACATACGGCCATGATTGGTTCTTCCTTGGGTGGGAATATTACCCAATTTTTGGGCTTAGAGTACCAAGATCAAATCGGTTGTCTGGGAGTCTTCTCCTCTGCTAACTGGTTGCACCAAGATGCCTTCAAAGATTATATCGAACGTAAAAAATTATATTCAGACCAACGGATCTACATCTATGTGGGGACTGAAGAGGCGGATGATACAGATAAAACCCTAATGGCAGGAAACATCAAGCAAGCCTATATTGATTCATCCCTTCGTTACTATCACGACGTCATTCAACAAGGGGTGGCTTTGGAAAATATTGCCATTCGGATTCAATCCGGTGCTATTCACCATGAAGAAGCGTGGGCAGAGCACCTACCAGAATGCCTTCGCTTTTTGGCTGAAAATTGGGATTAATAGACTGTAAATAAAGGAAAGAGGAAACTTATGAATATTGAACATTTAAGCCACTGGAGTGGCCAACTCAACCGTGAAATGTATCTGAACCGCTATGGACATGCTGGTATTCCTGTTGTGGTCTTCGCTTCATCAGGTGGAAGCCATAACGAGTACTATGACTTTGGTATGATTGATGCTTGTGCTCAGTTTTTTGAAGAAGGACGGGTTCAATTCTTTACCCTTTCTAGTGTGGATAGTGATAGCTGGCTTTGTAACTGGAAGAATCCTCACGATCGTGCCGAAATGCACCGAGCGTATGAACGCTATGTGATTGAAGAAGCCATTCCTTTTATCAAACACAAAACAGGCTGGTTTGATCCAATGATGACAACTGGTTGCTCTATGGGAGCCTACCACGCGCTCAATTTCTTCTTGCAACATCCAGATGTCTTCAACAAAGTGATTGCTTTGAGTGGTGTCTATGACGCTCGTTTCTTCGTTGGTGACTTTGGAGGCGATGAAGCCATTTACCAAAACTCGCCATCTGATTATATTTGGAACCAAAATGATGGCTGGTTTATCGATCGTTACCGTCAGGCGGAAATCGTTGTTTGTACTGGTTTAGGGGCTTGGGAACAAGATGGACTTCCATCTTTCTACAAACTGAAAGAAGCCTTTGATCACAAAAATATTCCTGCATGGTTCGCTGAATGGGGACATGATGTCGCCCACGATTGGGAATGGTGGCGCAAACAAATGCCTTATTTCCTAGACCAAATGCATCTATAAGTAAAAAGGGAGGAGACCTCAATGAATTATATCGTTATTTCACCATATTACCCACAAAACTTCCAACAATTTACAATCGAGTTGGCTAATAAAGGGATCACTGTCTTGGGAATTGGTCAAGAGCCATATGAACAGTTAGATGAGTCTTTGCGCAACAGCTTAACAGAATATTTCCGTGTTGAAAATTTGGAAAATCTGGATGAAGTGAAGCGTGCGGTAGCCTTTCTCTTTTACAAACATGGTCCAATCGACCGTATCGAATCCCACAATGAGTACTGGTTGGAATTGGATGCGGCGCTTCGGGAGCAATTCAATGTATTCGGCGCTAAGCCAAAAGATCTGAAGAAAACCAAGTTCAAATCAGAAATGAAGAAACTCTTCAAGAAGGCTGGAGTCCCAGTCGTACCTGGTGCAGTAGTTAAAACAGAAAAAGACATTGATAAGGCTGTGAAGAAGATTGGGTTGCCATTGATTGCTAAGCCTGATAATGGAGTGGGAGCAGCAGCAACCTTCAAGATCGAAACGCCAGAAGATGTGGACCATTTCAAGGCTGAGTGGGATGGCCATACAGAGTACTTCTTTGAGAAATTCGTCACTTCTAGCGAGATTTGTACCTTTGATGGTCTGGTCGATCGCGATGGCAACATTGTCTTTTCAACGACTTTTGACTATGCTTATACGCCACTCGATTTGATGCTCTACAAGATGGACAACTCTTATTATGTCCTTAAAGAGATGGATCCAAAATTGCGTCAATACGGGGAAGCCATTGTCAAGGCCTTTGGCATGAAGGAACGTTTCTTCCACATTGAGTTCTTCCGCGATGGGGATGACTATATTGCGATCGAGTACAACAATCGTCCTGCAGGTGGCTTTACCATTGATGTCTACAACTATGCTCACTCAATTGATTTGTACCGTGGCTATGCTGCCATCGTAGCAGGAGAACCTTTCCCAGCTTCTGAGTTTGAGCCCCTTTATTGCTTGGCAACTTCTCGTCGTGCCAATGCAGCTTATACTCTGTCAGAGGAAGAAGTTTTGGCTAAATACAATGATCAATTCCGTGTCAAGAAAGACATGCCAGCGGCCTTTGCGGAACTTCAGGGAGATTACCTCTATATGCTTACTACACCTAGTCGTGAAGTATTGGAACAAATGATTCATGACTTTGGTCAACGCCAATCATAAGATGATGACCGGTAGGATAGGATCCTATCGGTTTTTTATTTTTTAATGCGATCCCATGAAAGAAAAGTTTGTGAAATATTTTATTTGAAGTTGAAAATGCTTATAAAACCTCCCCCCAAGGTATATAGTTTGTGAAATCATTTGAGCATTATTTTTGACAGTGCTTTCATTTTTGGCTAGAATAAAAATGAATGAATAAATGTTAAGAAGGGCGAAAAGATGGCAACATTAGATAAAAGTCTCTTATTGGAAATGTTCCGTAAAATGGAAGAAATCCGTCGCATGGACTTAAAAATTGCACAGTTAGTAAAAAAAGGGAAAGTGCCAGGTATGACGCACTTTTCTGTTGGGGAAGAAGCAGCCAATGTTGGAGCTATGTTGGCTTTGAACGATGATGATTTGCTGACATCTAACCACCGTGGTCACGGACAAGCTATCGCTAAGGGAATCGATTTGAATGGCATGATGGCTGAGATCCTTGGTAAGTATACGGGTACTTGTAAAGGGAAAGGTGGCTCTATGCATATTGCTGACCTGGATGCCGGTAACCTTGGTGCCAACGGGATCGTTGGTGGTGGTATGGGGATTGCAGTAGGTGCTGCCCTTACACAACAAATGAAAAAGACTGGTAAGATTGTCGTCTGCTTCTTTGGGGACGGCGCAACCAACGAAGGTGTTTTCCACGAAGCGGTGAATATGGCTTCTATTTGGAATCTTCCAGTAATTTTCTACTGTATCAATAACGGTTATGGAATCTCTGCTGACATCAAGAAAATGACCAATGTGAAGCATATCCATGAGCGTAGCGCTGCTTATGGCATTCCTGGAATGTTTATTCCTGATGGGAACAACGTTATTGATGTCTATGAAGGATTTAAGAAGGCAGTCGATCACGTCCGCTCTGGTAAAGGCCCTGTCTTGATTGAAAGTGTCACTTACCGTTGGCTTGGTCACTCTTCATCTGACCCTGGTAAATACCGGACCCGTGAAGAAGTCGAAGAGTGGAAGAAGAAAGATCCAATCGAAAACCTTCGCAAGTATCTCCTTGAAAATGAGATTGCGAGCGCAGAAGAATTGGATCAGATCCAAGAAGAAGTAAAAGAAGCAGTTGAAGCTTCAGTGAAATTTGCGGAAGAAAGCCCATTCCCTCCACTCGAATCAGCTTTCGAAGATATTTACGCAGACTAAGGGGGAGTAGAGAATTATGGAAACTAAATTAATGTCTTTCCGCGATACCATTATCCTTGCTATGTCTGAGGAAATGCGTCGCGACGAAAATGTATTGTTGATGGGAGAAGATGTCGGAGTGTTCGGTGGAGACTTCGGTACTTCTGTAGGGATGCTGGAGGAATTCGGTCCAGAACGTGTCCGTGACTGTCCGATTTCTGAGGCTGCGATTTCAGGTGCAGCAGCAGGTGCAGCCATGACCGGACTTCGCCCAATCGTTGATATGACCTTCATGGATTTCTCAGTAATTGCCATGGATGCTATTGTCAACCAAGCTGCTAAAACTCGCTACATGTTTGGTGGTAAAGGTCAAGTGCCGATGACCATTCGCTGTGCTGCTGGTAATGGAGTTGGATCTGCAGCTCAACACTCCCAATCTTTGGAATCATGGTTTACTCATATTCCTGGTTTGAAAGTTGTTGCTCCTGGTACGCCAGCGGATATGAAGGGTCTTCTCAAGTCATCTATCCGTGATAACAACCCCGTTATCATTCTTGAGTACAAATCAGAATTCAACCAAAAAGGTGAAGTGCCAGTTGATCCAGACTACACGATTCCACTTGGTGTCGGAGAAATCAAACGCGAAGGTACTGATGTCACTGTCGTAACCTACGGAAAAATGCTTCGTCGCGTGATGCAAGCTGCTGAAGAATTGGCAGAAGAAGGCATCTCAGTAGAAGTAGTAGACCCACGTACCTTGGTCCCACTCGATAAAGAGATCATCATTAATTCTGTCAAGAAAACAGGAAAAGTAGTTCTTGTCAATGATGCCCACAAGACAAGTGGCTATATTGGTGAAATTTCAGCTATTATCTCTGAATCAGAAGCATTTGATTACTTGGATGCACCAATCCGCCGTTGTGCGGGGGAAGATGTGCCAATGCCTTACGCACAAAACCTTGAAAATGCAATGATTCCAACAGTTGAAAGCATCAAAGATGCTATTCGTAAAACGTATAATAAAGAATAAGACATAATTTAAATTATGTAGTATCTATTAAATCAGACGAAGAAACTTTGTATCTATTGATGCAAAGTTCTCTGCGTCCTTGATATCTTAGATTAGAGCACGGGCTAAAAGCTCGGAAAAAAGATAAATCTCCTTGACTTCATCGAAGTCTGCGTTGATTTCCTATTTTTCGGTCGCTTTTAAACGCCCTTTGCATCATAAAATTGAACTCGGGCTAAAGTCTGTGTGAAAAAGATAAACTCTCCTAGAAACTAAAGTTTCTTCGTCAAGTTTCCTATTTTCACTGTGACTTTTGACGCCCTTAGTATCTTATAATAGAATAGGAGAGGTCATGGCTGATGATAAGCTAAGAGCGACTCCTGCGGCTAGAAAATTAGCGGATGATCTAGGGATCAACCTCTATGATGTTTCTGGTTCAGGCGCAAACGGTCGTGTCCACAAAGAAGACGTGGAAACATATAAAGACACAAATGTGGTTCGCATTTCACCACTTGCAAAACGAATTGCTTTAGAACACAATATTGCTTGGCAAGAAATCCAAGGAACTGGTCATCGTGGCAAGATCATGAAGAAGGATGTCCTTGCTTTCCTTCCTGAGAATATTGAGAAGGATACCATTAAGTCACCTGCTCAAATTGAGAAGGTGGAAGAGGCTCCTGATAATGTAACACCTTATGGTGAAATCGAGCGAATTCCGATGACACCAATGCGTAAGGTGATTGCTCAACGGATGGTGGAATCTTACTTGACAGCACCAACCTTTACGTTGAACTATGACGTCGATATGTCTCAAATGTTGGCACTTCGTAAGAAGGTATTGGATCCAATCATGGAAGCAACTGGCAAGAAAGTCACTGTAACAGATTTGCTTTCACTTGCAGTTGTTAAGACTTTGATGAAACACCCATACATCAATGCGTCATTGACGGAAGATGGCAAAACCATCATCACTCACAACTATGTCAACTTGGCTATGGCGGTTGGGATGGACAATGGGCTGATGACACCGGTTGTCTATAATGCAGAAAAGATGACTTTATCAGAGTTGGTGGTAGCCTTCAAGGACGTTATCGGACGTACCTTGGATGGTAAGCTTGCTCCAAGCGAATTGCAAAATTCAACTTTTACCATCAGTAACTTGGGGATGTTTGGTGTTCAATCTTTTGGACCGATTATCAACCAACCAAACTCTGCCATTCTTGGGGTTAGCGCAACTGTTGAAAAACCAGTTGTAGTTAATGGTGAAATCGTCATTCGTCCAATCATGAGCTTGGGCTTGACCATTGACCACCGTGTTGTCGATGGTATGGCTGGTGCCAAATTCATGAAAGACTTGAAAGCCTTGATTGAAGACCCGATTTCAATGTTGGTCTAATCAACGAGAGAGAATAGAAACAAGAAAAAGAGGGAAATAAAATGGCCTTAGAAGTAATTATGCCAAAAGCCGGCGTAGATATGACCGAAGGACAAATCGTTCAGTGGAATAAAAAAGTCGGCGAATTTGTAAAAGAAGGAGAAGTGCTCCTTGAAATCATGACTGATAAAGTCAGCATGGAATTGGAAGCTGAAGAAGATGGCTACTTGATTGCTATCTTAAAAGGGGACGGTGAGACAGTCCCTGTTACGGAAGTTATCGGTTATCTTGGTGAAGAAGGGGAAAACATCCCAACAGCTGGAGCAGCAGCACCAGAAGCGAGTCCAGCGCCAGCTGCAGCAAGTGCTTCAAATGATGACAATAAGAGCGATGATGCTTATGATATCGTAGTGATCGGTGGGGGTCCTGCTGGTTACGTATCTGCTATCAAAGCAGCTCAATTGGGTGGTAAGGTTGCCCTTGTTGAAAAATCTGAACTTGGTGGAACTTGCTTGAACCGCGGATGTATCCCAACTAAAACTTACCTACACAACGCTGAAATCATTGAAAATATCGGTCATGCGGCAAACCGTGGGATTATCATTGACAATCCTAGCTTCACAGTGGATATGGACAAGGTTCTTGAAACTAAGAACAAAGTCGTAAATACTTTGGTTGGTGGTGTTGCAGGACTTCTTCGTAGCTATGGAGTTGATGTTCATAAGGGTATCGGTACCATTACGAAAGATAAGAATGTCTTGGTCAATGGTTCTGAATTGCTTGAAACCAAGAAAATCATCCTTGCTGGTGGTTCAAAAGTCAGCAAGATTAACGTTCCAGGTATGGAATCATCCCTTGTCATGACCAGTGATGATATTCTAGAAATGAACGAAGTACCAGAAAGCCTCGTGATCATCGGTGGTGGGGTTGTCGGGATCGAACTTGGTCAAGCCTTCATGACTTTCGGTTCAAAAGTTACGGTTATCGAAATGATGGACCGCATCGTTCCAGCTATGGATGCTGAAGTATCTAAGAACCTTCGTTTAATCCTTGAACGTAAGGGTATGACCATCTTGACGGATACTAAACTCCAAGAAATCATTGAAGAAGACGGCAAACTCCGTATCAAAGTTGAAGGAAAAGATGATATTATCGCCAACAAAGCTCTTCTTTCAATCGGGCGTGTTCCAGATCTTGAAGGTATCGGAGATATTGAATTTGAATTGGATCGTGGACGGATCAAGGTTAATGAATACATGGAAACGTCTGTTCCAGGTATCTATGCGCCAGGTGATATTAACGGTACCAAGATGTTGGCTCACGCTGCCTTCCGTATGGGTGAAGTGGCGGCTGAAAATGCTCTTAAGGGAAATCATGCTGTTGCCAAATTGAACTTGACTCCTGCAGCCATCTACACCCTTCCAGAAGTTGCAGCTGTTGGTTTGACAGAAGAACAAGCTCGTGAGAAATACGATGTTCAAATCGGTAAATTTAACTTTGCGGCGAACGGACGTGCGATTGCATCAGATGCAGCTCAAGGTTTTGTTAAGGTTATTGCAGACAAGAAATACGGTGAAGTTCTTGGGGTTCATATCATTGGTCCAGCAGCAGCTGAATTGATCAACGAAGCTTCAACCATCATTGAGATGGAAATCACTGTGGAAGAAATGCTCAAGACCATTCATGGTCACCCAACCTTCTCAGAAGTGATGTACGAAGCCTTTGCGGATGTACTCGGCTTGGCAGTTCACTCACCTAAGAAGAAATAATATTTGAAATGATAGAATGGCTGGACAGCAAATGCTGGACCAGTCTCTATCGTATATAAAGGAATCTTATGAAATACATTATTAATTATTCAAATGATACTGCTTTTAATATTGCTTTGGAAGAATATGCCTTTAAACACCTTTTGGACGAGGATCAAATTTTCCTGCTTTGGATTAACAAACCATCTATCATTGTAGGTCGTCACCAAAATACCATCGAAGAAATCAACCGTGATTACGTTCGTGAACACGGAATTGAAGTAGTACGTCGTATCAGTGGTGGTGGGGCTGTTTACCATGATTTAAACAACCTAAACTACACTATCATTTCAAAAGAAGATGAAAACAAGGCCTTTGACTTCAAGAGCTTCTCAACTCCCGTGATCAACACCTTGGCTCAACTTGGAGTTAAGGCTGAATTTACTGGTCGTAACGACTTAGAGATTGATGGCAAGAAATTCTGTGGGAATGCACAAGCCTATATCAACGGACGTATCATGCACCATGGTTGCCTTCTCTTTGACGTGGATTTGTCTGTCCTTGCTAATGCTCTCAAGGTATCTAAAGACAAGTTTGAGTCCAAAGGGGTTAAATCAGTCCGTGCTCGTGTGACCAATATCATCGATGAGTTGCCAGAAAAAATCACGGTGGAAGAGTTCCGTGACCTACTTTTGGACTACATGAAGAAAGAATACCCTGAGATGACAGAATATGTCTTCTCGGATGAAGAATTGGCTGAAATCAACCGGATCAAGGAAACCAAGTTTGGTACCTGGGATTGGAACTATGGAAAATCTCCTGAATACAATGTCCGTCGTGGCACAAAATTCCCAAGCGGTAAGGTTGAAATCTTCGCTAATGTCATTGAATCAAAAATCCAAGACATCAAGATCTACGGTGACTTCTTTGGTATTGAAGATGTTGCAGCAGTAGAAGAGGTTCTTCGTGGCGTTAAATACGAACGTGAAGACGTCCTCAAAGCCCTTCAAACTATTAACCTAGGTCGTTACTTTGCAGGTATCACTGCAGAAGAAATTGCTGAAGCAGTGGTGGAATAAAGTCATAAGAGATTCGCAGAAGCGGGTCTCTTTTTTGAAACTAGTTTCACATAGAAATTATTGTTTTACGAAGGATTTTGTAGTATAGTAAAGGTGGAAAAGTGTATTTGCTAATCCCTGTATCCTAATTTTATTTAGTCTCGTGATCGTTTTCTTGAAGGAGAAAAATCATGAAAAAAGTTTGTCTATTCATTGTATTTCTGACTTTTCTTGGTTTATCTGGCTGTAAAGAGACACCAAAAGAAAGTAAAACAAGTCCTTCCAGCTCTCGTAAGGCCACATCTGCTTCATCAACAAGAGTCAGTGTAGAAACAAAGGAGCGTACAGAACCTAATCCACCAATGCCAGCAGAGGTAGCAGAGCGATTAAAAATTAAGGAAGGCAATACGGAAGCCGGTGGTCAGGAAACATTGCCATCTTCAAGCGAGGAACAAGCTTCATTGAAAGAGAATACGCAACCTTCTCAATCGGTCAAACAAGAAACATCGTCCAAAGAGAATCAAGGGATCCGAAAATTATTGCCTATTCCTCTAAAACTTCAAGAAGAATGGTATTTCTGTGCTCCGGCGACAGTCCAAATGATCCTGGCTAGTCGAGGGGTTAGCGTCTCTCAACATCAATTAGCTAAGGAAATGGGGACTTATAACCCCTATGGGACTCATAATCGAGATGCCATTCGCGTCTTGAATCAGAGTCTATTTGGCTATCCAGAACCAAGTGGAAATCAAGCGGGTTATCGACTAACTACTGTAACGGACACTAGTCCAGATTCTGAAGATATCCGACTCTTTAAAGAACGCGTGCGCAAAGATATTGATGATGGCTATCCTCTCTATTACACCTTCAATGTAGCTCAAATCTATCCTGGAAAAAGTGGGGAACATAATGTGATTGGAGTTGGCTATGAATTGACAGAAGATGGTAAGGATATCTCAGCAATCTATTATCTAGACCCCGATACACATGTACAGGATCCAACCTATGGAGGCTTGAAGAAACTGACACCAGAGGAGTTGTTAGCAGCAATGGCTACCTGTGGTGAGAAAAATTATGCTTGGTGAGGTGATATCGTAATAAAACGAAAGTTCGTTTATGACATAGTCTCTTTTCTTGATAATTAAATATCATGAGTGTACAATATAGAGGAAATCTGAACAAAAAAGGGGATCATATTCGATGATGAAAATTCCAGTTGAAAATCTTGGTCTATTTGAACAGTTAGATCGTATAGTAGTGGCTTTTTTTAGCAAACAACAACCTTCCAGTCCTTACGATTTAAATGTCAGTATTACACAAGAACACCTTGACCAGAAAAAGCAGGAGTTAGAACCATTAGGTTATCAAGCTGTCCAACTACCATTAGGAATGGCTTTAGATAACATCATCCAGCAACCTTATTATAAAAACTTAATCATTGGTGGTCTTGCTCCTGAGGAAATAATCGTTAGCAAAGAAGAATTAATGCCTTTGAAAGATATCGTGGATAGCTTTTGTATTATGTACGCTGCAGCGAATAATAGATTGGAAAATAGTAAAGCTTATGAATTAATGAAAGATAAGACGGTTTATTTTATTGGTAAACTATTTACAGATTTTCCGAAGGCCGGTGATGAAATTGCTTATTTAGGAATTGATCGAATAGCGAGCGATGGTACACCATATGAAGCTGTTAAATGCTTTCTAACGAAAGAGAGTGCAGAGAAGTTCAATGGTGAAAAAAGACCTGTCACCCCTGCAAACTTGGCCTATCTAAAATCATTCTGGGGAAAACCAGTCATTATTGAGCCACACCGTAATTATTGGATCGAATTTTTATAGAAAGTATAAAAGAGCGGTAGACATTCAAAAAATCTATCGCTCTTTTTAAAACTAATATATTACATAATTTACGTTATGTAATTTTATAAACTATCCAAGGCATTTTTCTGCTCATCATTAACGATATGCGTATACAAGTCTGTAACTTGTGTGCTAGCATGTCCCAGCTGGTGGCTGACCAAAACCTGTGATTTGGTTGCATCATAGAGACGGGTTGCTAATGTATGGCGAAGTTTATGGGGTGTCACGCGGACTTTGAAGTCTTCTGAATACTTGGCGACCATCTTTTCAACGCTAGAAGCATCAATTCGGTTTGGACCACCTCGATACAAGGTCAGAAAGAGGGCTGTATCAGTCTTTTCAGTCTTGTAACGTTTGTCTCGAATAGCAAGATATTGCTCCAGATAAGGCTTAGCAAAGGCAGCAACATTGACTGAGTCACGTTTCCCACCTTTTCGAGTAACATCAATCACCATCATCTTAAGATTGAGGTCACGAAGGTCCAAGTTGACTGCCTCAGATAAACGGACACCAGATGCAAGAAGGAGTGCGATAATGGCTAAATCTCGCTCTTTATTCTTATTAAAGGAAGATAAGGCGCGATTTGAGAGTGTTTTAGGGTATTCCTCATCGATATAATTCAAAAATCCCTCAGTTTCATCCCCTAAAAAGAGCTTTTGTTTGATATTTTCAGCACGAGCCGCCAAGGTTTCTTTCTTTTTCTTGGTAGCAACCTTCTTCATGACATTACGGTAGAAATAAGGTTCCCCTTGCTCATTTTCAACTTCCTCGGTCAAATACTTATAAAGGCTAGAAAGTGCAGATAAAGTGCGGTTAATCGTTGTTTGGGAAACCCCGTTTTTTGTTGTATTGGCATTGAGCAGAGGGCGTTCACGTAAGTAAAGAATAAAGGATTCCATGTCTTTCTTGGTCATGTGCTCCAGAACGTCTAAGGGGATCTCGGCCATGGTGTCAGCATCTGATATACCAGATTCCAAAACCCAGGTGAAAAATCGATCGTATTCCTTTAAGTATTCGTACAAGGTCGTAAAACTGTATGGAACGGCCAGTTTCGATTGGTAATATTCCAAAACGTACCAGGGCATGACTTGTTTGAGTTTATCAATCCGTTCTAATAAGATCTCGCGTTTCATGTTTTTCTCCAAATCTTTCTATACTAGTAGTATAGCATAGCCAGATATATTTTTCAAGAAAATTATAGTTTTTCGGAAAGATGTTATAGGGGTTATATAGGTTTGTTTTGTATCAAAAGGATAACCAAAAAAATTTTTTAAGCCAATTATACTCAATTATGTACTTTATTTAAGTGAACACTGGAATTTTTTACTACTCTCAATTCAGTTGAAAATGTACTTTATTTAAGTGAAAACTAAAAAATTTTCAAATGTACATTTTGACAATAAAAAAACACTCTAATATCAATTTAATGAAATTTAGAGTGTTTTTATTTATCTATATTTTTTCAAACTGTACAAAGTGTTCTTGCTTTCTTCTGTGGCCTTTGCAAATGGAACACGACCTTTTATTGCGTTTTTTGTATGCCATTCTTTCTTTTACTTGAATTTTGTAACGGTGATTAAGATTTTCTTGACATATCCACCATACAGGCAGAATACTCAACTCTGTAATTTCAGTTGGACTTACTATCAAGGAGTTATTTAGATAATCCCACTCATTCATTAGACTTTGTTGCGTTGTTGCTAAATCGTTAAATCCTTTTAATACTTTTTGATTTCTACAGTATGGACAAGAATTTTCTCTGTAAAATTTTTCTTTAATAACTTTCTGATATTCTCCAGTACATACAGGGCATTTCCACCATGCATTATATGTTGAATTTGCCCTTACTGAAGACATTTCTTGTTTATTTAATGATGACCATTCTTTAATTAACCAAGGATGTGTTGTTTCAAGATCATTATAACCTTTTGCAGTCTTCTTAAAAGAACAATATGGACAACATTGGTCGTTTTTGTGGCGATCAGAAATTTTTGCTTTAAAACTTCTGTGACATTTTCGACAAATCCAATTGGTTAAAGCATTTGAATTATAAAAGAAGGTATCAATATCACCATTCAGTTCTTTTACCCATTCATTGTTTAAGTACGGTTTAACATAGCTTAGTGTTTCATTTGGTTTAGGAATTTTTTTATTACAGTAAGGACATATAGAATTGAGACTATTAGAATTATTGTTTGTAAACACACCTAGAACAATCCCTAATCTCTCCTGAAATTCTAAATCACAACAATCACAAATCCAATTAAATATTTTGTTCTCGGTTTCTGACGATTTCGTCACCTCATCAGGTTTTTCTACATTCTTGCTACTCCAAAGGTCACACAACTCAGGATAAGTATCTGCAATTGTATTATAACCTTTTAATGCTTGTTCATCATTACAATATGGACAGCTATCTATTACTTCTTTTCTTATTGGAATTGAACAAAGGTATTCACCTTGACAAACAGAACACTTCCACCAATATTTTTTTGTTTCGATGTGGATCAATGCTAAATGAACAGGCAATCCATTTTTATCGCTCCATTCTTCCTGTAATTTTGGGAAATTATAGAGTATATCATTGTTAAAAACAAGTGTATCCCAATCACAACGATTAGGACAAGTTTGAAAATTACTATTCTCTAAGTCGGTTCTTAAAATCATTTCAATTGGACTACAATAAAAACTGACTTTGCAGCAAGGGCATTTCCAATTTATGCATTTAGAAGACTTATACCAGTATTCAGAAATAGGTTTATCATTACTTTTATCCCAAAATTTCTCTAAATAAGGATGAGTTTCTTGTAAAGTATTATATCCTTTTAACATCAATTTATTATCACAATAAGGGCAGCCTTCAAGATGCCTTTTGACAACACTACATTCATATTGACCATGACATTTAAAACACTGCCATCTTACTAAGATGTTGGATAAACTATCAATCATATTACTTTTTACATGAGTTGGAATAAATTGCTTAAAAAGATTTCTATCTGTATGTAATAGGGGGTTCGCTTTCACTTTAATTGGGGTATCGAATGTAGCTTTACAGTTAGTACAATAGAAACTATATCTTTTGATTCTTGAAATTAGCTGATCAATAGACAACTTAAAGATATGGTCACATTTGTCGCATTTCCAATTTCTAGGGATTGTAACATTGTCACTTAACTTCAAATCATTAAACTCTACATCGTTTTGTTCCCCTGGAAGATAAATTTTCCGAAGATTAGGGTATGCTTTAGTGTAAGGTACAAAATGTGTACTTTCATTACATCCGACATGAACAAGCTCTTGATTATGTTTATTGATTAATTTAGAAGTGTTTGCTACATCTTTCCAACCAACATGACAGGTAGGACATTTGAAGTGAAATAACCTCTTTGAAGAAAAAGATAAATTATCAATCTCTTCCTGAATGGTTTCTATATTTTCATAATGAAAGTTTATGTACCTTAGAAAGTTAGGAATCCTTGCAGATATAGAGTTTTCCCCTTTTATGAACACTTTTCCAAGCTCACATACAGGACAGATTTTTGAATGATTTTGAATATTCTTATAAGATTTTGATGTACTTGCTTTCCATTCATAAGAACAGGTAGGACATTTCCAGTTAATGTGTTTTTTACTGGTAATTGTTATTTTTTCTACATCTATTTTGATATTCTTGTCAAAGTCCCAATAGTTCAATAAGGCTGGAAAATCAGTGATTAAGTCTGACATTTTCTCCTCCTAATACTTAGTCTTGTTATCCAGTAAGTCTTTTATTTCCAAAATCTTACTTTTGCTTGTTTGCTTTTCAGTATGAGTATGTTTTTCAAAAGATATTTTTGTGTCTGAAGTAATAACATTCTCACTAAGATACTTCTTAGTTACTAGTTGCTGATCAGATTTTAACAAGCCCTCTTCTTTTAACAATTCATTCGCAATATCAGGATACAAACTAGTTTTAAGAAGATTCCTTAACTTTTTGTTTTCCTCTAATAATTCTTTGTTTAACGCTGTCTGCTCCTTTATTTCAGCATTCTTTTTATTAAGTTGTGCTACCTCATTTTTCAACTCTGAAACTCTTGTTTTGAGCTTACTGGCTTCTTCCTTATATTCTATTGCTGCATCAACAACTCTTTTATAATAATTGTTAAGTTCCATTAATGCTGATTTGATTGCTTTAGGGGTTCTATTGGTCATTAAGAAACGTTCTACATCTAGAGTTTTATACGTTATAACTGTTTGATAAGTGTCGTCTTCAAATAGTTCCAATCTATCATTAAGGGCTTGTCTAAATTCTTTGTTTCTTCTAATCGTTGTGTCTGCAACCTGCGAAAATCCGTTGCTTCTAAGGTAATTTCCAAACTGTGGAATTTTGAATAGTCTAGGATTATTCGAACAATGTTCCAGTAAATAATGTTCAAATAATAATAGCAATAATTGATTATCAATATACTTCTTTCTAGCCATTTGAGAACTCCTGTAAGGATAAATGTTTTTCAGTTAGATATTCTTGATAAGAATGACTAACTGTTTTAAGTTTTAATAATGCCTCACCAATATCTTCTATATTCCCCTTTCCTTGTCGAACTCTTTTTATAGCCTCATCTACAATTAAAGCTTCCTCGTCGATTGATTTCTTAAAGGATTTATCCATAGAGAAATAATCTTTTCCAGCTTTTCTGTAAAATGGACAACTAGTACAAGCACCAAGCTCTGCATGTGAGCTAATGACTTTAAGACAGTCTGAATAATCACCTTCCGCAAATCGAGGTGAATAACATCTGCCCTTATTATCAAGAGGAACATAGTTTTTATTAATGGTGTATTTATGTTGAGTTTTACTTATAGCGTAAGACGTTTGAGAGTTTGTTAATTTACGATAAAGCTGATAGCTCCTACATTCAATAAACTGACTCAGATTTGAAAAATAATGTGAAGATGTTGTGATACTATCATGTCCAGCTAAGAGCATTGCTGTTACTGGACTAGCTCCTTCTGCTATCAAATTGATCATTGCAATGTGTCTAGTATCTCCAATATGAATGAAATTAATCTCATGATCGTCTAATTGCTTTGGGGAATTGATATGATGGACAAAATACCCATACTGTTGAGATACAATCTCATTAAAGAAATATTTTAAAATTGTATTTAAGTTACTGTATGTCAAGAAACGGTTTTTAGTACCAGAAATACGTTTCCATTTCCGATAATGAGAGTCTGTCACAAATAGAGTATCCAACTGAGTAGATGATAAATCTTTGGTTAGTTCTAAATAATTTAAAATCTCACTCGCAAGCTTAAATGGTACTTCGTAAGTTGTTAAATAATAATCCTCTGAAATTTTATGGGATACTCCCTTGTCTTTTCCTTTTAAGTTATTTCGTCTGAGAGTTAAGTAATATTTTCCGTCTTTTTCTGTGAGACAATTTCTCTGAGTGAGCAAAAACTCCCTTGGTCTAAGTGGTACTACTGCTGTTATTTGCCACCATAAGTAAAGAGGGTAGTAAAACAATCTTTCCTCATCTAATAATGATTTAACCCAATAGTCGTTTAAAATATCATTAAATAAAAAATAGGATTGAAATTGGGCTAACTTTCGCTGTTTTTTAGTGTTCAGTTGATAACTAACATTTAAAAGTTCGTCTAGTTGCTCAATCAGTTGGGTTAATTCGTTACTCTCTAAACATGGTAGTGTAGAAAGAAAATCTATACATACTGAGGGGTTGGAAATCTTCATATTTGCTAATGAGAAGACTTCGTTCACTTTTAGTTCTTTGACTAATTTCTTTATATCTCTTAAAAAGGCTTGGAGAGTGATTAAAACATGATGTTCCATAGATAGCACTATAAAACTCTTTAAGTAGGTAACAAAATCATCAAAAGATAATTGAAATACTTGTTCATAAAACCTTTTATATTGGAATTTATTCAAGTTAAAAATGAAGCTAACGTTAGAATATTCATTAGTCGTTTCCCATTTATTTTCTTCAAAATTGGTGGTTAGAATAATCCCTTTTTCAACATAGTCTTGAAAACATTCTTTTGCGCTCTCAATCATATTGTCATCAAACAGGATAATTTCATTTACTTTACGAAATAATTTTGATTGATTATTCAACTGACTAACTCCTTAATAATATCCTCATAATCAGACAATACAGCTTCGCCATACTGTTCTGATAAAGCTTGCAACATTTCTGTAAGACATGGTTTAATCTGCTTCTCAAGAATGGCTCGAACCTTTCCTCGTTCAAGTTCATTCTTTAATTTTTGATATTGTTTATTGAGTCGATTAAACTCACCAATTAACAAAAGCAAGGTAGATTTTGTTTGTAATTCATACTGACAGCCGACGCAATGCTGACGGTCATCATAGGGACATAGTTTCCCTAGTGCAGATAAAAGACACATACTCTCTCCTTGCTTAGAAAAAGCTTCTCCGTTACCAATTCGATGACAGATCGTCAGTAATTGTTCAGGATCAACATTATTTTCAACTAGAGTTTTTAATGCTTGTTGCGAACGTGAATCAGCCCTAATACTCAATTCCAACGTTTTTTCAATTTCAATTGGCGTTAAATCTAAACTTTTAATCATTTGAGTTTGTTGGCTTGGACTTAATTTTTTATACTTTCCTCTAGTTACAATGGTCAAGAGCATAGACGGAATCATGGATAATACGCCTCGTTCAAATAGCTCTTTTGCAACCATTTCAGGTTTTAGTTGTCCGAGTTGGGCATCTTTTAGATACGTTGTTGTGGTTTGTGCAAATTCATTAAAATCCCCTTTATGGCTACGAGCTAATGCTGCTAGAAAATAACCTTTAATATTCAGTTCTGACTTTTCTTCAAGAACATCATCTGCTAACATTGCGACAGATTGTAAGTAGGACTTGTTTGCAGAACGACTACTAAAGTTACGCTCTAAAAATAAATTTCCGATTTCCTCTCCCATATAACTAGTAATCTTTTCATAAGTTTTAATTTGTCTGATCAATGGATTTTCTGCATTGTATGGTATTTGAAGTTGGAAATGTGCCTCACAGATAGCCAATAACGTTCCAATAAGAACCTGACAACTTTCTGGGACATGAAACTTTAACTGAGCAACATTAGAAGCGTTTTTGGTTTTATTAGGTGTTAAGTTTAAATAAGTCAATCTTGTTGTAATACTTAGTAAAGTCCTTCTAGCTTCACTACTACTCCAAGTTCCATCTACTACTGCTTCTAAAACTTCTAATGGTTCTCTTGTTAATTTAGGATGTCCTAATCTTTCTAAGTCTGTTGATCTTAGTGCGCAAATAAAATGTAACCCTAGATACAACCATGTATCTGCATAGTTTTTTGAATTTGCTGCTTTACACAACATATCATTTTTTATGATGTAGTTTTCGTTGAATAGGTAGTACATTAATTCAAGGTATTCATCTAATTCATACGCTCCATTTGCACTCTCAATCGTGTAACGCTTTGTCATTTCAAAACTTACTCGATAACGAGTAACGCCTTTATTGAGTAGCCATTTAATAAATTGAATGAGGATATTGCCTTGTGACTTCGTAAGAACTTCTGTTGCTACTTCTACTAAGGTCTCTACTTCAGCATCACTATATAGAAACAAATCCTTTGTTAAGTAGTATGCTAAAAAATCAAGTAGATAGAAACGATTTGTTTCACTCAGCTTTTCTTCTTCAGCAAATTGTACGAATAATTCACTTGTAGAAGGAAATTTTTTTGAAAAGATTCCTTCCATACTCTTAATTCCAGGAGGTGTTGTTAGATAGTCTTTGATGTGATTTTTAAGAACTTCAGCATCTTTTTCAGAAATAGTATAATCATCAAGATTTATAGACACACCAAACCATTCATTGTCTAGTAAGAATCCACTGACTTTCTCACGGTGTTTTATTGTAGCAGCACCTAACTCGACTAATATTCTTTCAAGATAATTTTTTAAATCTACTACCAATAGCTACTCCTTTTAATCTTCTCCAAACAATTTTTCTGCTTGCCAGTTCATATATTCAAAAACACCATTATTAACCTGACCATATTGTTTTGCAATTTCTCCTTTATTTTGTAAATAAACCCAAGCACTTTCTGGTGAATTGTCTCCTCTAGCAGACATCAGTTCACTAACTTCATTAACACCTGACAAAACCAATTGTGTGGTGTACCAGTGCCTAAAGATATGGGGTGAAATATTATTTTCTTGCAAGAGTTGACCAAAAAAGACAACCTCTGGGTCATCAGATTTAAGAAATATTGGAATCATTTCTTCGCGAATAATCTTACGAAATCGTTGATAGTACACATCGTATGACAATGCTTTCCCTTGCTTGTTAAGGCTTAATGGACCATAATCTTTCTCATACCTTTTACCTTCTAGGTAGCTCATATAGTCATTGTAGGTGTCTAAAAAGACCTCTAAGAAGATATAAGGTACAGCTTGAAGTCTTTCCTTTTTAATTCGTCCAGTTGACTTTAAATCGCTTCTAAGGGGCATTTCTTTTCGCAGATCAACCTCAATTTTAAATACTTGATTATCACTTTGGTGAAATATGATACCTGCCCCCAAAGGGCTATCTTCACGTCTTACATTACAAGCTTCTGATGGTCTTAAACCAACAAATGCTCCCAAGGCAACAGCCATAAGTAAATCCTTGTGACATTGAGCAATGTGAGCGAAGAGCATTTCAAAGGCGCTGTTTGGCATATCTCTAAAAATTGACTTCTGTGTGTTGCTATCATCAACAAATATCTCAAAATTCAGCTCTTTTCTTTTGATGACTCTGCCTCGTCTATTGGTAAACGTATTGATAGAATAAAGGTCTTTTGGCTTCAATTTAACCTTTCCTTTTCGTTCATTCAAGTATAGAGTTAAAAAATCAAGAACTGCATTTACACATTTTTCGACTGTACTTTTCTTTCTATTTTTTCTATCTTCTGGAAGTTGTCCTAAACCATAAAGCATAAAAAACTCCTTGACCATTTCTAAAGTTAGTTGATCAAGATTGTTAACCCCAACTGTTCCGTATATAAAATTCAAAAATTTAACAACGTATGAAAATCGTTTGTTTCCATCGTCTGAAATAGATTTAATCTTTGTGGCAGATTTTACATATCTATGAAAATCAGTGAATTGTAATGTGCCATCATCATGTTTGAGTGCAATCAATTGCTTTGTCACGATGTTGTTATCACCTAAAACCAGCGAATGTTTATAAACTACAAATTTCATTAATTCTCCTTGTTTATCATGACTGAAGGTTCTGACTGGCTTTTAGGATGTCAATACGCAAAAAAACGACCAAATCAGTACTGTTCTCCTTTGAGCTCTAAACTGCAAAAAGGAAATATCGATGAGTACTTTCATTGATCGTTATTATTATTTAAATTAATTCAATAATAAAAGTAACTTCATCTAAGTAATAAGAGCAATTAACTAGCTCAGCAACAACGATAACCACAGCAACTCCTTCTAAACGATGAAAGGAATATCCGCCGTGGCTATCTATATACTTTTTTTCTTTTACTTTGGTAAGTTACTTTTGTTATTTTTACTTTTTCTGTATTATATCATATTTTGATTAAATTGTCATCTGAGATAGTGATTTTAAAAAAGCTGGAAATTTTTTCAATTGTATATTTTGACAATAAAAAACACTTTAATATCAATTTAATGATTTTAGAGCGTTTTTAGCTTATTTGATTTTAAAGTTGTCGTCTATTCCTCAGAATTACTTGAAGAACAGGAAAAATTCGACAACAAAGTAAGTCGATCTATTCAGTTATAAAACCTATGAAGGTCTTTCTGCTGGAACTAGCCACTCCTACTTTGGAGATGTAGATTATACTCTTACTTATTCAACTGATAATATCACTCATGATTTCTCCTCATGATGCGTCTGTGGGACTCAAAAGTTTTGGGAAACCTTTTGAGGATTAATTTCGTTTCACTAACAAACTCACACACTCCACATGTAGTGTTAGCTTTTTTCTATACTAATAGACGAAAGAGAAAAAAAGTGATTTTAGAATTATACTGTAGAAATAAATATTAACTTTGGTAATGACTAACTTTCTAAAATATCTTCAATAAGCGGTTCTATCCTCTGGATAATAAATCAGAAATTCTAAACTGCATGTAAACTCTATACAATTCAAGGTACTTCAGAAATCAAACATCTTCAACACTATTTTCAACTTATCTAAATAAATAAAATAAGGAGGAAAGTTTATTAACCTTCCCCCTTATGACTTTTTGAAAACCTCTTTCAAGGATTTCACGCCGTCGTGGCACTAAAATATAACTATATTATTCTATCATAACCAGCAACTTTTTGCAACACTTACTTGCCAATTCTATTAAAAAAATTTTTATTAATATCAAACTTCAATAGTAACATATTTTTTAAATAATATGATTGAATAGCTCGATCAATCCTTTTAAGAGAGAATCTATTAAAAGAATTTAAAATTTTTAAACCTTGATAAAACTTTAAAACTCTATTATTCCTTTTAGGAGTAAGTAACAAATCAGAGATAAAAAGTCTATTGATTAGAATACTATTTCCCGTCCTATATCTGGTTATGAGACCAAAGTGTGCCAATTGGTTTCTCAACTCACGCAGTATTTCACAAGCGTTAATGAATTTTTCTCGACTCCCACTAATAGAGGAATCAAATCCCATCTCACTCATAATTTTATTTTGTATAGCAATGTCTAATCCTTGGAATAAAACCAGCAAGTCATTCAACATTAGTGTATCAATAATAACCCAAAGCGGAGGATTTTTATAGCTAGAAATATATGGATATTTAATTTTACAGAAGTCTGAATAAGATAATTCAAAAAATCTTCCCTCTATGTTATTAATTTGAATCGTCACATTCATAGAACCGTTTAATGAAGAAATATTACTAGGAGTATTAGAAGCTTTTATTGAAAATCTCCCTCGATATTGATTTATTTTAAGGTCATCAACTATTCCATCAAAATCACCTTCTAGGTTGTAATATACATCTCCGTTACGAGTATGAGAGGTACTAATTTTACCTGTAAACATTACATCTTTAATCTTGGCAGAAATAGTATGCACTCTAAAAAAAGAATGCGTTTTTTTATTATCTCCATGAGTATAAAAATACTCTGTAAAAGAATTTCGATTGTGTGCTATCGGTAGCACATAACAATTGATATCTAAATACTTTAAGTTAGAAGCAATACCATTATTGCAATGAACTTTTGAAAATTCGTATGCAATTCTCGACTTCAGTTCAACCTCAATCTTTTCGATTTCTTGAAATAGGTACTTAGCTATATTTCTATCTAATGTGTATATTCTCTCAAAATCTTTAAAAGAGACTCTTTTCATATATTTTTTAGGGTTAGAGGTCTCCAAAAAAATAGTTTCAAAACCATTTATAGAATTAAAATAATTTTTCTGCTGAATAAAACTTACCATCCCTGGCTCATCGGTAATCTTCAAATTCCTGCCCCGTTGAATCAAAATCTGCTCTTCAATAGTTTTAAACGCTTTTTCTCTAGTCATATTTTATTATCCATCTGCAATATCTTTGATTATATTATATTTTCGAAAATATAACTATCAAATATAAAAGCCTTAATAGTTATTTTTCTTGTTTACTTTCAAAGTCATTCAACAATTTCAGTATACCACAAAAACGCAAATTAGGCTGTAACGAAAATGTTTTCCAGCTGTTATTACAGCCTTTCTTTTTCTATAACTGTACCTCAGTTCCCTCTGTGAAGGGTACTCTAATTTTCCTATCCTCTTAAATGCTGATGTGGTCTAGAAGTTGATTCATCATAACTCATTCAAATTTATCTAAATCTAGTATCTGATACATCTGCTTAGCATAGTCCTTATGAAGAAGATTTGTTGCTTGCTCTAGCAAAATAAAAATTACTTGATACCTCTAATCACGTACCTCTCATCATAGATTTTATAAATTACAAATAATCGTAATCCACCTACTTGTCGTCACGATGCAAACCGCTATATATTATCAGCTACTGATCCTTTTTAAACGTTGGATAGAATTTGTTTATATAGGAGGTGAAAGTTTTGACATCAATGCTACAGCCCCGTTATAATGCATCTGTGGGACTCAAAAGGTTTGGGAGTTCAAAGCTCCACTGGAGCTTTGAAATAAAAAAGCGAGAGATTTAGCTACGTTTCACTAACAAACTTACACACTCAACATGTGCTGAGAGCTTTCTTCTATACTAATAGACGAAAGGGTGTGAAAATGATTTTTAAATGATACTGTGGAACGGAACAGTAGCCCTAGTATTGACTACTGTCGTTTCTATTCATATTGGCTATTCTAGGACTGAGATGAAAAAATCTATAAATGCTCAGAATAAAATTGAACCCGCAAATCTCCCCAAAACAATGGTGAGTCATGTACTTGTATTATTCCGAAAAAATACACCTCTGGTGCAGTGAGACAAATTGGTGTATCTTATAGTGGCTTCGTAGATGAAAGCTATACTCTACTATCACTCTTTGATGATGTAGAACAAATTGAAAAAGATAATAGACTTCAGACAGCTATTGATGTTGTCAGAGAACAGTTTGGTTTTTTAGCCATACAAAAAGGAACCGTCCTAACTGAAGGTTCCAGAAATATTGAACGCAGTAAACTTATCGGTGGTCATTCCGCGGGTGGATTGGAGGGATTAAAATGAAACAAGAAAAAAATACAGTACAATTTTCAGAAATCCGTAGCAAAGGATGTAATGATATTGAAATGCTTGAAAGATTTTTACATGGAATCGTTGAAACAGCAACTTCAAAACTTCGTCAGAGAAAACTCAAAACAACTGAAATATCGATACGACTAGTACATGCTAAATCTGAAAACCGATTACCATTGGAATTTACATTTAGCATTAAGCCAACAAGCTCATCTGTGATAATCTATACTGAGGTAATCAATCGCTTTAAAGAATGTTACACAGGTGGGGGAATTCAAGGTTTTACGATTCAATTTGATAAAAATACCCTTGCCTCTGCATAGAAAGGATTTGATATGATTGACCGTTCATATTTACCATTTCAATCAGCAAGAGAGTACCAGGATACAAAGATGCAAAAATGGATGGGCTTTTTCCTATCTGAACATGCATCAGCACTCTCTGATGATACAAACAAAGTAACGTACATGTCTGACTTATCACTAGAGAAGAAATTATTACTCCTCAGTCAAGTATACGCCGGGCAGCTACGCACACGCATTCAAGTGATTGAAAAAAACAAGCGTGTTTCCTACACTGGAACAATACCAAGTCTGACCAAAGATTTCATTTTGATAAAAACTACAACAGGTCACATCAATTTGAAATTAAAAGACATTATTAGTATTGAACTTGTCGAGGAGGTGCTCTATGAATCAGCTTGAGTTTCAGCGTAATCACCTACAAATGGACTATTATAGCGAGAGCTACCAAGATTTTGAACGTGACTTCTACCGCTACTCTAACATGAATATTCCATTGACCTTCCTAACTGATGATATCCTAAAAACAATGGCGACTTCACGTAAGAATTACTTTGTCCTCAATAAGGAAAAGTCCAGAGATAACCGCGATCACTTCTTCATATTTGAAGTAAGTACCGTAGATGAGAATCCGCTAATCTATCATTATACATATAAGAAAACTACAATATATTTAGCAGAAAAATAGGAGCAGTTCAATTGACTGTTCCTATTTTTAATATTCATAAAATCTAAAGTCTTTATACTCTTTAACAATGGAGTCGCCAACCAGAACAGACTATACTGACCAGCGACTACCTTAAATTTAATGTTTCAGATTTATTTTCTTATCTCTAATTTCATAAACTACATCTGCTACATTTTCGAGTAATCGTTTATCGTGGGTGATAAACACGATAGTTCCGGTGTACTCCTTCATTAGTATTTCCAAAGCCTCTAAACTTGGTATGTCAAGGAAGTTACTGGGTTCATCCATTATTAGGATGTTATATCTACCCATGAGCATTTTAGCAAGCAACAATTTTATAATTTCTCCACCGCTTAAAACAGATAAACTTTTTCCAATATCGTTCTGTTTGAACCCCATAGATGCTAGCACTGAACGAATTTCTGATATATTGTAGTCACAATCCTTCTGCATAAACTCCATAACATTCTGATTACTGTTGTACTTGTAACCATTCTGTGCAAAGTAACCTATTTTTGCCTTAGGCGAAATAGAAATTCCTTCTTCATGGTTTAAGATCATTTGGATTAAAGTTGTTTTTCCGATTCCATTACCACCAGTTAACGCCACTTTTGCTCCTAACGGAATTTGAAAAGATGCATTTTCAAACAGAGCCTTATCCCCAAATACTTTATTAATTTCTGCACCGACTATAGGGTATGGATTATGGAGCTCCAATGCTTTACTTTGCCTGAAACGAATTCTGCGAATGCCTTCCGGAGCTTCTACTTTTCCTAAGGCCGCAATCCTGTGCTCTAGGGTTTTAGCAGCATTATACATCTTTTTTTCCTTACTTCCTATTGATTTTTGATGAGCTAAACGCCCTCCGTCTTCAGTACTTTTTTTCTTTGAAGAACCTTTTGCCTTCTGTTCTATTTTACGAGCCTGTTTTCGCTTTTCCTCCGCAGCCCTTTCCAATCGGGCACGTTCCGCAATAAATTGTTCGTATTCTGCAGCTTGGCTCTTACGTTCTTCCTCTTTCTGACGAAGATAATCAGAATAGTTTCCCCAATACTCAGTGATTTTGCCATCTTTCAGTTCCCATATTTTATCTACTATTTCATCAAGAAAATAGCGGTCATGGCTAATAACTAACAGTGCACCTGTAAAATATTTTAGCTGTCCTATTAGAAAATCAATTCCTTCACGGTCTAAATGGCTCGTAGGTTCATCCGCTAAAATACCATGAACCTGTGCCGATAAGGCCTGTGCTATTTTAAGCCTTGTTTCTTCACCACCGCTCATAGTCTGTATATTTAATTGCTCAACACCTAGCTTGCCTACAAGTGCAAAATCTTTTTCCTCCTGCAGAGTTACTTCGTCCAACTGGGGAATATAGGCAAGTTCACCCAGACGATTCATTTTACATCCTGGGGGAGTTAATTCTCCTAAAAGTACCCTGAGTAAAGTGCTTTTTCCAGCACCATTTGCTCCTACTAAACCAATACGGTCATAATCATATACTTCTAATTCATTTATATCTAAAACATCGCGTCCTTTGAATTCCACACGAATGTCTTTTGCTTTTAATATTAATTCCATAACATTTCCTCCTGTCTATAATCGCATGCTTTCATTTGCTTGTATGCAGGGAAAACCCTGCGATTTTAGCAGGAAGAGTTACATGAAAATAAGATACATAAATATTCCTCCAATATTGTTTATTTTAAATCTAATTTTCTAACCTCAGTTATCATTTGGCAAACTATAGCAATGCCAATAATTAAAATACCTGATAGTAAAAACCAATGATTTACACCGATTTTATCAGCAAAGAATCCAGAAAGAATTAACCCAATTGGCATAGCAAGTGACATGATACTTCCGATCAAAGAAAATACACGTCCTAAATATTCAGGCTTAATTTTCTCCTGAAAAAGAGCTGTTTGCACACCGCTATAAAATGGCACCGAAAGCCCCATTATTGCACAGCAAACTACGAATATTACAAATCCATTTGGAGGAAGTATTCCCGAAACGGCTAAACTGGTCCCCATTATAAAAAATGAACTTGTTATTAGTAATACATGCTTTTCGAAGCCCCCTAATCTTCCTAATAATAAGCCTCCTGCTAGCATCCCAAATGCAAAGGAAATTTCCGTAATAGAAATATGCACAGGCGTTCCATTAAAGTGTTCCATGCTTATTAAAGGAAATAGTGCATTGATTGGCATATAAACAAAAGTATATAGTGTTCCTAAGAGTAATAAGGCAAACAATCCTTTGTTTTGTCTCAGAACCACAACTCCTTCTTTCATCTCCCTTATGAAATTTGGTTCTAAACTTTGCACTTGATTACCCAGCTTAGGTATACGTACAATTGCTACCGTAATAGATGCAATCACAGCACCCAATACGTCGATGGCAATAATAGCATTTAAATCCCAAACGGAGTATAAGAGTGCTGTAACTGCCGGACTAACAATATAGCTTATAGACTGCAAAGACTGACTATAGCCTGCGCATTTCGTTAGCTGTTCTTCTGGTACTAAAAGTGGTGTAACCGCATTGAGTGCTGGGGTATGAAAAGCTGTTCCAATGCTACGGATAAACAATACTATCATAATCATCCAGACAGGTAGCTCCATACAGAATGCAACAATAGCAAGCACTGCACCAGCTGCTGCGATAATTAAATCGGCACCAATCATTATCTTCTTCCTATCATGACGATCCACTAGCACACCAATGGCAGGTCCCAAAATCGCATAGGGTAAAAAACCTACTAATGAAGCCATAGACAAGACCATCGCAGATCCTGTTTTTTCTGTAAGGTAAAAAATAATCGCCATTTGCAGGATGGCACTAGTGATTAATGATACTGCTTGCCCTGCCCATATTGCATAAAATTTTCGTTTCCAATTGTTGTATTTTTCCATTTATATTATCTCCTGCATATTATTTTGCTTGAATTTCTATTTTGAATAGCATTCTAGGCAATAAAAAATGCAGGCCAAACCCCACAATGTGGCTTTTGGTCTGCATACATACAATTTGGAAACATTCATATTAAAGACATAGTTAAATAAAGGTATAGTTAAATAACCAATATCCTCACCGTAACTAATGAATGCTCAATATCGTATAAATAAGCACAACAAAAAAGCCTATCATCGGGTATAGATTCTGCTTTTTTTATTGCCAGCTTATCTTAAACGTATTGAGGCTGTCATAGTTTCGGTTCCTCCTACATCTTTGTTTATATCAATTTATAGTATAACACAACAAGATGATATGTTCAATATAAAAGTTATGGAATGAGACTCATACTTCCAATTCGATGCCAGATTTAAAGGATATGACGAAGTTTTCTTCATAGACTGTAACGCTCTGGATTATCTTCCTTAGTAGCAAGCGATTAGCTTTCACAAAATCTTCTGTTTGTAGTTTTAAAAATTCATCAGGATTTTCTAACTCAACCTCAAAATATTTCATTTTACATTACCTCATTTCATTTATTGATAAATTGAGTTTGCAAAAAAGAGTGGACAATTTTTGTCTACTCTTAACCTTTAAAATAGTTTTTTTTAATCGATTTGAAGTTGCCTAAATTATTACTTATTCGGTAAAATGAAGTATTGCTTTCAACAGATTTCCTTCAACTACACTTCACTTGATTCAAACAAGGTGGGTACATTTCTATTCCCACAAACTCCTTGTCAATGGAAACAAACACGTACCCACAGGGTAAATGGAAATAGAAACTGATAATTTCTAGCTATCACTTCTACTCATTCCAAAAATTTTCTCACTCTGATACTTACCCACCATAAAGCAAAAAGCCTTGCAATCAAGGCTTTCATTATCCCTTTCGTTCAAAGGTTTCTAAGCTTTTACGAGCAGAGCGACACACTCAGCGGTTCGCTATCTCCGTTCTGTCTGCGTGCTAGCACTTGTCAATCACGGACAGCTATCGCATGGGCGGAAGTAAATGCTAATCTTCGTCGTTTTACTCCTTGACTAGCAAACTTACCGCCTCAACATGTGGTGCTAGTATACTCCTATATTAAAGAACGAAAGTAACTGAGTTGTTGTTTAAAATTAAAATGTAGAATGAAACTATTTTATAGTTACCATTTTTCAACTTTATAGCTGATAATTGTCACTTAAAAAATTTACTTGCTAACTTGTAAACTTGTTGAGTCTCTTTACTTTTAACGTCCCAACTACCAAATTCTTCTTTAATCAACTCTTTTATTATTCAGCTTTTTTCTCAATCAAATACCAACTAGGAATGATTTGCTTCATATCATCATACCATTCTAAAATTTCCTTAGCTTGATTTTGCATTACTGATATTTCTTCAACTCCGTAAGGAACAGACCATGGAAGAGCACCAACTATGTTATTTAGAATATAGATAGCAAGAAGTTTCCAAAATAAATCTGGAACCTTATGATCAAAATATCCATCTATCATACCAGAGGCAAAAGAAGGTGAAACTTGAGCAGACCATACAATACGATTGAATTCCTCCCAAGGATCTCCAAGGTCAAATCGATCAAAGTCAATGACATAAATATTACGATCTTCACCAATCATGAAATTCCCGATATGATAATCTCCATGTTGGAAAACCTGAGGTCTATCTTTTAATAATTCTCTATTTGCATTTAAAAAATCAATAAAAATCTGACCATTCTCGTATTGAACGGGGCATTCTTTGTATTTTTTGATTTTGTCATCAATTTTACGATTAAAAAAGGGTTCCCAATCTTCACGAACTTCTGTAACAGGAAGTGAATGAATTTTTCGAAGTATACTTCCTGCTTCTACTCCGTAAGTGTATTGTTGTTCTTTCGAAACAGTTAAAATGGTTTCTCTTGCATCTTTCCCGTCTATCCATTCGTGTAAAGAATGCACTTCATCATCACAGAGTTCTATACTAATCGGTTTACACATCGGAATTCCAAGAGAAGCTACTTTCTCCATCATATCATATTCAGATTTTTTAGAATCTAACTTCTCCTTATCAGAAACACGCAAGAAATATTTTTGCTGATTTTGATCTGTCACACAATATTTTTTATCATCTGACCAGCCTTTATTTATGGCTATCTTACTAATAAAATTCATCAAGCACTCTCCGATTCACTTTCCAACACTTCTTGCAGTTTTCACTAGTAACCCATCCAGTTCGTCTACACTTTAGTTTCCAATATGTAAAAATATCTTAATAATACGCTATCTAGTTGCTTTCCCTAATAATAAAGTTAAAATGTGTCTCACCGTATCTGAAAGCTGATAAACTAAATCGATATAAAATTCAGTTGATGATTTAATAATCATATCAATTGTTTTCATACTTTCTACTTCCTAATCAACTTTCAAATATATAGCGTTTTCATTATTTTCTTATCCTATTATATCATTATTCAAAATAAAAAACTGCAACTTACTAGTTGCAGTTAAACACAGATTTTCTTCCGTTCCTACTAGAAATTTATAAGTTAACATTTAGAATTTGTTCAGTTATCAAAGTTCATTTAGCTTTCTACTATGTAAGATTCTTGCTTGATAGCGGAGTAAATTTTCTATTCTACACCAAAAGCAAAAAGGATATATTTTTAATAAATTCCATTTGAAAACAATTCCTGTTCTATTATAGTAATGGTAATTCTAACTTTACACTTGCACCATGTTTATCCGAGTTGTTTTCTAATATGATGCGTCCATTATGTAATAACATTATTTTCCAAGAATTATATAAACCTAAACCATAGTTTGTAGCTGAATGTCTACTCTTATCTCCACGGTAAAATTGCTCCGTTCCTCGTTTTAAATCCTCATTAGAAAATCCTGGGCCTTCGTCTATCACAGATATTGAAAGTATCTTATCTGTAGTCATTATTAGTAATTCAATGTTGGATTTGTCTGGTGAATATTGAATAGCATTACTAAATATATTTTGAATGACTCTTTCAAATAATTGTATATCTATCATTACATCTGAATCTTCACAATTAATAGATTTAGATATAGTACGGTCATGTATTAGTGTAATCTCTCTCGCTATTTCACTAACTCTTTCGATTATTTCTGACACCTTTACTTTTTGTAAATTCAACGAGTTTAATTTAATTGACTGATTCATCTCCATCAGAGCTTTTGTATAATCTGATATACGTGTTGAATTTTTTATAATGTACGCTACATAATCTTTTTGTTCATCAGTTAGATCAGTTACCTTTAACAATTCAGCATTACCTTGGACAATAGAAACCGGAGTTTTTAAGTCATGCATTAATGCCGATATCTGACTTCTCTTATTCTCTTCTTTAATCCAATTCTCTCTTAATGAATCACTTAAGGCTTTTTTCATTATATCAAGGCTATTTAAGACATCATTAAATTCTTTGATATTTGAACTTCCTATTTCAAAGTCTAATTCATGGTTGGCGATTTTATCTGATGCATCTAGCATTGGAGATAATTGCCTTGTTATTCGTTTTGCCCAGATTAGAGTAGCCACAAATGCACTCATTAAAAAGAAAATGATTAATAAAAATATTAATAGTAAATCTATGCTAGGGAAATATTTTTCCATCCAATCATTATTGTAGCGTGGCTCTAGTGAATAATGGATTAATACATATCCATCATTCCTTTTAAATTCTATAAATGAAGAAGATGGAGTTGAAAATCCCTCATGATTGTGAAAATTCTTAGCTTTCAGTTGAATAGCTTCATCCATATTAGTTTTTATCACTTCACCATCTGGCGATAAAAACATATAGCTAGCTCCTTTAGGTATCAATGCTTCATCAAAGTCAATTTTATTTAAAATTTTATATTTATCTTTTTGTAATAAATTTTCTGTATGGTTAGCCGGAACAATCAAACCAACACTATAAAACGCTGTAAAAGTTAATAAAGCTAGTACGATGGCACATCCTAAACCAACTCCAACAGTCATTAAGTATTTAAGAAATACTATTTTGAGCGACTGTCCTTTTCTAATTAATTCCATTTATAACCAATCCCCCAAACTGTAGAAATTGGATTTTCACCAAATTTTAAGAACTTTGCTCTAATATTTTTTACATGTTCTGATATGGCAGAAGAATCACCAATCCCATCAAATCCAAAAATCATTTCATATATTTGTTCTCTTGAAAAAACTTGTCCCTTTCTCTTTGCTAAAAGTTTAGAAATTTGATACTCAGACTTTGTCAGATGAATTTCTTCTTCCTTCACAAATACTTGATTGGAGGATAAATCAAATCTTATATTCCCTAGGTTTAAACTCGAATGTTTTTCTCTTTGTTCTCTTCTCAGATGAGCTTCTACCCTTGCTAACAATTCACCAACACCAAATGGTTTGGTAATATAGTCATCTCCTCCACTTAATAAGCCATCTACTATATCCGTTTCCATTGCTTTTGCAGTTAAAAAGATAATCGGACAATCCACTTTGCTACGTATATTTTTACAATAGCTGATTCCATCAACCTCTGGCATCATTACATCAAGTAATATTAAGTCATATTTCCCCAAACTATTTTCATCAATATCTACCGTGGTTTGGTAAATATCAACAATATGATCTCCTTTTATTAAAATATTCTTGATTAGAGTCAGCATATCTAATTCATCATCTATAGCAAGAATTCTTGCCATACCAAACCACCTCCATATTTATAAATATTTTATTATTATACCATATTCCATTTACAAATACATTTAGAGCTATTATTCACTGATTGACTTTCCACCCCACCTATTGAACCATAATAAAGAGCCAGTAAAAATGACTACTGTAATAGGTATTGCTACATAGCCCCACATGGTAAACTCTTTAATTAAATATGAGCTATCAGCCAATTCACTTCCAACAATATATGTTGCAGATAATCTCGATGCCCAAGTACAAGGTAAAAAATACCAGATATTTTCACCTAAATTGGTTATTGAAAGTAAAGCAATCAACGTTTCCACAAATCCCAATCCAATAGATGCACCACCACCTAACATAAGTGATACCCATAAATGAATCATATATGTAGATAGACATCCTATAAAAACTAATAATAATTCAATTAACCAAGCCATAGTCGCTTGATTACCAAATAGCATTGCAAATATAAAAACTGCTAAACTTATAGAAAATAGAAAACTCAATAAGAGCATTATAAGTTTTCCGCCATAAGCCTTGCTTCTGGATTTTGTAGTTGATAGAATCACTTGAAATCTTCCAGCACTTGCTTCCATGTCAACAACCTTAGATGTGATAGCACCAAATATTATTGGTAAGATAGCACCTAAAAGCACAAAATAATTCAGTATGATATCCATATCAGAAAAATTTTTTAGACTTGTAAATGTTGCTGCCCCATAAAATATTAGTGCATATAAAACAGGTAAGATAAAGTGAGCCCAGGGAATCCATGTATGCTTCAATTTATAAAACTCTGATTTTAATATATTCATCATTACTTCACCTCTTGCTTAGAAAACCATTTTGCAGTAATGAAAGTCAATAATGTAAACAAACATATTGATAAAATACAAGGAACAAGTAAGGATGTGTTTAAAATCATTGGATTTGATACTTCTGTTGGCACACCGTTCGGTAAAATACGCATAACGGGTACCATCAATCTAATCCCCCAAGAATAAGGGCAATAAATCCACATAGAACCGTCAGCTAACAAAATTCCTACCACAAGACCTAATACAGCATTTACTACAATGCTTGCTATAAACCCAAACTTTTTAGCTAGGAAAAAACAAAACGGAACTTGCCATATGTTAGTTATAACCAATAATACACTTGCGAATAATAATGTCGTGAATGCATAGTTTCCTGTTAATTGTTCTCCAATGAAAAATTGAAAAACAAATACTCCTAGCATATGCAAAATAGCAGTTATACTTAGATAAATTGAAGCTGTTAGTATTTTTGATATCCATATTTTTTTTAAATCAACATTAAGTGAAAAAACTGCTCGGTAGTTTAATTTTCTTTCCTCTTTTCTATGCATCATTGCTGGTATTAAAGCGAAAGTTGCTGGCATAATCATCACATACCACCAATTATATGCATTTACACTAAAATATAATGGCATTAATACAAACGCAACAAGTAAAGATATAATTGGTGCAATAAATAATATCTTCAACAAAAAACTGTGTTTGTGTTTCAAATTTTCTGCAAAAATATAATTTTTCATTAAGCTACACCCTCTTTCCATTCTTTACAACATCCATAAAAAGTTCTTCTAAATTTTCATTATGATTAATTGTGTTTTGATATTTTAATTCTCCATCATGTATAATTCCTATATGATCAGCAGTTTGTTCCACTTCTGCTAAAATATGACTAGACAGAATTACTGTTATTCCTTTTTTTGGAAAGCTTCGTATTAAATCTCGTAATTCTTGAATTCCTAATGGATCTAATCCGTTTGTCGGTTCATCTAGTATCAATAGTTTAGGATTATTTAATAAAGCAATTGCAATACCTAATCTTTGTTTCATCCCCAAAGAAAATTGACCGCTTTTCTTTTTTCCGGTATTTTTTAAATCTACAATTTCTAAAACTTCATCAATTCTTGCATCAGGTAATCCAAGTAATAATGTTCTAACTTTTAGATTTTCTCTTGCACTTAAATTTTCGTATAAGGGTGGCATCTCGATTAAAGCACCAATATCTGATAAATCATTTCTACTCCATTCATGTCCTTCAAACATAATTTCACCTGACGTCTTGTGTAACATACCTGTAATCATCTTTAATGTCGTAGATTTACCTGCACCATTAGGTCCTAGTAATCCATATACTGAATTTTCCTCAATTTTTAATGACACATTATTTACAGCTTTTTGTTTTCCAAAAACTTTTGTTAGCTCATTTGTTTCCAAAATATATTTGCTCATATTTTGTTCCTCCTTTAATCTTGTAAATAGTATAAAAAATATTTTTAAGGATTCTGTAAGGAAAAAATATTTTTCAAAAAGTAGCAAGAAAATTCTAATTTATTAAACGTTTTGCATTTTTTCTTTAGTCTTTTATGCCATATCTCATATACTTCATAAATAAAAAAGGCAGAACCAGAGTTCTGCCATAAATAATCATTATTTATCTTACAACTTCAATATCCACCTTTGCTCTAAATCAAATTTTAAGGAATTGAAATATTCTCTTTCTAATCTATAGTTATACCTATTCTGTTCGAGTTTTAGCTAAATATATTCCCCATTCAGCTAATTCTTCAGGCAAATCATAAACAGTTTTTCCATTACTTTCATAGATTTCAGAGATTCCTGGGGAGGTTTTAGAAAAAGTTTTCCAAGCTGTCACTAGTTCTTCAACAAATTGAATATTATGAAGCTCAAAAAAGTCATTAAATTTTGATAGTTCTTTACTATAAATTATCACAATATTATAGCTATCAAGCATGATCTCATCATGACTTTTATGACCACCAAATCCAAACTGACTAAGTCCATCATTAATAAGCAAATCACCGTATCTAATCAACAGTGCTAGGCATTCCTCTCTTGAACAACCATCAATATAATAAACATCCTTATGGGATTCCTTGATAATATTCTTTGCTATCACTTTTTCTCTATCAATACTGACAGGCAATTCCAAAATAAAAAACAAGGGCTCGTCATGAATCGCAATAAAATGTTGAAAAACCTCTAATATTTTTTCTGCGTGTACATTCGCCATCAAATGATGTTCAGTTAACTTTGTAAATGATTCAAACAGGTTTTCTACCAAGCTAACTTGGTGTCCTTTTACTAAATTCAACATTATGCGTCCTCAAGAGAATTTAAACAATATCCACATTTATAATTTCATTATACCATTAAACCCCTAAAAAGACTGCAACTTCCCAGTCACAGTCTCTTATAAATCTACCTCAGTTCCTTCAAGGAAAGTTATTACAATTTGTCCAGCTTCTGAAATAGATTGATAGCATGTCAGACTATAGTATCCAGAAGCCATACTTGAACTATTACTCTGATTCTTACCCTCTATTCGATTAGAGAAGCTACCTTCACGCTTTTCATTCTCCCTTTCGTTCAAAGGTTTCTAATCTTTTACAAGCAGTGATACCGCCTCAACGTGGGTTTTAGAGGACTAAATGGAGTCTGAATTGCCTGATAAAGATGTAGTATTGATTAAGCAATCAACAAATTATCTACAAAACAAAAATAAAGTACACTGCTTAATGAGTGTACTTTATCCTTCTAATTCAGTTTTATCAATGGTTTAGCTCTAGTTAAGTCGATTAGTTAAATGAATTTAGACTATTGCTTTTTATAACGACTATAAATTGTATGCTCAATGCTATAATTTATCTTCCAAATCTACTTCTTCATAATTTATCGGAATTAAAGCAACTTCACTGCTTAGAGTAGATTGTTTTTCATTTTCACTTATTTGAATGGCATTTTTGAGTGAAAAAATAACTTCTCTTACAAGATTTAATAAATCTAATGTACACTCTTGAAGTTCAAATTCAGTTAGATACAGTCTAGTTTCATTATTTTCTTCACTTCCATCAATAAAATTCAATGTAATATTAGTAAACCTATGCTCTAAATAATTTCTAATAGTTTTTAATAGCTTTGCGTGTGGATTTGCTGTCAAAGAATTATTACCATTATCAAAATCTTTCGATATCCAAAATATAGATGATAGACCAATATTCTTATCCAACAACTTACCTAAATTGCTATCTGTTCTCCAAATTGAATGAAAATTTACTTGTCGAGTCTTAATTTTTAAAGAATAATATTCATTTATAAACATTCCTACTTTATCTAATAATGAATATAGTGTTTTAAAAGCTGCTTTTAATCCTTCTACTCGGATAGAATATTGTACGTATTCTAGACAATCAATAAGATCAACATTCTCATCAGCATAATGAACCGAATCAATCTCAATGCTATTAAAACAGAGATAACGGGCATAAACATATTCTTGCTTAATTTGATTAAACATAGAAATGTATTTGTTTAAATCTTTATCCGATTGAAACAATAAACTTGGTAGTAAAATATTATCATCATATCTATTTATATCGTCAGCTTGTAAGTCATTAAGTGGATTAAGATACAGCCCGTTGTCCCAACACCATTCACGATACTTTTGTGAATTAGGATTATAATCAATGTTTTTACAAGAGCATTCATCTAAATCTTTATAATCAAGATATTGTTCGTAAAGTTTAATAAATTGCTTTTCTGCGTTATTAACTCTGTTTGGATCTGAAAAAGTTATACTTGTTTCTATTAAATTTTTAATTTTTTTAATAAAGTGAAGATGTTCGTTATCATTCAAAAAATTACGATAATGATGTAGACAAATAGCCAAGTTACCACTAGCCATTGTGAATCTTGGATTGATTTGTATACATTTACAATACATCTTAATAGCTAACTGTTTTCTACCACAAGCATCTAATAGATTTGCGTAATTGGTGTATAGTGAACATAATAATGGGTGAATAAAGCTATTGTTCTCAGGATTTATATCAATATTATTTGAAATTTCGATAGCTTTTCTAAAGTAATAAATTTGTTGAACTGTACAATCGGTATCTATGTTGAATACTAGGTTATCACTTAGTTCAAATATATCACCATATGCTGTCCCAATAGAATAAAGTAAATGAATTTTGGAAATATCATCAATAGTATTTTCCATATTTTTACCAATTTCTATTAGTCTATAAATCTCATCTATATCTTTATGTTTAAAAGCATTGTCGAAATCCATTGACAACTTAAGTACACTATGGTTAATTAGATTATTCGTTAACATCTTCATCCCAAACTAAATATTTCGATTTTAAATTTGATTTTCCTTTATTTTCTTGTTCTTCAACTAACATATCAGATAAAAACTCTTTTATCATTTCCCAATTAAAATTCTCTTTAAAACCTCTACTACCATCAGAAGGAACATTTAATGAAAATGTTGCAAATACAGTTTCACAAGTTCTTCTTGGAAATTTTGCTAAGTAAGAATCAAAAAATGAATTTGAATACCTATAATGATGGCTATGAATAAAGTCTTTCCATGTATTTAGCATAGTCTCTTCGTCTACAATATCTATTACGGAAACTTCTTCAAGTGGTCGGTCTTCAATATTTCCCCATGCTTTTTTCATTAAATTAACAGCATCTACATCGCTCTTAGGAGCACTGTATCCAAAAATAGTTAACATATATGAATGATCGACAAAGTAATCTAATGCTTTCCAACACCAATTTATGTATCCATCGGAAGAATAGTCTTTGTTCTTTACGGGATACAATAATTTTGTTGGATTTAATTTTTTATAACATGTTGGGCAATAGTAATCTACTGTTCCAAACTCAGTATGTTCTTCACAAAAACCGATAGCTACATTCCCATGTAAACAAAGAATTTGTGGCAGGTTCCGAGTAATTTTTGAACAGCGAACATATGCTTGTATAAGTAAAGGGTCCCAATTAAACGTAGCTATGCAATCTTTATTAGTTAAACTTAATATTAAAAGATCATAAATTGTTGGTTCATCAGGTAACTCCAACGAAGCAAAATAATCATAGAGTCTTTCTTCTAGCTTTCTAACTATTTCAGAGCACTCTTCTCTCTCAAATAATTCTGAATAGATATCTTCCAAATTTTCGCTCTTTGTCTGTAATTCAACACCAGCAAGAATTTCTTCTAAATTAAGTTTTTTTAGCAATCCATTCATAACTGAAGAGCTTTTCCCATTTTTATCACCATCTGGAATTGCTGCAATAGTAGCACCAGCGCCTAGAATAACTGTATGCGATCTCATCTCATTTCTCCTGAAAGTCTTTTGACACTATTATACCACTGTATCTACTTTATCTATGCTTCAAATACTATTAATATAGCCATAAATATTTTAAATAAAATGTACAATTGAACCGTCACTCCTTCTACTGTTACTTGAGTAAAAAATGTACAAATCAATTTCTTAGATTTGAGGATGTTATGTACTAGAAAACATACAAAATACCACCCCAGAATAATGTACAAAATAAAAATAAAGTACACTTTTTAAAGAATGTACTTTATGCTTCTAATTCAGTTGTATCAATGGTTTAAGTCTTGTTTAGTCAATTGTACATAAACTTTTAGTTTTTCTTTCTATCCTAGATCCCTTTTAAACACAATAAAATCAGCAAATCTCATGGATTTACTGATTGTTTTCTTCTGTAACTTATTTTTCTACATATCGAAATGGAATCTTGCTACCACAGAGCCAATTATAGACTCGATCATTGACTTGAACATTCATAGCTTCGTGGGCATATTCTGGCATGAATAAATGCTCTTTTGGACATTCTAATCGATTATAAATGGCAAACTGCGTTTCAGGATAACAGACATCATCATCCAACCCTGTAATCATGTGAACCTGTCCTTTGATGCGATGGGCAAAATTTTTCACATCAATATAGGCCAATGTCTGCATCAAACGATCTTCCGTTTCATGAAATGGATCGTGGAACTTGAAATAACGGAAAAGCTCATCATAGGCTTCGCTGGTGTTCCCAATCTCTAATACACGTCTGAAATCCGATAAGAATGGATAAATGGCTACCGTTCGTTGGATTCGGGGATTCAATCCAGCAGCAACCAGAGCAAGGGCACCGCCTTGAGATGCTCCGTAGCTGGCAAGTTTGCTGTCATCTACTTGAGGAAGGCTGGCTACAATTTCAATTAACTGGTAAAGATCTAAGTAGACATCCTTATAAAAGAGCTGATCCGGACCTTCCACGGCTCCGCGTATAATCTGTCCTTTTACCGTATTTCCAAGTGGTGAACGATCTCCGTCTGTTGAATAGCCTGACTGCCCTCTTACGTCCATAGACACAACACCATAGCCAGCTACTGTATAAGCCAGCATGTCGGACCAATCCCAACAACGGCCCATATAGCCATGAAAATGGAAAATAACGGGAACTTTTTGATCTGTTTTGGGGAGAACAACCCGCGCATAAACAAGCCCATCTCGTGTTCCTTTAAAGGTTAATTCATAACATTGAACATTTGGAATGCTGAAATCTCGTTCTTCGAGCTTGTATTCAGGCAGTTCAGTCATCTTTGCTAGGGCTTGATCCCAAAAGCTATCAAAATCATCAGGAACATCATCCCGTCCCTTGTAAACTTTCATTGTCTCTAGTAATTTAGGATCCTTCATAAAATCCTCCTTAGGTATGTGTAATCGCTACCAAAAATGTACCATATTTACTTAAGGATTGCAAGAGACAAATAAAAATTACATAACCGAAATTATGTAATTTAATTATAGATTCAAAAATAGACTTAATTGTTTCACTAGATCTGGATTAGTGGGTAAAGCTGAATGATGAGCCTTACGACCGTTTAAATTCACTTCTGTATAGGCCTGATTGTCAAAAATAGATTGTGCTGCTTGTGCGCTAGAAAGAGGGACGATGCCATCTGATTTTCCAGCAAAGCTACCGACAAAATTAAGGACTTGTACTTCTTTTCCCAGGCGATGCTTCCATTTTTGAAAATCGTCAAACATTTCTTGATTGAATTGGTAAGGACTGCCAATAATAGCCAACTTGCTGACGTTTACCTTCTTTTTCTCTAAAAAGCCACTTTCCAATAAACCAGTCAAAACCAGTCCACCATTAGAATGCCCTACTGCCTTGAACTCTGAAAAATGATAGTGATCAAGAAGGTAGGTTAGAGCTATCTTAAGGGATTCAACTTGCTGCTTGATATTGCTGTAGCCATCTCGATTGTTCTCAAAGCCAATCACAATCATCGGATTCGGCTCTTTCGTATTCAGTCTTCCTTCCATCTCTATAGACTCATCTTTGTTGACTTTTATTTTTAAAAGACTTTGCTTTTTTCTAGAAAATCGATGGAGCATGCGGATGGTTCCATTGAATCGCTGGATACTGGCTGAACTCCCAGGTACAAAGATAATCGGTCTGATCGGAGGTTTCTTCGACCCTTTTGGGAATTCAAAGGGCTTGCTGTGCGAAGAAAACAATCTTGCAAAGAAACGAATGACTTGTTGAAATAGTTTTTTTAACATGTTTCCTCTAGTAGTAGTTTCTAAAAGAACCCAGAACAGTGTGTTCCAGGCCTTTATTAGAAAGGATTATTTCCGTTTTTTCTTATTTTTGCGCATTTGTTTGGCCATTTTGTTCATCGCCCGTTTCATCATAAATTCACCGGCTTTTCCTTTGAGACCGCCACCAAACATTTGGCTCATATCAGGCATTCCAGCGCCTCCGCCAAGAGCGGACAAGTCAGGCATGCCACCTTGTCCCATCATGCCTTCGAGGGCAGACATATCCGGCATTCCACCAGGCATGTTTTTCGGCATGTTATTTGGATTGAGGCCCATTTGTTTCATCATCTTGTTCATATCGCCAGAGAGGACGCCTTGCATCATCTGCTTGGCTTGGTTAAAGTCTTTGATGAATTTGTTGACTTCGACAAAGGTGTTCCCTGATCCAGCAGCAATCCGACGACGACGGCTTGGATTTAATAAATCTGGATTTTCGCGTTCAGCTGGGGTCATGGATGATACAATTGCACGTTTGCGAGCAATTTCTCGTTCATCGACCTTGAGGTTCTTCATGGCAGGGTTATTTGCCATGCCTGGAAGCATCTTGAGCAGGTCTTCCATTGGTCCCATGTTTTGAACTTGGTCTAACTGATCGATGAAATCGTTGAAGTCAAAGGTATTTTCCCGCATCTTCTCAGCGAGTTCAAGAGAGCGTTTCTCATCGTATTCTTGAGAAGCCTTCTCGATCAGCGTCAGCATATCCCCCATACCGAGGATCCGACCAGACATACGGTCTGGGTGGAAGGTTTCGATATCAGTGATTTTTTCACCAGTACCAGTGAACTTGATTGGTTTCCCAGTAATCTGACGGACAGAAAGGGCTGCACCACCACGGGTATCCCCATCGATCTTGGTCAAAATGACCCCGGTTACTTCGAGTTGTTCATTGAACTCACGCGCCACATTGGCTGCTTCTTGACCAATCATAGCATCGACAACCAAGAGGATTTCATTTGGCTCGGCAAGGGCTTTGACATCCCGCAACTCGCCCATGAGTTTTTCATCGATTTGCAGACGACCAGCCGTATCGATCAAGACATAGTCATTGTGGTTGGCTCTTGCTTGCTCCAAACCTTGACGAACGATCTCTACTGCAGGGACTTCTGTACCAAGTGAGAAGACAGGGACATTGATCTGTTGACCAAGGGTCTTCAACTGGTCGATGGCCGCTGGACGATAAATATCGGCCGCAATCATCAAAGGACGCGCTTTTTCTTCCTTGACTAATTTATTAGCTAATTTCCCAGCAAAAGTTGTTTTACCAGCCCCTTGAAGACCGACCATCATGATAATGGTTGGAATCTTTGGAGATTTGATAATTTCTGCTGTTTCTGAACCCAAAATCGCAGTCAATTCTTCATCGACAATCTTCACGATTTGTTGGGCAGGGTTCAAGGTTTCGATGACTTCATGACCTACAGCCCGCTCGCGGACCCGTTTGATGAAGTCTTTTACAACAGGAAGGGCAACGTCGGCCTCTAAGAGGGCTAGACGAATCTCTTTGGTTGCCTCTTGGACATCCGCTTCAGAGATTTTCCCTTTCTTACGAAGATTTTTAAAGACGTTTTGTAAACGTTCGGTTAAACTTTCAAATGCCATACTCTTTCTCCTAGTTCTGTCTTGTATTTAATCATTAGTCTCGATTATCGATACTGGAAAGTACAGAAATTTGTTCCTGTAAAAAAGGATCTTCAGGGTATTTTTCAGAAATCTGATCCAAAATCTGACTACGAACAATGTAATCGGAATACATATGGAGTTTCATTTCGTAGTCTTCCAAAATCTTTTCTGTACGTTTAATATTGTCATAGACCGCTTGACGGCTCACTCCAAACTCTTCTGCAATCTCAGCCAAGCTGTAGTCATCTGCGTAGTAGAGCTCGATGTAGTTCATCTGCTTGTCCGTCAAGAGCGCTGCATAAAACTCAAAGAGCGCATTCATTCGGTTGGTTTTCTCAATTTCCATACCTTTCATTATATCAAAAAAGCCCGCTAAAGACTAGCGGGACTTGAAGCTTTTTGAGCTTGAAATGAGAGGATTCATCATCAGAGTTTCAGTGCCAACATATTGACCGTCATCCCTGCTGCAGTTCCCATCAAGAAGATGGTATCTCCTTCCTTCACATAGCCATGATCCAGTGCATAGGCTAGGCCGAAAGGAACGGCTACCGAAACCATATTTCCATAATCACTGACAATATTGAGGTACTTGTCTTTGCCAACGCCCAATTTGTCCATGACGAGTGGTAAGGCACGACTTGCTTGGTGAGGAATAATATAGTCTACAGCATCTTTAGAAACGCCTGATTTCTCTTCGAATTCTTGGAACATTTCTGGAATAACACGGGCAGAAAGCAAAAGGATTTTCTTCCCTTTCATGTCAAACATGAAATCCGTCTTGGTTGCTTCAGAGTACAATTTCGGATGATAAGCTGTCAAACCACCACGAATTTCGGTATCGTGGGCTCCCTCTGACCAGGTACGTTGCATACTGGCAATGATTCCTTTATCTTCTTTTGTTGCTTCAAAAATAAAAGCTGCGGCTCCATCGCTAAACAGTTCAAAGCTTTCTTTTTGTTTGGGATTAAGCCCTAGGCTTCCTACTTCACTGGATACAATCAGCACCCGTTGGTATTCTCCACCTTCAATCAGATAAGAAATGGTGCTTAAGGCTGATACAAAACTGGTACAGGTAGTATTGATATCCATGGCAGGAATCGTCAGTCCTTTGGCCACGCGCTCATGGATCAAAGCAGCTGTACAAGGAATGGGCTGAACACCAACAGCACTAGCCGAAACCAGGCAGTCGATGTCTGTCATCTCAAGTCCCGCATGGTTTAAAGCAGCTTCAATCGCACGCGCTGCAAGATCAATCTGTGTTTCTTCTCCTTCTTTCACGCGGTAACGAGTCTGGTCTTTGAAAGTTACGGTATGAGCTGGAAGCGCTGTTCCATAGCCTTTAATTTGCAAATGTCTTTTTACAGTAGTCATAGGATTCTCCTTTTATTGAAGTCGTTGAACACGTTTTAATTTACGTGTTGGGTCCCATTGGTAATTGATAAATTGAATACTTGGGAGAATGAATTGTTTTTGCTGAGCTAAGAGTTCAAATTGAGCAAAGATTGCTTGCTCCATAGACTCTGTCCGGTGACTCAAGGCAATGGTAATGGATCCATCTGCCAACTGAGTCACTTGATAGTCCTGAATATTTTCGACAAAGAGAATGCACCGTCGAATAAAATCCGGATAGATCATCTGGCTACTGCCATCTTCTTTTTTGAAATAGAAAATATCGTCCGATCGTCCTTCGATCTTTGCAATTTGAGTAAAGACGGAACCACAAGGGCAAGGGGACTTTTCTTCCACCAAAATATCATTGAGGCGGTAGCGATAGATGGGTTGACTGGTTCGTTTGAAATCCGTAATAATCGGATAAAAGCGGCTATCATCTAGATACTCTTTTTCAACATACAAAATATCTTCGTTGAGATGTAGGTTGCCTTCTGAACAGGTACAAGCTAAAAAACCCTCTGTCGCTTGGTAGACCTGATCAACCTTGTCTAGTTGAAAAGCTTTGGCGATGATCTGAGCATCTCGATCTTCTAGGATTTCTGCGACAGAGACAACCTTGACGGGTTGGATCGCAAGTTGCTGATTGCTGACATAGTTAGCTAACTCAATCAAGGTTGAAGCTGGTGCAACCACAATGGTTGGTTGATAGTCTTTGAGACGCTCTAAATGCTCCTTGCTATCCTTGAAAATATCAAAATATTCCAAGCGAATCAGGCCTGAATTAATGGTTTGATAGAGTTCATTGTCCGCTCGTAAGAAAAAGGCAATGCGATGACCAAAGAGTTTTCCTTTCGGTAGCATCTTGGCTAGAATCGCTGCAGCCCACATACTTCTTTCTTTTTCTGTGGTGACAAAAACTCCTCGGTGGCCGGAGGTTCCAGAAGACAAGCCTACTGCTACTTCTTTATTCATCTCAGTAAAATCTCGCGTCTGTTCTCCGCGAATCGCCATCTCTAAAGCCTGATCTCGATCCACTCCCAGGGTATTGAGTTCATTGAAATGTGTCATCATGAAGGTTTTATCCATGGTTCCAAAGGATTCGGGAGAATGGGTTTGAAAATAGGGGGATTGAGAAGTGATAAATGCATGGTAGCGTGCCAATTGCTTTTTTTGGTACCTTTCTAAGGCTTCCCTTGAACGGAATCGATGGCACCATCTGGTTTCAATAAAGGTTTTCAGAAAGACTATTTTTTTCATTTAAAATCCTTTCAATCCGATCTTGCGGGTCGTGGCTGACCACAACTTGAATGCCATCTTGCAAGAGTGTTTCCAGCAAATCAGCTCCTTTTAAATAAGCCTTCTTATCATCCTGAACCAAGGAAGGAATGAGACGCATTTGCCGTGTGAAAGGCAAGAGGTCTACTCCCCAAGAAAGATCTGCTCCGATGAAGAGTTTGAGCTCATCCAGATAAAGACAACCTTGCCCTCTCGCATGTCCATCAATAGACGATACAAGAATGCTCCCATCACCAAAAAGATCCGCAGTCGGGCGATAGGGGAAAGCAGGATGCCTTTGATCTGCTTTGAGACAAGTCACCCGATCTTTGAAATCAGCTGGCAAAAACTCTTTAAAAATCAGATCTTTAAATTTCGGTTTTTGGTACACCTCATAGACTTCCCGGGTAACAAAGAAATGAGCATTTGGAAAAAGTGCTGCTCCGCCGAGATGGTCAGGGTGCAGATGCGAAAGAATCACATAAGTAATTTCTGCTGGATCAATCCCACGCTCTTGCAATAAATAATCGATCTGGTCTTCTTTTTTCATCTGCATTGGGGTGGCTAGACGGTACCAGAAATACCGTGCTTTTTTCTTAATCTCGAAGTGATAGCCGGTATCATACAAAATATAGCCTTTTTCACGATGATGAATCAAAAAGACACCTGCTGGAAATTGCATTTTTTCATTCGGAATCCCTTTAAATAAGAGACCAGAATGACTGCTACAATAGCCTGCTGGAAAATAATCAATGCGCTTGATCATGTTGGACATAGTTGTCAATCCCTTCTTCAATAGTCATTTTTGGATAGTAGCCAAGTTCGGTTTGGGCCTTTTGAATATCGAGGGTTTGGCTATATCGAAGGAGATAATAGGTATAGCGAGTCAATGGAGGTTCAGTTTTCAGATGGAATAATCGATACACTCCTTCAAGGCTATAGGCCGCACCTGCTACAAGACCTGCCGGAATTTTCCGATAGCGAATCGGCTCTCCCAATCCCTTTAGTGTGGTTTCGATCAAATACTTAAAGGTCTTTGGTTCCCCATTTGTAATATTATATACTTGTCCGTGAGCTTCTTTTGCTTCCAGAGCCAAGCGAATGGCTAGGGCGACATTTTCCACACAGGTCATATCCATGAGCTGCTCTCCCCCTCGAATCAAAGGAATTCCAATTTTTCGACTGAGGCGTAAGACACGAGGCAAAATGCTGGTATCCCCCACACCAAATAATCCTCTAGGACGCAAGATGATACTTGGCACATCTGGATAATCAGAAAAAAGTTTTTCAGATGCCAATTTGCTTCGGATGTAATTGTTGAGGTGATTTTCTTTTGGAGCATCACTTTCCTTGATGTTTAATTGATCTTTTCCAGCTGCGTAAATACTAGGAGAAGAAACATAAACCAAGCGTTTTACCGCATATTCACGGCACAAGTCAAGGACATTTTGAGTACCAACTACATTCGCCTGATAGAAGGCCTTCCAAGGTCCCCAGGCAGTGGATAAAGCTCCAGCGTGAACCACAGCATCAACAGACTGAAAGGCTTGTTTTAATTCCTCAATAGAGCTCAAATCCCCTTTCACAAATTGGACGCGCTCATTTTCCAGGGCCTTCCCAATTTTTTCATTTCGGCCAAAGGCTACAATGGAATAATCGTGAGCCAACAACTCATCGATCACGTATTTTCCAAGGAAGCCAGTCGCACCTGTTACAAGTATTTTCATAGTTTCCCATCCGTTCCACGTCTTAATAATCGTTGAATTTCAAACTCCAAGGTATCCAACGGCTTGTAGTTTTTTGAAAGTTTGTTTAGTCTTTCTAACTTTTCCCAAGATTCTTTTTCTAATAGGGCATTAAAACCTGCTTGAATCTCTTCGGTGCGATTGCGATGAGCTTGAAAGGCAATTCCTGCTTCTACTCCTCGAATCGCATAGTCAAATTGGTCATAATCATGTGGCAAGATCAAGGCTGGTTTTTTAAATTCGATACACTGATAAAAGATTCCAGCTCCTCCATGGTGAATGACATAGTCCATCTGCGGAATATATTCTTTGTAGGGCAGATAAGAGACGACCGTCGCATTTGGCGCTACTTCTTCTTCAGAGAAGTCTTTTGCCCCATCTCCAAGAGTGACAAAAAAGTGACATTCTGGATGCTCTTTGGCCAACTGCTTGGTTTGTTCTAGCAAATTCTCCTTCGCCCAAGGCAACTGGGTTCCACATGTCACGAGTACCTTCGTCTTGTCCTCGTAAGGACTGAGATCTAAAGGATAATCTTCAGCTTTTTCAAGAGAAGTTCCCAAAGGGCCAAGCCACGCATATTGATGAGGGAAGTGTGTCTTCAACTCTAGCTCCATCATCCCAATTCCAAAGATGGCATAAGGAGAGTAGATGGTCTCCACTCCATTTTGATTGTACAACTTGAAATTGTAACGTTTTAAGCGTTTGCGTAAGAGGAAAGCCCCACAGTATTTTCCAATGCGCGTGAGTTTACGGCATAGTGCTTGGATCTTCTCTTCCTTCTTCGTGCGCGCGATTCCCATCCCTCCGAAGAAGCAAGGAGGACCATAAGGAGTTTCGATTGCAAATTGGGTTGCCATTGTGGTAATCCAAGGAATTTCCAACTCTTCTGCCACAAAGCCTGCTGATAGAGTGATAAAGTCAGCAATGACAATATCTGGACGGTTGACACGCCACTCCTCTAGCAATTGATCCGATACATGATTAATCAAATCAAGACTCCTAGACAATTGCCGATAAGCTGAAAAGAGATTGTGTTTTTTATCGTTATTAGCCGCGCGTTCAAATTCTTCTACTTTGTCCTCTAGAATCGGAACGACCGTGAAGCCGAGACTTTCTGCGACGGCTTTTTTCTGAGGACCCGTGAAAACTCGGATTTCCATAGTTGGATCATCTAATAAGGGTTTAACGAGATTTAAAGTTGGGTACAGATGCCCACTCAAGGGAACAGCTACCACATCGATTTTAATTTTTTTCATTTTTTCCTGCCTTATATCTTTTTTTAGATCTAAAACTAGCTTCTATCTATTAATTCGTAAAAAAAATCAAAAATTGAAGAAAAAATAAAATTTATTTAAATCTTTTATTTTTGACCGTACTATCACTATTTAGAAAGAATGACTTCAACCTAAAAAAAGCCCTCAAATGCCAAAGAGAGAAAGTCTCCCAAACATTTGAAGAGTTTTTTATTACTGTGAATTGCGAGCTTAGTTATTTTCTAAATAAAATTCGAACCGCTCGCCGACATACTGACTTTTTACATACTCAAAAGCCGTCCCATCTTCAAAATAGGAAACCTGTGTCAGACCTAAAATAGCCTGCCCTTTTGAAATCTGTAAGTACTCCGCAATCTTATCCTTGGCCAATCGCGCATAGATGGTCTGGTGCGACTTTCCAATCTTATAGCCATGACGCTCCAAGGTTTGGAAGAAATGGCTGGTAACCTCTTCACGATTGAAATTCTTAATAAATTTCTCTGGAATAGAGGCCACTTCATAAACAACAGGGATCCCATCGGCATACCGGACCCGCTCCATCCGAATGATGGTCTCAGTCTTATCAATGCCCAATTTGTCCACTTCTTGGAGGCTAGGAATGGTTTTCCGGTATGAAATCACTTGGCTAGAAGGTTCCTTGCCTTGCGATTTCATAATTTCTGTAAAACTGGTTGTCCCCCGCATTTTTTCTTGGACGCGCGTGCTGGTGATAAAGGTGCCGCTTCCTACTCGTCTTTCAAGCACTCCTTCTTCAACCAGAAGGGTAATAGCCTGCCTAAGCGTCATCCGACTCACCTGAAATTTCTCAGCTAGATCGCGTTCGCTGGGAAGACGCTCCCCGATTTTCCGTATTTTTTGATCAATCTCAGACTTAATCTGATCATGAATTTGAATGTAAGCTGGAATCATAACCTTGCTCTTTCTCTGTGTTATCTCTATTGTAGCGTAAAATTCCTAATTCTTCAATCAGAGATTGGTAAAGACAAGGCTTTTGTGTTAGAATAGAGGAAAGTAAATTTCTTTAAGAAGGGGATAAGATGACAAACCTATCAACTGATTTGCATGATGTTGAAAAAATCATCGTGCTTGACTACGGTAGCCAATACAATCAGCTTATTTCACGTCGGATTCGTGAAATTGGAGTCTTCTCAGAGTTGAAGAGCCACAAGATTTCTGCTGATGAAGTTCGTGCAATCAATCCAGTTGGGATCGTTCTTTCAGGTGGACCAAACTCTGTATACGAGGAAGGTTCTTTTGATATCGATCCTGAAATTTTTGAACTCGGTATTCCAATCCTTGGAATCTGTTACGGGATGCAATTGTTAACCCATAAATTGGGTGGGAAGGTCGTTCCTGCAGGTGATGCTGGTAACCGCGAATATGGTCAATCTGAACTGAATTTGACAGAATCTTCTGCTCTTTTTGCCGGCACACCAGACAAACAATTGGTCTTGATGAGCCACGGGGATGCTGTTACAGAAATTCCGGCTGACTTTATCCGCACTGGTACTTCTGCTGACTGTCCATTTGCATCGATTGAAAATCCAGACAAGAAAATCTACGGAATCCAATTCCACCCTGAGGTTCGTCACTCTGTTCACGGTTATGACATCTTGCGTAACTTTGCCTTGAACATCTGTGGGGCTAAAGGTGACTGGACCATGGACAACTTCATTGACATGCAGATCAAAAAAATCCGTGAAACCGTCGGAGACAAACGTGTCCTTCTTGGTCTTTCAGGTGGTGTTGACTCTTCCGTTGTTGGGGTTCTCCTTCAAAAAGCCATCGGCGATCAATTGATCTGTATCTTTGTAGACCACGGTCTTCTTCGTAAAGGCGAAGCTGATCAAGTGATGGATATGCTTGGTGGTAAGTTTGGTTTGAACATCGTTAAAGCAGATGCTGCAAAACGTTTCCTTGATAAGTTAGCTGGTGTATCTGATCCTGAGAAAAAACGGAAGATCATCGGTAACGAGTTTGTTTATGTCTTTGATGACGAAGCAAGTAAGCTCAAAGATGTGAAATTCTTGGCACAAGGAACTCTCTACACTGACGTGATCGAGTCTGGTACGGATACTGCTCAAACCATCAAGTCTCACCACAATGTGGGTGGACTTCCAGAAGATATGCAGTTTGAACTGATCGAGCCACTGAACACTCTTTATAAAGATGAAGTTCGTGCGCTTGGTACTGAGCTTGGTATGCCAGACCACATCGTATGGCGCCAACCATTCCCAGGCCCAGGTCTTGCCATCCGTGTTATGGGAGAAATCACTGAAGAAAAACTCGAAACCGTTCGTGAATCAGACGCTATCCTCCGTGAAGAAATCGCCAAAGCTGGTCTTGACCGTGATATCTGGCAATACTTCACAGTCAACACTGGCGTTCGTTCAGTAGGGGTTATGGGAGATGGCCGTACTTACGACTACACAATCGCCATCCGCGCTATCACTTCTATCGATGGAATGACAGCAGACTTTGCGAAGATTCCATGGGAAGTACTCCAAAAAATTTCAGTCCGTATCGTAAACGAAGTTGACCACGTCAACCGCATCGTCTATGATATCACAAGTAAACCACCTGCAACTGTAGAGTGGGAATAAAAAAAAGGTCCAGTGGACCTTTTTTTCACGAGCTTAGAAATAGAAAAGCGAGTTTTAAGGTCCAGTGGACCTTGATTCACGAGCTTAAAAATAGCAAAGACTTATACAATAAAAGATCTTGAAATGATTATGATTTCAAGATCTTTTATTAACTTAATCAGGTTCTACTTCCTCATCTCGATTTGTTGGTAAGATCATAAAAAGAAGCATGAAAAGCCAACCTACGTATGGAATAAGGGCAACAAGAAGATATAACCAGTGCAATCCTGCATCTCTTAGACGCCGAACTGAAAGAGTTAATGAAGGTAGGAAAATAATGAGTCCAAATACAGAATAAAGTGGGCGTAACGAAAAAATCAATTGATAAGCAGACACATCATTAGGATCGATTTGAAGTTGTATTAAAGCGTAAAACAATGGCATTGTAATAAGCAAATGAATGAAGTGTGGCCACCAGTATTCAGATACCGTTGAGTAACCAGTAAAATCTGCATAGCCTTCCCAAAATTTTTTATAAGCTTTTAACATAAGTCCTCCTTTAATTTGCTTTTCAAAGTATACTATGTTTTTCAATTCTTTGCAACTGTTCTCTTCTATGCAGCAACTATTTTCAATACATTTCAAGTTAGCAAACACACAAAAAGCACTCTGACTTCTTGTCAAGAGTGCTTTCCTGCTATTTTTAGCCAACTAAACCACTAAAGAATTTGACAATGGCATTCCAGATGGCTCCGAAGAAGCCGGCAATGGCATTCCACGCATTTGTGAAGAAATTTCCACTGTCTTTTAGAATAGCATTGGTATCAAAATTGAGATTGATATTGTTAAAGGTATCGCCTGCCTTGTCTACGATACTATCTTTCAGATCCGACAAGGTTTTGGTAAAGCTTTTGCTGCTGATGACGCTACTCTTTGAGAGGTTGACTGCGAAATTTACGATCAAATTGATCTGATTACCTGTCACAGTTGTATCCAGCTTATAATTTTTAAGGGTTTCTTCGACGATCTTTCGAATATCATCCTTGCTTAAATCCTGATTGTTCTGTTTGGCATTGGCTACTGCCGTTTTTATGTCGGTCAATGCTACGTTTAACTTATCCGCATCGAAGTTTTTCTTTCCCGCGTTTTCTTCATTGATCCCGGATAGAGTCTTTAACTCTTCTTGAGCCAGATCTTTGCTTTCTTGAGAAACTTTGGCACCATTTTTCTCAAGCGAGTAATAGATCCCAGCTAAAGCACTTTCTCCAGTCACTTGGATAGGTGAAGCTACTGTAATTTGAGCATGCTCCAATCCAAGTGTAACGGCTGCATTACGATACATATCTGCAGTGACCTTGGTGATGTTTTGAGGCGTCACGATATTGACTTCTAGTGGCTTATTTTTGCCTAATTTTTGAATTTTAACAGAGGAATAAAGTTCCAAACTATCATCGTTGGTAACGTTCATAATCGAAGAATAAACCTCTGGTGTCATGGTCTTCCACTCTTCTTTATCTTTCGAACTATCGTAGTTCAAGAGACTCAAAGTTTGTTCGATTTGACTTTGGTCTAGTGAATAGCCCAAAACATAGTCTGGTTTGACATAGGTTTCGTCGATGACTTTCTGCACATTGTTATCTGCAGAAACCCGAGGGACAGCGGTAAACAAGGCTAAAGTCGTCGTTACAAACAATGCAATCTTCTTTAATTTCATCTTTTTCTTCTTTCTAACTCAAATCAACTCTGGGCATCTCTTATTACTTTTCTCACCTCACTAGAGATGAAAAAAGAAGTAAATAAAGAGTTTACCCACTTCGATTTTTATTATACAGTTGATTTCTTAAAACTAGCTTACAGTTTTTTTAAGAATGCATGACATTTTTATTTTCCCTAAAAACTGGAGGCAGAACTGATCAGCTTAAAAAAAGAGCCAATTGGCTCTCTGGAAAATGATTAAAACCATGAAAATAACTTCATAATCGTCATATTGGTTTCTACTAAACGAGAATAATAAATGTTACCCCCATTAATGTAGAGTTCCATCCCGTTTAAAAGAGAGATAGGGTGGAGGTAAAGATAAGTTTCACCGGTTACATTGCCAAGACTTGGCGCTACTACATCCCGTGAATAAGCGCGGGCCAACTCTAGGGAATTTGTTCCACCGTGTTTTGCGACGTAATCGATGTAGTCTTTCCCAAAATTATAGGCTTGAACCGCAGTCCAGCTATCAACGCCTTTTTTCTTGGCTTCTTTTAACTCATCTGAAAGAGTTTGAATTCCTTGGCGAATACTGGCCTTATTATCACTAATAGTATTGGTCTCACCACTTGCACTCTCACTCGCCTGCATGACATCGTCTTCTCTGCCTTTGGTCTCCGTATAGATCATAGCCAGAATGAGGTTTTCATTGGCCGTGGTGTCCTCCTCAGCAAGGACTTCTCTAACCAGGGAGCGGTACTGCATGACTTGTTTGACATCATGGTGGATCTGAACACCCTTGTAGATTCCAAATATTAGTAAGATGAATAAGAAGATCTTCACTATACGTTTAATCATTATTTACTCTGTATATCCTCAATATTTTTGATCAGAATAGAATAGGTCCCGTTCTCGTTTAGAATAAATTCAACAGATTCTGCATCTTCATAGACATTATTCGGAACGATCAGTTCAATTCCATTTGACAATGACAATTTCTGATTTTCGAACTTCTTCAACTGGCGACTTGCATCAATCTCTTCAAAGGTGACAGGTTCTGGTACAGCTTCTTTGACTTGGTCAATAAAACTGAGGCGAGCTGTCAGATTGTCGTCGAAGAGATCATCCGCTAATTTCTCAGGAGAGAGTTTATTTTCTTCCTCAATATGGTTAAAAATAGCTGATTTAACCTTTGATTGAAATTGAAAATCATCTGTGTTAAAGCTTTCCGCAATCTTCTGGGCTGTTTTTTCCAGTGCCTTGATCGATTTTTTTGGAGAGATCTTGGGTTGCGCCTGCAACAGATTCTCAGAAAAATAATTCAAGAACGTCCCATTGTACTTGATCCGTTTTTCAATCAAGTGGTATTTGCGGCTTTGAAGATTGATGACCAAAGCTTCATCTGCACCAGTCCCAAAACCAGGTAGATTATTTTGCGTCAACTTAATCGGATTGTCCACTTCACCGCCAAGATGCGTCAAGGTTTCCCGTAAGGCGATCCGAAGAAAGGCAAAATGGTCCACCCCTTCTTTTGAGAATTGAATGAACACCAAATCGTTGGTCTTTTGATTCTCAGAGACGACAAATTCTTCCTTCCAGCGATTCGCTACTGCGACCGAAGTTTCTAATAGGTCATCTGAGATCATCTCAAGAAAAGGATTGTCCTCTTCGAAAATACCGGTCCTGGCTTCATCGGAATAGACCCGTTCAATCTTCTTACGCAAGTATTCCTCGATTTTAGGCGTGATATTGAGAAATTTATCTGCCAGATAGAGATCGGTATCGTCAGGGCTAAATTGATGAATGATGGCTTTTTTTACGTAAATATCCATAAGATGGTTTAGACCTCGTAAAGTGGAAAGGCGTCTGTCAAGGCTTTGACTTGGCTACGTACTTCGTCTAATACTTCTTGCTTGTCCGCATTCTTCAGCGCTTTGATCATCAGTTCAGCAACGGTGCGACTTTCTTTTTCACCAAAACCACGAGCGGTGATAGCTGCTGCACCAATCCGAATCCCACTGGTCTTAAATGGAGACAAGGTTTCATAAGGAATAGAGTTCTTGTTGAGAGTGATATTAACTTCATCCAACAAGTTTTGCGCCACTTTCCCATTTTCAACGACTTTAGTGACGTCGACAAGGAAAAGGTGGTTCTCTGTTCCTCCTGAAATAACTCGGAAATCTGGATCTTGCAAGAAGACATCAGCCATGGCCTGACTGTTCTTAATCACGTTAGCTGCATACTCTTTAAAGGCAGGATCCAGCGCTTCTTTGAAGGCGACAGCTTTGGCTGCAATGACATGCTCCAACGGTCCTCCTTGAATACCAGGGAAAATAGCAGAGTTAATTTTCTTAGCCAATTCCTCATCATTGGTCAAGATTAGGCCTCCACGAGGTCCACGAAGGGTCTTGTGAGTGGTCGTGGTCGTGATATGGGCATAAGGAACTGGACTTGGATGAAGACCTGCTGCCACGAGACCAGCGATATGGGCCATATCAACCATGAGCTTAGCTCCTACTGCATCTGCAATCTCACGGAATTTAGAGAAATCAATGATATGAGAGTAGGCTGAGGCACCAGCAACGATGAGTTTTGGCTTCACTTCTTGGGCTTGTTTTAAGATGGCGTCAAAATCCAAGAGCTCTGTTTCAGGATCTACACTATAGGACACAAAGTTATAGGTTTGGCCAGAGAAGCTCACAGAAGCTCCGTGCGTCAAATGCCCACCAGCAGCTAGATCCATCCCCATGACAGTATCACCAGGCTCAATCAAGGCCATATAGGCAGCACAGTTTGCCTGACTTCCTGAATGCGGTTGAACGTTCGCAAATTTAGCGCCAAAGATTTCTTTGGCCCGTTCGATCGCGAGACTTTCGACCACATCGACCACATCTGTCCCCCCATAGTAACGACGACCAGGATAGCCTTCGGCATATTTATTGGTCAGAATAGACCCTTGAGCAGCCATCACTGCCTTAGAGACGACATTTTCAGAAGCAATCAACTCAATATTGTTTTGTTGACGCTCTTCCTCTTTAGCGATCGCATTCCATAGGTCTGCATCATAGGCTTTGTAATCTTCTTTATCAAAAATCATCGGTCTACTCCTTTATAAAAAATTATTTATGTACATTATCACTGAGGAAGTTCATCTTCCTCAAAGGAAATCTCGGGCACTTGTGCAAGCAAATCAGCTTTGGTAATCGAACCTTGCCTCAAAATCCTAGCTTTAGAACCAGAGATATCCAAAATAGTTGAATCTTGGCCAGTCAAGAAGTCATCATCCTCTATACCAGGAACCACTTGATCAAATTCGCTTATAATAGCCTTATACTTTGTTCCACTTGCATGACCTGAAAGATTAGCCGAGGGACCAACCAAAGGGCCATATTTACGAATTAATTCCAACGTTTTTGGGTGAGCCGGTATACGGAAACCAACTGTATCCAATCCTGAATGAATCCAGTCTGGCACCTTGTCATTCGCCTGAAGAATAATAGTCAGAGGTCCTGGTAAAAATGAATCAACTAGTTTTGTTAAATAACTAGGTTGATTTTTCGAATAAAGTCGAATCGCTTTTTCATCGGCTACATTTAAATTCAGAGCCTTGTCTCTCGGTCTACGTTTTAATTCGTATATATAATCGACTGCCTCTTGATTCAAAGCTTTGGCGAAAATACCATAGACTGTCTCAGTTGGCAGAATAACTGCACGTCCTGCTTCTAATTCTTTCTCAATGTGATCCATTGTCTACTACTACCATTCTATCTTGTCCAAATTGGTCTTTCAGAACGCGAACTCGTTTGTTAGGAAACGCTTCTTGAAAGAGCTCTTTTACTTTGGCTCCTTGCTTATAGCCAATTTCTAGATAGATCTTTCCGTCTGGTGTTAAAACACTTGGTGCTTGCTGGGTAATCTTTTCGTAGATAGCATATCCATCACGGTCTGCAAAGAGAGCTAAGTGGGGTTCAGAGGCTAAAACATTGGCTCCAACCTCTTCTACATCATCCCGAGAGATATAGGGAGGGTTGGATACAATCAGGTCATAAGGACCTTCTAGTTCGTCCAGTACATCTGACGACTTGAAGGCAAGGACTGCTTCTAGCTGCTTGGCATTTTTTTGAGCCAGGGCTAAAGCCTCTTCTGATACATCGCTAGCTTGAACCCGCCAGGTAGGTCTAGCAAGGGCTAAGCTAATAGCGATAGCACCACTTCCTGTACCAATATCCAGAACTCGTAAGGCTTTCTCATCGTTTTCTTCGAGAATTAGAGCCACCAACTCCTCTGTTTCTGGGCGTGGAATCAGCACGCGCTCATCCACTGTAAAAATATGGCCAAAAAAATCTGCGCTACCAATAATATATTGGGCAGGAACGTGATGTTTCAGCTGCTCAAAGATGGATAGAAGCAAGGCCTGATCCTCTACTTTAACTTCTTTTTGCAAGGCAAGGACAAAGTCTGTAAAAGTCCAGTTTTTTAAAGCACGATACGCGAAGGAGAGGCTTTCTGCTTCCTCTCCAACGGCTATTAATTCTTCTTCATACTGGGCTAATAATGGTCCCAACAACATTATTTGTTCAACTCTTCTAGTTTTTGTGTTTGGTCATACAAGACCAAAGCATCGACCACTTCATCTAATTTACCAGATAAGATGGTATCCAGTTTTTGAAGGGTCAAGCCAATCCGGTGATCGGTCACACGGTTTTGAGGGAAGTTGTAAGTCCGGATCCGCTCTGAACGGTCACCAGTCCCGATAGTAGACTTTCTCTCAGCGTCTTGCTCATCTTGGGCAATCTGAGCAAAGTGGTCAGCCACACGCGCACGGATGATCTTCATGGCTTTTTCGCGGTTCTTCTGTTGTGTCCGTTCTTCCTGCATCTCTACCTTGATATTGGTTGGCAAGTGGACGATACGAACGGCTGTAGCGACCTTGTTGACGTTCTGTCCACCCGCACCAGATGCGTGGTAGATGTCAATCCGAAGGTCTTTTGGATCAATGTCATACTCGACTTCTTCGATTTCTGGCATGACCAGAACTGTGGCAGTTGAAGTATGGACACGACCTTGGCTTTCTGTCACTGGAACCCGTTGCACCCGGTGGGCACCAGATTCATACTTGAGTTTCGAGTAGACTGATTGACCAGAAACCATGGCTACGACTTCTTTGATCCCACCAACGCCATTGTAGGAAGCTTCCATGACTTCAAAGCGCCAGCCTTGGCTTTCTGCATATTTTTGGTACATCTGCAAGAGGTCACCAGCAAACAATTGGGCTTCGTCTCCTCCAGCTGCCCCACGGATTTCCAAGATAATGTTCTTGTCATCGTTTGGATCTTTAGGAAGAAGTAAGATCTTCAATTTTTCTTCGTACTCTTCTTTTTCAGCCTTAGCATCTTTTAGCTCTTGCTTGGCCATTTCTTCCAAATCCGCATCGCCGCCTGCTTCCTTAATCATTTCCTCAGCGTCAACAATGTTTTGAAGGACTTGCTTGTACTCACGGTAGGCTGTCACCGTATCACGCGTGGAAGCTTCTTCTTTTGAAAGCTCCATAAAGCGTTTGGTATCAGAGACCACATCTGGGTCACTCAGTAATTCTCCTAACTCTTCGTATCGGTCTTCTACAGCTTGTAGTTGATCATAGATATTCATGTTTGCTCCTTAATTCTTGATTGTTAGATCATAGATTGCTACAATTTCGTCTTCTATGACTTCGCCAGTTTCTTTAAATCCATAATGGAGATAGCAAGATCTCACTTGATTATTTTCCGGTTCATAAGATAACCAAAGACTTGTTGCTTTTCCAGCTGGCTCTGTTCGAACAAAGTCAATAACTGCATCCATAGTCGGCTTAAAATAGCCTAAACCTTGAAATCGTTTATCGATCATAAAACGAAATAACAAGTAGTTCCCCTTGCTGATCCCAATTTTCTGGTCATAGGCAATCATCACAAAACCAACTAATACTTCCTTATCATAAACTGCTAAGGGAGCTATAAAATCACCATTTTTATCATATACATAGGCTTCAGCTAAACTAATGGAATTGGATGCAATAAAATTCCTTTGGTTTGGATGAACTTCTAGATTTAAAACGTCGAAATAATTCTCTATTGTAATATCTTTTAAACAAATAGACATTATTATCCTCTCTAAAACGTTCTAGACGCTTTCAGTTGGTATGTCTGGATTAAAATAATGTTTGCGGCAAACGGAGATATAGGTCTCGTGTCCACCGATCTGGATCTGCTCTCCATCATAGACAGGTTTGCCCGCTTGGGTACGCAAGACCATGGTCGCCTTGCGGGAACAGTATTGGCAAATAGTTTTGATCTCCTCGATCTTGTCGGCTAACAAGAGGAGGTGTTTGGAACCTTCAAAGAGTTCATTTCGGAAATCATTTTTGAGGCCAAAAGCCATGACCGGCACATCCAGTTCATCCACGACTCTTGCCAAGTCATAGACATGGTGTCGTTTCAAAAACTGGGCTTCATCGATTAAGACACAGTAAGGTTTGATCGTTTGGTTTTTAATAAAGCCAAAGATATCGGTTTCCTCTTCGATCGCAACGGCTTCGCGTTTCATACCGATCCGGCTAGAAACCACTCCTACTCCATCTCTGGTGTCGATTGCTGAGGTCATGATAACGACGCTCTTGCCTTGCTCTTCATAATTATGGGCCACCTTCAAAATCTCAATGGTTTTCCCCGAGTTCATGGTCCCATATTTATAATATAATTGTGCCATTTTCCTTTTGTTCTCTCTAAAATGTGTTTCATTATCATTTTACCATAATTTTGCTAAGCTTTGTATCCCAAAATGTGATAAAATAGTCCTATAAAAAATTTAGGAGGTGGCCATATGCCATTTGTACGAATTGACCTATTTGAAGGACGCACCTTGGAACAAAAGAAAGCCTTGGCCAAGGAAGTAACCGAAGCTGTTGTCCGCAATACTGGTGCTCCTCAGTCAGCTGTTCACGTCATCATTAACGATATGCCTGAAGGAACTTACTTCCCTCAAGGTGAAATGCGCACCAAATAATGGTTCCACTAAAAAAACCTTTCTTGCTTGTGATATCACATAGCAGGAAAGGTTTTTTCTTATTTTTCTTGGGCTTGACGTTCTGCTTTCCGTTCTTCGAATTCTTCGTCACTCATCAAGGTTCCGCCGACATTGGCTGATTTGGCAAAGGCTGTATAGCGACGCAACCAACCGCTGGAGATTTTTGATTTGAAAGGTTTCAAATATTTGCGACGTTCTGCAAGGGTTGCATCATCAACAAGCAAATCAAGGGTACGATTTGGAAGATCGATCACGATTTCGTCCCCATCTTCGATTAGGGCGATATTTCCACCTTCTGCTGCTTCTGGAGAAACGTGACCAATAGCAATCCCACGAGTAGCTCCTGAGAAACGACCATCCGTAATCAGTGCCACATCCTTACCAAGACCGCGTCCGACAATCTTAGAGGTTGGCGCTAGCATCTCTGGCATACCAGGTCCACCCTGAGGACCCTCGTAACGAATGACAACAACATGTCCCTTCTTGACTGTTCCATTGTCAATCAACTCAAGGGCTTGATCTTGTGAGTCGCAACAAATAGCTTTACCACGGAAAGTGGTCACAGACGGATCGACTCCACCGACCTTGATAACAGCTCCATCCTGAGCAATATTTCCGTAAAGGATCGACAAACCACCTACCGGTGAAATAGGATGTTCGATTGGATGGATAATTTCTTCATTTTTGATTTCAGCACCAGCTACGTTTTCTTTCAAGGTTTTACCAGTAACCGTAATACGATCACCCTTAATGGCACCTTTTTTGATCAACTGATTGATAATGGCTGGAACACCACCAGCTTCATGCACATCATGCATAGTGTAGACACTTGAAGGGGCAATTTTAGAAAGATAAGGTGTCTTCTTGGCAATTTCGTTGATATCTTTGAGATCATAGTCAATCCCTGCTTCACGTGCAATAGCGAGTGTATGAAGCACAGTATTGGTAGAACCACCCATGGCCATATCGAGCGCAAAGGCATCATCAATGGCCTCTTTGGTCACGATATCCCGTGGACGGATATCCTTTTTAATATTCTCTACCAATTGTTTGGCTGCTTGACGAACCAATTCCCGACGTTCATCTGAAACGGCTAGGATAGTACCGTTACCTGGAAGGGCAAGGCCCAAAACTTCCATCAAACAGTTCATGGAATTGGCGGTAAACATACCAGAGCAAGAGCCACAAGTTGGGCAGGCATTTTTTTCCAAGAAATCCAGCTCATCCAAGCCCATATCACCAGCTTGATAAGTACCTACAGCTTCAAACAAACTGGAGAGAGTCGCTTGATGCCCCGTCATGTCAATGCCACCCTTCATGGGTCCACCAGAACAAAATACAGCTGGCACATTGGTCCGCATGGCTGCTAAAATCATTCCTGGTGTAATCTTATCACAGTTAGGAATATAGAAAACACCGTCAAACCAGTGGGCATTGATGACTGTTTCAGCAGCATCTGCGATCAACTCGCGTGATGGCAAACTATAACGCATCCCGATATGGCCCATAGCGATTCCGTCATCGACACCGATGGTATTAAATTCAAAAGGAATCCCACCAGCCTCGCGAATAGCTTCCTTAGCAACATCTGCTAATTCACGCAGGTGAACATGGCCTGGAACGATATCAATATAGGAGTTACAAATGGCAATAAAGGGCTTTTGCATATCCTTTGCTGATTTTACTTGCCCTGTTGCATAGAGGAGACCACGCGCTGGTGCTCGGTCGATCCCCATTTTGATCATATCACTTCTCATCTTGTTCTCCTTCTAGTTCTTCATTTCTACCTCCTAATCTTACCACTTTGACATCGATTGTCAAGAACTTTCAGAAAATTTATAATATTTACGGTACATAAAAAGCCTGGTCTCCCAGACTTTATTTTAGTTTGTTTGCTTTTTTTCGATCTGCCAGAGCCGAAGTTGGTAACAAATTCCACTCACGACAAGGCTAGAAATAAGGCCGATCCAATAAGCGTATGGACCCAAGTTGGTCACATGGTCAAGGAAAATCCCTAGTGGGATAGAGATGCACCAATAACTAAAGACACCTAATAAGAAAGGAACGGTTGTATCCTTATAGCCCCGCAAAATCCCTTGTAGAGGTGCTGCAAAAGTATCAGCCACTTGGAAAAAGAGACTATAAGTCATGAAAATCGCTGTTTGCTGCACAAAGACTGGATCCTTCCCGTATAGTCCTGCTAGTTGGAAGCGGAATGTATAGAGAAAGACGAGGGTGACAATGGCAAAACCAAAGGCTGTCAGTCGTCCCAAACGGCAATATTGTTTGACCACTTCTGGTCTTCCTGCTCCCAGTTCGTAAGATACGATAATCGCCATAGTACTGGAGATACTAACTGGGAAAGCATACATCAGGGTAGAAAAATTCATGGCCGATTGGTGGCTAGCAATGGTCAGTGATGGGAATTTTGCCATTAACAAACCAACCAGCGAGAAGATAATGACTTCTGCAAAAACAATTCCACCGATTGGAAGCCCAAGGCGCAATACTTCTTTCATCCCTTTAAAATCATAAGGTTGGGGCTTCCACAATTGGAAAGGTGCTACCTTAGGGTGTTTGCACAAGATCAAAACCGCAATAACCAACAAGACCCAGTAGGCCAGAGAGGTTCCAAGACCTGCTCCTGCTCCCCCCATCTCGGGAAAACCAAATGCCCCATAGATCAGGATATAGTTAAAACAAGCATTGAGAGGCAAAAGCAAGAGCATCAAGTACATCGATAGACGCGTCATTCCCAAGGTATCGAGGAAGGTCCGCACGATACTAAAGAGCAACAAAGGTAAGATTCCCAGAGAAAGAAAATATAAATAGTGAATGGCTATTTGGGCAACAACATTTTCTAAGCCGATCTGCTTGAGAATCATGGGTGCAATCCCCCAAACAAAGCCTATTAAGAGAATGGCCATACCAAATGACATATAGAGGAATTGGTAAAAGTCGCCAGCAATCCGTTCTTTATTTCCCTTGCCTAAATGATGCCCAACAATCGGCGTCAGCGCAGAGACAATCCCTGTCAGGAAAGTAAAAAATGGATTCCACAGACTCGTAGCTGTAGAAACACCAGCCAAATCAAGGGTCCGGTACTGACCAGTCATGGCTGTATCGACAAAGCTGGCTGAATAATTAGCTAATTGGTAGATTAAAATCGGCAAAAATAGACTCAAAAACAAGCGCAAGCGCTCTTTAAAGTGATAGGTTACATACATGATTCTAACTCTCTTCTCATCAAACTAAATTTTCTCCTCTTCCACTCTACTATATGTTTCCTTAAAAGTCAAAAAACCGAAGATCCAAGGACCTCCGGTTCATGTGAGATTAGTGTTTGTTGCGGTTTAAAATAGCATTGAGAACGATCGCCAAGACACTGGCAACGACAATTCCGTTAGCAAAGAACATTTGGAATCCTGTTGGAAGGCCATTGAAGAGGGTACTGTTGTTCAAACCAAACCCTGCAGCAATCGATACAGCAGCGATCAAGAAGTTGTGCTCATTGTGTTCAAAATCAACACGCGCAAGAATCTGCATCCCTTGAATCGATACAAAACCAAACATGACTAGCATCGCTCCCCCAAGAACTGGACTTGGAATAATTTGTGCTAAAGCTCCAAACTTAGGAAGGAGACCAAGAAGAACAAGGAAACCAGCCGCGTAGTAGATTGGCAAGCGAGTCTTGATACCAGACAATTTCACCAAGCCAACGTTTTGTGAGAATCCGGTGTAAGGGAAGGTGTTGAAGATACCACCGAGGAGAACAGCCAACCCTTCAGCACGGTAACCATTGCGAAGGCGCGTGCTATTAATTGGATCTTTGGTAATATCAGAAAGTGCAAGATAGACACCTGTTGATTCAACCATAGAAACTGTCGCGATGATACACATCATGACGATTGAGGTGATTTCAAACTTAGGAGCTCCAAAGAAGAAAGGTGTTGGAACGTGAACGACTGGTGCTTGAGCCACAGGTGTGAAGTCAACCAAGCCCATAGAAGCCGCAATAGCAGTACCTACGATCAAACCAATCAAAATTGAAATGGATTTAATAAACCCAGTCGTATAGATATTAACAACTAAAATGATGAGAATGGTCACCACAGCCAAAATCAAGCTTTGAACGGTTGGTTTTGGCGCATTATTTCCCATATTTCCAATCGCTACTGGAATCAAAGTCAAACCAATGGTTGTAATAACAGATCCCGTTACAATAGATGGGAAGAGATTGGCAATCTTAGAGAAGAAACCAGATACAAGGATGACATAAATCCCTGAGACAATCAAGGCACCAAACATGGCCCCACTACCATGGCTAGCTCCAATCATGCTGAGAGGTGCCACAGACTGGAAGGCAACCCCAAGGACTACCGGAAGACCGATCCCAAAGTATTTATTGAGCTGCACTTGAAGGAAAGTTGCTACCCCACACATGAAGATATCTGTAGAGATGAGGTAAGTTAGTTGATGAGCGTTATAGCCCAAAGCTCCTGCGATCATGATCGGCACCAAAATAGATCCCGAATACATGGCCAAAAGGTGTTGCAAGCCTAGAATGGCCGCCTGTGAATGGCTTTCTTGTTTTTGCATTAGATGTCTGCCTCCTTAAATACAACCTGACCATTTTCAAAACGGTCCAAACGTGCGAGGGATACAACTGGATATCCCAACTCTTCTAACAATCCCCGTCCATCTTGGAAGGATTTTTCAATCACGATCCCAATCGCTTCGACTTGAGCACCAGCTTGTTCGATGATTTGAATCAAGCCTTTGGCTGCTTGGCCATTTGCAAGGAAATCATCAATGATCAAAACCTTATCTGATGGATCCAAAAATTTACCCGCAATTGAAACGGTGCTGGTGACTTGCTTGGTAAAGGAATAAACCTCAGCCGTCAAGATACCCTCATTCATGGTGATGTTTTTAGCCTTCTTAGCAAAGATCATGGGAACATCCAAGGCTTCAGCTACATAAAGGGCTGGTGCAATCCCAGATGCTTCAATGGTTACGACTTTCGTCACACCAGCATCTTTAAACCGGTCCGCAAAAGTCTGACCAATCTCTTTCATCAATTTAAAATCCACTTGGTGGGTCAAAAAGGAATCCACCTTGAGGATATTCTCACCTAAAACATTACCATCTTTTAAGATGCGCTCTTCAAGTAATTTCATACTTCCTCCTACTTTTTAAAAAATCCTCTACTTCATTCACAAAACACAAAAAAGCCTGCTAAGCAAGCCTTGAAATCTCTCTAAAAAGAGAAATAATCCCGACTTACTTATTGTTAGGTGTTCCGGCACCTTGTAGAAACATCACGCCCATTCGTGAAATAAATAAGTAATTCAATTAGTGTGCATCGCCATTCCAGATAGAATTCTTAACGATCACATAGTCAACATGTTTCAAATCTGCTAATTTCCGGCCTCCTGCATAAGAGATCGAACTTTGCAAATCTTGTTCCATTTCCGTTAAAGTGTCTTGCAAATGACCCTTGGCAGGCAATAAAATCTTCTTACCTTCGACGTTCTTATAAGCGCCTTTTTGGTACTCTGAAGCAGATCCATAGTACTCTTTGAAAGACTCTCCATCAATCTCTACTGTTTTACCAGGACTTTCGATATGTCCTGCAAAGAGAGAACCGATCATGACCATAGACGCCCCGAAACGAATCGATTTAGCAATATCTCCATGGGTCCGAATACCACCGTCCGCAATGATTGGCTTACGAGCTGCTTTTGAGCACCAGCGAAGAGCAGCCAATTGCCAACCACCTGTACCAAATCCAGTCTTCACTTTGGTGATACAAACCTTACCAGGACCGATTCCGACCTTAGTCGCATCAGCTCCTGCATTTTCCAATTCACGAACAGCTTCAGGAGTTCCAACATTTCCAGCAATGACAAAGGTATCTGGTAATTCTTTCTTGATGTGTTGAATCATCCGAATGACACTATCCGCATGACCGTGTGCGATATCAATAGTGATGTACTCAGGCGCATCTGCCTTTAATTGACTCACAAAGTCGTATTCGTATTCCTTAACACCAACCGAAATGGAAGCGATCAAACCTTGATCATGCATGCGTTTGACAAAAGGAATCCGACCTGCTTCATCAAACCGGTGCATGATATAGAAATACCCACCACGCGCCAACTGCTCTGCTACACTCTCATCCAAGATCGTCTGCATATTAGCCGGAACGACTGGAAGCTTGAAGGTATGCTTTCCAAATTGGACGGTTGTATCTGCTTCTGACCGGCTATTGATGATACATTTGTTGGGAATCAACTGAATATCTTCATAGTCGAAAATAGGAAATTCATTTAACATAGATTGAAAAATCTCTTTTCTAAAAACTGACCTACCTATGCGCAAGCGCATCGCTACGTCTCTTGACGTTTCCTTGATAGATTATACCAAAGATACGGACCTAATGCAATGGGAATGATTTTATAGGAAATAACGTTCGGAAATTACAAGATAAAAACCTGTTTCAAAAAAGAAAACAGGTTTTATTTATGAACATTTTGGAGCCAATTGTTGACTTCTCTAGCTACAATTTCTGGCGCCTCTGTATACAGTTCGTGCCCCAAAGCATCTAGCAAAACTTGCTTGATCTGGGGATCTAGTTGCTTCAGAGCTTCTTTTCTCCATTCAGGTTCTTCTTGGTATCGAGGTCCAATAAAGAGGACAGGCAGGTCCGCCAGTGGAATCTGGTAAGTCTTGATCCGACGCCGTAGACGCAATAAAGCCATGACCTTTTCGAGATCCAGATTTAATTCATATTGTTCACTTGCTGGATTCCAGCGAAAGCTAGCCTCTACTGCTTTTCGCGCTATAGGAGTAGGATCTTCTCCATCACCAAGTTCTGATAACACGGCTTCTTCTAAAGTTGCAAAAACTTGCTGCTGCATGAAGGACGCCGTTCCTTCTAGTTCTTCTTCAAGAGGCAGGATCTTTTCCATATCCAGATAACCCCCATCCAGGAGAATCAAAGCCTGGATCTGAGGAAACTCAGTAGCCAGATAACGAGCCAAATCTCCACCCAAGGAATGCCCAAATAAGCAGATCTCTTCAGCCTGGCCAACCCGACCTTGGAACCAATCACGAAGATCGTTTTCTGTCTGAATCATTTCCCTATAGGGATCTAGAAAGGTCACAGGAAAGCCTAGCTCATCCATTAGTGGAGCCAGATGGTAGCTATTACCACCTAGGCCACCGATAAAATAATACTGCATGTGTTTTGTCCTTTCTTTTTCATTCTATTTCATTGGTTAGCGCTACTCTCTCGCGTCTCCTTTATGGAGTTCCGTATTATAAACAATTTCTGCACCAGGGCTTCCTTTATCATCCTTTACGACTCCTATTAACTGACCATCTTCTACTAATAATTCAATATTTTCATCTGTACTACTTGCCTCTGTGAGTATAGCTCTCTTAGGCAAATGCTCCTCATTTGAAACGTCTACAGGTTTGCCATTTGAGTCCAGTAACTCAATGACTTCATTGCCACCTCCATCAAAATCAAGAACAATGTCTGAAATCAATCCATAACTTAATGGAATAAATTTCTTTATTTTATCTCCCAGAGTAGCTTTATTTCCATACTTGTCATAGATCGTCGGACGCACATAGGCATTTGAGAATGTTGACCCTTCTTCAGTAACGTAGATTGGGGAGAACTCAATCTTCTCAATCCCAGTATAGTGTTCTTTGATGTAGGTTCCGATTTGTTCTTCTAGCAAAAGAAAACCATGCTTATAGAGCTTTGTTGTTTTCGGTCCAAGATTCGGCTTCGTTAGTTTATTGTAGACAAAGTAACTACCGGATAGGATGAAAATTAAAATAGCAATGATCTTTACCCACTTTCTGCTCATCAGTCGCTCCTCCTTCTATCTACTTCAGTATAGCATATTTGGTTGGCTTTCCATCGCTATTCCTAACGAAACGGAATATAAAGATTTGAAATGTGGCGAAATTTTAAAGCATTTCACAGTCTCATGAAATACTTTTAAACTGTATTATTTTTATATGAATAGAAGACTAGTTCCTTCAGTTTTCTTGGTCTCTTCAATCCAATATTGCTCCTCTTTGGGGATCAAATGATCAAAACGTCCTGAAAAAAACTTCCATCCGTTTGGCACATATCTTTCGTAGTTTTTCATCCCCAGATGGTTTGAATAAAATTCTTCTTTATCAAAATCGATGAAAAGATCCGGAAGCAAGGCTTTTCCTTCCAGAATAATCTCTGAATTCAAGTTCTCCTCTTCCATTGAACGTTTGATCATTGAGATCAATTCTTCAACCGTCACCTTCAGCCAATCATCTTTATACATTTCTAAGTAGCTCTCAAGATTGCTTTTTGTAATCACATGAAGATTCTGCTGAATCTCAGGTAAATAGGAGAAATCAACATCCAGACCTGCTTCCTGGTATGCCTGAATATATTTATCGATATCCATTGTCCACATTTCGTTTGAACAAATATACCAGTTAAACTGATGATTTGCAATAACCCCAACAATATTTATTTCTGGTTTCTCTATCAATTGGTCTTTATTCACTAGTTTTTTCTCCCCTTCTCCTATCTACTTGTTCCGAACTGACAATAGGACTTACTTACCAAACATTATATATCTATGATACCGAATTATATTTTGACAAGCAAGTTAATGACCGAGTCGCTAACAAAAAAGCCAGCTAAAAGGGTTTAGCTGACTGATGTCATATCTAATAAATCTTTCTCTGCTCGATCATCTAGCAGAGAAAGCAAGTATCCCACATTCTCTTATATTCTATAAAACAAAAAAGCACTCTGCAAAAACAGAGTGCTATCGTCTTTAATACTTTATATTCCGTTCGACAAACTTGAAGTTGTTTACTTACAGTACTCCTCTATTTTGTAGCTATATTCTTTTAGAAGTCCCCGTGAATAAATTTTTTTATTTTTTGAATCTCTAACTTCATTCCAAAGGATAGCCGCAACTTTTAACTTGTTGGAGTAATGATTGCTAAATTCATCGGCACAAAAGTCTTTTAGAAATTGATTCCATTGGCAAGCTGAATTATCATACTTGGCGTAGTCTGACTCTCCATAGTATATTTTAATCATATCTTGGATTGTAAAATTTATGTTGTTGTCCCGTTTTACTTTTCTCCAAGCAGTTGCCATATCAGCATTAAACTTAAACGGATTAACACCTGTTACAGCTGAAAAATAATCACGAAATTTCTGATTAAAGGAAAACCCACATTCAAGTAATGATGTATTTAGGGTTATTATTTCGGTTTGATTTTTGTTTCTTTTCCTCAAAACTTTTTCTACTCTATTTCCCCTAAAATATTGTTCTATAATATGATTTAATTCTTTTTTTGTACATCTGTATTCTAATCCAAGGTACTTACAAATTTGTGAAAGCTCTTCTCGATACCAGTAGTATCTGTTAAATTCTTCAAATGATTTTATATCTCTAAAATCAGGTCTATGTTCTTCCAAATGCTCGCCTCTACAACTCCAAATTTATCTCATTATACCATAGATAATAAAAGTCATATCAATTTATACCCATGCCACATAAAGCTATAACAGAATATATTACAATCTTGTAATTACTGTATTTCTATTAAGCTTAACATTCTTATAAAATAAATAAGAAAAACAAACGATATAGTCCATCACTAGTAACAAGAAATACTAGAAGTTGAAAGATATAAAAACATTTAAATGGAAAGCATAGCAATAAACAAAACAGTCAGTAAAACGATGGTTTTGTTGTGTTGTTTCACTTGCTTTCTAATTTCCTCTTTTGACTTTATCCGCAGACGCCCTTTGTATTTTGATTTAGTCATGGAACTTCTAATAAGTTCGCTGACGTCCGTACTCACTTAAGGAAAGTTTTTTATATGACTTTATCTTCAATCTGAGACCGTTAAAACCTCTTTGTTTGAATCTTTCTAACTGAATTGGACACAAAAAATCCACTCACTCGGGGTGAAATGGATTGTTTCTTCATTAACGGTTCAACAAGAAATTGAACAATTTTTCGACAATTTTTACGACCAACCAGCATAAGAATCCGATATAGCTAAAATAGAAAATGAGTGACAAAATCGTAATAATCATGGTTTCCTCCTTCGTCGATTGCAAGTACTTGTCTTATTATACCTTTTTATGCAATCGAACTCAATAGAATTTTGAAAATTGTCTGATTATTCTTTTTCTTCTTTAGCTTCTTTGGCGTCTTGATCTGCTTCTTCACTGCCTTTATTGACAGCTGTCTTAAATTCAGCAAACATTTTGCCGATAGACTGGCCCAACTCAGGCAGGCGTTTTGGTCCAAAAATCAAGAGGGCGCCCAGGATGATGATGATCAAACCTGGTGCTCCAATATCACGTAAAATTCCCATTAGTTTCTCCTTTTTCTTGAATAGATGACTTTACTGATGGCGACACTGACTTCAAATAAGAGGATCAAAGGGAGTGTCATGGCCAAGTCACTGATAAAGTCTGCAGGGGTTAGCACGACGGCCAAGACCAGCAGGACAAAGTAAGCGTAACGTCGGTAGGTTATTAAAAACTGTGGTGTCAAGAGCCCAATCGAGGTCAGAAAAGCGACCAAAACTGGTAACTCGAACAAGACCCCTAAAGGCAAGGTGGTGTGCCATAAGAAGGTTAAATAATTTTGTGCCGTCAATTGGGTATCAAACAGCCCTTCTCCCAAGCGCATCAAGACCTCTAAAATAGCTGGGCTGACAAAGAAATAACCAAACGCCAGCCCAAGCACAAAGCAAATAAAGCTAGCTGGAATGTAGGCAAAGACTGCACGCGCCTCCTTCTCCCTTAAAGCCGGTCTCACAAATTGCCAAATCTGGTAGACAATAAAGGGCAGTGTCAGACTAAAAGCTGAGAGATTGGCCAGCGATACATAGATCCAGAGGATATCATTTGGACCCAGTACCAGCAGTTTTTGATGGAGGCTAGCGGTCAAGATCTGGTAGAGTTCTCCTCCAAATACAAAGGCTACGATGAAGACGATAATATAACACAAGACCACTGCGATCAATCGTTTTCGAAATTCGACCAAGTGCTCGACAATGGTCATTTTATCTGCTCTACTCTTTGCCATGTTGTCTCACCGTGATAAGGGCGATCAGGGCCACAAAGAGTAGTTGGGGAAGAAGAACTTCCCAGCTTGGATAGATCCCTGCCCAATCAATGGTAGGAAATCCATTGACCAAATGACTCGGTAGGATATTGGTCAACTGAAGGGCATGGATGCTAACACCGAGCATCTTGAAGGCCAAGGCGTAGATTAACCACGTCAGAATGAAAAAGATTCGATGAGGTTGGATGGCTTGACTGGCCTTGGTCATGGCCACTGCAATAAGGATGAGAACAGCTATGGCAAGCCCGATTCCTAATAAGAAATTCGTGGTTGTAATCCGTGGAATGATTCCAACATAGAAGAGAATAGTCTCAGCCCCTTCACGAAAGACTGCTAAGAAACTGAGGGCAAACATAGAGACAAAACTTCCTGTAGCCGTTACCGTCTTCATCTGACGGTCCATGAAGGCATTCCACTGTTTGACAGAGGACTTGCTGTGGAGCCAAATTCCGATGAGGATCATCATGACCACAGCGAAAATCCCAACGCCACCTTCAATAATTTCCCGGTTAGAGCCCGAAGTAACGGCTGGAAAAGCGACTTGCAGAACAAGAGCGATCGCTGCGCTGGCAAGAACCCCCGCAGCAGCTCCACCGTAGACCCATTTGAGGCCTTTCCTCATCTTAGCGGCCTTAAGGGTCGTCACAAGGGCCATGACGATCAGAAGCGCTTCTACTCCTTCACGTAGAAGAATCAACATAGCATCAAAAGCGTTGTAAGAAGCTGTCGTATCGATCGCAGAAAGGTCCCTGATCAAGGCTTGTAATTTCTCTTGATAGGTCTTTTCTTTCCCCTTAACCATAATGACCGGGGATTCACTCTCTACGCGCGTGTAGAGGCTTGGATTGGTCGTGCTGACATCCCCCTCAATGGTTGGCCAGATGGTGATGAACTGCTTCATAGTTGCTGCAGCAGATTTATCGTCGCCAGATTGGAATTGGCTTTGCGCCTTCTCCAAAAGCTTGATCCCATCTTTCAGTGTCAAATCCGGACTAGCACTGCTAATCGCTTCTCCTTTTACAAAGGCATCAATCCCATTTTTGAGGTCATCATAGGAGGACTGGATGCTGGTGAAGTCAGTAGGCTCTGTTTCAATGCTACTACGTAAGAGCGAAATGGCCGTCTCGATTTTGCCATAGTAGGCTGTGCTATGATCCCTTACCACTGCTTCGTTTCGTGTCCAGGTATTATTGAGATCTGCATAGGTTTGACGGGTTTTATCCAGATCCTTAGCTGTAATGGCATCTTGTAGGTTCTTAAAGTAAGGAGCGAGGCGACTCACGAGTTTGTCTTTTTCCGCCTCTAAATCGACCGGATTTTGTTCTTTTTCAAAAGCTAGCAGGGCTGATGAGATCTTGGTGAGATCCTCTTTGGTTACCTCCCCTTTTATAGCTAGAGCTTGGCTAACTTTTTTTCCTGCCTTGGAATCATGGTGATCTTTGGATTCAAAATCATCCTGAATCTCAGCGATCAATTCCTTGGCCTTATCCTGGTTCTTATTTTCTACAGCGGTTGTTGCATCTGTGATCTTGATAAAGAGATCGCTATAAGATTCCGCAGCCACTGGATGAGTCCAGAACAAGGCAAGAAGGCCTAACAAGATCAAAAGTTTATTCAAAGAGTGCTTGACCAAGGTAGCCTCCTTTCTCAACACCTGCAAAGCAAGCAAAGAGTCCACTTCCGATATGGGTGATGTACTCGTTCATTTTATCCTCTGCACCTAGATTGGTTTGGATTTTAACAAAACTGTTTGGATCTTTTTGAAAGGCGATAAAGATCAAGCCAGCATCAAATTGCCCAGTCTGTTCATTGATGCCATCCGAATAAGAATAAGAACGCCGTAAAATCGGTCGATCCACTTCTTTGGCCAAACGAACATGTGAATCAACTGGTAGTTTAGATAAATCTACTTCATCAAATTCGTTGGTTTTACCAAAGGGAGCACCGGATTCCTTGTAGCGACCAAAGGTATTTTCCTGCTCCTGCAAATTGGTTCGGTCCCAAGTTTCCAAGTGCATTTGCACTAGGCGAAGAGCCATATAGGAACCACCCTTCATCCAATCCTTGCTATCAGTCCAGACGACCTTGTCAAAATCCTTCTCCGTCGTGACATTTGCTGTTCCATCCTTGAAACCAAAGAGGTTGCGGGGCGTTTCTTTTCGGTCACCAATAGCTGCAAATCCTGATTTGCTCCACTTCATGGTGATGGTATTGCGACCTTTGCGGATGAGATTTCGGACCGCATGAAAGGCTACTTGCTCATCGTCGGCACAGGCCTGAATGACGATATCGCCACCAGTGTATTTGTCCTGCAACTGCTCCTTTGGAAATGGAGGCAAATCACGAAAGAGCTTGGGACGTTTGGACTCCAAGCCCAGTTTCTTTAGAAAGGAAGCTGAAACCCCAAACGTCAGGCTCAAGCGATAGGGGTTGAGTCCCACTGTTTCACCTGTATCTGTTGGTGGCAAGAGGGCATTGGAACCATCTTTTTTGACCAATTCTCCTTCGACTAATTTACTACTATAGTCGGTCCAGTCTTTAAAAAGCTGGATGACTTCTTTTTTATCCGTCGTGTGAAGATCCAGCACCACCAAGTAGCAAGTCTTCTGCATGGCCGTCGTAATCCCGGCTTGGTGCTTGCCATAAAAGGAGATGTCTTCATCCCCATCATAAGCTTTTTTAATGGAACTGTCTTGATTAGCGAAAAAAGCAGATGCACCAGAGAGACCCAGCGCTAGACCAGCCCCTCCGATACCTGCTTTTTTAAGAAATTCACGACGGTCCATTTTTTTATCTAAAAATTTTTCGTCAGCCATTTTTCTTATTTCCCATCTAAAATCACACCCATTTGAGACAAAGGTTCACCAAGTTTGGTCACAGCTTCTGCCAATTCCTTGGTATCTTCCTTGGATAAATCTGTGTAAGACTTATAGTTTGAATCATCTGTCATGTGTTTGTCCAATAAAGCATTCACATTCTTAAATTCTGCTTCCAAGGTTTTAACCAATTTGGCATCTTTTTTCTCAATCAAAGGTTTAAAGAGAGAGAAGATCTTTTCAGCCCCTTCAATATTGGCACGAAAGTCGTAAAGATCTGTATGAGAGAAGACTTCTTCTTCACCTGTAATCTTTTGCGTTGCCACTTCATTGAGCAAATCGACAGCTCCAGTCAACATGATATCCGGTGTGACTTCTACTGTAGCAATTTTAGCTTTCAACTCCTTTATATCGTTCACCAGTTGGTCAGCATATTTGTCTGTTCCATCTGTAGTATTGTTTTCCCAAAGGATACGCTCAATCCGGTGGAAACCTGACCAGCCATCTTCTGATTTATTTTCATCCACATAATCCACCAAGCGGTAGTCGATCTTGACATCCGATTCTCCGAAGGTTTCAGCAATCGGTTCAGACCGTTCATAGGCCATGCGGATCAAGGGATATTGCTTTTTAGCTTCTTCCAAATTTCCCGCCTTTAGCGTAGCTCGGAATCCTTCTGTATCCTTGAGCAATTGGTCGATTTGCATTTCGACAAAGTCTTTGTATTCAGCTGTCGCATTGTCCAAGGTCTTCTGGTCAGCCTTTGACAACTGCACCGTTGAGCTGGTTTGCGTCTTTTGACTCGACTGTTTGCTACTAGAATTTGCACACCCTGCTAAAAGAGCAACACTCAATAAGAGTAGACTATATTTTTTCATGAAAGACTTCTCCTCTTTTGTTCTTGGACTTATTTTACCAGAAGTTTTCTCATTTTTCAACAATTGTCTGAAAATTTAATAATAGAAAGACTTTTCTAAGAAACTGTCTTTTACAAAAGAATATCCTTGACTCGTCCAATTTCAGATTCTTTCACCACCACAAAGATGCTATCACCTAGATACAAGCGGGTCGCACCATTGACCGTATAGCTCTTACCACTTCGCATTTGCGTAGTAATCAAAATATCTTGAGGGAGTTCGAGTTCATGAACTTGTTTCCCTGCAATCTTTTCGGATACAGGAATCTCAATCAAGGTCAACTCTCCTTCTTCTTGCGCCTTATCAGGTAAGAGTTGCTCCAGCATGGCTTCATAGACTGGTGCTCCATGGAAGAGATCCATGATCATGTAAGCCAGCAAGGTGACCATACCCAGTGGCATTAAACTACGAATATCACCGACCATCTCTGTTACCAAAATCATAGCGGTTAAAGGAGCTTTCGAAATAGCCCCAAAATACCCACTCATTCCTAAAATAATGAAGAGAGGTAATTGATTTTGAGAGATAAAGCCAATGTTTTGGAGGAAAGTTCCAACGATCGCGCCTAAAAGAGATCCTAAAGCTAGAATGGGCAAGAAAATTCCGCCAGGTAGACCACTACCATAGCTCAACATACTCCAGATAAACCGGATCGTAAAATAGAGAAGGATCGATAGAACTGGATACGGTACTCGAGCCAAATCCAAAACCAATTGGTTCCCGCCACCAAGAATTTGTGGAAGGAAATAGCCGATTGGAATAATCGAGACAAAGGCAAATAAGGAAGAGTAATGAGAGGGAACATGAAAAATCTTCTCAAGTAAACGATACAATCGACCGATATTCAGAACCACTACTTCATAGACATAACCTGCTGCCCCCAAAAAGACTCCAAGAAAAAGGTAAATCCAGTACTGAGACAAATGGAGCGGCGGAATATTTTGCGGCATATGAAGTACGGGTGTTTGACCAAAGACATTGAGTGAAATAAAATTAGCAGTCAGACTAGCGGCCAAGGTCGAAATCCAAAAGAATCGAGAAAAATGATGATAGACCTCTTCAACCACAAATAAAAGCCCTGCTATCGGTGCATTAAAGGCGGCCGCAAGGCCAGCAGCAGCTCCACTTGCAATCAAAGACCGCTCTTCAACCGGGCTGACCTTCAAATGATGGGCTACTCCTTTTCCACCCATAGCCCCTAATTGAATACTAGGACCTTCACGACCAAGCATCAAGCCACTTCCGATGGCCAAGACACCTAAAATATACTTCTTCCACAAGGTATCCCACCAGCTCACCGCCAAAAGACCCTTGAGCTCTGCTTCGACTTGCGGAATTCCCGATCCCTTGATATCCCGATTGGTGCGAATGAGGCGACCAGAAATCAGTACGATCACCCCATACCCCAACAGCATCGCCAGCAAATAAAGTGGTTGACCAGACATCTCCTTGTAAACGCCTTGAACAAAATGAAAAATATGTTCGATCAAAAAACGAAAACTTGAGACGATGCAGCCCACAACGATCCCAACCAGAACACCTCTGACAATATGGGCCACAATTGAACTAGAGGCAAAATGAAATTCCTTTTTTAAGGCTTCTTCTTTAGCAGACATTCCCTAACTCCTTCAAACTCTTATCCTATTCATTATACCTTATTTCACTGCCTCTGAATACATGGAAAGACAGAAAAAAACAAAACCACCCTTGTTAGTTTTGTTTAGAATGTAGACAAACCATTTTATCAAGTAAATTAAGTTAAGAAATTCTACAAAGAAATATAAATATGTTCTATTATTATGGAATGAATAAAGAAAAGTCAAAACTTTCCGCTGTGAGAAAAGTGCCTGAAACAATACAGTTTCAGGCACTCGGAATTATTGAGACCTTAGGCTCAATAATTAGTCATGGAACTTCGTAGAAGTTCGCTGACGTCCGTACTCACCTAAGGAAAGTTTTTAATAGAACTTTAGCTATTATTCAGCAGTTAAAGCTGCCATTGTGATGTAGTTGTAAGGTTTGTTGAAGTGTGGCAAGAAGAACAAGTCCGTCAAAGCCAACTTATCAATCGTCACGTGTTCTTGAATCGCAAGTGAGAACATGTGAATAGCCATTGAGATAGCGCTATCACGTGATACCATTTGAGCTCCAAGGATTTGACGAGTGTCTTTATCGTAGACGATCTTGATACCAACCTCATAGTTATCGTGTTTGATAAATTCAGGTTTTTGAAGGTCGTTGAAGCCAGTTTCAGTGGCATTGAAGCCTGCAGCTTTCGCTTTTTCAAGAGTCAAACCAGTTGAAACCATGTGAAGGCCATAGATAGAGATACCGTTAGAACCTTGAACACCGATTCCTTCTAATTCATGACCAGTCGCATTGTAGGCACCAACAATACCTGAACGAACCGCATTAGACGCAAGAGCGATGTAGCTCATTTCACCACGTGCATTGTCATAGATAGTCGCACAGTCACCAACTGCATAGACACCTGGAAGTGACGTTTCTTGTTTTTTATCGACAAGGAAGGCACCGTTGCGGAAGAGTTCAATCTTACCATCTGCAAGAGCTGTATTTGGACGGAAACCAACAGCCAAGATGACCATATCTACGTCGAAGGTTTCTTTATCGGTTACAAGACGTTCTACCTTACCATCTCCTTCAACTGCTTGAACAGTTTGTCCAAGAGCCAAACGGATGTTGTGGTCTTCCAAGTTTTTCGCCATGATGTCTGTAAAGTCTTTGTCATAGTAGCCGTTCAAGACAGTGTCCACGATATCCACCAAGACAACGTCTTTACCAAGACGTTCGAAAGCTTCAGCAAGTTCAACACCGATGTAACCACCACCAACTACGGCGATACGATTCAAGTGTTTGCTGTTGTCTTTCAATTTTTCGATCACTTCTTCAGCGTTTTGGTACAATTTAACGAATTGAAGATTTTCAAGAGTTGCTTTGAATTCGCGGTTACCAGGTACGATTTCAACTCCTTTAATTGGAGGAATGATTGGTGTTGATCCAGTCGCAAAGATCAATTTTTCGTAAGATTCTTTATGTTCTTTTCCATCAACTTCCGCTGTAACCACTTTGTTGTCATAGTCAATTGAAAGAACAGGTGAATTCATGTAGACTTTTGCACCTTTTGCTTCCAATTTTTCTTTGTCAGAGTAGAAAAGACCTTCAGGACCATCGATTTGTTCACCGATCCAAAGCGCCATCCCACATCCAAGGAATGAAATGTTTGAGTTTTGGTCAAAAACTACAATTTCATTTTCATTTCCGAAATTATCTAACATAGTGTTGATACAAGCTGTTCCGGCATGGTTAGCCCCTACAACAACGATTTTACTCATAGAATAAATCCTACCTTTAATTTAATTTACTTCTTTAGTATATCATAAAAATGATATCGGTTACAATTATTTTGCTCAGAATTTGTGATCTTTTTTTCAATTTTCAAGAAAATCCCACTTCACATGTTTCAAAAAATGTCAAACAATATGCTTGAAATAATTGTGAAAACGATATCTTTTTGATATACTGTAAGTAAGTGAAAATAGGAAAGGATAGATTTTTAGTGGACCTAAGTAGTCGATCCGAACGTTTGATGGGAACGACCATCACTGTTTCGATCTGTCACCCACAAGCGAATGAACTCTTAGCCCGCTGCTTTGAACTTCTTCGCTCCTACGAACATCGCTTCAGTGCCAATGATGCAAGTTCTGAACTCATGGAGGTCAATTACCAAGCTGGTATTGCTCCTGTCCAAGTTCATCCAGATCTTTTTGAACTGATTGCATTAGGAACCTTGCATAGTCAAGCTCAAAACAGCCATTTAAACATCGCCATTGGTCCTCTTGTACAGACCTGGCGAATTGGATTTTCAGATGCTAGACGTCCCCAGCAAGGGGAAATTAATCAAGCTCTGACCATGATCGATCCTCACCGAATTCAGCTCGACCCAGAAAACCATACGGTCTTTCTTATGCGTCCTGGAATGAAGATCGATTTAGGTGCCTTGGCTAAGGGCTATAGTGCAGACTGCATTGCGACTTTTTTAAAGAGCCAGGGAGTAACAGATGCCTTGATCGATCTTGGAGGAAATATCCTCACTGTCGGTCAACATCCCGTCAAACAGCAACCTTGGCGGATTGGCATTCAAAATCCAGTCGAAAAAAGAGGTCAGCACCTACTGGTCCTCTCTGTCAAGGATAAATCTATTGTCACCTCTGGCATCTACGAGCGTCATTTAGAAGTGGACGGCCAGTCGTTTCACCACATCTTTGATAGCGCGACGGGCTATCCGGTCGAGACAGACTTAGCCAGTATCACCATCATATCTGATCGATCCGTAGACGGGGAGATATGGACTACCCGCTTGTTCGGGGAATCTCCTGCTTCTATCCTCAACACTGTTGAATCACTTCCTGGTATAGATACCTTATTGGTTTCTCAATCAGGCAAGATCGCCTATACAAGTGGGCTTCAATCTTATTTATAATTCTCCTATCAGAAAGGAATTTTCCATGATAAAACTTATTGCGATTGTGGGGACTAACTCCAAACGTTCTACAAACCGTCAACTGCTTCAATACATGCAAAAACATTTTGCTGATAAGGCTGAGATCGAATTGGTCGAAATTAAAGATATCCCTGTCTTTAACAAACCAGCCGACAAACAAGTTCCTGAAGCTGTCTTAGATATTGTTGCAAAAATTGAAGAAGCTGATGGGGTCATTATTGGAACTCCAGAATACGACCACTCTATTCCAGCAGTCTTGATGAGTGCACTCGCTTGGCTCTCATACGGAGTCTTCCCATTGTTGAACAAACCGGTCATGATTACTGGGGCATCATACGGTACGTTGGGATCTTCACGCGCCCAACTCCAACTTCGCCAAATCTTAAATGCTCCTGAAATTAAAGCGAATGTCTTGCCAGATGAATTCTTGCTCTCTCATTCATTGCAAGCCTTTGATCAAAATGGAGACTTGGTGGATTTAGATGTCATTCAAAAATTAGATGCGGTCTTCAATGATTTCCGTGTGTTTGTAAAAATTACAGACAAATTGCGCAACGCCCAAGAATTACTTCGCAAAGATGCTGAAGAATTTGACTGGGAAAACTTGTAAGATAGGAGACAGAAAAGAATGAAATTTGTTGGACTTGTAGGCTCAAACTACGATCAATCATATAACCGTAAACTTTTGGAATTCATTCGCCGCCAATTTAAAATCAAATTTGAATTGGAAGTTCTTGAAATCGACGAAGTTCCAATGTTTAACCAAGATGAAAAATGGGACGAAAGTTTCCAATTGCGTCTTTTATATAACAAAATCACTCGTGCAGATGGTGTTATCATTGCCACTCCAGAGCACAACCATACGATCTCTGCTGCTCTCAAGTCTGTTCTTGAATGGCTCTCTTTCGAGGTGCATCCATTTGAAAACAAACCGGTTATGATCGTCGGTGCTTCTTACTATGATCAAGGGACTTCACGTGCGCAAGTTCACCTCCGTAAGATCCTCGATGCCCCAGGTGTCAATGCTTATACCCTTCCAGGAAATGAATTCCTTCTTGGAAAAGCCAAAGAAGCTTTTGACGAAGACGGCAATATCATTAACGAGGGAACCGTCAAATTCCTTGAAACCTGCTTGGATAATTTTATGAAATACGTTGAGGTTGTATCTAAATTGAAAAAACCAAAACCAATTGAACCAGAAGACTTGGATTGTAATCATCCAATCGCTACAACTGTTACTGAAGTCGATCCTGACGATCCAGATTGGGTAGAAAAAGTAGCTGAAATCACTGGTGCCGTTTCCGGCGATACCTATGTCAAACTCGACCACGGTATCCTAACCGTTAACCAAATTGATATGTTCTTAAAGGCTATGCCATTTGAATTGACCTATGCCGATGATAACAACCAATTCCTCTACTACAACAATGCCCATCAAGATCCTGATACCATGTTTGCCAAACGCGTGCCACCTCAATCAGGAAGCCGGATGTCAACCGTTCATGGTTCCCTACCACCAGCACGTATGAAAAACGTAGAATGGGTGATTGGTACCCTTCGTAACGGTAACCAAGACTATGTTCGGACCATTGTTCCAGGTTCTCCTGAAGGCGTGATTAACACTCACAACTACCAAGCTATGTACTATGAAGATGGTTCTTACGCTGGTATCAATGAGATTGTCTTCAACTTCAAACCATGGTTGGACTGGTACCTGCAAACAACAGGTCAACGTCTAGTTGGTGGAAGCGGTCCATTTGCTCCTGCTGGTGGACACGGTAGTGCAGATGCAACTTCTGGTGCTTCTGATGCTGGAGGACATGGTGACGGAGGGCACGGAGATGCCGATGCCACTTCTGGTGCAAGCAACTAAGAAACAATAAAAAAATGAAGCTTCGTGCTTCATTTTTTTATTGTAACTCTTTGATAATCTTCTTAGCATCGTCGTTTGAAATAGCCCCTAATTGGACATGTCCAATTTTCCCATGACTGTCTATAAAGACTTCTGTAGGAATAGAGCGAACCTGATAATCTGCAAATGCAGAACCGTCTGGATTGTACAAGACCGGTACGGACTTGTAATCTTGTTGATCAAACCATTTAACGAATTCTTCTTCTGTTTTTTCACCTTGGAGTCCCGGTGCCATAATGGTCAAAATTTCAAAGTCTCTATCCGTATCCTTGACCAATTTCTCTAATTCAGGCATACTTTTCCGGCAAGGACCACACCAGGTTGCCCAAAATTTCAAATAAACCTTCTTCCCTTTGTAGTCTGAAAGTTTAACCGTATTCCCCTTCATATCCTTTAGTTCAAAGTCACTAGCGTCTTTTCCTACCAAAGCATTCTTATTCGTTGTTGTATTCATTGTTGGCTGATTGTCCATACTACTCTCACTGGATTGATTCATGGAACAAGCTGACAGCAAAGCTAAAGAGAGGACTGAGAAACAAGCGTATTTAAAACCTTTCATCATGCGTTAAACCTCCGGATTATTTTATGAAAAGATAGATGACAAACTGTTCAATTGTCCCAAAAGTAAGAGAATTCCCATCAGAATAATGATGGCTCCGCCGATTTTCTTCAGCAATAACAAATGGGGTTTGAGACGATTAAAGTAAGGTAGGACCAGACTAGATGCTAAGGCCAAGAGTAAAAACGGAAGAGCCATTCCCAAGGTATAAACAAAGAGATAAATAGCTCCCATAAGAGCATCTTGCCCATCTGATGCTGCTAAAGCAAGAACCGATCCTAATACCGGACCAATACAAGGGGTCCAACCAAAACTAAAACCAAGACCAAGTAGAAAAGCTGAAAACAATTCATTCTTCTGTTTGTTGGCTCCAAAATCCATTGTTTTTTGCTTCTCAAGGAAATGAAAGTGGAAAACTTCCATTTGATGAAGACCAAGGATAATGATAAGGGCTCCCATCAGATAACGGAACCAATTGGTGTACATGATCTTTCCAAGCAAGCCCGCTCCAAAACCAATGAGGAGGAAAATAACAGAAATACCTGCAATAAAACAAAGGGTTTTCAGCAAGCCATGCCAGCGAATTTTTTTCCCGAACAATCGGATAGCCTTTTCCTGATCACTTCCTAGTAAGATTCCAATATAAACCGGCAGCAAAGGAAAGACACAGGGAGAAAAGAAAGACAGAATACCCGCAAGAAAAACTGTCAATGAAAAAATGATTGGATTCATAGTTCACTCCGTATATTGATATGCTACATTCAGTATAGCATTGACTGACAAAAAATAAAAATTTCTGCTACGTTTTTTTACTAAAGTTTGGATTTAGATACTAGTTTCAAAAGAAAAACTCTAAAGCACAAACCTTTAGAGTTTTTAATATAACTTATTCTTCTGCCGTTTGTTTATTTGGTAATACGAGCGATAAAAGAATCCCGATGACTACTGGCACTAACCATGGAAGAGATTGAGCCGCAAATGGAAGCAAAGCAATCCCCTTTTCTACTAGTGAAATTTTAAAGGTACTTGCCAGAACACTTGCAAGAGAGACCAAGCTGGCCAAGAAAATAGTCAGTTGCATTCCTGGTTTTGAAAGAGCCACAAATTTATTCACTATCACAATCAATACAATGGTAATGGTGATTGGGTAAAGAATCATCAAGACTGGCAATGAGAAAGCAATAATGGTATTCAAGCCAAGGTTGGCAATCGCAAAACCAATCAGAGTGAAGACAGTTGCATAGACCTTGTAAGAAACCTTAGGGAAGGTGCTATGGAAGAATTCACTGGTAGAGACGATCAAACCAGCTGTTGTGGTAAAGCAAGTTACCGTCACCATTCCTGCTAGGAAAATCTGAGCAGTCGGACCAAAGATCGCTTTGGTCGCTTCTGATAATACATACACCCCTTTATTGGTATCAGATGCCATAACAGAAGCTGGAATTGGAAAATGATTTCCCAGATATCCTAAGCCAATATACAGCACACTAAAACCAAGGGCTACAACAATTCCAACCAACCAAATGGTCTTGATATATTCTTTCTTACTTGAAAATCCAAGTTGATTCAAGGTAGTCACTGCGATCACACTAAAGGCAACAGATGCCAAGGCATCCAAGGTATTGTACCCCTCTAAAAATCCTTGCCCAAAGGCAGAAGCCTGATAGGCTTTGGTGGCCACCATTGGAGCGTGTCCACTGTATTTCAGAGCCCCAAGAACGACCAAGATCAAAATGAGAATCGCAAAGATCGGGGTCAAAATACGACCGATCCGATCTAGAATCTTAGATGGATTCAAAGCAATCAGAAAGGCTAGCAAAAAGTAGACCAGGGTAAAAATGAAAAGTGCTAAACTGGCATTCATTCCACCTAATAAGGGGGCTATCCCCACTTCGAAAGATACCGTCGCCGTTCTTGGAATGGCAAAGAAAGGACCAATCGAAAGATAAAGCGCAACTAAGTATACAATCGCGAAAACAGGTGAAATCTTACGAGAAATCTCATCAATATATCCTTTGGGATTAAGTGTACCGATAATCAAGGTCACAATGGCAATTCCCACGCCTGAAAGGACAAACCCAGCAATAGCTGGCCAAAATTGATTACCCGATAAAGCACCAAGAGTCGGTGGGAAAATCAGGTTTCCAGCACCAAAAAAAATACCAAACAGTAATAAACCTGTCAGGGAACCTTTTCGTAACATACGATCTCCTTAAAAAAACGATAATCTTAACTTTATCAAATTCATTTGAAGAAAGCAACTTATTTGCATGAACAATCCGCTAGTTCTATCAGTCATTATGGTACAATGGATGTAAGATTTTACGAGGTGCAAAACATGTATCTATATCTATTCTGGTTATTTCCAGCTCTTATTTTTTTATTGTTCTTTATGAGTGATCGCAGAAGGCTTTTCAATGCTTATCTCTTTTCGATAAACCTGGGGCTTCTTCTACTGATTTCTGCATTTCTACTAGTCGTTCGAACTGAGCTATGGTTTAATCAACAAATTGCAATGATTGTTTTTGTAGTGATTTCCATCCTCGTTTTTCTCAGCATTATTTTCTCATCTATCTTTCTCCTTTTTAACGGCCGTCAAATGATGCTTTTTGAAGGAAAAAGACTGGCCAACCTCCTCTCTCTGCTTTATGGACTGTTTATTATCGGAGCTTTGGCACTACATTTTCTACCCTATTTCCCAGGGAATGACATCCTCATTTATCTGACTGACTTTGCCCTGTTTTACATGACCTTTCTCTACCTCTCTTATGTATCCTATGGGACCTTTTGCAATCTCTTTCCGGTTCGCAAAGAGCCAGACGCCATCATCATCCTTGGCTCAGGTTTGATCGGAGACAAGGTTCCCCCACTCTTGGCCCAGCGTCTTGAGAAGGGAAAGGCCATTTATGAGCAGTTCAAGGAACGACCAAAGCTGATTGTTTCTGGTGGTCAAGGATCAGATGAGCTCATCGCAGAGGCGGAAGCTATGGCCAGATACTTGATGGAACATGGGGTGCCAGAAGACGCCATTCTCATCGAGAATCGCTCTCGTACTACTTTTGAAAACCTGACCTTTAGCAAGCGTATCCTTGAAGAACAGGGGCTTGGCAAGAGAGTCCTTGTGGTAACCAATTCTTTTCACGCGCTCCGTGCAGGTGTCTTTATGAGACGATTGAAAATACCTGGTCGAAGTATCGGTTCAAGAACAGCTTTTTACTATCTCCCATCCGCTTGGATTCGAGAAACCGTTGGCTTGGTTTCACTTTATTGGAAATGGCATGTTACCTTCCTAGCTCTTCTATTTCTGCCTTGGTTCTTTACACAAATCATGAAACTGATTGAGTTCTTCATGCAACATCTAAACTAAAAGAGAGTGGGACAGAAATCGGTAATTCGTTAGAATTCGATTTCGTCGTCCCACCTCCGCACAGTTGAGTAGGGCTGTAAAAGCTGATGAAATCAGCGTAGTAGAGCCCACTCAACCACTGCGTCTTGCTCGACAATCCAAAAAATAATTGAGAGGCTAGGACTTTTGTCCCAGCCTCTTTCTTGTCTAGTGGTCACTAAAGCGTCTATATTTAATTCGGAAATCGAAATAATTTTCTTCCTGCAGTTTACGGAAAATATCGCGATAAGCCTCTTCGTCAAAGTGATCACCCCGATAGAGAATTTCAAAGCTCAGTCCTTCGTATTCTAAAAAGGCATTGGCAGTTTTAAATCCATTTCGCTTATAGAAATCCATCCGAGACTGACGTTGCTCTAGATTGTCACATTCTTCATCTAAACGTTCCACTTCAAGAATCATGGTTCTTTGGTAAAATTCTACCAATTTTTCAATGATTTCTTGACCATAACCATGGCTACGTAGGTGGGGCATAATGGCAAAGAAGCTAACATAAAAAACTTTCTGATTATAGATAGAAAAAGCAAAGCCTACAAATTCTTCTTCGTTATAAAAAGCAAAAAAATTAGCATCGTCATTGTCCGTATAACGCAGGTATTCCGACAAAGGAACTCGCTCTTCTTCTGGAAATGCCTCGATATTCAGCCTCTCGACCTTGTCCAGATCTGGGAACGTTTCCGTGATTAATTGACTGGTTAAGCTCATAAAAGCCTCCTTTTCTGCCCTGATTATACCAAAAAATGTAAGGGCCTTCAACTATCGACGCTTGTCGCTGGTTCCTGAAGTTGGTATAATGACACTATGAAAAGAATTCAGCGTGTGGTCCTCATAGATGGTCCTATTTTACCCGCTCTTTTGAGTTTTGCCTTTCCTATTCTTTTGTCCAATATCTTTCAACAACTCTACAATACCTCGGATGTCATGATTGTAGGGCGTTTTTTAGGTCAAAAATCTTTGGCCGCCGTTGGAGCAACCTCTGCCATATTTGATTTGATCGTTGGATTTGCTGTCGGTGTTGGAAATGGGATGGGGATTATTATCGCGAGAAATTATGGAGCCAAAAACGAAGACCAATTACGAAAATCAGTCGCCGCAACTGCTATTATTGGTTGCATTCTCAGTTTCTTCGTGATCTTCATTGGTGCTGTCGGACTTTATCCCCTGCTCCAATTTTTAGGGACCCCATCAGCAATTGTGTCTCAGTCTTATCTCTATATCTCCACTATTGTCAATGGTGTGGCTGTGACCTTTGCCTATAATCTTTGCGCTGGACTTCTTAGAGCGGTTGGCGATAGCTTAGCGGCACTCTACTTCCTGATTATCGCTGCCATTCTCAATATTCTTCTCGATCTTTATTTTATTACCCAACTCCATCTCGGAGTCCAATCCGCTGGAATTGCGACCATTATTGCCCAGGGTATTTCGGCCCTTCTTTGTCTTCTCTATATTCGTAAGAAGGTCCCTTTTCTGCTCCCGCATCGCAAGGATTTTGTTTGGGAAAAGGAGCTTTATCAGGATCTGCTAAGTCAGGGCCTTGCCATGGGCCTCATGACTTCCATCGTTTCGATTGGAACGGTTATCCTCCAATCCGCTATTAATCAGCTTGGAACAACCATTATCAGTGCACAGGTCGCAGCCCGTCGTATCATGTCCTTTGCCGTTTTACCGATTACAGCTATCGCCTCAAGTATCACAACCTTTATCTCGCAGAATTTTGGCGCAGAGCAATTCCAGCGGATCAAAAAAGGCGTTACCATTGCCAACCTTCTTTCTTGGGTTTGGTCTGTCTTGGTTGCTGCTCTTCTATTCTTCACAAGTCCGTCTTTAACCAGCTTTATTTCCGGCTCGACAAATCCTGATCTCATTGCAAATGCCAGTCTTTATCTACAGATCAGCTCTTGCTTTTATCCTATTTTGGCGAGTCTCATTATCCTGAGAAATGCCCTACAGGGAATGGGTAAAAAATTAACCCCACTCACATCCAGTTTTATTGAATTGTTTGGAAAAATTTTCTTCGTTCTGTGGATTATTCCTCACACCGGCTACATGGGGGTCATTCTCTGCGAACCCCTTATCTGGATTCCCATGACCCTACAGCTCATCATAATCTATCGAAAAATCAGGTGCCAACTCCTTACTGAATAATGATTGATTAACAAGACCAAAACAACTTCTGCTCATTTGAACAGAAGTTGTTTTTAGATATCTAGCTATTAGAACAAACCGATGGCTGTTCCGTCAGCAGCTACATCCATATTTAAAGCAGCTGGACGTTTTGGTAAACCAGGCATGGTCATCACATCCCCCGTCAAAGCGACAATAAAGCCTGCTCCCAATTTTGGAACCACTTCACGAATAGTGATTTCAAAGTTTTCAGGAGCTCCCAAGGCATTTGGATTATCAGAGAAACTATATTGTGTTTTGGCCATACAGATTGGCAACTTATCCCAACCATTTTTCACGATTTGAGCAATTTGTGTCTTAGCTTTCTTCTCAAAATTCACCTTCGTACCGCGGTAAATTTCGGTAACAATCTTTTCAATTTTTTCTTCTACAGAAAGGTTGTTATCGTACAGACGTGTGTAGTTAGCTGGACTTGTTTCGATGGTTTTAACCAAGGTTTCAGCAAGGTCAACTCCACCGTCCGCACCATTCGCCCATACACTCGCAAGCTCAACCGGAACATCAATTTCAGCACACAATTCTTTCAAAGCAGCAATTTCTGCTTCTGTATCTGTGATAAATTCATTGATGGCAACCAATGCAGGAATGCCAAACTTACGGATATTTTCAACGTGACGTTTTAAGTTGGCAAAACCAGCACGAACAGCTTCTACATTTTCTTCAGTCAAAGCATCCTTGGTCACTCCACCGTTCATCTTAAGAGCACGGAGTGTCGCTACGATTACGACTGCATCTGGTGATGTAGGTAAGTTTGGAGTTTTAATATCGAGGAATTTTTCAGCACCGAGGTCAGCCCCAAAACCTGCTTCTGTAATCGTATAGTCGGCTAAATGAAGAGCTGTCGTCGTTGCTAACACAGAGTTACATCCATGGGCGATATTGGCAAATGGACCACCGTGAACAAAGGCAGGCGTTCCATAGATGGTTTGAACCAAGTTTGGCTTAATCGCATCTTTAAGGATCAAGGCAAGAGCCCCTTCTACTTCCAAATCACGGACATAAACTGGACTACGATCATAGCGGTAACCAATTACAATGTTGGCCAAACGACGTTTCAAATCTTCAATATCTGTCGCCAAGCAAAGGATGGCCATGATCTCAGAAGCAACCGTAATATCAAAACCGTCTTCACGCGGAATCCCATTTAAAGGACCGCCAAGACCGACAGAAACATGACGAAGAGCGCGGTCATTCAAGTCCACTACCCGTTTCCAGATAATCCGACGTTGGTCAATTCCTAGCTCATTTCCTTGGTGCAAATGATTATCAATCAATGCTGAGAGAGCGTTATTAGCCGTTGTGATCGCATGCATATCCCCTGTGAAATGAAGGTTGATGTCTTCCATCGGTAGAACTTGGGCATAACCACCACCAGCAGCACCACCTTTAATCCCCATAACTGGACCTAAAGAAGGTTCGCGAATGGCAATCATGGTTTTTTTACCGATTTTATTCAAAGCATCTGCTAGACCAATGGTGATGGTTGATTTCCCTTCTCCAGCTGGAGTTGGGTTGATCGCAGTGACTAAGATAAGTTTTCCTACTGGATTTTTCTCAACTTCACGAATCTTATCAAAGCTCAATTTCGCCTTGTATTTTCCATACAATTCAAGATCATCGTCTACCAAACCAATCTTCTTAACAACGTCCACAATCGGTTGGAGTTCAATGCTTTGAGCAATTTCGATATCTGTTTTCATAAGGGACTCCTTTATATTTGATAGATCTATTATACCTAAAATTCGCGAAAATAACATGGTTTTTCCATGTTTTGAATCCAACGTTCGCTTTTTATGTATATTTTATGGCTTGTCATAGCCTATTTGAATAGCTTCAGAACTTTACTTACGTATCTTTTTTGTGTAAAATAAGCATATGCATATTTTAATTACATCAGGCGGGACGAGTGAAGCCATTGATAGCGTTCGTTCAATCACCAACCATTCCACTGGGAGCCTAGGGAAAATCCTTACAGAAGCAGCTCTTGCAAAGGGACATCAGGTAACCTTGATCACAACGCCTACCGCGCTTAAACCCGATCCTCACCCACACCTTCGTCTCCTATTGATCCAGAATGTCGAAGAACTAGTCGCACAAATGAAAGCGGAAGTCCCTCATCATCAGGTTTTGATTCACGCTATGGCTGTTTCAGACTACACACCTGTTTACATGACAGGCCTTGAGGAAGTTGAGAAGGCTCAAGACCTTCATACCTTTATCCATCGCGAAAATCAGGAAGCTAAAATCTCTTCCAAAGAAGAATACCAAGTGCTCTTTCTAAAGAAAAATCCCAAGATTATCTCGCTCGTCAAAGAATGGAACCCTGCTATTCAACTGATCGGCTTTAAGCTATTAGTCGATGTTTCTTCTGAAGAGTTGATCCAGGTAGCGCGTGAAAGCCTCGTTAAAAATCATGCCATCATGATCGTTGCCAATGATCTGACCAAGATTCAGAACGGTCAGCATCAAGCCTATCTAGTGACAGACGATCAGGTCCTAGAAGCTTCTACGAAAACAGAAATCGCAGAGGCTATCCTACATTATATCAAATAAAAAGGAACATATGACACACATTACTTTAGCGGTTACCGGTAGTATTTCCGCCTATAAAGCTGCTGATATTACCAGCCAACTAACCAAATTGGGCTTTGAAGTGAAGGTCCTCATGACCCCTTCAGCCAGAAAATTCATCACCCCTTTAACCTTGCAAGTTCTTTCAAAAAACCAAGTAGGGCTAGATGTTATGATGGAAGACGATCCACAGCGGATCGAGCACATCGACATTGGGAAAGAAACTGACCTCTTTCTTGTCGCGCCAGCCAGTGCCAATACCATTGCTAAATTGGCTATGGGACTTGCAGATAATATGGTCACTAGCACAGCTCTAGCCTTGCCACAAAGAACTAAAAAATTACTTGCCCCTGCTATGAATACAAAAATGCTAGAACATCCCGCTACCCAACGAAATCTAAAAATCTTACAAGACTATGGTTACCAGATGATCCAACCTCGTGATGCTATTCTTGCTTGTGGGGACAAAGGTTCTGGAGCTCTAGCGACTGTAGAAACTATTGTTGAAGCTGTTAAGGAGAATTGTTTATGAGAAAGTCATCTTCTATTTCACGAATTGCCATCTTTTTTGCGGTGATGATCACCATTCACTTTGTGACATCCTTCATTCTGCAATTTGTTCCATCAGGAATTCAACCAACCTTGGTTCATATTCCAGTCGTGATCGCCTCTATCATATACGGTCCACGGATTGGAGCTATCTTAGGACTCCTCATGGGACTTTTTAGCCTCACTATGAATACCCTGGTTATAACACCCGCAAGCTATCTCTTTAGTCCCTTTGTCCCTCACGGGAATCTCTACTCCCTTATCATTGCCATAGTTCCTCGGATTCTCATCGGGGTAACCCCTTATTTCGTCTATCGCTGGATCCGCAATCGTACAGGACTTGTGATCGCTGGAATTGTCGGCTCTTTGACCAATACTGTTTTCGTTCTAAGCGGGATTTACTTCTTCTTTGGTAACAGTTTTGGAGGGGGGATTCAACATTTCCTAGCCTTGATTGTATCTACCAACTCTCTCATCGAAGTCATTGCGACAGTACTCATTACCAGTGCAGTCGTTCCATCTCTTGAAAAATTAAAATAACCTTCCAAGCCAATGAACTGCACCCCAAAAGTTAGACAGAAAAAAATCTAACTTTTGGGGTGTTTTTATTATGAAATTAACTTATGAAGATAAAGTTCAGATCTATGAACATAAAAAACAAGGGCGAAGCTTCAAAGAGCTTTCAAATCAATTTGGGATAAACATTTCTAATCTTAAGTACATGATTAAATTGATTGATCGTTATGGAATAGAAATCGTCAAAAAAGGAAAGAATTGTTACTATTCTCCCGAACTAAAACAAGAAATCATTGATAAAGTTCTGCTTGAAAGTCGTTCACAAATAAAGGTATCTCTAGATTATGCTCTTCCAAGTGTTGGAATGTTGCATAATTGGATAGCACAATATAAGAAAAACGGGTATACTATTGTTGAGAAAACAAGAGGAAGGATACCTAAAATGGGACGTAAGCCAAAGAAGAAACCCGAAGAGATGACAGAACTAGAACGTCTTCAAGCAGAAAATGAGTACTTGAGAGCGGAGAATGCGGTTCTAAAAAAGTTGAGAGAACTCCGATTGAGGGACGAAAAAGAGCAAGAAGAAAAACGGAAATTGTCCGAGGATTGGTAACAGAGTTTGCTTTAGAGATTCTTCTAAAGATTATTAAGCTTGCCCGTTCAACTTATTATTATCATTTAAAACAGCTCGATCAAAGCGATAAGGATTATGATGTTAAAGTTGAAATTCAATCTATTTTTACTGAGCATAAAGGGAATTACGGCTATCGTCGAATGACTCTTGAATTGAGGAATCGTGGTTTTGTAGTGAATCATAAGAAGGTCCAACGTCTGATGAAGGTCCTTGGTTTAAGTGCTCGTATTCGTCGTAAACGGAAGTATTCTTCATACCAAGGAGAGATTGGTAAGAAAGCAGATAATCTTATTCAACGCCAATTTGAAGCAACCAAGCCAATGGAAAAGTGCTACACAGATGTGACCGAGTTTGCCATTCCAGCAAGCAATCAAAAACTTTATTTATCGCCAGTTTTAGATGGTTTTAATAGCGAAATTATCGCCTATAATCTTTCGACTTCACCGAATTTAGAACAAGTGAAAGCTATGTTAGACCAGGCCTTTACTGAGAATCATTACACAAATACAATTCTTCATAGTGATCAAGGATGGCAGTATCAACACCAGTATTATCATCGTTTTTTAGAGGATAAAGGAATTCAACCGTCCATGTCACGTAAAGGAAACAGCCCAGACAACGGCATGATGGAATCCTTCTTTGGCATTTTGAAATCGGAAATGTTTTATGGTTACGAGAATACATTTAAGTCACTTAACCAATTGGAACAAGCTATTGTAAACTATATTGACTATTACAACAACAAACGAATTAAGGTAAAACTAAAAGGACTTAGTCCTGTGCAATACAGGACTAAATCCTTAACTTAAATTATTTGTCTAACTTTTTGAGGTCAGTACACAAGACCAATTTATCTTGGCTTTTTTTGATGATGAATTAACTCTATTTTTTTGAAAAGATTTACAATTATCGCTAGAATTTTCTGAAAAAATTTGCTATAATGAAAGCGATTAAATTATAAGCAAAAAGGAGACGCTTGCATGACCTATCAAGAAAACTACCAAAAATGGCTCGACTTTGCTGAATTACCAGCTTACCTTCGTGATGAGTTGGTCGCAATGGATGAAAAAACAAAAGAAGATGCCTTCTATACCAACCTTGAATTCGGTACAGCTGGTATGCGTGGATTGATTGGTGCTGGTACCAACCGCATTAACATTTATGTTGTTCGCCAAGCAACTGAAGGATTGGCTCAATTAATCGACTCAAAAGGTGAGGAAGCGAAGAAACGCGGTGTTGCGATCGCCTACGACAGCCGTCACTTCTCTCCTGAGTTTGCTTTTGAATCTGCTCAAGTTTTGGCTGCTCACGGTATCAAATCTTATGTATTTGAAAGCCTACGTCCAACACCGGAATTGTCATTTGCCGTTCGTCACCTCCACACATTTGCTGGGATCATGGTAACAGCTAGCCATAACCCTGCTCCATTTAATGGATACAAGGTATATGGTGAAGACGGTGGACAAATGCCACCTGCAGATGCGGATGCATTGACAGATTACATCCGTGCGATCGAAAATCCATTCACTGTTCAATTGGCTGATCTTGAAGAAAGCAAAGCTAACGGCTTGATTGAAGTTATCGGTGAAAACGTCGACGCTGAATATTTGAAAGAAGTGAAAGGCGTTAACATCAACCAAGACTTGATCAATGAATACGGTCGCGACATGAAGATTGTCTACACTCCTCTTCATGGTACAGGTGAAATGTTGGCTCGTCGTGCTCTTGCACAAGCTGGATTTGAAGCAGTTCAAGTTGTTGAAGCTCAAGCTGTTCCAGATGCAGACTTCTCAACTGTTAAATCTCCAAACCCTGAAAACCAAGCTGCTTTTGCTCTTGCTGAAGAACTTGGCCGCAAAGTAGACGCTGATGTATTGGTTGCAACTGACCCAGATGCAGACCGCCTTGGTGTTGAAATCCGCCAACCAGACGGTTCTTACCTCAACCTTTCTGGTAACCAAATCGGAGCGATCATTGCTAAATATATTCTTGAAGCTCACAAAACAGCTGGTACCCTTCCTGCCAATGCTGCTCTTTGTAAATCAATCGTATCCACTGAGTTGGTGACCAAGATTGCAAAAAGCTACGGCGCAACCATGTTTAACGTCTTGACTGGTTTCAAATTTATCGGTGAAAAAATCCATGAATTTGAAACCCAACACAACCACACTTACATGCTTGGTTTTGAAGAAAGCTTCGGTTACCTCATCAAACCATTCGTACGTGACAAAGACGCTATCCAAGCCGTTCTTATCGTTGCTGAAATCGCAGCATACTACCGCTCACGTGGTATGACTTTGGCAGATGGTATCGAAGAAATCTATAAACAATATGGTTACTTCGCAGAAAAGACTATCTCTGTTACCCTTTCAGGTGTGGATGGAGCTGCTGAAATCAAGAAAATCATGGATAAATTCCGCGGTAACGCTCCTAAACAATTCAACAACACAGACATTGCTAAGACAGAAGACTTCCTGGAACAAACAGCTACTACTGCTGACGGCGTTGAAAAATTAACAACTCCTCCAAGTAACGTATTGAAATACATCTTGGCTGATGATTCATGGTTTGCCGTTCGTCCTTCAGGTACCGAACCAAAAATCAAGTTCTACATTGCTACTGTTGGTGAATCTGAAGCAGATGCTAAAGAAAAAATTGCGAATATCGAAGCAGAAATCAATGCTTTTGTAGGCTAAAACATGAGGCTGGGACAAAAGTCCTAGCCTCTCAATTATTTTTTGATTGTTGAGCAAGACGCAGTGGTTGAGTGGGCTCTACTACGCTGATTTCATCAGCTTTTACAGCCCTACTCAACTGTGCGGAGGTGGGACGACGAAATCGAATTCTAACGATAACCGATTTCTGTCCCACTCTCTCTTTCTTTCGTAGCAAATACCAGCGATTTTATAGAAAATATGGCATACTAGACATAGAAGAAAGCGAGGTAATCTCATGGAACAATTTTTAGAAGATATTAAAGATCTTGAAGTCACAACTGTCGCGCGTGCGCAAGAAGCGATCGATCAAAAAGAAACAGCGACCTTCTTTATCGGACGCAAGACTTGCCCTTACTGCCGGAAGTTCGCTGCTAAATTAGCAACTGTCGTAGCTGAAACAAAAGCTCATATCTATTTTATTAATAGTGAAGAACCAAGTCAGCTAGACGCATTACAAGCCTTCCGCTCAACTTACGGCATCCCAACTGTCCCAGGATTTTTACATGTCGAATCTGGTGAAGTCAGTGTTCGTTGCGACTCATCCATGTCTGAAGAAGAAATCAAAGCATTCGCTCATCTATAAAAAAAATAGCTAGAGAATAATCTCTAGCTATTTTTCATTTTCCGTAAAAGTCGTCCAAATCTTTTGCTGGGGTTTAGCAAAAGGATAATTGGAAAATTCTTCTGGTGTTAACCAAACAGTCGATTCGCTTGCTAACTCTTCACCTTCTTTTACCAGACCATATCGTATTTGAACCTGCCACTTGCGATGCGAAAAGACATGCTGCACGATAGGATACGATCTGTCCTGCCAATCAATGACCAAGTCATAGTCCTGTTCAAAAGAAAGAATTTCTGGGTTGCTCTCTGCTTCCCCCTTACTATCCAGTAGTGATAATTGGCCTAGGTTCTCAGACAGGCAATCCACTTCGATCAAGGGGAAATGCCAGAAACCTGATAAAAGCCCTTCTCGCTCATTTTTCTCCAGCAAGTAGTGACCTTGACTATCCTTGATAATAAAAGCTGTTAGATAGACAGGTACAGGTTTCTTCTTAGGAGCCTTAATGGGATAACGATCCATGGTCCCATGTTGGTAGGCCGCGCTAAATTCCTTAACAGGACTCTCTTCCGGACGTGGATTGACTGGCGATTCAATATCGGATCCCAAATCCATCAAAGCCTGATTGAAATCACCCGGACGGGCCGGATCGATCAAAATTTCCATCATGGCTTGAAAAATCTTGCGATTGGTCGGTACACCAATATCGTAGTCCACCTCAAACAAACGGGCTAGAACACGCATGACATTGCCATCCACTGCTGGCTCTGGCAAGCCAAAAGCAATACTAGCAATGGCACCAGCTGTATAAGGCCCAATTCCCTTGAGTTTAGAGATTTCGTCATAGCTTGACGGAAACACTCCTCCATGATTTTCCATTATCTGCTGGGCAGCTTTCTGCATATTGCGGACACGTGAGTAATACCCCAATCCTTCCCAAGCTTTTAAGAGTTTTTCTTCAGGGGCTTGAGCCAAATCAGCGACCGTCGGAAACCAATCTAAAAAGCGCTCATAATAAGGAATCACCGTATCGACACGTGTCTGCTGGAGCATAATCTCTGAGATCCAAATTTTATAAGGATCCTGGGTCCTTCTCCAGGGGAGATCCCGTTTATGGGCATCATACCAGGCTAATAACTTTTCTCGGAAAGAGGCGATTTTTTCCTCCTCCCACATGGTAATCCCGTAATCTTTTAAATCTAACATATTCCTAGTATACCATAGAATGAGTTAGAGTTTAGAAATTCTGATTTTATAAAGAAAAAGAGGCTGGGACAAAAGTCCTAGCCTCTCAATTATTTTTGGATTGTCGAGCAAGACGCAGTGGTTGAGTGGGCTCTACTACGCTGATTTCATCAGCTTTTACAGCCCTACTCAACTGTGCGGGGGTGGGAAGACGAAATCGAATTTTAACGAATTACCGATTTCTGTCCCACTCTCTAAATGCATTACTTATTGTTCAACAGCTTGAGCAGCAGTAATCAAGGTCAATTTGTAAACGTCATCTGCATTACATCCACGAGAAAGGTCGTTGACTGGTTTGTTCAACCCTTGCAAGACAGGACCTACTGCTGCAAAGCCACCCAAACGTTCAGCCATCTTGTATCCAATGTTACCTGCCTCAATACCAGGGAAGATAAAGACATTGGCTTGTCCTGCCACCTTGCTTCCTGGAGCCTTCAAGGCTGCAGTTGCTGGGACAAAGGCTGCGTCAAATTGCAATTCCCCATCAATTTCAAGGTCTGGACGAAGTTCATGAGCAAGCTTAGTCGCTTCAACAACCTTATCAACACTTTCCCCAAAACCAGAGCCTTTGGTTGAATAGCTCAACATAGCAATTTTGGGATCAATGCCAAACATCTTAGCTGTGATAGCAGAGTTGATGGCGATTTCAGCTAAGCCTTCAGCATCTGGATTAATGTTGATGGCACAATCCCCGAACAAGTAGCGTTCGGATCCACGTACCATAAGGAAGGCACCAGAAGTCCGTTTGACATTTGGACGAGTTTTAATAATTTGAAGAGCTGGACGAACCGTTGCAGCTGTTGAGTGAATCGCACCTGACACCATCCCATCAACGATTCCCAGATGTACCAACATGACACCAAAGTAGTTGACATCGTCTTGCAAAATTTGTCGCGCTTCTTCTTCTGTCATTTTGCCCTTACGACGTTCTACCAAGGAAGCTACCATCTCTTCAAAACCTGGATAAGAATGAGGATCAATGACTTCATATCCATCCAAAACCCCTTCAATTTCAAGGTAAATCCGAATTTTATCCGGATTACCAAGCAAGACAGGGGTTACTTCTGTCTCCTTCACAAGGCGTTTTGTCGCTTGGAGAATACGAGGCTCTTCACCTTCTGGTAATACAATGCGTGCATTCTTACCAACGAGGTTGGCTTTGAGATTTTCAAAAACTTCCATGAGTTTTACTCCTTTTAATAATTAATAACTTGTTTGGAGCTGTGTTAGAACAGCTTGAAAATCTGGAGGCAGTGGGCTTTCTATGACCAATTCTTCCTCTAGAAATGGATGATAATAGGATAGACGATGGCAATGGAGGGCCTGGCGCTCAATGCCATCGTCTAGGCTTCCGCCATAGAGATCATCTCCCAAAAGCGGAAAACCAATGTGAGAAAAATGAACGCGGATCTGATGGGTTCGACCAGTGTGTAACTGGATATCCACTAGGTGAATATCACCAAAAGATTGAACAACCTGGTAGCTAGTATGAGCATACTTGCCTCCCTTTGCTACCTTTCGAGTAATGATCGACTCTTCATCACGCGCAATCGGGGCAATGATCTCTCCAGAAGGATCTAACTGACCTTCTCCCTTAACCAAGGCATAGTAGCGTTTCTGAATGGTCTTGGTCTGTAATTGCTTATCTAAACGAGCATGAGCATAACCGTGTTTGGCAAAGAGCATAACGCCACTCGTATCCTTATCCAAGCGCGTAACAATATGTACCTGCTGATTCTCATATCCCTGTTTTACATAATAGCCCTTCACAATGTTTGCCAAGGTATTGGAATGAATCGCACTTGGAATCGAGGCAATGCCAAAGGGTTTGTTTAAAACCAAAAAATGATCATCTTCAAACAAAATATCCAAAGGCCGATCCAGGGGTTTTAGGGTTTCGAACCCTTCTTCTGCTGGAATGTCAATAACCAAGCGATCCCCAATATCCAACAAATAAACAGCATTTTCTGGCCGACCATTGACAAGGATTTGGCCACCACGAAACTTAATCTTAGCTAAAAGGCCTTTAGAAACCTCGTGTTTTTTCAGAAAAGTCTTGACCTTGACATGCTCATCGACAATGAATTCAAATCTCATTCCCGATCATCTCCGATAAAGGCATCCTTGACCCGATTCCAGAAGCTGGTATGACTAGAACTAGCCACAAAATTGATCTTATGGTTGTCAATCTGGTACTCCACCTTTGCTATATTGCGATAGGAATAAGTTGAATTGTCAACAGAGATAATGTGGAAGCCAGGTCTCGTCGGTGTAATCTCAATCTTATCCTTTTTAGGGACAATAACAGAAGAACCCAAGGTACGATAAACACGGTTGTTGAGACTGGCAATTTCCGCAATCTGCAGCGCCTCAATTGTTGGGTGAAGGACTGCTCCTCCCAAGGATTTGTTGTAAGCCGTACTTCCTGTCGGAGTCGAAACAGTAATGCCGTCTCCTCTAAAGCGCTCAAAATCAACCCCATTGATGCTAAGATCGGCAACCATGGTCCGGTCGCTTCTCTTAATTGTCGCTTCGTTCAAGGCTCTCATGGTACGGGTTTCCCCATTGTCAAAAGTAATCTTGACATTCAAAATAGGGTAGGAAACCTTAGCACCAGTATCATATTTTAAGTTCTCAACCAGCTTATCGATTTCACTGTCTAAGTAATCTGTATAAAATCCTAAGTGTCCGGTATGGACGCCAACAAAGCGAACTCGATCCAACTGGTGTTCATACTTGTGAAAGGCCGATAGCAACATCCCATCACCACCAATTGAAATCACAATATCCGGATGCTTCTCCGTCAAAATAAAATTATTTTTCCTAAGCTTATAGCGCAACTGCTGAAAAACCTCTTCACTTTGACGCTTGCGATTGCGAATAATGGATACTTTTTTACCTGTAGTCTTCATCTGTGTCATCACTATTTCCAACGCCATCATTTAACTTACGATGAAGTGGATCAAACAGGGCTTGAGCCTCCTGAATCGCATCCCGAATTGCCCCCATCTCTTCATCCAAGAGATAAGCCAGGTTTGCAGTCGTCTCTAAGCGTTTTTTGATCTCGTCTGGAAAGTCTCCTTTATATTTATAATTGAGCGAGTGCTCAATGGTTGCCCAAAAATTCATGGACAAGGTCCGAATTTGAATCTCTGCTAAGATTGTTTCATTTCCATCAATGGTGTCGACTGGATACTCCACCACGACGTGGTAACTCCGGTAGCCACTTGATTTCTTGTGGCGGATGTAATCTCTCTCTTGGACCACGCGCATGTCCTGCCGTTGTCTCAAAACTTCTAGGATCTCTTCGACATCGTCTACGAACTGGACCATGATGCGAAGACCTGCAATATCCTGCATATCCTGTGCCAGATTTTCTTCAGAGATATTTCTTCGGATCATCTTTTCTCGGATGCTCTCGATCGGTTTGACACGGCCAGTGACAAACTCAATTGGAGAATGCTTTTGTTGCTTACGATATTGTTTACGAATCCCACGCAGTTTGATTTTTAATTCCCCAACTGCTTGGATATAAGGATCTAAGAAGTTTTCCCAATCAATTGCCATCCTACCACCTTGTAATCTGAACCATTTTTGTATACAATAAACACATCTCTTATTATATCATGAATCGCTTTCGAAAAAAAGCAAAGGACTACAAAATGAACCATTTAGAAATTGAATACAAAACCTTGCTAGACAAGGAGGAATACCAATCCCTCCTTTCACTTTTTGCTGATACAGAATTGGTTGTCCAAACCAATCACTATATCGATACACCCGACCAGCTCATCCGCAAGGAAAAAATGGCCTTACGGGTGCGCACTTTCACAGATCAAGCGGAATTGACCCTCAAAGTTCCTGAAACAGTTGGCCATTTCGAGTACAATCAAGCACTCAGCCCAGAAGAAACCAATGAGATTCTTCAACAACAACAGTTTCCTGATGGAGAAATCAAAAACCTCTTGGAGTCAAAGGGAATCCCAGTTGAACAACTTGCTGTCTGGGGAAGTCTGACAACAGAACGATTCGAAAAAGAAACAGCTGCAGGCTTGGTGGCACTAGACCACAGTCTCTATCTAGATACTGAAGATTATGAGTTGGAAATTGAGGTGGAAACTGCTGAACAGGAAGAAAATTTTCATCAGTTCATTTCAGACCATGGAATCGTCTACAAAGCAGCAAAAAATAAAATCGCTAGATTAGCGGAAAGATTGTAAAAAAGCTGAAATTATCGCAAATTTTTGCTAAAATAGTGCTAAGATCAAAAATCTAAATGAGGTTGGAATCACATGTCAGATAAAAAAAATATGAAGCTCTTCTCTCTCAATTCAAACCCAGAGATTGCGCAAAAAATCGCGGATCATGCTGGGGTTCCACTTGGGAAAATTTCATCTCGTCAGTTTTCAGATGGTGAAATCCAAGTCAATATTGAGGAAAGTGTTCGTGGATATGATATTTATATCATTCAATCAACCAGTTTTCCTGTTAATAATCACTTAATGGAATTGTTAATCATGGTGGATGCTTGCCAACGGGCTAGCGCAAACACCGTCAATGTGGTCATGCCTTATTTTGGCTATGCCCGCCAAGACCGAACTGCTGCTCCTCGCGAACCAATCACAGCTAAGCTCGTCGCAAACATGTTGGTCAAAGCTGGGGTGGATCGCGTCGTCACACTCGATCTCCATGCTGTTCAGGTCCAAGGTTTCTTTGATATTGCCGTGGATAACCTCTTTACCATTCCACTTTTTGCAGAGCACTACATCAACAAAGGTCTAACTGGTCCAGATGTTGTTGTCGTCAGCCCTAAAAACTCAGGAGTTAAACGAGCTCGTAGTTTAGCAGAATATCTTGATGCACCGATTGCGATCATTGATTACGAGCAAGATGATGCGAATCGTGATTATGGCTATATTATTGGAGATGTCAAAGGCAAAAAAGCAATCTTGATTGACGATATCCTCAATACTGGGAAGACATTCTCAGAGGCTGCTAAAATCGTCGAACGTGATGGTGCTACTGAAATTTATGCTGTTTCAAGCCATGGTTTATTTGTTAAAGGTGCTGTTGAATTATTAGATCAAGCTCCGATCAAAGAAATCTTAGTAACCGATTCTGTTGCTCCAAAAGGACCAACACCAAAAAATATTAACTATCTGACAGCTAGCGAACTGATCGCTGAAGCTATTGTTCGCATTCAAGAAAGAAAACCTGTTAGTCCTCTATTTGCCTACCACAAGAAATAAGGTCTGAATGTGATATATTTTGATAATGCCGCAACAACTCCCCTTTTGCCTGAAGTCATCACTGCGATGACAGAAACCATGAAGACAACCTTTGGAAATCCATCCAGTCTTCATGCTCATGGACGAATGGCTAGTAAACTCCTCCGTGAATCTCGCGAGGAGATTGCTAGATCTCTCCATACCCTTCCAAATCGTATTTTCTTCACTTCAGGTGGATCAGAAAGTAATAATACTGTGATAAAAGGCTACTGCTTGAAACACCAGGCAGATGGCAAACACATCATTACGACCGCTTTGGAACACCATGCGGTTCTCGAACCCATTGAATACCTTGTAGAACATTTCGGATTTGAAGTCACGATCGTCCAACCAAGAGAAGGGCGTATTCAGGCTAGTGATATCAAGGCAGCTCTTAGACCGGATACCATTCTTGTCTCTACCATGTTTGCCAATAACGAGACTGGAGATCTTCTACCGATTAAAGAAATCGGAGAACTCTTAAAAAATCATCCCGCTGCCTTTCATGTTGATGCTGTCCAAGCAATTGGGAAAGTCCCGGTCTATCCCGAAGAGTTAGGGATTGATTTTCTCAGTGCTTCTGCCCACAAATTCCATGGTCCCAAGGGAGTCGGTTTCCTTTATGCAGCCGCCCCAGATTTTGATAATCTCATCCATGGTGGTGATCAGGAAAATAAGATGAGAGCCAGCACGGAAAATCTCATTTCAATTGTCGGGATGGCAACTGCGCTTCAGCAAGCCACACTTCATCAAGAAGAAAATTTCCACCACGTTCAAAAACTCGGTCAAGAACTAGTTAATGGTTTAGCAACCTACGACTACTACGTAAATGCGAGTGACGATCATCTCCCATTTGTTTGGAATCTTGGCTTCCCAGGCGTCCAAAATGATGTATTATTGATGCGACTCGATCTTGCTGGAATTTCTGTCTCTACAGGTTCTGCTTGTACCGCTGGTACAGTTCAACCTAGCCACGTCCTAGAGGCACTCTATGGAAAAAATAGCTCACGCCTGAAAGAATCCCTTCGAATTAGTTTTTCAGAACTCAATACCGTAGAGGAAGTTCAAGACTTCCTCGCAACACTAAAAGAAATTTTATCATAGGAGAACAATATGGCTTTTGAAACAAGTGTTTCATTGAAAGACTGCAAATATACCTATAGTCTACACCCAAATGTAAAAAAATATACCTTACGTGACAATACATTTGCTGTTACAAAAGTTGGAAATTACGAATTAAATCGTTTGCTTGAAGCTGTTCCAAATAGCGGTGAAGGCTTCTTGCTTAAAATTATCTTCAACAAAGACCTCACAGGTTTTAAAATCAATATTACAGACAAATCTGGACTTCGTCTGGTTAATATCTTTAAAAATCCAGAAAATGACATTATCCAACAAAAATTTTATTTCCTAATGGATAGTCTTGTCGAAAGAGAAATTTTCAACAAAACAGAGGTCTAATATGGTAACCCTAACTTATATCGATGCTTATCAAGTAGAACGAACGACTACTTATACTGACCTTGCGGCTTGTATCCTTGCTTTTTCAGGCTGTGTAACCTTGCCTGACTCTTACTCAATTGTTTCCATTGAATATAAGGGACAAAAGCTTCCCTATACAGGTCGAGTCGATGGGCTCTATGCTTATCTGAAAAAGGTAGAACAAGCTGAAAACTAAGCTGATGCTGATGGAACTCTCCACCGCCATCAGCTTTTTCTTTAGACAAAAATATTTTTGAAAAACCGTTCAAGATAGTTGATTTTTTCACAATCTTCCTATACAATAAGAGGGAAAGGTTGTGATATTGTGAAACATGATAAAAATACTCCAATTCCACGCGCAACAGCAAAACGCTTATCGCTCTACTACCGCATTTTTAAACGCTTTAACTCTGAAAAAATAGAGCGCGCCAATTCCAAGCAAATTGCGGATGCAATTGGGATTGACTCTGCTACTGTTCGCCGAGATTTTTCTTATTTTGGTGAATTAGGAAGACGTGGATTTGGTTATGACGTAAAAAAACTGATGAACTTCTTTGCAGATCTTTTAAATGACAATGCTATTACTAATGTCGCTATTGTTGGGATCGGAAATATGGGAAGTGCCCTCCTCAACTATCGCTTCCATGAACGCAATAAGATGAAAATTGTCATGGCGTTTGATCTAGACGATCACGAACTGGTCAATACTAAAAGTAAAGACGGAATTCCTATTTACGGTATTTCATCTATTAAAGAGAAACTTAAACAAGAAGGCATTCAAACAGCCATTCTAACTGTTCCAAGTGTTAAGGCTCAAGAAGTTGCTAGCCTCTTGGTAGATGCAGGTGTCAAGGGGATTCTCAGTTTCTCGCCAGTGCATCTGACAGTCCCTAAGGATGTCGTCGTCCAATATGTCGATCTTACTAGTGAATTGCAAACACTCCTTTATTTTATGCGTAAAAACGAAGAATAAAGACTTATACTTCAATAACAAAAAGGTTGGAACAAGAAGGTTCCAACCTTTTTTATACCAAATAATCCGTTTCTTCTCGATAACTATAGTAGTTTTCTTCGGATACAATCAAATGATCCAATAGAGTTAACCCCATTACTTCACAGGCTTCTAAGACTCGATGAGTGACTTCATCATCATTTTTACTGGGGAACACAGCACCAGATGGATGATTGTGAGCCAAGATAATGGAGGTTGCCATGTGCTTCAGTGCATAATGAAGGATTTCACGCGGCTCCGCGATACTTCGATTCACTGTTCCAATAAATATCGTCTGTTGATGAATAATTTCATTTTGGGTATTCAAATAAAGGGCAACTAGGTGCTCCTGCTTTTTATGGCCAATTTCCTGTTGAATTTTATGAGCCAATTTCTGACTACTCATGATTTGTTCGGAACTCATTAATTCATCTTTATGAATCCTTCGTCCAAACTCAATAACCGCCTGAAGTTCGATGGCCTTCACTCGCCCAATGCCAGAGATTTCCTGTAGCTCCTCTAGGGTTAATTGCCCTAACTCCTTTAAACTATTTACCGAGCTCAAAAGACCTTGTGCAATCTCATAAACGCTTTTTTGCTTGTTGCCTGTCCGTAAGAGAATGGATAACAATTCCTGATGACTTAGCTTATCCACCCCTTCAGAAACCAAGCGCTCCCTAGGAAGTAAAGATGGTTCAATAAATGATATGTCGTACATAATTTCCTCCTCACTTATTAATTCGTAATAAATTGAGAAAATAACGACCTTTCATTATTTACAGGCGATTTCTTGCTTCAAATCATCTAACACTAAGACTTCATCTTTATTAAAGCGGATCTGATAACCTGTTTGAACTTGTTCAAGCTCCTTTAAAAACTGTTGAATTTCACAGCGGATCAAGTACTCCTGACTCTGAGGAATGGCTTCTAAGGTTTGGTAGACTTGCTCTACTTCGTAGATTCCTTTCGTAATTAATCCATTTCGTGGAAAATCATTTATTAAGAGATTATAGAAATGATGCAAGAGATGATAAATTCGCTCTTTCGTCACTATTCTACCTCCTTATCATACTCTTTCTCCTCTTATTATATACCGATTTTCCCTTAATATTATGACAAGTTCCTTACATTATATTACCAATCTCTTACAATTTTACAAGAATTTCTCCCAGCCTCCTACATAGAAAAGGCCCAGACATTTCTGTCTCGGGCTTTATTTTCTTAAAGTTGCATTTGATTATAAGACTTGCTGAATGAATCCAGGATGTCTTTTGGAGCCTTGTCATAGTCAACAGAGGTTTCCAAATTTCCTTTTACAATTGTCCGGTAAGTCGCTGCAGCATCCTCACAGGTCACCAAGGTGATTTCATTAACACCTTCACGATCTTGAATGACATCTATACGGTCTGGAGTCACTGTCTCAACAGACGAGATGACATAAGTATAGATCTTTTCTTTGTCCGTGATGTAGATCTTCATACCAGCCTTGGCTTTCTCTAATGGTGAGAACAGCATGGCATTTGCTCCAGTAAGGCCAAATACGTGGTGACTAGCAAGAGAATAATTGCCTTGTCCCATGACTTGGTTTTCCTTCATAGTCCCTGCTCCATAGTAAAGGGCTACGTTTTCGAGTCCTTTAAAAATTGGAAGGTTCATGTTCAATTCAGGAATCGAAATTCCCCCAATTACAGGAAGTTTTTGAGCCTGCCATTGGGCATTGATAACGGCCTCCGTCGAGAGTGACTGGACATGTTGGAAATCAAAGCTCGTCTTCACTTCTTTGTTTTTATCAATAGTCTTTTTATCGACCTTGCTAACCTGGTATTGGTTGGTATGCCAAACCATGATCATATTGCGGATCGGAGCATTGAAAATTAAGAGAAGCGAGAGAATAATCAAAAGTGTTGCAACGATGTTGATAAGAGTATTACGTAAACTCTTTTTCTTTTTTCTTTTGCGTGACATGCTGTCCCCTTATCTATTCGTTTTCTTCCACTACTTCTTCATCTTTTTCATCGGGCTGGACTGTTGTAAAGGTCACAATTTTCGCATCCTGATCCAGTCTCATGACTTTCACACCCTGAGTCGAACGCCCCGTTTGAGAAATGTTAGCCACACCTGTCCGAATCATAACTCCGGTATCGGTAATGATCATCAGATCTTCATCCCCTTTAACGGTTAAAAGACCAGCTAAGGGACCATTTTTCTCTGTAATATTGGCGGTTTTGATACCTTTACCACCACGGCCCTTGGTTGGGTATTCACCAGCTATCGTCCGCTTACCATACCCTTTTTCAGTAATGACCAATACTTCGTCCTGGTCGGTGATAACACTCGCCCCAACAACCTTGTCTCCATCACGGAGATTCACACCACGTACACCTGTAGCAGAACGTCCCATATTCCGAACTACTGCCTCATTAAAGCGGACTGAATATCCATATTTGGTACCGATAATGACATCAGTATTGCCGTCTGTAAGAAAGACATTGATCAATTCATCCTCATCACGCAGATTCAAAGCTTTGAGACCGTTCTGACGAATATTTGAAAATTCAGCTACATTGGTCCTCTTGACCAAACCTTGTCGCGTCGTAAAGAAAAGATAGGCTTCGTCACTGCGATCTTGCTCCACATTAATAATGGTTTGAATCGATTCACCTTCGTCCAATTTTAAGAGGTTGACGATTGGCAATCCTTTGGCTGTCCGGCCATATTCTGGAATCTCATAACCTTTCAGACGATAGACACGCCCCTTATTGGTAAAGAAGAGCAAATGATCATGAGTGCTCGTAGATACTAGTTCACGGACAAAATCATCATCTTTGACACCAGTTCCTTGAACCCCACGTCCCCCACGTTTTTGAGCAGTGAATTCTGCTTGGTCCAAACGTTTGATGTAACCTTTATTAGAAAGGGTGATCAAGACATCTGTTTCTTCGATCAAGTCCTCATCTTCAAGAGAAAGGACTTCTCCGATCATCAACTCAGTTCGGCGAGCATCGCCAAACTTGCGTTTGACTTCTTCCAATTCTTCCTTGATGATGGTAGCCACACGTTCTGGTTTCGCCAAAATATCAGCCAAATCAGCAATCAAGGCAACCAAATCATCGTATTCACTTTGGATCTTGTCTCGTTCCAAACCGGTCAAACGACGAAGACGCATGTCCAAAATAGCTTGGCTTTGACGTTCAGAAAGCTTGAATTTAGCCATCAATTCAGCTTGTGCTTCAGCGTCTGTCTGGCTATTGCGGATAATCCGTATCACTTCATCGATGTGATCCAAGGCAATGAGCAAACCTTCTAAGATATGGGCACGTGCTTCCGCTTTTTCTTTATCAAAGATGGTCCGTCGAGTCACCACTTCTTTCTGGTGCTCAATATAAGCACCTAAAATTTGGCGAAGAGAAAGAATCTTTGGAACTCCATTTTGGATCGCCAACATATTGAATCCAAAATTGGTTTGCATTTGTGTCATCTTAAAGAGGTTGTTCAAAATAACGTTAGCCGAAGCATCTCGGCGGACCTCAATCACAAAACGAACCCCTTCACGGTTTGATTCATCCCGTACAGCTGTAATCCCTTCGATCCGTTTTTCTTGCACCAAGCGAACGATGTGCTCGTGAACCTTGGTTTTATTGACCATATAAGGGAACTCAGTGACAACAATCCGTTCACGGCCACTCTTAGTTACTTCAATTTCTGTACGAGAACGAAGAACAATTGAGCCTTTTCCTGTTTCATAGGCTTTGTGGATACCTGATTTCCCCATGACCAAAGCACCTGTCGGAAAATCTGGACCAGGAAGAACTTCCATAAGTTCACGGGTCGTTACCTCAGGATTATCCATCATCAGCTTCACTGCATCAATGGTTTCTCCCAAATTGTGAGGAGGAATATTGGTTGCCATCCCAACGGCAATACCAGTAGCACCATTGACGAGAAGGTTAGGGAAACGTGCAGGTAAGACCAAAGGTTCGCGCTCGCTGGCATCATAGTTATCTGCGAAATCTACTGTATTTTTATTGATATCCCGCAACATTTCAAGAGCAATCTTACTCATACGGGCTTCTGTATACCGTTGTGCAGCGGCGCCATCACCGTCCATAGAACCAAAGTTTCCATGACCATCCACTAACATGTAGCGATAACTCCACCATTGCGCCATCCGAACCATGGCTTCATAAATAGAGAAATCTCCGTGTGGGTGGTATTTACCCATAACATCCCCTGTAATACGGGCTGATTTCTTGTGTGGTTTATCTGGGGTAACACCCAATTCATTCATTCCGTACAAAATACGACGGTGAACAGGTTTCAAACCATCACGAACATCAGGGAGGGCACGAGCAACGATAACACTCATGGCATAATCGATAAAACTCGTCTTCATTTCTGATGTTAAATTCACATCAATTAGATTATTATCCTGCATTCAAAAAATGCCTCTCTTTACTTAATTCACCATACTATTATAACACATTTTAGCCTATTTTTCTTCTTAGGAACACAAACGTAAAAACGTTTACATCAAGGATTCATACTGTTTCAGATGACAAAGACTTTCAAAAGTGGTAGAATGAAGTCGTATGAGAATCTATCTCAAAAAAAAATGAAGGAGACGTTTAGACTCATGGATTTGACTAAACAACACAAAAAAGTTATCCTTGTCGGTGACGGTGCCGTAGGTTCATCTTATGCATTTGCACTTGTCAACCAAGGAATTGCACAAGAGCTTGGAATTATCGAAATTCCTCAATTGCACGAAAAAGCTGTCGGAGATGCGCTTGACCTTAGCCACGCCCTTGCCTTCACTTCACCTAAGAAGATCTATGCGGCTGAGTACGCTGACTGTGCGGATGCTGACCTTGTTGTAATTACTGCAGGTGCTCCTCAAAAACCAGGTGAAACTCGCCTTGATCTTGTTGGTAAAAACCTTGCCATTAACAAATCAATCGTAACACAAGTTATTGAATCAGGATTTAACGGTATCTTCCTTGTAGCTGCTAACCCAGTTGACGTTTTGACATACTCTACATGGAAATTCTCAGGATTCCCTAAAGAACGCGTTATCGGTTCTGGTACTTCTCTTGACTCAGCTCGTTTCCGTCAAGCACTTGCTGAAAAATTGGACGTTGATGCTCGTTCAGTGCACGCCTACATCATGGGTGAACATGGAGACTCAGAATTCGCTGTATGGTCACACGCTAACATCGCTGGTGTAAACCTTGAAGAATTCCTTAAAGACACTCAAAACGTTCAAGAAACTGAATTGATCGAATTGTTCGAAGGTGTTCGTGATGCTGCTTACACCATCATCAATAAAAAAGGTGCTACATACTACGGTATCGCTGTTGCCCTTGCTCGTATCACTAAAGCAATCCTTGATGATGAAAATGCAGTACTTCCACTTTCTGTATTCCAAGAAGGTCAATATGGTGTTAGCAACGTCTTTATCGGTCAACCTGCTATCGTAGGTGCACACGGTATTGTTCGTCCAGTGAACATCCCATTGAACGATGCGGAACAACAAAAAATGAAAGCTTCTGCTGATGAATTGCAAGCAATCATTGATGAAGCATGGAAAAACCCTGAATTCCAAGAAGCATCTATCAACTAATTCAATTAAAAAAGACTCTCAAATTTGAGAGTCTTTTTTTGAGCTATGAACATAAGATAAAAAGGCTGAGAGACTTCTCAACCTTTTCTTCTTTCCACCCTGAGGGAATCGAACCCCCATCTCAAGAACCGGAATCTTACGTGATATCCATTACACTAAGGGTGGCAACTGTTATAGTATATCAAATTCTTGAGAATTTTACAAGTAAAAAAGAGAGTGGGACAGAAATCGGTAATTCGTTAGAATTCGATTTCGTTGTCCCACCTCCGCACAGTTGAGTAGGGCTGTAAAAGCTGATGAGATCAGCGTAGTAGAGCCCACACAACCCCTGCGTCTTGCTCGACAATCCAAAAACAATTGAGAGGCTAGGACTTTTGTCCCAGCCTCTTTTGAATATTACAATTCGATATCGCCAAACAAGTCAGCCATTGAGAATCCAGTTTGAGTTTCTGGAAGATCAAAGTCGCGTTTTTCTTGTTTTGGACGACGTGGACGAGATTGACGTTTTTCTTGTTTTTCGCCTTCTTCTTGAGCTGGACGTTCTTCAAGAGCTTTGATAGAAAGTGATACACGTTCATCTGCAGCATTTACTTCAAGAACTTTAACAGTTACTTCTTGTCCAACTTTAAGAACATCTTTTGGATTTTCAACACGTTTGTGTGAAATTTGTGAGATGTGTACAAGTCCGTCGATACCTGGCAATACTTCAACGAATGCACCGAAGTCAGTCAAACGTTTAACAGTTCCTTCGATAACATCACCAGCAGCCAATTTTTGTTCTACGCCATCCCAAGGTCCAGGTGTTGTAGCTTTCAATGAAAGTGATACACGACCTTCTTCTTCGTTCAAGTCAAGAACTTTCACTTGGATTTCTTCACCTACAGTTACAACTGATTTAGGTGATACGTTGCGTTCGTGTGACAATTCTGTCAAGTGAACCAATCCATCAACACCACCAAGGTCGATGAAAGCACCGAAGCTTGTGATACGTGCAACTTTACCAGTTACGACATCGCCAACGTTCAATTTACCAAATACTTCTGCGCGTGCTGCAGCTGATTCAGCTTCAACAACTTCACGACGAGAAAGGATGAAGCGGTTTTCTTTTGGATCTACTTCTTTGATTTTAGCATCAAATTCTTGACCTACGAAACGTTCAGTGTTACGTACAAAACGAGTATCAAGCATTGAAGCTGGAATAAATCCACGAAGTCCTTCAAATTCTACTGAAAGTCCGCCCTTAACAGCGCGAGTTCCTTTAACAGTAACAACTTCTTCTTCACGTCCAACCAATTTGTCCCATGCTTTGCGAGCTTCCAAACGTTTTTTAGATACAAGGTAAGTTACTGTATCAGTATCTTTACCAACTACTTGACGAAGAACAAGCAATTCAAGTGTTTCACCTGGTTTTACCAAGTCGTTGATGTCAGCATCACGATCGTTTGTCAATTCGCGAAGAGTCAAGACACCTTCGACACCAGTTCCAGAGATTGCAACGTTAGCTTGGTTCGCGTCAACTGTCAATACTTCAGCAGTAACAACGTCACCTGGTTCAACTTGGCTAACACTGTTTAGCAAATCTTCAAATTCATTCATCTAAAAAATCCTCCAACAATCAAGTTTTCTAAAACTTGACATACTTATAATTATTTTTCCTAAGCAAGCACTCGCAATGAGATCAACTACAATCTTTAACGACTCATCCTATAAAGAAATAAAATACCTGGATAGATATTTTATCACTTATCTGATATTACCTAAGAACTGGGGTAGCTGGATTCGAACCAACGCATGAGGGAGTCAAAGTCCCTTGCCTTACCGCTTGGCTATACCCCAAAAAGAGCGCTGACATCAGTCACTTTATCATCGTCACAATGAACGCTAATGGAGAGAGAGGGATTCGAACCCCCGAACCCGAAGGAGCGGATTTACAGTCCGCCGCGTTTAGCCTCTTCGCTATCTCTCCATATAAATCAACAGGATCTATTATACCATTGATTTATTATGATTGCAAGCCCTTATTTATTCAAATTATAATTTTCTATCAAAATTTCAACGGCTTTTTCAAGTTTTTTGTAAAGAGAATCCACATTTCCATTTTTGATAATGGCATATTGACCAGCCATATCTGCAATTTCACCAATCGTTTTCTTTCCAATGGACAAAGTGAACCCATCAAAAGTGTCTTTTCCGACGGTTACTTTACTATCAACGATTTGAATCTCAATTTTCTTATCTTTTTTACTCATTTCAACCCTCTTTTCACTTTTTCTATTTTACAAAAATTCTCTTGATGACGCAAGAGAAAAGGGAGTGGGGCAGAAAGAATTTAGTTAGTAATTCCTTCTTTATCCCACCCCCGCAATAGTCATTCGGCACTCTTCTATTCCTAAAAGCGAATGAAGAGAAACATTAGTTACTGCGTTCTTTCGTTAAGACTCGTTCTCATTGAAGCCTAGACACTTTGGTCTCAGATGCTTTCGGTTTAATCGACTTTGACAATCCATCCTTCTGGCGCTTCGACATCACCAAATTGAATACCAGTCAACTCGTCATAGAGTTTCCGTGTGACAGGACCTACCTCTGTTTCAGAATAGAAGACATGGAAGTCATCTCCGTGTTGAACGCCTCCGATCGGAGAGATGACAGCTGCGGTACCACAAGCTCCTGCTTCTACAAAGCGATCCAAGTCATTGATAAAGACATCCCCTTCAATTGGTGTCATACCAAGACGGTGTTCTGCCAAGTAAAGCAAAGAGTACTTGGTGATAGATGGCAAAATAGAAGGACTCAATGGCGTCACAAATTCGTTATTAGCAGTGATACCAAAGAAGTTTGCAGAACCAACTTCTTCAATCTTGGTGTGAGTCGCTGGATCGAGGTAAATCACGTCAGAGAAGTTACGATCATGCGCAATCTTACCTGGCAACATACTAGCTGCGTAGTTCCCACCAACTTTTGCAGCCCCAGTACCATGTGGAGCAGCACGGTCATACTCATCTTGAATCAAGAAGTTCGTTGGAACCAAACCACCTTTAAAGTAGTTACCGACAGGCATGGCAAAGATGGTAAAGATATACTCATCTGCTGGATGCACACCAATAATATCACCAACCCCAATCAAAAGTGGACGAAGGTAAAGGGTAGCTCCTGTACCATATGGTGGAACATACTCTTCATTGGCTTTCACCACTGCCTTACAAGCATCCACAAACATATCTGTTGGAACTTGAGGCATGAGCAACCGATCTGCCGTGCGTTGCAAACGTTTAGCGTTTTGATCTGGACGGAACAATTGGACGCTTCCATCTTTTGTACGGTAGGCTTTCAACCCTTCAAAGGCTTGCTGACCGTAATGCAAACTTGGAGAAGATTCAGACAAATGCAAAGTCGCATCTTCTGTCAATTCCCCTTTTTCCCAAGCTCCATTGCGAAAATGTGCCAAATAGCGATAAGGTAATTTCATATATGAAAAGCCAAGGTTTTCCCAATCAAGTGATACTGTCATGATAGTGCTCCTTTTAATTTTTTCTATTCCTTGTCGATCTGCTGCAGGTCGATTCAGTTTCTCAATCTATGTACACTATTGTACACCATTTCATGAGAATTTCAAGCGAAATTTTCAATTTTCAGAAAATTTATTTTCAAAGAAAGTCAGTCCTAGAACGGACCGACAATTTCTTTTATTTGATAGTAGCTGAAAAAACTTCTTGATCCGAAATGGTATCGTTGACAAAGGATCCATTGCTTGTTCTTTCAGAAATGCTTAATTGTGTCAAATCAACTTCTGTTACCTGACCTGTTGTGGAAGTGATTTGAAGGATTTGATCTTGCTCTGCCACTTCTTCTTGGCTCGTAAAGAGATCAAAATCTCCCTGGTCAGTGAAGACTGGACCTGCCTTAAAGACACGGTGTGGTTTATTTTTCAACTCACGCAAGACCTGTAGTCCCCGTTTGGCCCGACTGGTCACAGGAATATCGTCTTGTAACATCCGTTTGAGACTGCCTCGTTGAGTCAGAATGTACATGCTTGGAGTTGTCGACTTAAAGGCGGCAGCAACTTGATCTCCGTCTTTGAGGTTAATGGCTTTGACCCCTGCTGCTTTGGCTCCTACGACAGGGACCTCTTCAATATTGAAACGCAACCCGTAACCATTTTTAGTAATGATCATGATGTCTTCAAGGACAACTGGTGCAACTGCTACGATACGGTCGTCTTGGTCTTTTAGCTTAGCGTACTTAGTCGATTTAGAACGATAAGTCCGCCATGGGCTTAATTCCTTGCGTTCAAAGCGCTTGATTTGTCCTTGTTGAGTTGCCGCAAAGTAGGTGACTCCCTCAAACTGATCTACAATCTCCGCAAAGAGAATTTCTTCCTCTTGCTCGAAATTGGTCAAGGTCTGACTGAGGTGCTCGCCGATATCCTTCCACTTGGTATCTGTCAATTCGTGAATTGGTCGATAAATGGCATTCCCCAAGTTGGTAAAGAGTAAGAGGTGCTGAGTGGTCTTAGCAGGCTCTACAAAAATCAACTCATCATCGTCTCGCTTACCGACTTCTTCCAGTGTTGAGGCATTGAAAGAACGAGGCGAGGTTCGTTTGATATATCCAGCACGGGTTACGCTGACGAAGGTTTCCTCTTCAACAATGAGACTGGCTGTATCAATCTCAATCGTTTTAGCAGTGTCTTGCAATTCACTACGACGCGGATTACCAAAGAGCTTCTTGACTTCACGCAATTCCTTCTTCATGAGATTGAACATGGTCCGTTCGTCCCCAATGATGGCTGCCAAGGTCGCGATTTGCTCCTTGAGACTGGCATGCTCTTCTTCCAAGGTCACGATATCGGTATTGGTCAAGCGGTACAATTGCAAGGTAACAATAGCTTCTGCTTGTTCTTCCGTGAAATCGTAGCTGACCTTGAGGTTTTCCTTAGCATCTGCCTTATTATCAGAAGCTCGGATCAAGGCAATGACTTCATCAAGGATAGAAATGACGCGGATCAAGCCCTCTACGATATGGAGGCGTCGTTCTGCCTTTTCCTTATCAAAGCGCGAGCGAGCGACAATGATATCCCGACGGTGTGCAATGTAGCTAGAGAGAATCGGTACAATCCCCACCTGACGTGGTGTGTAGTTGTCAATTGCCACCATATTGAAGTTGTAGTTGACCTGCAAATCCGTGTACTTGAACAAGTAGTTCAAAATTAGATCTGCATTGGCATCTTTCTTAAGCTCAATAGCAATGCGAAGACCATCCCGGTCAGACTGATCCCGAACTTCGGCAATACCGGCCACCTTATTGTTGACACGGACATCGTCGATCTTCTTGACCAAGACGGCCTTGTTGATCTCATAAGGAATCTCAGTGACGACAATTTGCTGCTTGCCGCCTTTGAGTTGCTCGATCTCTGTCTTAGAGCGGACAGCAACCCGTCCCTTACCAGTTTCATAGGCTTTCTTGATCTCATCGCGACCTTGGATAATGGCACCCGTTGGGAAATCAGGTCCAGGTAAAAACTCCATGAGTTTGTCTACCTTGGCAGATGGATGGTCGATCATATAGACCACCGCATCGATGACTTCAGCAAGGTTGTGTGGCGGAATATCTGTCGCGTAACCAGCTGAAATCCCTGTTGCCCCATTGACCAAGAGATTTGGAAAAGCGGCAGGCAAAACAGTTGGCTCTTTTTCTGTATCGTCAAAGTTCCAGGCAAATGGCACTGTATTCTTTTCGATATCTTGCAAAAGATAACCTGCGATTTCAGACAAACGCGCTTCGGTATAACGCATAGCCGCTGGTGGATCACCGTCCATAGAACCATTGTTACCGTGCATCTCAACAAGAATCTCACGATTCTTCCAGTCTTGAGACATGCGGACCATGGCATCATAGATCGGACTATCCCCGTGAGGGTGGAAATTCCCCATGATATTTCCGACAGACTTGGCCGACTTGCGGTAGCCCTTGTCATGGGTATTCCCATCCTTATTCATAGAATAAAGGATCCGCCGTTGAACAGGTTTCAAGCCATCCCGAATATCAGGAAGAGCCCGTTCTTGAATAATGTATTTGGAGTAGCGACCAAAGCGCTCTCCCATGATGTCCTCTAAAGACATATTTTGGATATTACTCATATAGGATACAAAGCCCGTAAAATGCAAAGTGAAAATAGGAAATTCTTGCAGTGAGCGATGCTCACAAGAGAAATTACTTTTTCAAACAGTTTTTAGGGCGTGTTCAACTCCTTTCAAAGAATGTTGAGTAGTCTTTTGTAGAAAGAGGATTCAGTTACATTCTGTAACAAAACCATCTTTCTGTAGTATAAAATAGATTCATTAATGATTCGAAAGTTTCTCTTTAGCATAAGAAATCATTTTCTCTGCTACTTCCTTATCGTAAGTAAACCCCATTTTTTGGGCCAATTCTTGCGCTTCACCATCGAATAACCTCATGGTAGCGAATAAGGACTGACCAACCTTCTCTATACTAGATAGATCAAGAAGTGCTGAGAACACCTTTTCCTTCTCAGCAGGCAAATAGTGAAAGAGGTGCTTGTAGTTCTTTCCGATGTCAACTATTCCCCTATCGCTTGCTACCTGCCAAGCTAAGACCTTGAGGAGTTCTTGCTGACAAATGCCATAGAGGTGATCGGTCGCATAAATAAGCTGATTTCTTCGAATAGCTTTTATCACATAAGCCGATACCCACCAAAATTCATTACAAGTAGCCGCAAACTCCTCTTCAGTAGGCGGACAGGTCCAGTAGCGTTTTGGGCTTGGCAAATACGATTCAAACAAACCTTTGTCATCTTTTATAACTTCAAAATTTGCTTCGCTGTCTACCCACTCTTGGATATACTCCTTAGGACAGAGGGTCAAATCAATGCGATTTCCATCTTCAAAGAGCATAAGGTAAAGATGACGGTGGTCTACTACGTTATGTTGTGAAATCAGGCGATTCCCAAACTGGTTTAGCCAAGATAAATCTGAAATCATGTCTTCCAGATCATCAACTATATAGACCACATCATAATCTTGAAACTCATCTTTTACGGACTGAGGATTCGTTCGGGATCCGGATAAAGCAATTGCTTCTACTTTCAGAGTATCAGCTATCTGCAAGATCAGAGTCATCATTTCTGTATCAGTTCTCATGTCGATTCCTTAACATTCCTACATTACGGCTTATTTATTTTATAGTAGAAAGTAATTAAAATACCGTATTTTCTTCTAAGGTAAACTTAACATTGTCTTCAATCCATTGACGACGTGGTGCAGCCTTATCTCCCATTAGGACGGAGACACGGCGTTCTGCACGAGCTAGATCATCAATGGTGACACGGATCAAGGTACGAGTTTCTGGATTCATGGTCGTTTCCCAAAGCTGGTCCGCATTCATCTCACCCAACCCTTTGTAACGTTGGAGGGTTGCGCCACGGCCAAAGGTCCGACGCAACTCTTCCAATTCGCTATCTGTCCAAGCATAGGCCACTTCTTCTTTCTTGCCTTTGCCTTTGGACATCTTATAAAGAGGAGGAAGCGCAATGTAGACATGTCCAGCTTCTACCAAAGGTCGCATATAGCGATAGAAGAAGGTTAAGAGAAGGGTTTGAATGTGGGCACCATCTGTATCCGCATCGGTCATGATAATGATCTTATCGTAGTTAGCATCTTCCACAGAGAAATCTGCCCCAACTCCTGCACCAATGGTGTAGATCATGGTGTTAATTTCCTCGTTCTTGAGGATATCACTCATATTGGCCTTCTCAGTATTGAGAACCTTCCCACGAAGGGGGAGAATCGCTTGGAACTTACGGTCCCGTCCTTGTTTTGCAGAACCGCCAGCAGAGTCTCCTTCGACTAGGTAGAGTTCATTTTTCTTAGGATTTTTAGACTGGGCTGGTGTCAATTTACCAGATAAAAGTCCTTTGTCCTTTTTGCTCTTCTTGCCATTTCGGCTTTCATCCCGCGCTTTTCGAGCTGCTTCACGCGCATCCCGGGCCTTAATAGCCTTACGAATGAGATTAGAAGCCAACTCTCCATTTTCCATGAGAAAGAAGGTCAATTTATCAGAAACAATGCTATCAACGACTGGACGAGCCAAGGGACTTCCTAATTTGTCTTTGGTTTGCCCTTCAAATTGCAAATGGGCTTCTGGGACCAAGATTGAAAGAACAGCCGACAAACCTTCGCGGTAGTCTGATCCTTCCAGATTTTTGTCTTTTTCCTTTAGAAGTCCTGTCTTTCTTGCATAGTCGTTCATGGCCTTGGTAATAGCTGTCTTAAGACCTGTCTCGTGGGTTCCCCCATCTTTGGTCCGGACATTATTTACGAAGGACAAGATATTATCTGAGTAACCATCATTGTATTGCATGGCTACTTCTACCTGAAAACCATCTGATTCGCCACTAAAGTAGAGAACAGGTGTCAAAGTTTCCTTATCTTCGTTCAAGTACTCTACAAAATCTTGAACCCCATTTTCATAGTGGAAGGCCACATGGTTGTCTTCTTCCTTGCGGAGGTCGGTCAGTGTCAGCGTCACGTCCTTAAGCAAGAAGGCTGATTCTTTGATCCGCTCAGCAATGGTATTAAATTTGAAATCCGTCGTTGAAAAGATGGTTGGATCCGGCATGAAGGTGACCTTGGTCCCTGTCTTAGATTTGGGAGCCGATCCTATCTTCTCAAGAGTAGTGACAGGCTTACCGCCATCTTCAAAGCGTTGCTTGTAGACAGCTCCATCACGGGTAATTTCTACCTCAAGCCAACTAGAAAGGGCATTGACGACAGAAGATCCCACTCCGTGAAGACCTCCAGATGTCTTATAACCTCCTTGACCAAACTTCCCTCCGGCGTGGAGGACCGTAAAAATCACTTCAACGGTTGGTTTGCCCATAGCATGCATTCCTGTCGGCATTCCACGTCCCTGGTCTTCTACCGATAGAGAACCATCTTTATTAATCGTAACATCGATTTGTGAGCCAAAGCCAGACAAGGCTTCATCGACCGCATTATCCACGATCTCCCAGACCATGTGATGCAAGCCGTTTCCATCGGTCGACCCGATATACATTCCTGGACGTTTACGGACTGCATCCAACCCTTCTAGTACCTGAATGGCATCGTCATTATAATTATTAATATTGATTTCCTTTTTTGCCACAAGGAACCTCCTGTTTGTTCATCTTTTCTATATTACAGTTTTTTAGGAAATTTTGCAAAATTTTTTCTCTTTATATGGTGATTTCTATATCTCAGTATAAAATACTGGCTGAGCACTTTCTTCAGATGTCACACTTGAACTCCAAAAATTGCTTTTTCTATTGATAGCTTTTTGTTATAATGAAAGTATGATAAAAGAAATAAGTGTTTTAGTTTTAGCCTATCTATTAGGCTCCATTCCTTCGGGATTATGGATTGGGAAAATCTTTTTCCATATTAATTTACGGGAACATGGCTCGGGCAATACAGGAACGACCAATACCTTTCGGATTTTAGGGAAGAAAGCTGGGATCATCGTCTTTGCGATTGATTTCTTAAAAGGGACTTTAGCCGTTCTCCTTCCGACTTTCTTCGGAATTCAAGGGATCTCACCGATGGTCTTTGGTCTCTTAGCTGTTTTAGGTCACACTTTTCCAATTTTTGCTGGATTCAAGGGGGGAAAAGCAGTGGCGACAAGTGCTGGTGTCTTACTTGGCTTCTCGCCTATCCTACTACTAATTTTAGCTGTGTATTTTGTTGCCAGCCTGTATTTAACCAGTATGATCTCATTTTCGAGTGTTACCGTTGCGCTACTCGCCATTCTATCTGTCCTCCTTCTCCCATTGACTGGATGGATCTTGCACGGTTATGATCCGCTTTTTACAGTCATTGTCTTGGCCTTAGCGACCTTGATCATTCTTCGTCACAAAGACAATATCCAACGGATCAAAGAGAAAAAAGAAAATCTCATCCCTTGGGGAAAGAATATCACCCATCAACAACCAAAAAACTAGAGCCTGCGCTCTAGTTTTTTTATGTTCATTAATAAAAGGCCTCTATAACTTCACTTTCAAGAGTCTCTCTATTTCTTGATAAAGAATCTCTGTTGGTTGATAAGCCTTGCTTTGTTGAGCGAGGACCTTTAGATGAGTCCAATCTTCCCTAGAAACCAATTCATTAAATAAGCGCAAGACTTCGGATTCCGTTTTTTTACGAGAGACCAAACCTATTTGGAATAACTCAGCCCGAACTGCATTGTCAAACTGGTCATAGTCCTGGGGCAAAATCAAACTTGGAATCCCAAGATCAATACAACCCATAAGGATCCCTGCACCTGCATGATGAATGGCAAAGTCCATTTGATCTAAAACATCTGAATAAGGGAGGTAATCAAAGATCAGAAGATTTTCCGACAACTTGCTAGGTGGATTCTCCAAACCACTAGGGTCACCTAGGGTAACGTAAAAGACATAGTCAGGATATTCTTGGCTCAAAAGCTTTGCATACTCCACCATCCGCTCTTTTTCCCATTTTAAATGAGTCCCGCAAGTGACGAAGACCCGCTTATTAGAGCTAGTGAAATACTGCTTCTGCTCTTGAGGAAGTCGGTCAAAAGATAGACAGCGATAACCAACCCATTTAAGCTGGGATGGAAAATCGTCTCGAAACTCCAACTCTTTCATGCCCAGAGCCAAGATTGAATAGGGAGAATAGATCGCTTCTGTCCCGTCTTCGCGATACAATTTTAACCCCTCTAGGGTATCGAGATTCTTCTTAACCAGCGCAAATCCAACCTTCTTTGCCAAACGAATGACTTTCCTGCCTAGTACATCTCTCCACTTATAGAAGATGCCCTGATGCGGTTTCCAGCCTCCCAGATATGCAGGGGTTGTCGTGCGACTTTCAATCGCTACTGGACTTGGAATGGTCGTAATCCAGGGAATTTCCAAACGATCAGCTAACATACCTGCAGGAGCTGCTACAAAATCTGCAATAACCAAGTCTGGTCTTCCTTCAACCTCCCAAATTCGATTTATTTCGTGGAAAACCTCAGGGACCAGTCTGCTATTGTCCATTAATTGTTGGTACATGATCAATAGATTTGCTTGCTTGGCTGTATTGGCTATATCTTCCATCACTGTCGGTCGGTCAGGAAACAAGGCAAGGCAGTCAAAACCAATCTGCTCAACCAATGCCTTTTTCTGAAAACCTGTAATAACACGGATCTGAAAACGCGGATCCTCCAGCAAGGGTTTCACCAGGGTCAAGGTTGGAAACAAATGCCCACTAAAGGGAACGCTAATCACATCGATTTTTATCACTTTTTCTAATCCAGTCATAGATGATTCCTTTCACATCTTCTCTGTATTCATAGCTATAATGATCTGTATCCACTTGAATATCCGCTGAGTGGTGATCCAGAATACATGAATAAGGATCTTTCTTTCCTTTGATGACCAGTAGCTCTAGTTCTTTTTGATTTAAGAGAAGCTGGGAAACCGGGCCAAGCGCTATCACGCGCAATCTTAGAAGGGTGACCTGATTCCCTAAACTTCTGAGCCACTGGGTCAGCATATTGACCCCTGAACTCTTACAAACAAGCACTACTTCCTGCGCTTCCAACAAGGGAGACAAGTGCTCCTGTAACAACTTTTGGAAACGAAAGTTCAAAATCGTATGCCAATAGTAGATAACATTTGATGTAGCAGGCAACAAGAGGGATACTTGAGGAGACTTTATATGTTCAAAATCTTGATTGAAGGGAAAATTGCTGGCTACTACTGAGTAACCAGAAGGACAAATAGCATGGAGGAGATCTAACTGCCCAGCTGTCAGCCCGGCACAAGTGACATCACTGCTCCCACTAAGAAAGAGAACCAAGCGATCAGAGTCTAGCATAGTCTGATCAAGAGATAAAGCAGACAAACGGTCTAGATAGGACTTCATCTTACTCATAACGAATCTTTCCATCCGTCACTCGAATCTTCCGCCCCCGCCAATGAATCACAGGAGGTGTCATTAGAACATAGACAAACAGCCAAGGAAGCAGGAGATCATTCAGCACTTCGTAGGTGACTTCATCCAAGTGTAAGCGATTGGTTAGAATGCTTTGTCGATAGAGAAGCATCCAAACTGCCTTGAATACCAGTAAGCTTAAGGCTAGAAGAAGATAAGGCCAACCTAAAAACATACTTAAGATCAAACCTGGAAGAGGTAGAAAACTCGGTAAACCTATGAGGCAAAAGACCTTCCAGTCCAGGTGTTCTTTGAGATAGATAGAGCTAAAGAGAAGCCACCGCTTCATCTGGAGCAGGTATTGCTTAGCGTTTTTGATAGTGGTTCGAACATTACAGGTAACCTGCGTTTGGATAATGGATACTCCTTTACTCCTTAAAAAATCGGCCACAGCTAAATCATCACATAGATAGTCCTTAATCGCTGTGAAGAGCCCCTGATCTTTTGCAAGTTCTACCGGTAGGATATAAAACATCCCATTAATGGAGTGATTCGCTTCAACTAATGCCATGGTAAAATAGGTAATAAAGGAATTGCCATTAACGAATGCTGCAACCAGCTTGGACCAGAAATTACTTCTTTCTTGGTTATAGGGAATACCTGTCAGTATGACCTCTTGACCTAGATAGGTAGTCAGCTCCCCCATTTTAGAAAAATCAATCACACTATCATCGTCCAAAACAATCAGATAAGGCCGGGACAGCTCCTCTACAACCTGCTCAATCTTGTAACTCTTGGGATTAATCCCTTGAGGGACGTCTTCAATGAGAAAGATTCGAATGCGTTGGGCAAAGGAAGCCGCTTGGCAAATCTGATCTGCTACTCGCTGGGCTTCTGTATCAGACTGGTCAATCAACCAGTAGAATTCCACTGCTTCTGTTTGCTGAAGATTAGCCCGCAAATCACTCTCTAAACGAGGATCACCAGAGAGAATGGGTTGGACCACTGTAAAAAGCTCTTCTGGGAAATCAGCAGAATGAGCCTGACCTTTTTTATAATAAGTAAAGGACAGCAACCAACGGACGAGAAATAAGAGAAGATAAGAAACGCCTAAAAAAATAAATACAAATTTCATCTATTAAATCCCTTTCGTAAATACCTTGCAAGGAGGCGAATAATCCATCTTTGGGGAAGCAGAGGACCTAGCCAAACTAGCAAGCGATAGCGAAGGCCGATAATCGCATAGGAAGTATCTCTTTCTATGAATCGAATCAACTGCTGAGCGACTTTCTCAGGCTTCATCTGCAAGCGACTGCCTCCCAATGCTTCTACTAGTTTAGGAGGAAAAATACCTGTTTGGACTGGTCCAAGAATATAGAGACCTAGCTGTATCGGGGAATCTGATTGCTTCAGTTCCTCCTGGAGAGCAAGAGTGTAGGTCTGCAAGGCAGCCTTACTGGCACTGTAGGCTGCTAGATAGGGATGAGGAAAAAGAGCAGCCAGAGATGACAGCTGGACCAAGTGGATCTTCTGATTCTTCTGCACTAACTGCTTAATTAGTTGGACCGGAGCATGGTAATTGACTTGCCAGAGGTCTTGCTCACTGGCTGAATCAAGGTCACTTCCACGGGAAAAATAGGCTAATCCCGCACAATTGACAAGAAGATCTGCATCTAGGTTCTCTACAAAAGCTTCTAGAGCCAATTGATCTAGCATATCTAATGTTAGGATTGACAGTTGCGCCTTTCTCCCAGTTAGTTCTTTTTGGACTTGGGAGAGTTTATCAGCATCTCGACCCACTAAGACCAGATAATCCAGACTTCTTGCCAGTTCTTTCGCTAGCTGCCGGCCAATCCCTCCTGTAGCCCCTAAAATGATCGCTTTTTTAATAGTATCTTCTATCTTCATAGCTCTAGTGTACCAAATTTCAACCAGTTAGAAAACTCCTACTACCATATTCTAACTTTACGGTTCAACCCCTACTTATAAAAAAGGTCTCTATCGCAAAAATAGAGTAATTTTATCTTTTGTCTATTTCCAAACCGTAGTTCTATAACTACTAGCTGTTAAGCGATCAAACAGGAAAGATCGTTTTGCATCGAATAAAAGATATAGAAAAATTGTTTAGCCCCTCTAGCCTAGTCCTTATTAAAGAGACTCAAAGAAGGATGGAGAAGACCATCATCCTCTGGTAGAGAACTTAGGAATTCCCTTTTTCTTTTCGGACGCCTATTCTTCCTGGCAGAGAGGAAGCAATGAAAACGTAAATGGCTTACTAAGAGAATATATCCCAAAGAAAACAGATTTAGCCACTATTTCTGATGAGGCATTGAACAAAGCCTTATATGATATCAATCACCGACCACAAAAATGTTTAGCTTACAGAACTGCTTGTGAAGCTCTAGAGGATGAGGTCAAGTAAATGTTGCACTTATTCTTGCAATTTATCATTCTTAAATCAATATCCACTATAAAGCATCGACTAAGTCCATCAATATTTCCATAGGAGTTTTTCTCCTACGACCATTAACAGTTTCGATCATGTGATAAACTTTTAAACGATTGTCATTGCTAAAGACAAACTCAAAGCGGAATTCGCGTCCATTCGGTGCCACTGTATCAAATTTTGTTTTATATTTATCATGAACAGGGCTAACTGGAAATTTATTGAAGAGCAAGCGTCGTTTCTCTCCTGCTTCTTTTAGACAGTTTTCTAGCTCCTGACAATAGTTGTAAAACAGCTGATAGAGGTCTTCTTCTGAAATTCTTCTTCTCCGAACCAATGATTTAAAATCCGAAAAATTTCTGCGCGGGATTTCAATGCTAAATGAAAATCCCTCCCGATTCATTCTTTCTAAAAATTCATCTCTTGAAATCATAGAACCACTCTTTCTTTTATCAATCTTTAGCGAACCCTTATTGTTTCTATACACAGTCAATCCATTATGTAATCAAGCAGGTCCATCAGGGTAAGTTTCTTACGACCATTGACTGTCTCAAATAGATTATAAACTCTTAGTTGTTGATTCTTTTTGAATACAAACTCAAAGCGAAACTCGCGACCATTGCATGCAGCGACATAAAATCCTGTCTGAAACTTCCTCTTATCCGCTATGGCTTGCATTCTCCGGTCTTCTATCTCCCTACAAAGTGAAAGAAAGATCTGATAGAGTTGCTCCTCAGAGAGCCTTTTTTTCCAAACCAATACCTTGAAGTCTTTATACCACCACCATGGGATTTGGATGTTGAAGGAAAAACCTTCCTGATTTACTTTATCGATAAATGCTTTTCTGGAGATCATACCAATTCCCTTTCTATTGGAACATCGTTTGTCTCTATTATACCATCTTTCTCATTTTACAAAAAAAGCATCCCAAATGGAATGCTTTTTTCTGTTTCTTAATAATATTCCCCTTGGCGGTAGTTCCAAGAGTTGAAATGATCGGATAAGTGCATCATGATCTTATCGATATCCAATCCTTTACGGATGACGACTGGACAAGTATTGACAGAACGGCTGCCTGCTCCTTGTTCTGGGATCAGTTTACCTTCTGCATCCACCATAGAAACCATCACACCTTGTTCATAGCGCGTTTCAATTGTTTTGTCTGGTTGGATAGAAGCTACATAATCATCAGCTTCGATAACCAAGTCCACAGCACCTTCGATGCGCTCACCGATTCCTTCGACTTTCCCGCGGTTTCCTTTCCCTGAAGGGTTTGCGGATGAAGCATAGACCATCTTGCCTTCTTTTTCCCACATTTCTTTGGCGATTTGCTCACCAGCTTTACCAAATTTGATGACAAAACAGCTGGTTCCACGAACGTCTGTCATGAGTTCTTCACGTCCATCTCCGAAAGCTTGCAATTTTGCATAAGCATCTTCGCGCCAAGGAAGGATACAACCAAGCAAGATATCTTCATCCCAATGTTTTTGGTAGAAAGCTTCGATTTCAGGATTCAATTGCGCAAGGGCACGAAGTTCATCCATGCTTCCGCAGAGAACCACACCTGGTTTGTTGCGGTTGCGTTCTTTGGCTTCAAACTTCCGTTCCAAGCCAGCCTTGTCACTGGTCATGATGATGTAGCCAACTTTGGTAGGGCAGACGATACAGCCACCCTCTCCTTTAAGAATGTCAAATCCTTCTTGTGAAAGTTGTCCGTCCCATTGAATGTGTTTTGTCATAAGTCTCTTTCCTTTTCTATTCTTTTTAGTATTGTATCAAAAAACAGTCTCAAATTCAATATATTTTCAGAAAATTCGTAATTAAGTATACAATTTTATCGTTGCCAATAAGCTGGCCGGTTCTTCTCATAAGCTGCAATCAAGTCTTCGTACTGAAGCGTAATCCCGATATCATCCAAGCCGTTGAGCAATTTGTGTTTCCAATCTTGATCGATCTCAAAGTGAAACTCTCCAACAGGCGAGATGATCTTCTGCTCTTCCAAATCCACCGTCACTGGATCTGTCGGCTTCAAACTTGCCAATTTTTGACGAACCTCTAGTGGTTGGACAATCGGCAGCATGCCATTATTGAGCTCATTATTGTAATGGATATCTCCGAAAGATCCAGCGATAACGACTTTAAAGCCATAATCAGCTAAAGCCCAGGCTGCGTGCTCCCGAGAGGAACCAGCCCCAAAATTGTCACCAGTGATCAAAATGGTTGCCTTGCGGTATTCTGGCTTGTTAAAGATAAAATCTGGATCCTCAGTATATTGGTCATCCAAATAGCGCCAAGCATACATGAGGTATTTCCCAAAACCTTTTTTATCAATTAACTTTAAGAATTGCTTGGGGAGGATTTGGTCGGTATCAATATTATCGTTCATCAAAGGAACGGTTGTTCCTGTATAAATGGTAAATTTCTCCATGATTCCTCCTTTTACTCGACTTCTGGCATTTGGCGCACATCGACAAAGCGACCAGCGATTGCTGCTGCAGCGGCCATTGCTGGGCTACAGAGATGGGTTTTAGCCCCAAATCCTTGGCGGTCTTCAAAGTTCCGGTTGCTAGTAGAGGCACAATGGACCCCATCTGGAACCTTGTCTGGGTTCATTCCTAGACACATAGAGCATCCTGGATCACGCCATTCAAAGCCCGCATCCATAAAGATCTTGTCTAAGCCTAATTTTTCGGCGGCTTGCTTAACCGGACGAGAGCCAGGTACCACAATAGCAGTTAAGTTGGGCGCAATTTTTTTGCCTTTCACAAACTTGGCTGCCAACTCCAAATCGCTGAGACGCGCATTGGTACAAGAACCGATAAAGATATAGCCTAATTCAATGTCTGCTGGTTTTTGGCCAGGTTCGAGATCCATATAATGATAAGCCCGTTCATCATTCATGTCTCGTATCTCTGGAAACGGAGTCTCAAAGTCCACTCCCATTGAAGGGTTGGTTCCCCAAGTCACCATCGGAGCAAGATCAGATACATCCATACGGATGACCTTATCATAAACGGCATCGTCATCACTAACCAGAGTCTTCCAATCAGCTACTGCGGCCTCAAAATCATCTGGCACACATTCACGTCCTCGGAGGTAGTCAAAGGTCGTCTCATCAGGATTCATGATCCCCATTTTGGATCCGAACTCGATCGACATGTTGCAGATGGTCATGCGTTCTTCCATGGTCAAGCGATCAATTGCTTCTCCCCGATACTCTACGACATAGCCAACTCCACAAGCAACACCGTAGCGCGCTATCAAAGCTAGGATGTAATCCTTTGAATAGATCCCTTTTTGTGGGGTTCCAGTGAATTCAACCAACATTTTCTTTGGTTTGACTTGCCAGATGGTTTGGGTGGCAAAGACATGCTCCACTTCACTGGTTCCAATCCCAAAGGCTATGGCACCAAAGGCTCCGTGGGTGGCGGTGTGGCTGTCTCCACAGACAATAAATTTTCCAGGCTGGGTCCGACCGGTTTCAGGGCCCACCATATGAACGATTCCTTGCTTGGCAGAACCATGGGCAGCATGATCAATCCCAAAGTCCACCACATTCTCAGCTAATTTATCAATCTGGGCTTTTGAAATCACATCTCGAATATCAAAAATATTGACCGTTGGAACATTGTGATCAAAGGTTCCAAAGGTTAAATCAGGTCGTCGGACCTTGCGTCCTGCGTCCCGTAATCCTTGAAAGGCTTGGGGACTCGTCACTTCGTGGATGTAGTGTTGGTCCACATACATGAGTTGGGGTTGCCCTTCCACTCCTGTAATCACGTGGCGGTCCCAAAGTTTATCAAAGATAGATTTTCCACTCATCGTCTTTCTCCATTTATCTTCTTGTTAGGAAATCCATTGAAGGATTAGAAAGAGGGCACCTGCTAAAAGAAGGCTACTGCCCCACCAGGTAGCTTGAAAATACCATTTCCGCACCTTGTGGTGAAAGAGATATCCACCTAGTAGAGCTCCGAATCCACCAAGCAGCCAGCTCTCAAGTAACAGGACCTTTTCAGGAATCCGCCACCTCTTTTGGATAGCTTTTCGTTTATCTAAACCATAGGTCAGAAATACGATACTATTCCAAATAGCAATAACAACTAAACAGCGATCTCTCCATGTCATCTTAGAGATTCTCAATAATGGCTGCAGTCATCTCTGCAGTAGAAGCCTGACCACCTAGATCCCGTGTCAAGATTCCTTGATTCAAGGTTTGATTGACAGCTTCTTCGATCATTTCTGCACCTGCTGTTTCTCCAAAACTGTCTCGGAGCATCATAGCAACGGACAGGATCATGGAAATCGGATTGGCAATGCCTTGACCAGCAATATCAGGTGCTGAACCATGAATTGGTTCGTACATACTTGGTCCTTGGTCAGAATGACTAGCAGATGGCATCACGCCTAGTGTTCCTGGAAGGACGCTCGATTCATCAGATAAGATATCTCCGAATAGATTCTCTGTCACTACAACATCAAAGCGGGCTGGATTGGTAATCATGATCATGGCCGCACTATCGACAAGCTGGTGCTCTAAAGTCACATCTGGAAATTCTTTGTCAACTTCTTCTGCCACTTGGCGCCACAATTTAGAAGTTGCAAGGACATTTTGCTTATCGATACTGGTCACTTTCTTACCACGTCCTTGCGCAATCTTAAAGGCCTGGCGCATAATCCGACGGATTTCTTCTGCACTGTAATCATTGATATCGCGTGCTGTATCTTCTTTCAAGATATGCTCTCCAAAGTAAATCCCACCTGTCAATTCACGCACGACCACGAAGTCGACACCCTCGATACGCTCGGGTTTCAAAGGAGACAAGTGTTTCAAGGCGTCAAAAATCCGTACAGGACGAATATTGGCAAAGAGATTTAACTCCTTGCGAATAGCGAGCAGGCCTTGTTCTGGACGAACAGGAGCATTGTCATATTCCGGACTCCCGATAGCTGCGAGAAGAATAGCATCCGCTCCTTTAGCTGCTTTTAGAGTATCTTGAGGAAGTGGGTGGCCAGCGACATCAATCCCAGCACCCCCAAAAGGTTTGTCTTCTAGACTATAATCAAAGCCGATTTTGGGAGCGACGGCTGCGAGGACCTCTAGTCCAGCAGCCATGATCTCAGGGCCAATCCCATCTCCTGCAAGTGTTACAATTTTCTTTGTCATGTTCATTTCCTCTTAGGCTTGTGGAAGATCACGGTAGGAGACAGTTCGTCCCATCTCACCCGCATTCTCTTTTTGAACCAGCGTGTTGGCATTGATATAAGCAATGGCAGAGGCTTTCAATACGTCGAAGTCCAAACCAGAGGCATTGAAGATCGTATCTGTATCGACATTTTCCACCGATACCAAGACACGGGCTTGGGCGTCGATCCCATCAGTCACTGCATCGATATTGTAAGAAGTCAAGCGAACAGTTTGGTTGAAGAATTTATCAATCGCATTAAAGATGGCTTCAACCGACCCTTGACCATTGGCAAGGAATTCAAGCACTTCCCCTTCTTCATTGCTGAGGCTAACCGCTGCTGTAATCGTTTCGTCTGCATTGGTGCTCAAGCGGAGGTCATTAAATTGGAATCCTTCTGGATTTTCCACTGCAGTACCGGCAACAAGGGCGCGGATATCGGCATCTGTGATCTCGTGTTTCTTGTCTGCCAAAGATTTGAATTTAGCAAACAATGGCTTGATGTCTTCTTCTGTGAATTCCAGTCCCAACTCATGCAGTTTTTCGACAAAGGCATGGCGACCAGATAATTTTCCAAGAGGGAGGCTATTGCTCTTGACACCCACCAACTCTGGGGTGATGATTTCATAGGTAAGAGGGTTTTTAAGGACTCCATCTTGGTGAATCCCAGACTCATGTGAGAAGGCATTTCCACCAACAACCGCCTTGTTTTTAGGAATTGGAATTCCAGAGTAACGAGAAACCAACTCAGAAGTATTGATGGTTTCATTGAGCAAAATCGGACTTTCCACCTGGTAATAGTCTTCGCGAATATTAAGAGCGACCGCTACTTCTTCAAGCGCTGCATTTCCAGCCCGTTCACCGATCCCATTGATGGTCCCTTCCACGCGGCGGGCTCCATTTTTGACAGCAGCGAGGCTATTTGCCACCGCCATTCCTAGATCATCATGGCAATGAGGGGAATAGATAATCTCGCGGTCCGTCTTGACATGGTCAATCAAGTATTTGAAAATCGCGCCATACTCTGCTGGTGTCGTGAAACCGACTGTATCAGGAATATTGATGTAGCTAGCCCCTGCGTCGACCGCAGTCTGTACGACTTGCAAGAGGAAATCCAATTCGGTCCGTGTCGCATCTTCTGGCGAGAACTCCACAACCTCAAACTTTGAACGCGCATATGAAACGTGCTCTTTAATGGCTTCAAGAATTTCTTCCTTGGTCTTGTTGAGTTTAAACTCCCGGTGAATCGGACTGGTTGCGATAAAGACGTGAACTTGTGGATATTTGGCGTCTTTCAAGGCTTCATAGCAAGCATCGATATCGGATTTAACGGAGCGAGCCAAACCTGTCACGGCTGTCTTGGTCAAGACCTTGGCAATCTCTTGAACAGCCGTGAAGGAATCAGGACTAGCTGCAGGAAAACCTGCTTCAATAGCAGAAATACCCCATTTTTCCAATTGTTTAGCAATGGCAATTTTTTCTTTGATAGAGAAATTAACTCCTGGAGTCTGTTCACCGTCCCGAAGGCTGGTATCTAAAAATTCAACTTTACGCATAGGGTCTCCTCATTTTTATGTAGTGGATATAAAGAAAAACATCTCACTCGGTTAACCAAGCGAGATGTTTTTGCCCGCTTGGTAAGCCAAACAGGACTAATGCTTCTGCACTAGCCCTTATACCTCAACAACAAAGCAAATTGAATAAACTTAGCTGTTTTCATGTTTGACTTTCTCCTTTGTTCAATGTCTTGTTTAGTATTTTAGCATAGGGAAAAAGCAATGTCAAGAATTTTCTGTAATATTCTGAATTTTTTGAACAGAAACAAAATAAAGCTTTCAGTTCTAGTTAGATTGAGGATATAGTCATCTTAGAAACTTCCCGTCATGAGAAAAGTGCTAGAAACACTATTGTTTCTAGCACTCGGAATTATTGAACCTAAGGAAATTTTTTAAGATGATTGTGAATTCAATTTGAATAGCCTCTTTCGCCCTACTTCTTCTGATACAAATCAAAAACGATCTTGTCATTATAGAGATCAATGGTATTGGCCTTGACGTAAATTCCAAAATCATTGTCAATTTTTGGTAGTACAATGGTAATGGTAGACTCCTTTGGAGAAATCTGGATAAAATCTGGGATATTTTTATTTTTGCTTAAAAGTCGCAAAACCATCTTTTGTGGAATTTGAAAGGTTCCGACTGAAAAATCCTTCACCGTCAAGAGAATATTCCCGTTTTCCAATTTGGATGGTTGAAAGTAAATATATAAGGGATACTCCTTTCCTAAGAGACTCAACTGCCCTTCTAATAGGATTTGCTGATTGTCCGCATAGACCTTGTAGTCGGACAGCTTATATTTTTTCAGTAGCGATTTGATAGTATCATTGAGTTGATCCCGAGTCGTTGTCATGGTTCCAACTTTGACATCTTTGGTTCCAACTGCTTGATGAAGCTGACTAACATCTTCTCTTGGCGTCGCTAAGCGTCCTTGCACGACTAAAGCAAAGGCTAAGAGAAGGCTGACCAAGCCTAAAAACAACCATTTCCAAATATTGATTTTTTGAAGGAAGGGGACCTTCTCTTTGATGGGATTATTTTTGACTCCAAGTTTTCTTCGTGGCATTGATTTTCTCCAATATTGCTTGTTTCATCTTTTCATAGCCCGTATTGTTAGGGTGAAAACTATCCTCTTCATACAGGGCATCATTGATAACGGTTGTCTTCCCGTCACTGATTTCTGATACGCCCATTTGGCCATCAATTCCTTTATAGAGCAGATCATTGATCGGAACGAAATAGACCTGATCAAATTGCGCGATGGTTTCTTCCGTCGTCTCATTCCAACGATCTACTGCCGTCTGGATACTGGTTAATTCAGGAAAATTCAGGTAAAGAGGATTGTAGATCCCCACTACATAAATGGGAAGATGGGGATTGTCCTTTCTGGCCTTTGTAATAATTTCTTTGAGGTTCGCTGTATAACTCTTGAGTGGCTTTTGGATATCTGATAGAGAAAAATCACTCAGATGATCGACAACGACTTTGCGCAGATCATTTCCGCCAACTGTTAAGGTCATGACACGCGCCTTTTTGAGATCCTTCTGAAGATCTGTTTGCTTCTTAAGCCGATCTAAGATCTGAGCGCTTGTATTTCCAGCTACTCCATAGTTGACAGGTTGGTACTGGCCGTCATTTTCATTGGACAGGCTTTGGGCAAGGATGGGCACAAAGCCCCCTTGCTTGGTGCTATCTCCTACTCCTTCGGTTAGTGAATCTCCTAGAGCTACATAAGTATAGGTGATTTCTTTCGCAGCTGTTTTGGGCTTGGTCATGCGAAGAGATGCAGTTGGTAGCAAAGCACGAAATAGAAAGACAAAGACAAGAAGGCTGGTTAAAAAGAAAACCAAGCCTTGCATCATTTTTTTAAGATTCATATAAATACGATCGCTTATCCTTGAAAAATCACTTGTCCATCACAGATTGTATAAGCAACTTTCCCTTTTAATGTTTCACCCACAAATGGTGAATTGCCTGCTTTTGAAGCGAAATGATCCGATACCAGACGATCTGCTTCTGGATCAAAGATGGTCAAATCTGCCGGTCCACCCACTGCGATATAGCCGGCATCAAAATCATAGAGACGGGCTGGATTATAGGACATCTTTTCAAGCAATTGCATCAGGCTTAAATGGCCTGCATGCACCAAGTAGGTCAAACCAAGAGAAAGCGAAGTTTCAAGCCCAGTCATTCCAGATGGTGCTTTGGTAATATCAGGAACATTCTTCTCATCCGCATGGTGAGGCGCGTGGTCAGTCGCAATCACAGAGATAACGCCTGATTTCAAGCCTTCAATCACTGCTAGACGGTCAGATTCCAAGCGAAGAGGTGGATTCATCTTAGCATTGCTTCCTTTAGTCAAGAGCAGACTTTCTGTTTTCGAAAAGTGTTGAGGTGCCACTTCTGCCGTTACATGAGCTCCTAATCCTTGGGCAAATTCCACCACTTTGACGCTTTCTTCCTTGGAAAGGTGTTGGATATGGAGGTGAGCACCTGTCGCATGGGCAATCATGGCATCACGCGCAGCCATTGAATATTCGGCTACACCTGTCGCACCACAGACATGGAAGTGTTCCTTAGCAATGTTCTCATTCAAACCAAGAATGCCATTCAACTCAGGGTCTTCTTCGTGCAGACTAATAAAGGTTCCTAGACGCTTAGCTTCTTCCAAAGCTTCACGGACAACCTTAGTGCTTTGAAGGGGAATCCCATCATCTGAAAATCCTACTGCACCGGCCTTAAGCAATCCTTCAAAATCTGTCAGGTGTTGACCGTCAAAGTTCTTAGTCACCGTCGCAACCGTATGAATGTGAAGATTTTCCTTGGCTGCAGAAGCTAAGACTTCTTCTAAGGTAGCAATATCTGAAATGGTCGGATTGGTATTGGCCATCATGACCACTCGAGTAAAACCACCAGCAGCTGCGGCTAAGGCACCCGTATGGATGTCTTCTTTATGAGTTTGACCGGGTTCACGGAAATGCACGTGTACATCGATCAAACCAGGAGCAACCACCAAACCAGTAGCATCAAGGACTTCTTGTCCATCCGTTGGGAGGTTTTCAGCGATCTCTACAATTTTCTTTCCTTCGATGCGAAGGTCACAGACTTGATCCAAACCAGTCTTGGGATCCATTACGCGACCATTTTTAATGACAACCATTGCATTCTCCTTTATTCATAAAAATCGACATGGGTCTCTAGCAAGCGATCCCCATCATAGCGAAACATTGCTGAAAAGAAGGGTTTATCCTCTAACAACCACTCGACAAAGGTGTGGTCCCCTTCCCAGGTTGGTTTTGAGAGGACTTGATCATAAGGCACCCACTCCAAGGTTCCTTCGTTACACTCGATCAGTTCTCCCTCAAAATCTGTTACCTTGAAGACATAGGTATACCAGTCCAAATCTGGAGTAAATTCCGGAAATGTAATAATCCCTTTCAAGACTGGCTTGGCTCTAAGGCCGGTCTCCTCAAAAATCTCACGCGCCGCACACTCCTGTGGGGTTTCCCCGCGTTCTAATTTTCCACCAACTCCGATCCATTTACCTTCATGGACATCATTGGGCTTTTTATTGCGATGCAACATGAGAAATTCTTTCCCATTGTCAATGTAACAAATCGTTGCTAATTGTGGCATTTCTTTCTCCTATCTTAACCAATCAATCGGCTCGCGTCCCGCCTCTTTCAAAAATTGATTGGTTTTTGAAAAGGGTTGGGAACCAAAGAATCCTCGGTAGGCCGATAAAGGACTTGGGTGAGCTGATTCAAGGACCAAATGTCGATCGTGGGTAATCAGAGGCTTTTTCTTACGGGCATAAGATCCCCAGAGGATAAAGACAACAGGCTCCTCCAACTCATTAACCACCTTGATCACAGCATCTGTGAAAGGCTCCCAAATTTGTCCTGCATGACCATTGGCCTGACCAGCAGGCACCGTCAAACAGGCATTGAGTAAGAGCACTCCTTGCTCTGCCCAAGAAGTCAGATCATGAGAACGCTTCTCTCCGATATCTGAGCGCAATTCTTTGAGAATATTTTGCAAAGAAGGCGGTGCTGGTACATGATCCGGAACAGAAAAACTTAAGCCCTGCGCTTGATCCGGTCCATGGTAGGGATCTTGGCCTAAGATCAAGACCTTGACCTGATCCATCTCTGTCGTCTGCAAGGCCTTAAAGACCTTGTCACGCGGTGGATAAACCACTCCTTTGCTATAGACTTCATTCATAAAGTCATTGATCTGGTGAAAATACCCTTCTGGAAGATGGGATTTGATGGCTTCATGCCAGGGTGAATGCTGCATGGAAACTCTCCGCTATCCAATAAATTCTTACCTTCCATTATACCACATTTGGCGCAGATCCACTGGATAAAAAAGAGGCTGGACATTTTTATCCAACCTCAATTTCTGCCTGTCAAACAAGCCAGAGCTTTTAGGTATTTTCTTTCTTGGTAAATCCTGCTAGACCGATCGAAGCGACTAGTAAAATTTGCGGTAAGAATTGGATGAGGTAGCGAGTCTTCCCTCCTTCAAAAATGGTTAAGAAGAGCAAGCCACCAAAAACCGCTAAGGAAAGGAAGTTAAAGTCATCTGTATCTCGACGTTTGAGATAAGCTCCAACCAAACCAGCTGATAGGACGATCCAGATCAGCTGCTTGACAAATTCATAATACCTGTACTGCGGGCGATCAATGCTGAGAAAATAGGTCCGCACCCATTTTGCCAGACCATTATTTTTAGTCAGGGGTGCATAGAGAGGATTGATAAAAGGCGTCTTCTCATACTCTACATCTCGGTAAAGCCACCCTAGAGTCCCTTCTGCTACCGTCAAGGATTGCTTGTAGTAGATATGCCCGATCAAACCGAACGGTCCATACTCCTTGAGACGGCGCTTGATTTCTTTGATCACATTTTCTTTTTTAAAGAGACCATTGTTGTAATCCGAGCGCTTATCCTCATCAATATAGGCTAGCAAGCCTTCTTTCATATCTTCTTGGTTGTGCCCCATATCCGTCAAGCCCAGATTGATAAACGAGAGAGGTCCTTTAGCCAGCCCTTCTTGTTTCAAGATCGGCACAACTCTTTGATGATTGACCGCTGTATTCAATCCTGCAAAGACAAAGCCCGTCGTCATGACCGTCACCGTAGCAATCTTGCCAAAGGCCTTCCAATTTCCTCTGAAGAAGAGCACAGCCCAAAAGGCAATCATGACAATAATCGTCGTTGGACGGATCAACATGGTCACGCCAGATAAGATTCCCAAGCCAACAATCTTCTTCCAGGAGACTGCTTGATCTTTCTTCAAGAGATCCAAGGCCCACCATAACTGAAGAGCGATCAAAGGAAGTGGCGGAATGTCCGTATACATGGAATAGAAATACGGCGAGTAACAGATCAAGCTCACATAGAAGAGATAGACTAGATCAGCCGTTTTTTGATTGAAATGCTTCTGAGATAGCTTATATAAGAGTACTGCTCCCAGATTGACATAGAGGATATTGAGAGCCTGCATGACCCACAGACCGCTAGAGCCAAATAAGACATAGAAAAACTTCTCGTAAAGAAAGAGCGGAATGTTATTGGGATTGCGACTAAGGTAGTTGGTGATAGAGGATTGCTTAAGAAGATCAAAAGCCCCTTTGAAAACAACCGCAGCATCCCGACGGATAAAGAGCTCCGCACAGACCATGACGATCAACTGAAAGACAACCGCTCCAAGCAAGAAGCCTTTTTTATGCCGAGTCAACCAAGCAAAGGCACTCTTTAGCCCATCGCGTTTCAGCCAGGCTAGCAGAAATAGCAACCCAGCACCTAAAATGGCTAGCCATGAAATCTCTCTCAGATAGGTCACACTGATCAAGAACCAGTGGACCATCACTAGCAACATGACAACATGAAGCATCCCAAATAGAATACGTTTACTTTTCGATAACATAGCTCCATTATATCAAAAAAACAGCATTTCTGCTGTTTTGGACTGACTATCAACTGTAAAGTGAAAAGAAAAGTTGTTCTAAAATGTAATTTATAAACATACTCATTTTATCGAAGCAATTTTTAACTCTTAACCTTAACTAACAGACCTAAAATACTAGAATTAAAATACATAATAATACAAGATAAATTCCAACCGTTAGAATCATTCCGATTTTATAGAAACCGACTAAGCCAGCATATCGTTCGACAAAACCGATCTGTGGGTCGACTGGATTATAAAAGACTGTCATAGGAGACCCGATTGGGAATATCATCCGCAAATCCAGATTTTTGCCGGCTCCAAGAACATAGGTTCTATCGAAAACATTGGTTTGTCTTGACTTAGAAGAAGTCTCTCTGAAATAAGCGTAGGTAAAGGTCTTTTGGTATCTTTCGCCCCCAACTTGATACTCCACCACAGGCAGGGAAATAAGCAGTTGATTTTTGGAATCAAAAGCAACTACTTCTCCCAGAACTTTTGCGGTTGATTCTGTTTTCACTTTTATTTCACGACGATACAAGGTGTAAAAGATGAGCAGCATGATCAAGAAAACAAGGCTCAGAATGCCCAAGCTAAGCCAGAATATTGTTACTGTCATTGATTTTTTTACCCTTTCACATAAACTAGTTGGTTTCAAATCCCTTGAAAAATTTTTATTCTCCCCTTTTCAACCAATTCTGTTGCTGCGCTTTTTCTGCAAAATCTTTTGCTTTGTTTATATCTAGTGAATTTGAATCTGATGGAGCATTGGATTCAATCTCTTCTTTCAATTCTTGTAAAGTTTGAACATCTTTCGGGGTTAAATTAGAGACTGTGCTAGATTCTTTTTCTGTCAAACTTTCTGGTACAGACTGGATCTCGCTATTAGTTTTTATTACCTCAGTTCCTACATCCGTTTTTGGAGCTGGTCGGTATAACATGAAGAATCCAACAATTACAATGATGAAAGATAGGATCGATATCCCATTTCGTTTTTGAATTTCTTCCTGAGGAATTTCTACTCCTTTTGTTGATAAATTCTTCCATTCTGGATGTTCCTTCTCAGCTGCTTTTTTCTCATAAAAGAAAGGTGCAATCAATGACCGATTGATGAAGGTGAGAGTTCCAAGACAGGTTATAAAAAAGGGCACTTCACGAGAGTGGCTAAGCAATATCTGAATATAAAATACACTAGCAATTATACCTAGGACGATAATAATTGTAAATCTAATTTTAAATTCCTTCTTCATTTGCAAATAATGTTCTTTTGTCATCTTATTCTCCCTTAAAAATAGTTTTTCCTTCATCCATAAAAACAATTACTACTATCATACCGGATTTTACTTTGAGATTCAAGTTAATCACCAACTAGTGAATAGAGTATAAAAAAGAAGCGTTAGAAACGCTTCCGTCCTATTATTTATCTTGCCAAGTTTCTTGGTTTTCCTTGAAACGGTGTAACAACTCTAAACCTTCAGAAGTGATGTAACCTTGTTCTTCTGCTAAATGAATCAATTCTGTGTAGTTAGACAAGGTTTCAAGTTGAACGCCAGCTTCCGCAAATTTCTTATCGGCTTTCTCCAATTGGTAGGTGAAGATGGCAACCACACCAAGAACGTCCGCCCCTTCACGCTTGGCAGCTGCGACAGCATCCAAGACAGATCCACCAGTAGAAATCAAATCTTCCACTACGACCATCTTTTGACCTTGTGGTACACGGCCTTCAATTTGATTTCCAGCACCGTGGTCTTTTGGTTTGCTACGGATGTAGGCAAATGGCAAATTCATCTTGTCCGCAATAATGGCTCCGTGAGGAATCCCAGCAGTTGCTGTACCTGCAATCACTTCCACTTCAGGGAAAGCTTCCTTGATTTTATCTACAAATCCATTTTCGATCAAGGTACGAGTTTCTGGATAAGCGAGGGTTACACGGTTATCGGTATAAATTGGGGACTTGATCCCAGATGCCCAAGTGAACGGTTCTTCTGGTTTCAAATAAACCGCTTCGATTTTCAAAAGATGGCTAGCAATATCTTTAGCTAATGACATGACGACTCCTTTTTACGATTTTAATCATATACGAATTAAATCAATCATTGATTTAAACAACAACTTTACAGGTTAGTGAACGCGTTAGGGAAGGTCCAGTAGGACTTCCCGTAGAGCTACAAAATTTTCACTTTTAGTAGCAATTAGTGTTCCGACGATTATGAGAATAAAACGATACTTTTTATTCTCATAATCTAGTGAATAGTTTAGGGAAGGCCCTATCGGGCTTCCCGTAGAACGTCTTGAAGCACAGCTTCTTAGACGTTCTTAACTATTCCATTGTCTCTTAATTTCATGGTAAGCGTCCCATGGGTTTTCTGCTTGGATAATTGGGCGTCCAACGACAATATAGTCAGATCCAATTTTATGAGCCTCTTGTGGGGTCATGACCCGTTTTTGGTCGCCGATTTCAGCTCCAGCAGGACGAATCCCTGGTGTGACACAGACAAAGTCTGACGAAGTGGCATCTTTGATCAAGGCTACTTCATGGGCTGAGCAGACAACACCATCCAAGCCTGCTTCTTGGGCCTTGCGAGCATAATTAACTACAGACTCTTGGACTGTTGTTTGGATGTTTTGGCAATCACGCATGTCTTCTTCACTGGTAGAAGTCAACTGGGTCACGGCTACCAATTTAGCTCCTTCACCAAGAGCTGCCTTAGCTTCGCGCATCATCTCCACACCACCGGCTGCGTGGACCGTCACCATATCTACTCCGAAAGTCCCCAGTACGGACATAGCTGATTTGACTGTATTTGGGATATCATGCAATTTTAAATCAAGGAAAATACTGTGTCCAAGCCCTTTGAGGTAATGTACAATTTCAGGACCAACTGCATAGAAAAATTCCATTCCGATTTTTACAAATAATTTTTCGTCTTCTGGAAAATGCTCTAAAAAATTTTTGACATCCTCGAAAGCTGGGAAGTCAAGGGCGATAATAGGACGTTCTTCACGCATGGATTACTCCTTTTTTGATTGATCATTTTGTCTACAAAAAAACCTTGCCCGAGGCAAGGTTACACGAAAATTAGGTAGGAACAACTACCATGATTCACCGTCTAGACCTTAGGAGCCTCTCTGGACTGCTTTAAAGGTTTTTATTTATTGTAGTACGATATTTAGGAAAAGTCAAGGATTTACAGTAGATTTTCCCGTACATGTTTTCGGAAGTTCTCAAGGGTGTCAATACCATAGCGATCCATGACCTGTGGCAGATCTTCGATGATGCTTGGACAAGCATAAGGATCAGTGAAATTAGCGGTTCCAACTCCAATCGCAGAAGCCCCTGCAATCATCATTTCAATGGCTGCTTCGGCTGAATCCACACCTCCCATTCCGATAATCGGAAGTTTAGTGGATTGGGCAACCTGGCGGATGAGTTTTAATGCAACTGGGAAAACGGCTGGACCCGACATGCCTCCGGTTCCATTGGCAATGATGGGCTTACCAGTCTTGAGGTCAAAGCGCATCCCAACTAAGGTATTGATCATGGTTAAGCCGGTCGCCCCTGCATCCTCTGCTGCTTTTGCGACCTGCGAAATGTCTGCCACACTAGGCGTTAACTTGACATAAACAGGGACTGAGGACGCTTCTACCGCTGCTTTCACAGCCGCATAGGCCAACTCAGGAACCTGCCCGATTAAGAGACCATTGTTCCCATGGTCTACATTTGGACAAGAAATATTGAGTTCAATCGCTTTGACATTTGGCGCTTGAGAGATCTTGCCTGATACCGTCGCATACTCTTCGTTGGAGAAGCCAGCTACATTGGCAATAATCGGTAGGTCTGGATAATGTTGGGCCAACCAAGGAAGTTTCTCTGCTAGGACCACGTCTACGCCTGGATTTTGGAGCCCAATAGCATTGAGCATGCCTGCAGGCGTCTCAGCGACACGTGGCGTTGGATTACCAAAACGAGCCTCAGCAGTTGTCGCCTTGATCATGATGGATCCAAGCAGGTCTAAGTCATAGTATTTAGCATATTCCTGACCAAAACCAAAACAGCCAGATGCCGGAATGATGGGGTTTTTCAAGTCTAAACCGGGTAAGGATACCGCTAGTCGATTTGCTGTCATAAGGTCCTCCTACATCACAATCGTACCGGTTTCAAATACCGGTCCATCTTCACACACGCGCTTATTGGCTGCTTGGCTTTCATTTTCCAGATGCACCACACAGGCGTAGCAAGCCCCCATCCCACAAGCCATACGGGATTCCATGGAAATGTAGGCGCGGGGATGGTCATGAAACTTGGTATTGACATATTTGAGCATGCCAGGTGCTCCACAAGAATAGATAGCGTCAAACTCCTGGTCCATCTGATCAATAACCGACGAGACATAGCCCTTGGTACCATAAGATCCATCGTCTGTCGTTACAGTGACATGAGCCACCTGAGAAAGCTCTTCTTCCAAAATGACGGCTTCTTTGGTCGCAAATCCGACAACCACTTCAACTTCTACCCCTTGCTCATGGAGTTGTTTGGCCACTTGGACCAAAGGAGGAACACCGATCCCGCCACCGATGATCAAGGCTTTCTGACCTTGGCCGAGATTGGTGAGATCAAAGCCATTTCCCTGAGGCCCCATCACGCTTAGTTTGCTACCGATTGGCAATTGGGAAAAGATAGCTGTCCCCCCACCTTCGATGCGGTAGATCAAGCGACACGTCTGTGTCTCAGGATCAATCTCAGAAATTGAAATCGGACGGCGAAGGAGCTTGGCCCCATCAGGGACTCGGATATGAAGGAATTGACCTGGTAGCATCTGCGCCACCATTTCCCCCTTCAAGATCATAGAATAGATGCGGGGAGCGATCTCTTCTTGAGCGACCAGCTCCATCTCCTCCATCATGATTTTGCCAAAGCGTTTTTTACAACTGTCACTGACCATTGGTTTCCTCTTCTTTCTTTCAGCAAAAAAGACCTCGCAAAAGCAAGGTCCCACAAATGGTCAGCTAGACTCCGTCCGCTGATCTTTATTCCGTCTTTCCTTGCAGGCCTCTCTGGACCTCTTAAAGGTTAAATTTGTCTCATTATATCGCGCTCCTTCTCGCTTGTCAAGTAGAAATCGGTAGCTTACGAAGCTTTCTTGGGGTCAAAATCTTCTGGGATCGGTTTGATGTATTGCATGGCAATTCGATTTTCAGGCTTACGATCAACTAGATAAAGAACAAGTAAAAAGAGCCATTCCAAGGGTTTCATTAGGTAGTAAATCAGGTCCATAGCCCATTTCTTCTTGATGTGTTTAGCAAAGGGATAGCCATAGCGGTCGTAATTGCGACGCAAGAAGCGATGGAATCGCGGCGTCTTTTCTTCTAGTACCTGTTCAAAGGCATTGGCAATACAAAGCTGGCGATTGACAACGACTGGATGACCGTGGCGGATGCCCATCCGCTGGGGCTTGACAACTTTTTCATGCCCACCAGCCGCAACCGTACAGAGATAGTGCTCATCAATGATAAGATTCTGAGGAGGGATCTTCTGTGAGAAGGCCCAATCAGCTGTATTGGTCCATGCCTTGATCATGGAATCCGGCTGCTGCCCAAAGAGCATGAGAACAAGGACAACAAGGGCAAGGGTTGGAATAGCGATAAGGACCGCTAGCCATGGCCAGTTGCGCGACTTGTTTAAGAGCTGATGGAGCCATTGAAGTAGACGATTCTCATAGCTTATCTCTGTTCGATCTTCCTGCCACTCCTTAATGCGAACCCATAAGAGATGGATGGAATAGATCAGTAAGAAAAAGGTGTGAAAACTTGCTACCTGCAGTTGATTATCAAAAACTAAGAGGAGAACCACTCCTCCTAGAATGCCACTAATACAGAAGACATTTGCTAACGGCGAAAGTGAATTCGCATCCCGGTAGGAATAGATAATCAAGGCTAGTAAAGTAAGAGCTGCCAGTGTAAAGAAGGTCGGATAGGCGCCAGACCAGATCAAGGCATGTTTCTGAGAATTGATCAAGGGCTCATTCCATTCGTAAAAGGTCATCTCCTTGACGATGTAAATGAAAATCGCTTCGAGAAAGCAACCAAAGAGACCAAACCAAAGAACAATTGTAGGCTGTTGCTTTTTCTTTTTGACAGGCTTAGGATTAGGTGATTCTTGCTTTTCCTTCATAAGAGATGCGTCATCTTCTCTTGTCCCTTTTCCTTCCTTTGGCACCCTATCTTCAAACAAATCCGGATCTTTGAGAGCTTCTTCTTCAGCTTCTTTGAACTGGAGGCTAGACCACCGACCGATCCCATAGATAATGACAAAAATATTGGGAACAAAAAGGGCTAAGGTCACACCATAGGGCAAGACCTCCATCGTAAAGGATACTATAGCAAGAAAACTAAATTGAATGAATGGATCCTTAATTGCGTAGAGCGACTGACTAATAACCAAATAGATGTAAAAGACCAATAGAATCAGAGCATTGGTCACAAAATTGATCTGCAACAGACCAGCTGTGAAATGGGTTTCCAATTCCTTATCCTTTTTCTTATACCAGGAAACGAGTTTTTTCATAAGATCTCCTCAATCAATTTTTTACCATTCTATCAATCAGATCTTACCTTCAGCAAGGCAAAACTGTATTTTTCCATCAAAATCAGTCCCCAGATGTAGATTTTGTTTCCAATCTTCTATTTTTTAACTATTTGATCTAGCCTACTTCCTATTACCTACCTCAGCCTGTCTTATTCTCATACAGTCCTTGAAAGACCACATTTTACGGGAAAAACGCGCTTTTTTATGTTAAAATAAAAGCATGAGAATACAACAATTACAATACATTATCAAAATCGTCGAAACCGGCTCTATGAATGAGGCCGCAAAACAACTCTTCATCACTCAACCTAGCCTTTCCAATGCTGTCAAGGACTTGGAAAATGAGATGGGAATTGAAATCTTTATCCGAAATCCCAAAGGGATCACTTTGACCCGCGATGGGATGGAGTTCCTCTCTTATGCCCGCCAGGTGGTGGAGCAGATTGACCTCTTGTCCGAGCGCTATAAAAATCCTGTGGGCTCTCGTGAGCTTTTCAGCGTCTCTTCACAGCACTACGCCTTCGTGGTTGAGGCCTTCGTTTCACTATTGAAGAAAAGCGACATGGAAAAATACGAGCTCTTCCTACGGGAGACGCGGACTTGGGAGATCATCGATGACGTCAAGAACTTCCGCAGCGAGGTTGGCGTACTCTTTTTGAATAGCTACAACCGCGATGTCCTCTCTAAGATGCTGGATGATAATCACCTGATTGCCACCCACCTCTTTACAGCGCAACCTCATATCTTTGTCAGCAAGACCAATCCTCTTGCCAAGAAAGAGATCGTTCACTTGTCAGATCTGGAAGATTTCCCATACCTTAGCTATGACCAAGGAACCCACAATTCCTTCTACTTCTCAGAAGAGATCCTCTCTCAAGAGCATCATAAGAAATCCATCGTCGTTAGTGACCGGGCGACCCTCTTTAATCTCTTGATTGGTCTAGATGGCTACACCATTGCGACCGGGATCCTCAACAGCAATCTCAACGGAAATAACATCGTCTCCATTCCCCTTGATATCGAAGACCCGATCGAGCTGGTCTACATCAAACATGAAAAAACAGCCCTCTCAAAAATGGGAGAAAAATTCATCGAATACTTGCTTGAGGAAGTGAAGTTTGATAAGTAAAAAAATATCTGAGTGATCCATGTTCACTCAGATATTTTTTATGGTCTTAATTGAGAAAATACTTCTCCAATTTTTCCTTCGATAACTAGGTCTGCTTGCTTGTCTTGTGGGATACTGGTCTTATTGATGACAACCAGCTTCTTCCCTTGGAAATACTGGATCAAGCTAGCTGCTGGGTAGACCACGAGAGAGGTTCCGCCGATAATCAGGAGATCAGCCTCTTGGATGGCTTGGGCTGCTTGGCTAAAGACCTCCATATCGAGAGGCTCCTCGTAGAGGGTCACATCAGGTTTGACAACCTTGCCGCAGTCCAGACAGTGTGGAACCGGGCCTTCCAAAGCTAGAAAGGCCTCCAAATCATAAAATCGCTGGCAACCCGTACAGTAATTGCGGTCGGCACTGCCATGAAGCTTCAAAACTTTTTTAGAACCAGCCATTTCATGGAGACTATCGATATTTTGTGTCACCACTGCCTTGAGCTTACCGGTCTCTTCAAGCCGAGCCAGATACTGATGGGCAGCATTGGGCTTGGCATCTGGGTAGAGTAGGTATTTCTTGTAAAAGTCGAAAAAGTCCTCTGGATAGCGCTCAAACATGGTATGGGAGACCAATTGCTCAGCTGTCAAATGCCGCCCTACCTGAACGCTATAGACACCGTCTGAGCTTCGAAAATCTGGAATATTTGACTCCGTGGAAACTCCTGCACCACCGAAAAAAACGATCCGTTGACTCTGGTCAATCATCTCCTGTAATTGAGCAATCTTATCCATCTACTTCTCCTTTAGTAGCTCTTCCATCACAGCATTGGCCTGATCAAAATAAAAGTTAGCTTGATCATAATGAATTCCTGTGTAGCTTGCAAGGTCAATCAAATTCTTCATAAAATCCTGAGAAGAGAAACCCGTCGTCCGATGGAGCTCTTCTTCATCAAAGGGCTTGATCAAGTGAGCCAGGGGGTTGCGAACTGATTTTTCTAACTCCCGCAATTGTTGGGCCGCAACTTTGACGCTATCTGGCAAATCCAACTGCACAATCAACTCCGTCAAACTGGACGAATTGACCACACTTTCGCTGTGGAATTGCTGCAGGATAGGATTGTCGGACGCATGCAGGCTCTCAAACTTCCAACGGTCATAACTGGACTCTTTGGAGTTATGAATATAGTTTGTAATATCAGGAATTTTCAACTGAATCAATCGCATAAAAATCCGGTAGATGGCTGGGCTAACGGCACGAACAAAGTCGATAATCTGTTCATTTCTCAACTTCGCTTCGAGATCATAAAGGTAGTTGGCCAACTGTTCATTTTCTGGATTTTCATGCCAAAAAAGCTGAAAACCAGTCGCTTCTAGCAACTCGGTTCTCAACTTTTGATTCATGACGGGTTGGATATTGAGCTCTCGACGCTCCGCCATTAACTGCAGTAAGCTCACCAACAAATCCGGTACATCTTCCTGCTGCTTGATAGAACGCAGAGCCCGGCTGTAGTGATAATTTTGGAGATCGTAGAGCCATTCATCATGAAAGAATTTTGTCATTAGTCTGCAATCAAGGTCTCAAGACCAACTTTCATCATGTCTGTGAAAGTATTTTGACGTTCTTCAGCGGTTGTGTCCTCATCAGGATTGACCAAACTGTCTGAAATAGTCATGATAGCTAGCGCATCGACATGGTGTTGGGCAGCAAGATAGTAAAGAGCCGCTGCTTCCATTTCTACAGCTTTGACACCCCATTTACCAAGCTCGATGTTCTTTTCACCATAGTTTGAATAGAAAACATCTGATGACAAGACATTGCCGACGTGAGTCGTCATGCCAAGGTCTTTGGCAATGTGGTAAGCCTTGTCTAAAAGATCAAAGCTAGCAATTTGAGGGAAATCGTATTGAGGCCAGTCGTTGCGGATGATGTTTGAGTTGGTTGCAGCTGCTTGTGCCAAGACCAATTCACGAACATGTACATCTTCATTCAAAGAACCAGCAGTTCCGACACGGATCAATTTCTTCACACCGTAGTCCACGATCAACTCACGCGCATAGATCGAGATGGATGGCATCCCCATTCCAGTACCCATGACAGATACACGGTGACCTTTATAAGTACCTGTGTAACCAAACATGTTACGGACTTCATTGAAGCATACAGCATCCTCAAGGAAGTTCTCAGCAATAAATTTCGCACGAAGAGGATCTCCAGGAAGAAGAATTTTATCAGCAATTTCACCCTGCTTAGCAGCAATATGGATAGACATAATATAAGATACCAAGGGCGTTAAAGAGGCAAAGAAAAATAGGAAATCCGACAAAGATGCCTCGCATCTAGGAGGATTTATCTTTTTTACACAGCCTCTAGCCCGGGTTCAATTCAAACCCGAACTGCCCTTCCTTTCATTTTTTGTTTTGAAAAGCTTTCCGCTCGTGTTCAAATCAGAACACATGCTCTACCTTTCTTTTTTATTTATTTTGTTAATGAATCCAAAAACGCAAAGAGTTTAGCATTCATTTCTCGATAATCGTAAGCACGAATGGCTTGAGGTTTTTGAACAAAGGTCAGTTTTTGACTTTGTTCTTCCAAAACACTTTCACCGTCAGCAGCAATCAAGAGATCGACTGCTTCTGGATCAAATTCCAAGTGGGCTTGGAAGGCATAGTGTTTCGGACTAAAGCGAATCATCTGACGTGGACACCCTTGACTGGTTGCAAGAACAACAGCATCTTCTGTCAATCCTGGCATATCGCCATGCCAGTGGCCGGTTTCAAACGTTTCTCCAAAATCACCGACATGCGGATCTGTGAGTCCTTCAGGCGTCAAGGTCACAGGATAAACCCCAATCTCACGTTCCGGACTGTGCTCATACTTCGCTCCATAGGCAACAGACAAGAGCTGGGCACCAAGACAGACCCCAACAATATAACGATCAGCCTTCATGGCCTTTTGAATCAGCTCAATCTCTGCCTGAGGATCGTAGTATGGAAAAGTTTCCCGATCTTCATCTGGCGATTGAGGTCCTCCCATGATGATCAAAAAGTCGATCTCATCCACTGTCTCTGGTAAGACTTCATTCTCATAGACTTTGGTCGTGGTTACCTGATGGCCACGCTCCTGCGCCCATTTTAGATAAGCGCCCGGCACTTCAAAGGTTTCATGCAGTACAAAATGTACCTTCATCATTTCTTCTCCCATCTCTTTCGAATCACGTATGACAGACCAGCCGCAAGTACAAGCGGAATAGTCAAATTCCAAGTTTGGCCTGTAAATCCAAGGCTCAGGGCAATGGCTGTCAGAGGAGCTTCTAGGGTCGTCCCTAAAAAGACTGTCGCTCCTAGTAACATCCCTAGAGCAGGATCCAGATGAATCCCAAGGACTGTCAAAAGCAAGGTCACTAGGTAGCCAGAACCAATCCCAAGGGCAAATGATGGTGTCAAGGTACCCCCATAAGCACCATTGCGCAAGAGGAGGTAAACCATAAGCCCCTTCACTGCAAGAGTCAGTGGAAGATAAGGAATCGGCTGACTAGACAAGAGGGCTTGCGCTAGTACCTGGCCATTTCCCATAAAGATAGGGAAAAAGGCTACTAGGCTCCCCAGCACCAGAAAGACTAAAGGAAGAGCCCAAAGAATCGTCCCATCCTTCCGCCTTTTGTGACTAGCCCGCTTGGCGAGGAAAGCAAAGACCAGAGCCAAGGGAGTAACCAATAAAGCAATCAGAAACGCCTGCAAGAAGCTGCTAGCCGACCATGAGACTGCGGACAGGTGATAAACGGCCTCCTGACCAACGATGGGCTGAGCGACCCAGGTGGCCAGATAAGTACTGGTCAAAACCAATAGAAAGTTCTGCCAACTGTAGGCGAGTCCTAAGGTCTCAAAGACGAACAAGCTACTGGCAAAGGGGACCTGATAAACCGCAGCCAAACCAGCTCCAGCACCACAGACGATCAAGACTTTTCGCTCTTTGATAGCTAGTGAGAATCCCTTCGCCAAGCGACCAGCTAGAAGAGCCCCGACCTCACGTGGGGCTCCTTCTTTTCCGACCGATGCACCTGCTCCTACAATTGCCACCTGCATCCCTGCATGAAGGAGATGGGTTAAGGGCTCTGGTTCCCTGTCTCCTGCTAAGTCAATTTGCTGGCGAATAGACAGAATCTTATAACGCTTTTGCAGGACATACCAGAAGCCAGCTGCCAAGCACCCAGTCACACACAAAACCAGAAATCTACGGAGACCTCCAGCTTCTTGAAATTGCTGGAGCAAATCGGAACTAGCTTGGCCAAAAGCCAGCTCTTGCACCCCTTCTAGTAGATAATGGCAGGCAATTCCGACCAGACCTGTCCCGATCCCTAATAATAAGGTGGCTAGAAGCAACCTCAGTCCGTAGGGCAGCCTTTGGAGTCGTACTTTCATTGGATTAGAGTTCAGCAAGAATCGCTTTCAGCAATCCTTTGAAGTCGCCTTTGATGCGCTCTGTCACTTCTACTACTTCTTCGTGGTTGAGCTCTTCTTGGAAACCAGCCGCAAAGTTGGTAATACATGAAATACCAAGAACCTTCAAGCCAGAATGCGCTGCAATGATGACTTCAGGAACGGTTGACATTCCGACAGCATCTGCGCCAAGTGTCTTATACGCACGGATTTCAGCTGGAGTTTCATAAGTTGGACCAGTCACACCGATATAAACCCCATCATCCAACTTGATACCCAATTTGTCTGCTACTTTGTGGGCGATTTCACGGTATTCAGGTGTATAAGCTTTTGACATATCTGGGAAACGTGGACCAAAGTCATCCAAGTTTTCACCGATCAATGGATTTTGACCAGTCATATTGATGTGGTCTGTGATGGCCATCAAAGTACCAGGACCAAAGCCGATACCACCGGCAGCGTTGGTAACAAGAACCCCTTCACAGCCCAAAACTTTCATGACACGAACTGGGAAAGTCACCACTTCTAGTGGGTTTCCTTCGTAGAAATGGAAACGTCCTTGAAGGGCCAAAACCTTGCGTCCAGCAAGCTCACCGTAGACTAATTTACCGGCATGGCCGACAACCGTTGAACGACCCCAGTTTGGAATTTCAGAGTAGTCTACTACGACTGGATTTTCGATTTCTTCAGCCAGTTCTCCAAGACCTGATCCAAGGATCAAGCCAAACTCAGGTGCTTCCATTCCTTTGCCTTTCAAAAAAGCAGCTGTTTCATTGATTTTTGCTAATAATGTCATTGCATATTTCCTTTATGATTTCCTTAGAAATTGGCCAATTTTGTCAAATGTATTGGCATTGCGAATGGTCAACAGACGGTAATCCGGCATCTTGAGGACTTGTCTGTGGTAAGCTGTCTTTGTATAGGTCTCTTCTGAGTATTTGCCCCAGTAGATCCCTAGATTCCCACGATGGATGATTTCATCACCGAGTGAAAAAGAGGAGACCAGCTCCCAGACAGCATCCTGATCAAGGCCTTCTGTGTAAAAAAGAACATCCTTGCGGGCCAGATCCTCCTGCCACCAGGCTGGTAGAGCAGCGAGATCTCGCGCATAGTCCTCAGCTGAAAAGAGAGAAAAAGACTGGATAAAGGGATAGTGTTCACGAAAGAAATGTCCCAGCAAATCTACCAATTCTGCTTTAGAAGCAGCAGATTCAAAGAAGATATTGCCACTATTGATGTAGGTCTCTACCCCATCCAGCCCGATCGTTTGGAGCTCCTCTCTAAGCTCTGCCATCATGACCTTGTTTTTCCCGCCAACATTGATCCCTCTTACGAGGAGAGCGAAGCGTGTCATCTTAGTTCAATTTGTCTAAGAAGCTTTCACCGATCATGGCTTTTTCAACACCAAAGTTCTCTGCAATTGTTGCAGAGATATCAGAGAAATGTCCGACTGGAATCACACCATTGCCCTTGAAGGATGGGCTATAAGCCAAGAATGGGATGTATTCACGCGTATGGTCTGTACCAGCGTAGGTTGGGTCATTTCCGTGGTCTGCAGTGATCATCAAGAGGTCATCTTCACGCATCGCAGCGATGATTTCTGGCAAGCGTTCGTCAAACTCATGCAAGCAATCGCGATAACCATGAGCATTGCGACGGTGACCGTAAAGAGCATCAAAGTCTACCAAGTTGGTAAATGAGAACCCTTCTTGGAACTCAGGAAGTCCCATGGTCTTAATCAAGGTATCCATACCGTGGCTATTTGATTTGTTGTGGCCCATATCGTGGTTGATACCAGCTCCGTTGAAGATATCGTTGATCTTACCAACCGCATAGGTATCGATACCCGCTTCGTTCAACTTATCCAAAACAGTTGGCGCAAATGGTGAAACAGCCAAGTCACGACGGTTGGCTGTACGTGTGAAATTTCCAGGTTCCCCAACATAAGGACGAGCAATGATACGGCCTAGAAGAGCTGGACGTTCCAAAGTGATGGAACGAGCGTATTCACAGATACGGTAGAGTTCATCCAAAGGAATGATGTCTTCGTGAGCTGCGATTTGAAGAACAGGGTCTGCTGATGTATAAATGATCAACTCACCAGTTTCCATTTGGCGTGGTCCAAAGTCATCGATGACCGCTGTACCAGAATATGGTTTGTTAGCTTCACGGATGACCTTGCGTCCTGAGAATTCTTCAATTTTAGTCAAAATTTCTTCAGGGAAACCATTCCAGAAGGTATCAAAAGGTTCTGTAATGTTGAGCCCCATGATTTCCCAGTGACCAGTCATGGTGTCTTTCCCAAGAGAAACTTCTTGCAATTTTGTCGCATAGCCAGTTGGGTTGCTTTCAGCTGGCACAGTCTTCAATGGTACTTCACGAGGAATATTTCCAAGACCGATTTTGGCCATGTTTGGTACATTCAAACCAACTGCTTTTGAGATGTGTCCAAGTGTGTCAGATGCGCCATCAGGTACACCTGCATTGACAAAGTTATTGGCATCTGGTGCAGCACCGATCCCAACTGAATCCAGCACAACTAAGTGCATGCGTTTAAATTTTGACATATACTGCCTCTTTCCTTTATTAAACTAGCTATATTATACCATATCCCTATAAGAAGAGAGCCGTTGATAGTTCCGGCCCCTCTTTAGAGAAACCTATTTTTCAATGATGACAGGGCCATCTGGTGTCCCTACAATCACTTTTGAAATCATGTTCAAGAATAAACCGTGCTCGACAACCCCGACGGTGTGATCCAGTTCATTGGCTAGAGCTTCTGCATCCTCGATCACCTTGAGATCCAAGTCAATGATGAAGTTGCCTTGGTCAGTGACGAATCGTTGATCATCCGCGAGACGGAAAGCAGGATGGTAACCTTTTTGCTCAAAGTGACGGAAGAGATTTTCAGCCCCGTATTGCACTACTTCCACTGGAAGTTTGAAAGCCCCAAGAGTTGCGACTTGTTTGGATTCATCCACGATCCAAATGCAATCTTTTGAATTGGTTGCGACGATCTTTTCCATGAGGAGAGCACCACCGCCACCTTTGATCCCGTTCAATTGAGGATCCACTTCATCTGCGCCATCCACTGTTACATCGACCACTTCAACATCGTCGATAGCCTTGAGCGGAATGCCTAAACTTTCAGCCTGATCATAGGTCACACTCGACGTTGTGACAGCTGTGATCTCCAAGCCTTCTTCTTTGATGCGACGACCCAATTCAGCCACAAAATAATAAGCAGTTGACCCTGTACCGAGACCGACAATCATGCCGTCTTTGACAAACTCAGCCGCTTTAATTCCTACCTGTTCTTTTAGGTTTACCATCATAGACCTCCTTTTATATTCTCTTACAGTATAGCATATTCTGTAAGAGATTTCACTAATTAATTGAAAACCTTTCCAGCTTTTAGTTCTAAAAGCAAAACCTTGCCCGTCCGCTGACTTTACGATAGAATAGAGATGAATCTACAGGAAAAGAGAAATAACATGATTACTAAAGAATTTGATACCATTGCTGCCATCTCAACCCCTCTCGGTGAGGGGGCTATCGGGATCGTCCGCTTGAGCGGGGCAGACAGCTTTGCCATTGCGCAAAAAATCTTCAAAGGTAAAGATTTGACCAGCGTGGCTAGCCACACGCTCAACTACGGCCATATCGTAGATCCAGATAAGGACGAGATTCTCGACGAAGTCATGGTGGGAGCCATGCGCTCGCCTAAGACCTTCACTCGTGAAGACATCATCGAGATCAATACCCACGGAGGGATTGCAGTGACCAACGAAATCCTACAATTAGTCATCCGGGAAGGCGCTCGATTGGCAGAACCTGGTGAGTTTACCAAGCGGGCCTTTCTGAACGGTCGGGTCGATTTAACCCAGGCCGAAGCCGTCATGGACATTATCCGCGCCAAGACCGATAAGGCTATGAACATCGCTGTGAAACAACTCGATGGTTCCCTGTCTGATCTGATCAACAACACGCGCCAAGAGATCCTCAATACCCTAGCCCAGGTCGAAGTCAATATCGACTATCCTGAGTACGATGATGTCGAAGAAGCAACCACTGAAATCATCCGTGAAAAGACCACTGAATTTGAAGCCCTCTTGACCAATTTGCTGAAGACAGCTCGCCGTGGCAAGATCCTGCGCGAAGGGATCTCTACGGCCATCATCGGTCGACCAAACGTCGGCAAGTCTAGCCTCCTCAACAACCTTCTTAGAGAGGAAAAAGCTATCGTGACCGATATCGAAGGGACCACCCGGGACGTCATCGAAGAATACGTTAACATCAACGGCGTTCCCCTCAAGTTGGTCGATACGGCTGGGATCCGGGAAACCGAAGACATCGTCGAGCAAATCGGTGTCGAACGTTCGAAAAAAGCCCTCAAGGAAGCTGATCTGGTCCTCCTGGTCCTAAATGCTAGCGAGCCCTTGACCGATCAAGATCGCCAGCTCCTTGAGATCTCTCAAGATAGCAACCGCATCATTCTCCTCAACAAGGTCGATCTCCCGCAACAAATCGAGTTGGATCAAATCCCTGCAGATCACATCAAGATCTCTGTCCTTAAAAATCAAAACATTGACCAAATCGAAGACCGGATCAACGCCCTCTTCTTTGAAAATGCAGGTCTGGTCGAGCAAGACGCGACTTATCTCTCAAATGCCCGTCACATCTCTCTGATCGAGAAAGCTGTTGAAGCCCTACAAGCTGTCAACGAAGGCTTAGCTCTAGGTATGCCGGTTGACCTGCTTCAAGTCGACCTCACCCGCACCTGGGAAATCCTCGGAGAAATCACAGGGGACGCTGCTCCAGATGAGCTCATTACCCAACTCTTCAGCCAGTTCTGTCTTGGTAAATAACAAGAATGCGTATGTGTTCAAACATACGCATTCTTTTTTGTTTTATTTTCCTTGTTCTAATCGCTCGACAGTTTGATAAGCTAGGTAGATCAGGAAGAGACCAGTAGCATTCAAGACTGGAATCGCAATCGGCAACTCGGTCACGATTTGTGAGAAGGGTGAATTTCCAACAAAATGAAGTCCAAACCCAGCTACTAAATATCCCCAGCCTACTAGACGTAGATCCTTGCGTCCTCTGCTTGCTTGGACAATCAAGAAGAGCCCCAGCATGACTAGACCTGTGTAGACCCAGTGAGACATGGGCGCATTAGACACACGACCGAGAATCCCTGAAACCGTGTAAGAGAAACCTTCCGGCAGATCCTGACGGATATAGGCAAAGTCCTCCACGATCTGGAAACCAAGACCAGAGGCAATAGCCAAGAGGAAGATCGACTTGATGCGACGGACACTGAACAAATAGAGGACAAAGAAGATCGGAATCAACTTAAAGGGTTCCTCAAAGAGAGGCGCAGCGATGGCACTCTCGTACTGGTTCCAAAAGTCGCTATTTGGAGCGATCGCTTGAATCATGTCATGGAAATAGGTATTGGCAAAGCTAGACAACCAACCGGCAACAAAGCCCCCTCCTAATAAAGAAAAGAGAACCGGTACCCAAGACAACTTCCACTTCTTAGCAAAATGAAAGAGAGCCCAAACAGCAGGAAGTGCATAGACCAAAAGGATCAGGGTAGAAAGTCCCACAATCCCGTACTGGCTGCCAGACATCCAACCTTCCGTCAGTGACTGAGTCTCATAGGCTAGGCCGATCGCTAGCAAGAGTAAATAAAGAAACAAAATCGATTTGCGTTTCATAAAAGACCTTTCTAAAGTGAAATGAAAAAGGCTGGAAGACCAGTCTTTTCCGTGTAGTATCATTGTAACAGGATCAGCTTAAAAAAACAATAAACTGAGCTCTCAAATTCAGCTCCTACTTCAATACTGCAAGAATCTGGCGAATCATGTCTGGATCCCCATCTGGCAATGTAACCGTTTCAGCATGGTCCAAGATCCCTTGGGTAAATTGCGTCATAAACTCTTCACTATTGAGTTCATCTGCAGACTGTTGCCAGTGGCTCGGTATAGGATAGATCGTCACTGTCCCATCACCGTTGGATGCATAAGTGATATTTCCTTCTGCTGAATAAGAACCAAACAGATGACGCACATCTTTTGGATAATCGACACCCAAGCCACCATTATAAATCTTTGTTCCAGCTACACTATTTGAAATATTTAACTCTGATGGCACGTTCTTGATCACATAAGCCCAGACACGAGCAGCTTCAACCTGAGCAGCGGTGTAGCCTGGATAATCATTCTGGTCTGCCTTCTTCGAAGACTTGACCTCGCCATCCGAGCGAGTATTCCACTTCTTAGCCTTACTGGTCTTTGTCGTACTACTGCTATCGTCTGTATCTACTTGCTCCCGATCTTTCGGTTGCTCTTTCTTGCGATAGTAGAAATTGTCATCATCGCCATAAGCCGGTGACTGACCAGCCCAGATCCGATCCTTGGACTTATCAGAAGCATCGTCTTTGCCCGCTTTCTGACCTTTTGGAAGAAGCAAGAGACCATAGCCTCCAACACCCGACTTGGCACTAACCGTCATCTCAGCGATCTGGTCCTTCTGCTTAAAACTCGCTGTATCAAGCTCAACATCCTCGCTGACCAAGCCCCTATCATCAAAGACCAGCTCATTGCCACGACCATCGATCCAAGTCCCCTTGATACTCGAGTAGTCCTTAGCTTTAATGGCTTTCAAGTCCATGCCATACTGTTTCTTTTCTGAAGTGCTGGTCTGCTTGGTATCCGAACTCTTAGGCGTCACCGTCCTCTGAGGACAACCACACGAAGCCAAGACCAAAGCAGAAAGCACAATTACTAAACCTTTTTTCATATTAATTTCCCTTCACACACCTACTATTTTAGAAAAATAAGAAAGGAGAGTCAAAGAAAAAGTGGGGGGGGGCATAAAAGTCTGTAAAATTATTATTTGAATTTCTAAAGAAATAGAAGTTCAATGTATCGAGCTCCTAGACCATCATTTTTTGTTTTTCTTGTTTTGGGATCATTCGAAAGAACACAGCTCTAAAACAAGGAAACATTGATACTATCAACTCCACACATCCTACATAGACAGTTTCCCTTATTTTTTAATATGCTTCAAAACTATATTTTAAACAATTTATTTAATCTTTCTAACTCTGATACATTCATATATACTTCTACTCCAGTAACTACCCCCTTACTATAAATAATTCCACAAGAAAACACAATCCTCTTCTGACTCAAAATATTTGACAATATTACAAATGATTCCAAAACATAATCCTCTATAGTAATAAAACAATTATTTTCATCTTTAAAAAACTTTATAAATCCAATATCCTTACACCTATCACGAAAATGAAACCTAAGTGATTTTAAAAAATAATCAAAAAACACATCACTTTCCATAGAAAACCCTTTCATTTTTAAAATATTCTTTTATAACATACAAAAAATAAGTTTTAGGACAATTCGAAACAACACGGCTATAAAACGTCAACACTCTGTCATAAGTGAACTACTCCCCAAAAGTTAGACAGAAAAAATCTAACTTTTGGGGTGCAGTTCAACTGTCAGTGTTTTCTTTTCTATCTCTGCCCCTGCCGAAATATAAAATATACTTAGAAAGCCTATTCTAATAGGCTTTTAGAAAATTTTGGTTTACTTTTTAGCTAACTTATTTTTTGACTGACCTTCGCTTTAATACTTTTAATCCCTCATAAATTGATTAATTTTATTCTTCTTAGTTGTTCTTTACTCCGGTACTTCTACCTTCAAGCTCATATCTGTATTTTGCAATGTCTTCTGAACCGCTACGAGAAAGGCCAGTCCATTATCAGATGGGGAATATTGAAAAGTGATGAGAATCTTCTCCACCTTTTCTTCATCACATCGTCTGTATAACGGACTACGGTCTAATACATTACATAGTCTTTCATAAGCATACGTACGTTTCTGCTCATCTGATAATTTTGAGATACTTTCTATAATATTTCTTACCAATTCATCTGTTTCAATAACAAAGGGAATATCATAATAATTCGTTACAAACCATTTTTGATTAGAAATATATTGAGTGACCTTCTTTAATTTCATTAGATCATTAGATAAGCTAAAATCTTTCAAGATTTCAAAAGTTCTGCGCGCTATATCCCTATCACCTTCCACATACAAAGGATATAAGCAATATTCTATCAATACCCCAATATCTGTACTATCAAGTTCATAAGAATCCCTTTGCCATATACGATATTTTGCATCTGTGCCTAAAAAAGCTTCTTCCTCTTTTCCTTCTCTCATCACATTACGATAAAAATTAATAAAAGATTGATAATCTTTAGGCTCTGGTATTTCATATTTTTTCATTTATTTACTCCATTGGTTAATTCTAAAAATTCCTTCAACTTGCTCAATTTCATTAGTGCCAGGCTTATAGACACGTGGATTTTTGATTTCATAATAGCCTTGACGTTCAATCGCAGATAGAAAATTATCAAGAGAGCGTTTCTGCTCCCTTTATAACTCCGGCAATTCTACCTTCAAGCTCATATCTGTAGGTTCCAATGTCTTCTGAACCGCTACGAGAAAGGCCAGTCCATTATCAGATGGGGAATATTGAAAGGTAATATGGATGATTTTTTTATCAAACTTATCACCATATCGCTCCAAATACTGCTTGCTTTCGAGGAAGTGAATATAATTGTTGATTTTTTCCTGCAGAATTTCCAGATGGACTGCTTCTATCTCTTCCTGCCAGCCGACTGGATCAACAAGGAGTAACTCTAAATGATTATCAACTATACCAATAGCGTCAAGTTCAGTTGGTTTGAGCCCTGAAGAAATTGCTTTTTGTAACAGTTCTTCAAATTCTTTTTCGGAGAAATAGTGTCTCTTTCTATCTGTATCCATAAGAAGAAATTCTGGATTATCTCTTAGAAATTGTATGTTAGCATCTTCTTGACTAATTTTTGATTTCCAAAATCCGAAATTAGCATAATTAATTAATTCTTCACCATCATGTTCTCTTGCTAAATAGCTGTCGACAGCTTCTTTTGGAATTTCTTTAACAACCTCTGGCATGGTGATATTGAAAGTTGGATAACGCAAGAAATACTTATCACCATCTTGACAAATTTCCAACATGTCTTTTTTGCTTAAATAAATTACTTTCATTAAAATCACCTTTGCTATTTGAAACCTATTTACTAATCACTTATAGGCCAGTGCCCTGTTTCAGCATAAATCATTACTTCATATGCTCCCCTAGAAGATTCAAATGCTTTATCCATCAGTTCTTTAGTAATACGATAGCATACTTCTGGGCCCATAGCTCCTCCAACTTCTTTAAAGAAGCTAATTTCGTAATAACCATCAGTTTCATATACAACAAATCCGTCGCCTCTATGTACAATCGTATTGGAATGATTATAATCATCTAACTCATCTGCCTTTGGCCAACGATGATGTTCACAATAAAACATTACTTCTAAAGCATCTTTTTCTGATTTTGAAACACGTTTTGCTAATTCCTGGCTAATGGGAAAATTAAGCACTTCTTTCCCTCTACTCCACAGAATCTGATAATCATTATTGTTTTTTAATACCGTACAATTTTTGTATTGTTGAATTTCTGTTGTCATACTATTTCTTTTTGTCTATTTCAATGGTGATACATAATCGTCTGGAAGTTTGCCTCTCCAGTCAATCCATTTTTGTTCAGCAAGTGGAATTAATGTCTCAAGCTCTTCCTGAGTAAATAATTCCCAACTCTTAGGATTAGCTATTAAAGGAGTTAAGCCTTTTAATACAAATTGTTTCTCACTAGCCTTCTTTTCTTCTTCCGTCGGTGGCCAAGAATCGTGCTTAATCTTCCAAGATATTTCGAGTAGTGATCTCTCTCCACTATCTAATAGAGAGAATAATTCTTGGGGTAAATCATAGACTGCTAACCAAGAAGCCACAGTTCCCTCTTCTGAAACTAAAAAATATTTATCCTCATTTTTCCAGATGGATTTCCCATATCCTTCAACTTCTTCAAACTGGATAACATCTTCCCATTCTAGTTTTGTTGGTTTCATTTGTATTCTCCTAGTGCAAGTTATTCTCTCAACCAGATTATCATAAAATCAGGCCTCTTTTTCTCTTCCTCAATAGGCGATGCCATCTTTTAAACATTAATCCGATCTCATTATAAGGAGAGAAATCCCAATCAAATTAGTACTTATACTTTCCCCTATTATACCACACCATAGATATCTTATGACTTTTGTCAACATTTGGCAAAAGAAAAAACACTGGCGAATCAGTGTTTTACTTATCTATATTGTCCCCTGCCGGAATCGAACCAGCAACTACTCCTTAGGAGGGAGTTGTTATATCCATTGAACTAAGGGGACCTATAAAAAAAGAAGCGAGATCACTCCCGCCTCCTTATTCGTCTTAACGACGGATTTCTTTAATACGAGCTGCTTTACCTTGCAATGCACGAAGGTAGTACAATTTCGCACGACGTACTTTACCGTAACGTACTACTTCAATCTTTTCTACACGTGGAGTGTGTACTGGGAATGTACGTTCAACACCGACACCGTTAGAGATTTTACGAACAGTGTACATTTCAGTGTGTCCTTGACCTTTACGAGCGATAACAACGCCTTCAAAGATCTGGATACGTTCACGAGATCCTTCGACAACTTTCGCGTGTACACGAACAGTGTCACCAGGACGGAATGCAGGGATATCAGTACGAAGTTGACCTTCAGTCAAGCTTTGGATTAATGGATTCATTTTATTCTCCTATCTTCGTCAATCTTGAGGGACCTCCCTCAGCGGATAAACTGTATTTTTGTGCTTCCATTACGCACAGAAACTATCATATCAGATAATTTCAGGTTTGTAAAGCACTTTTCTCTACTTTTTCGCAACTTTTTGACCGGAATAAATACTCCACTCTTTTGGTAGGCAATAGGCGATGGCACAAGCAATGACAAAGAAAGGAAGATTGGCATAGCCAAAGACTTCTCCTCCGATCAAGATCGGTGCGAGCAAGGTCGTCGTCGCACTGCCAAAGACACTGGCATAACCAATAGCGGCCACGACTAAGACTGGTAGGCCCAGCATAGGGGCAAGAAAGACTCCAAGCGTAGCTCCGATCGCAAAGAGCGGTGTCACTTCTCCCCCTTGGTATCCAGCAGAGATGGTCACTACGGTAAAGAGGAGCTTCAAGATCCAGTCATAACTCTGCGCTCTACCCTGATGAAAAGCCACATCAATCAGATTGGTTCCAAGTCCACTATAAGTACCGACCTTGGTCAGCTGGAGGGTTAAGAGGACCAAACTAAGTCCAGCCCCTATAAGGGCAATCCGGATATAAGGATTAGGCAAGACTTGAGCGACTGTTTTCTTCAACCAGGAAAGGCTAACAGCAAACAGTTTACCAGCGAGTCCAAAAGCCAAGCCAAGAAGGGCAACTTTGATCAAGGTCTCTGGTGTCCAGCTCAGCGTTTCTCTTAGTGGCACAGCAAATTTCTCCAAACCAAGGGCATGAGAGGTGAAGCTAGCCACGATTGAGGCGATGAGCGCTGGATAGAGAGCCATCATCTGCAACTCCCCAACTGTCAAAACCTCAAGGGCAAAGAAGGTTGCTGCTAGAGGCGTCTGAAAAAGCCCCGCAAAACCGGCTGCCATCCCCGTCATGAGAAAGATGCGCGAAGCATCCGGAAACTGGAAATAACGGGCAAAACGATGCGAAAGGGTTGCTCCGATCTGGACCGCTACGCCTTCCCGACCGACCGAACCACCAAAGAGGTGACTCATCCAGGTCGTCAGCATGATCAAAGGCACTAAGACAAATGGAATTTTCTCCTCACGTGCATGCCCGACATCAAAGATCAATCCCATCCCTTTTGAAGCCTTCCCACCAAAACGTTTATAAAGATAAACGATGACAAGCCCTGCTAAAGCCAGGAAAAGAATCAAGGGCCAATGCTGGCTTCGGAAATCTCCGATTAGGAGCAATCCTCGACCAAAAATCATGTCAATGGCACCGACCAAGAGACCGATGAAGAGAGCCATCCCTGTTAGGACCACATATTGTTGTGCTTTTTGCCTGATAGATAGACTAGTCACGCGCCTTCACCTCCTCTTGGTAGTCTCTAGAACGCTTCATCATATCTTGAAACTGAGCTTGAATAGTCGCACGATACTGCTCATCCGTCACGAGAGAGCCGACTTTCTCAAGCAGCTCTCTTTCCCTTCCCTGGTCGAGCACAGGTAGGCCCTGCTGCTCCTTATATTCTATAATCTGACCGACACAAACCATCCGTTTTTCCAGCAAGGCTACAAGCTCTTGATCGATCTGGTCAATGTCCTTACGAATCTGATCTAAATCCATGTGTCTCCTCTTTATTTTGGATATAAATCGAGGCTGTAATCCATCGATCCAGCCTCTTTGTCATTAATTTGCTTTGGCTACGAGTTCTTCTGCAAAGGCTTCTAATTTTTCAATGTCTTCGTCTTCTGCAGACAAATCAACTTTGACATTTTCAGAACCTTTTTCAGCACCCGTCGCAGCGAAGCAACGGTCGAAATCATCAACTGCTTTACAGAATTCATCGTAGAAGGTATCCCCTGATCCTACAACACCGTAAAGTTTGCCTTTAAGATCAAGGCCAGCCAAATCTTCGTAGAAATCTTGGATCTCATCTGGAAGCTCTCCATCACCGTAGGTATAAGTCGCTACCACTGCGATATCTGCTTCAAGGAAATCCTCCGCATCCACAGTTGTACACTCATCCACATCTACTTCGACACCAAGATCACGGAATTTATCCGCTACGATATCGGCGATTTCTTCAGTATTTCCAGTCATACTAGCAAAAACAATCTTCGCTACAGTCATAATTTCCTCCCAAAATCTATTTTCCGTATTATACCACTTTTTCATGTATTTTGCACGAAACCTTTCCCGATAAGGTGAAAGAAGGGACACGTTTCAAGAAATTGGACCGATTCAACCTAATCGCCCTCGTTTTCTTTTTGAATCTCTTTAATAGTTCAATTATTATCCGTTTTTCGCCTCCAACTCGTACTCCTCTTCAATATCTTTAATACGCTTGATTTCTTCATCTAGTTTTTTATTAAATTCAGATTCAGTCTTATATGGATAGGAAAAACGGCTCCAGGTATACCACTTCAACCCATCTTTCCCTTTAAAATACCATTCAAGTTTGATCGGTAAATAATCTTGATTATAGGTGACCCGAACTTTGGAAAATTTGTCAGTTTTATCTAAAACTCTAGCCTCAAATTCAGGTGTCATTTTTCCTTTCACTAGTGATTTTGTGATTAGAGATTTCGGATCTCGCTCAATAATAAAGTTTGATTTTTCGATCTCTTCTCTTGAAACTTTTAAGTTCAAAATTGCGGAAGTAATATTTCGGTATAAGTCTCTATGATACCTATCGGATGGTTTTTCGTCCGAATAACTGCCATATTTTTCCCCATTTTTTACTACTACTTGAGTTTTACTATAAGAATTATTGCTCCTCAAGTCATAGCCATTCTCAAAATAAGATCGATATAAATTTTCATCGCCCGAATCATCCACAACAATAAACCGCTGTTGTTCTAATATGGATTTTGAATCCTTACCAATCTTACCAATCTGGACGGCTATGAAAATACTAGCAACAACTACTAGAGACAAAGCAACTAGAAAGACTTTCGAACTGAATGGTCTATTTTTAATTTCTTTCATCATATTCATCCATTCTACCTAAATATCCATTTAAAAGAAAGAGTATTCCTAACAATAAAGCTGGGCCTTATATAAGCTCAGCTTTATTTCAATAAGAGGTTAATCGCCCTCATTTTCCATTTGAATTTCTTTAATATCTTTGATTTCTTCATCCAATTTCTTATCAAAATCAGCCTTATTTTTAAATGGGTAAGAGTAGGTACGCCAAGTGTACCATTTTAAGCCTTCTTTACCTTTATAGTACCACTCGATTTTAGTTGGCAAGAATTCTTTGTTATAGGTGATGCGGACCTTTGTGAATTGACGATTTTTCTTCAAATAAATCGCTTCAAATTCCGGGGGATATTCTTCTTTCATCAATTTATCGTCCAAAAATCTTTTCGGTGAGCTAGTAATTTGATAGTTGGATTTCTTAATTTCATCAGTAGAAATTTTCTTACTTAATAGAACTGATGATAGTTCTTCATTTACTGCAGATTTGTAATACTGTTTACGATCCCAGTCCGCTTTATAACCACCATAAACTGTATCGTCTTTCACTGCCGTTTCATCATTATAGTAATATTCCTTTTTATCAAGATCCAACCCAACCTCAAAATGCTCTTCGGTAGGATCTCCCATTTTGATCATAACAAATTGCTTTTTCTTTAAAACATTCAATGCTGATCGATTGTTACTGCAACTACTTATAAAAAACAGGGCAAGAATTGCCATCATTATTTTTGGCAAATGAAACAATAATTCCCATTTGCTTGTTAATCTTTTAATGTGTTTCATCTCTCTCATTCTAACAAAATATATACCTAAAAGGAAGTGTCTTCCTAACAATAAAGCTGGGCCCTAAATAAGCTCAGCTTTATTTCAATAACAGGTCAATCACCCTCATTTTCTTCTTGAATTTCTTTAATAGTTTCGATTTCTTCATCAAGCTTCTTATTAAATTCAGCCTTATTCTTAAATGGGTATGAATACGTGCGCCAAGTGTACCATTTTAGCCCTTCTTCACCCTTATAGTACCACTCAATTTTAGTAGGTAGAAACTCTTTGTTGTAGGTGATACGAACTTTGGAAAATTGACTATCCTTGATAGAATATCTACCTTCAAATTCTGGCGGATGTTTTTCATCTAATAATTTTTTATTGATGAATGAATCAGTTGAACGAGTGATTTGATAGTTGGAATCTTTTATATCTTCAATATTAATGTGGTGATTTAAAAGTGCTGAAGTGAGCTCAATATCCAAAGCTCTTTTATAATACTCCGCAGCACTATATTCCTGACTACCACCATACAATTTACTATTTTTTATTGCAGCTCCATGGTAATAAAAAAATTCTTTATCTTTTAAATCAAAACCCGCACTGATTGATAATTTTTTATCATTATCTGAAATACTTTGAGTCTCAATATAACGTTTATTTATTAATATTGAATGAGTATCACTTATGCTCTTTGATGTACTCAGGGCTACGAGTATACTTATTATACCCGCGATCGCTAGGCTTAATGCCACTAGCATAACTTTTATATTTATTATACTCTTCCATTTTTTCTTTTTCTGACATTCCTTTTGTATTACGTTGCCATGCTTCATAATCTTCATGTCCTCCTCCTTTTACAATATTCGCGAATTGACCTACATGACCAGTTTTTTCATCTGTTTTACCCAAATCATCTTCATAGCGAAATAGTTTTTTTGCTTCAGTTCGAGTAGCTGGCTCAGGAGTGCCATCCACATCGAGCATTCCATGTTTACCTTCGTAAAACTTAGTAACATCAGAATTATCACCTTTTGAAGGACCATAGTTAAAGGACTCCGTATTTGCAATTTCTCTTAATTCTTCTTCAGAATAATGATCTGGGTTGGAATCATAGCGACCATTTGGAAGTTTGTGCTTGTCATAGGCATCCCATTGGCTATCAAACTCGCCGGTATCCATATTCACAATAAACTCCACCATCCGAGCATTGTTTAAATCATTCCCTTTAGATGAATTGCCTTTGGGTACTTGAACCTTCATATTATAGGGATGTTTGAAGCCATCTTTTGGAGTGAAGCGGTTATGGTAGTTAGAGCCAGTTGTATAATCAAATTCAATATTATTTTCTTTACCATATGCTAACAGTTTTTCGTAATCATTTGCTCCTTCGTAATGACTGCGAATATAGTAAATCGCTTGACGATCCAAATAATAGCGGAAGAAATGAACTTGTTGCCTAAGTGGATCCTTTTGGTAATTAAGATTTTCATTTCCAAACGCTATTACCACATCCCGTCTGAAATACATGTTGAAATCACCGTGTGGTGGTAGGTTCTCTGAAATCTTATGGGTTTGACTTGTCAAATGCATAAACTGCTTTTTGTCCGTTTCTGCCCCCAATTGCTTAAGAACCAGTTTTACTTTCGCTTTTGAATCAAGTTTACTACTAGCATACATCTCTGTATAAATATCGGATCCAATCTCCTTGGTTTCCGCATATAAAGCATCTCTCCTTGCGTTTAACTCGCTACCTGTCTTGATATCTGCTGTTCTTTTTGAAACGCCTTTGACATAACCTTTGATGGCATCCTTATCCCAACCATCTATTTCTTTAAGGTTCACTGATTGTTCACGTAATCCCGTGAGAAATTGGTTATATTCGAAAGCTGTTACACCCTTTGGTTTCGTTGGCAAATATTCACTTTCAAACTCTTTATTCTTAATCGTTTCATTTACGAGATCTGACCAAGATAAATCCTTTGGAATAGAATACATTCCAGTATTTGGATCCCACGCTACGTTAATTTGATTGACAGCTATTTGAATAGCTTGGGCTAAAACATCAATTTCCCAGAAGATGCTTGGTGACGTTGCATTAAATGCTCTTAGTTTGTTTAATTTTTCTTGTAGTTTATTTCTAGCAGCTTTTACAATACCATCTAATATGTTTAAGCCTTGAAGTCGCTGTAATCTCTGCAACCGTTGAAAATCTCCAGCACTGGTCGATTGACTAGCTGCAATTTCATTGATCTCTGCATGAAACATAGCAATCATCCGATCACACTGTTCAATATCAGAAACCAACTTTTCTTCCTGTAAGTCCTCATCAGCCACCTCAGAGCGATAGGATTTTGGGAGCTTTTTCACACTTTCTTGTGTCGCATCCGCTAAAGCTACGCCGGCTTCTTTCAATGGCTTAACAACACTTGTCACAAAGGTTCTAAATGAGTCGTAAGCTTGGCCAGACAAGCGTGAGGCTGAGTTTTCTATTTGGGTTAATGATGTTTCTAGTGCCTCATAGGCTTTCAGTTGCTGCTCAACCATCGTCCCTGTGCTAGTAGCCTGACTATCCAAACTACCTCGATAAACTTCGATTCCCATCGTCACTCTCCTTTTCAAAGTTTAGTTTTTTTCGTTCGTGATAAATATCATTTAAATCATCTTCGATTGTTCTTTTTTGGATAGCTAATTCATCTATTTCTTCCAAATAACTAGTTGAAATTTTTCGCGATTCATGAAGGGCTTCCTCCTGAAGGTGGTCAAAAAAATTTCTAGAGGAAGGATAAGATTCAAATGCATTCCATAAAAAACGGTGTGCATCATAGCTATACGCTTCAAAGCGGTTCAAATCCTCTTCCAACTTTCTTGTTTCTTTTATAATGGCCCTTTCTTTCTGGAAAAGTTGGTCTTCTTTTTTTCTTAATTCTAACAGTCGTTGATCGTAATCCATCTTCCTACTCTTTCAACCTATTGCATGCTCGCAGCAGTCGCTTCATCCACTTCTGTAAATCCAGTTGAAACACTTTGTAGGTTGGTCCCGATTGATTCAATCGCTGCTGCAATTTCTTCTGCTTTGGTTTTAGCAGTATCAATGGCTTGATGGGCAGCATCATTACCGGATAGTTTGGTTTGTTCATCTTTTGAAGCTGATGCAACTCCCGAAAGTGTATCCCCACTATCTTTTAAAGAAGCCGCTAACTCTTGTGCTGTCTCAGCATTACTTTTAATTTCAATCATTCTAGTTCCTCCCATACTCAATCTATTCATTCATTCTACCAAAATATTGAATATCTGTAAAACCGCTTCCACTGCCCCTACATAGTGATAAATGCTTGCTGGATGGGCCTTTTTTATGTTAAAATTGACAGAGAAAATGAGGTAATGTATGAACGTAATGAATGACATTCTTGAAAAGATTCAAGCTTATGACACGATTATTATCCACCGTCATCAAAATCCGGATCCGGATGCGATTGGTAGCCAAGTGGGCTTGCGGGATCTCCTGCGTGCGCACTTCCCTCAAAAGCGGGTATTGGCAACTGGCTATGATGAGCCGACCTTGACTTGGCTAGCTGAGATGGATGACGTCAAGGATGAGGATTATGAGGGAGCTTTGGTGATCGTTTGTGACACGGCCAATACTCCCCGCATCGATGACAAGCGCTATACGACGGGAGATTTCCTGATCAAGATCGACCACCATCCAAATGACGATGCTTATGGTGATCTACTCTGGGTCGATACCGAGTCTAGCTCTACCAGCGAGTTGATTACCCTGTTTGCCAAGGAATTGGATCTCGAACTCCCGGTTAGTGCTGCTCGTCTCCTCTATGCCGGGATTGTCGGCGATACAGGGCGTTTTCTTTATCCTGCCACTTCGACTCGGACCTTTGAGATTGCTGCAACCCTTCGAAGCATTCCTTTTGATTTTACTTCACTTGCTCGTCAAATGGATACGATCAATCTCAAAACTGCTAAGCTTCAAGGCTATGTCTATGACCATCTCGAGATCGATGAACATGGTGCAGCGCGTGTTACCCTGACACAAGAGCTCTTGAAGAAATTCGATCTACGTGATTCTGAGACTGCTGCCATTGTCGGAGCTCCTGGACGCATCGATACCGTGTCTGTTTGGGCTATCTTTGTTGAGCAGCCTGACGGTCACTTCCGTGTTCGGATGCGGAGCAAACGAAAAGTGATTAACGAAATCGCCAAACGCCATAATGGTGGGGGCCATCCACTAGCGAGTGGGGCTAACTCCTACTCCCTCGAAGAAAATGACCAAATTTACCAAGAGCTACAAGAAGTGGCTCGCACAAACGAAGGCTGAGAACGGTTTCTCAGCCTTTTTATCTTGGTCATGGGGTTTTCATTTGATCTTTCTTATGGTAAAATAAAGCTAATAAAATTTTTAAGGAGACTTTTTATGGAAAAAATCGTTTGTTTATCATTATCTCTGCTGCGGTAGCGATTCTTAGCTCTTTCTTGCCATGGGCAAGCCTGAATGCTGGTGCTTTTGGTTCATACAGCTGGAATGGTCTTCGCGGAGATGGATGGTTCGTTATTATCTTCGCAGTCGTTGCGATTGTCCTTGCATGCTTGAATGATGTAAAATCTTCACTACCAAAAGGTTTTGCAATTGGTGTTATCGTATCTGGGGCTCTCTCAACTGTTGTAACATTGATTGATGTATTCAGTGTGAACAAGTACGCTGCTGACTTCAATGGTTATGGCGTTTCAATTGGCTTTGGGTTGATCCTTGCTTTGATCGCATCAATCGCTATTGTTGTGACTGGTCTCTTGGCAATGTCTGGTGGTAAAATCACTAAAGGAACCTTCGAAGAACTTGCTGAATCAGGTAAAGGATTTGCCCAATCTGTTGGACGTGTGACAACTTCTACTGTAAAAACTGCTGTAGATGAAATCAAAAAAGAAACTCACGAACATACTGAGGGACAAGCTGATCAACCAGTTGAAGCACCAAAAGATCCAAATCAATCTGAACAATAATAATATTAGATTCACCTTGGCTTAGCCAGGGTGATTTTTTTGATCATTATTTTAAATAAAATTAGTGAAAATACTTGTCAAGATCCTGGAAATTTGGTAAACTAGCTTAGTAACAATCTATGGCTCGGAAAGAGACCATGGCAGAAAGGAAATATTGCAAAATGAAAAAAGATATCCATCCAGAATATCGCCCTGTTGTCTTCATGGACACTACTACTGGTTACAAGTTCCTCAGCGGTTCAACTAAGTACTCTAGCGAAACAGTTGAATTTGAAGGTGAAACTTACCCATTGATCCGTGTTGAAATTTCATCAGACTCACACCCATTCTACACTGGACGTCAAAAGTTCACTCAAGCAGATGGACGTGTGGATCGTTTCAACAAAAAATACGGTCTCAAATAAGAAACCGCATAACGAACTTAAAAACGTTGAAAATAAAGCCTTTTCCAAGAAATTGGAATTGGCTTTTTTCTTTTTAGTACCGTTTTTGGTACCGTCTTGGAAAATTAGTCTTTCCACCCGTTCATATAATTTGCAAACTTATTAATAGCTTTTACTTCACCTACTGCTGTTGTATGACTATATGTATCTAAAGTCATTTGACTACTTGCATGCCCTAATCTTTTCGCTGTATTAACTGGATCAATACCGATTTCAATCATCAGTGTAGCATGAGTATGCCTGAAACCATGAGGTGTGATTTTCTTTAAACCATGTTTATCAATAATTCTTTTTAAAATACTATTTATATAATCCTGATAAAGCGGTTCTTCCTCACCGTTTCGATTAATAAAAGTAAACATATACGATTCACCAAGATTTAAAGGAGTGACCGTTAACTTTCCTTTTTCTCTTAATGATTGTCGCTTCCATTCAGAAAGTATATCTACTGTATCTTGATCTAACCTTATCTGACGCACCGAGAATTTGTTCTTGGTGCTTTTTTCTAGTGCTTTTCCATTAATTCTACCTAGGTTCTTACTCACTGATAGAATCTGATTATCAAAATCTAAATCAGACCACCTCAATGAATACAATTCCCCTTTTCGTAACCCACTATAAGCTAATAATCTGAATAAAGCATAATTTTTGTAGGGCTCTTCTTCTTTTACAATTTTTAAAAATTGATGTAGCTCTTGAACTGTAAAATAATTCTGTGATTCAATCTTCTCCCTTTTTGGAAGAACCACTCCTTTTACTGGATTATCACTAATCAATTTCATCTTAATAGCAAATTCAAATATCTGACTAATGTATGACTTAATCTGCTTAATATTCCTAAAAGTCTTACCTTTTTCAGTAATTAGCTCTTGACATTGCCATGGTGTAATTTTTGAAATTTTAAATTCACCTAAACTAGGAAGAATATGAAGCCTAAATAAATCATCCGTTCTAACACTTGTAGTTAATTCGACAGTGTCTTGATATGTTTTAAACCATTCTTCAAAAACATCTATAAAGGACTTTTTTGAAGCACTCAGGAGCTCTGTGAGCTCCCCTGAGTATTTCTTTTGCATCATCAATGTTTCATACTGCTTCGCTTCTCTAAGCGTCTTAAACCCGCTTTTAAAGAAGTCATGACGCTTTCCATCTATCACTCTATAAATTCTAACTTTATAAAGATAGCCCGTTTTTGATTTTTTAGCTTTGTATTTAATAATTGACATCTTAATTTCCCCTTTATTTTATATGGTTTCGGAGCTTATAAAATAAAGAAATTAGATACTCAACTATTTTTTCTTAATTGCTTGCTTGTATTCGTCAGAATTGATCCAAGTCTGCCAAACATCATAATATGGTGAAGATTCATTACCACTAGCATTAATAAGATAGATAAAACTTTGATTATCCTGAATATATGTCTTAAATGCTTCTATAAACAAAGGATTGTAGCCTTTATCTTTTGTTATATAATCAATATAATTTGGTAAAACCTCACTATTCACAAAATCACTTATAAAATATGCCAAGTCTTCTTTAAATGGTGTCCATTCAGTAATCTTATAATCGATTAAGGTTCCATTTTTCATGCGTCTATAAAGATCTTGGAAAAAACTATCATCGCTAGGATTTCGTAGTTGAGGATTGTCGTCGATACCCAATAGATAAGGGACGGAGACGTTGAAATATCTAGCCAGTATCTCGGCATTCTCTTTTTTTGGAGTTCTAATTCCTTGATTATATCCTGATAGAGTTGGATAAAGAATTCCTGTTTCTTTACTTATTTCTGTCAGTTTTTTTCCACTACTCTTTATAAGTTTCTGTATATTGCTACTCATATTACCCTCTCCTATTTTATTTATTAAATATATTGTATCACAAATTATTCAAAATGCATAAAAAGTCTTGACACAAATTCAAAAAGAATTTATAATGTTTATAAATAATTCAAAAAGAATTATTTTGGAGCTTATAAAATAAAGAAAGAGGTACCATATGTCAGATCAATTCACTATCAGTTTACCCAAATCAACTGAAAAAATGTTAATTGCCAGATATGATAATATGCTTCAAAAAGCCCTTGAAAAGGCCTTTGAAGATTATGAGTTATATAAACCTATGGTTCGAATGGCCGGTTTAACTCGTTGGTTAGATGTCTCTACCACCACAGTTATCAAATGGCAACGTGAAGGAATGCCTCATATTGTTATTGATGGAGTTACTTTATATGATAAACATAAAGTGACTGAATGGTTAAAAAAATATGAAAGATGAGGGTTCTGTATGTCTGATTCGAAAAAATATTATTACATGAGGTTGAAAGAAGATTTTTTTGATACTGAAGAACTGCTTCTCTTGGAAAATCAACCTGATGGCGAAAAGTACTCAAATATCCTTTTGAAGTTATATTTAAAAAGTTTAAAGAATGAGGGTAAATTGATGTATAGAGATAGAATCCCCTACAATCCATGGTTAATAGCTACTATGACAAGGCAACCCGTTGCTGTTGTCGAAAAAGCTTTACATTTATTCCAGGAACTTGAGTTAATTGAGGTGTTGGACAATGGTGCAATCTATATGATGGATATTCAAAACTTTATTGGGAAAACAACAACAGAAGCTGATCGCAAAAGAGAATATAGAAATAGAATTGCTAACGAAAAACAAAATATTTTATTATCTGGACAAATGTCCGACAAAAGTCCGACAAATCTCCACCAGAGTCTAGAGATTAGAGATAAGAGATTAGAGAATAGATATTTAGTTCTAGAAGAGCCTAAAAATAATCCTTCAAAAAAGAAAAATTTTATAGGTGAAAATTACTATAACTTAGTTCAGGTCATTGCTGATAAATATAACGATCGTTTTATGTATCCCCAAGGTTTTGTTTTAAAACACTCTCAAAAAATGAAGATTGGAAAATACCTTGAATCAAATTATATACAAAGTAATGAGATCATGGATTTAATTGACAGGATTCCTTCAACCACAGAAAGTCCATTAGCTTATTTGTTTAAGATGATAGAAAATCTCATTCAAGAGAGAAGACAAGAAGAAAAAATAAGAGCACATAAGATTGCTTCTGATCATTACAAAGAAGGATCATAACATCATGAATATAAAATGCAATGAATTAATCGAATTCTTAGTTAATAAGTCACTACAGTTTTCCAATAACAATTCAATTTGTATTGAATTGCAAGAAATTAAAGAAATATTATTTTTCTCAAATGAATCTATTTATGATTTGGTATTCCAAATGAAACGAAAGAAATTTTATTACCCAGTTTATTTTGGAAACAAATTAGTTATCTCGGAACGGAACATTTTTGATTATGTTGATATCTATGATAATGATTATTTAAGTTATAGATTATCTATCGATTTTGAATCACTTATTAACGGAGGTACAAATATGATCGAACAGTCCAATACACATTCAGTTAATGAAAATAACTACCATAAAACGGAAAAGAAAAAACAATACCAGTTTATTATAAAACCATCAAATAGAGATAAATTGGAAAAATTGGTAAAAGAAAACAATTATAAATCTGCTTCTTCTTTCCTGGATAGTCTAATAGAATCTATGTGATTCTCGACATGCTTGCATGTGTAACGCACTTTTACCATTTGGTAAAGTATAGTGCGTTATACTTCACTAGGAAGTATGCTGGATCTTAAATAGATTTCTGATCTTAAATAGCTGTTTATTTTAATTTATAAAATCTATTTAAATACTTATAAGATATTTAAAAAGGAGCAAAAAATGAGCCAAATTGTAGCAAGAATGCAAAAGCTAAAGAGTTCTAACTTAGGTGGTATCTACTATCATAATGAACGTATATTTAAAAATCATAGCAATAAAAAGATTGATCCTTCAAAAACTCATCTAAATTATGAACTAACTGATCGTAACAAAGAACTAACGTATAAAAAGCAAATCACTGATTTCATTGATGAAAATAAAGTAGGCAGTCGATCTATTCGAAAGGATGCGGTTATGTGCAATGAATGGATCATAACTTCTGACAGTTCTTTTTTCAAAAAATTAGATAATGAAGAAATTAAATGCTTTTTTGAAACCTCTAAAGATTTTTTTGAAAAGAAATATGGCAAGGAAAATATTGCATTTGCTAGTGTTCATATGGATGAAAGTACTCCTCATATGCACTTAGGTATAGTTCCAATGGTAGAGGGTAAATTATCTTCTAAACAGATGTTTAACAGAGAAGAACTTCTTAAAATTCAAAATGATTTACCAAAATATTTAAATGAAAATGGATATGATATTCATAGGGGGAAAGAAGGTAGCACTGCTAAACACCTTACAGTAAAAGAATATAAAGATTTACAAAGTCAGTTAGAAGAAAAAACAGAAAAAGTAAATGATGCTAAACATGAATTGGCAAACATACAAAACGAACTCGTAAAAAATAAAAGAGAGCTTGGGGAACTTAGCAAAGTACTAGAATCAAATGATAAGATTCAACAAAATTGGGATAATGAATTAGCTATAAAAAAGAAAAAACTCCCCTTTGGTAAAGAGCAGATTGTAATGTATCCTGAATCCTATAATAAGATTAAATCAAGTTATTTGGACAAGGAAATGAAAGTAGCCAAACTTGAACAAGATATATTTAAATTAAGAAATGAGATGATAATAGAGAAATCAAAGGGAGAAAAATATAGAAATATTGTAATCTCAAAGGATCGGCACATTTCTGAACTTACTAAAAAGCAACAAGCTTTACAGAATAAGTATAAAAAGCTTCTGGAAAGATTCAGAATAATGTGTGTCAAATCAAAACGATGGCGGGAATTTGCAAAAAAACATACTTCTACTCCTCTTTTCAAAAGCCAGTTACTCATAGTTAATTCACTAAATCCAATTAAATTAATAGTTTCAGTTGTTCAACAAATAAATAAGGTTATGGATAAAAATATGTAAGGAGAAAAAAATGACAGAAAATAAAGGTTTTAAACTAACTTACTCCGGAGAACTCACTGGTAAATACATTTCCGCACTACTAATCTCAATTGCAAAACAACTAAGAGTTGAGAATGCTAATGAACTTCTACAAATTTTATTAAATAATTCAATTTATAGACAGTTCCTAACAAAACAAATCTATATAAAAAACCTAAAAGATAACCTTTTCAATCAACTAGGGGTAAAAATTACAATCAAAAATATTGATAATAATACTAAGGATCTATATTTAATTGTAAATGATGTTACTAGATTTCGTGAGAATATCTCATTCTATCTACTTGATACATTTACTACAAAAGAACTAGTTGATCATTTAGAATTAACTGAAAAAAGATTAAGTCTTAAAGAAAGAATAGAAAAACACAAAATAGCTATAAGGGCAGAAATCGAAGAACTAAAAACTAAAAACTAAAAGCAAATAGAAAATGATTATGAATTGAAAAACCTTTCTAATAAATTTTTACTTATTTTTTGATTTTTTCAATTTTTTTCTATTTTTTTCGATTTTTTGTGGCATACTAATAATATATAAAAAAAAGGAGGTTTATAGGATGACTAAAACTCATACATACGCAACTGTAAGACTCTGCAAAGATGGTAAAATCGCTGATTTTGAAGAATTCGTACTTCCAGGGAAACTCACTCGACAAGAAGTTAAAACGATCCTAAAAGATCAATACGGTTATGAAGTAGCCAGTTTTCCTCATTGTGTTAGTCAAACATCAAAATAGATGTTATTGCTTTTAAGGATGCAAATAGCATCCTTTTTCTATTTTCAAGAAACTTATTGCAATGAAAAAGAATGCTGATAAATCAACATTCCTTTTATGTTAACTTTGAAATAAGTAATATCTCTTGTATGTAAGCTTCCAAAAAAACTACCAATAACACTCCTATTAGTTAGCTAACTCTTCATACATCTCAAATAATCTTGCCACTGTTTCACTTTCGCTTAACCAAGTCTTTCTCCCATCAACTATTTTTATCATGTTATAAGCCTGCATAACCGCTTTGTCATTAGCTTGATGTGCTCTACGAAGTTCAGCAGGCATAGTTAACTCATCATAGAGGTCAGCTAATGAGCTGTCTGGATATAATGCACGTGCATCAAGAATAGCTTGAGCAGTTTTAGAAATTTTCTCTTTCTGAGCCTCGGTTACATCTGGCCAAGGAAAACTGTTGTAAACAACATTTGCGGAGTACTGATAATCGCTTTTCATTCTACCGGCAACTGTTCTCATCCAAGCCATGTGAACATTTGAAATTAATAATCCTAATGTAAATAAATTAGCGTTTGGTATTATTAAAGCACTTCCGTTAATAATTACATCCGGACCAATTAGAGAGACTGGTATATATCGCCTACTCTCTGAAGATACTTTGGGAATAACTAACATATCAGAAGAAGGTTGACGAATTTCACCAAAAAGATAAGGAACATTCGCTAGATTTTGAGTTTGTATTCGTTCACTATTTTTTCGAAACTCTTTTGTTTTTTCGATGCGTTCCATTATTATTCTTGATTTATTGTATTCAGATGGAGAAATTTTGTCTAACCAAAGACACCATCTTTCCTTATTTTTTAGAATTTCTTGACCACCAGCGTATTTCTTGATAAATTTTTTATTATTTTCATTCTCACGCAACAAAGTTTCAACATCTTCTTTATTTAGAATTAAATGACCGTCATCAATTGGCATACTACCATAGCTCATCTTAGTAATATTAGACAACGGTTTAGTTCTATTGGTTATGATGCAATTCGATCCTTCTACAAGGTATGGATTAATTTGTTTTACTTCATCTTTACCTTTATTTGTAAAGATGTATTTTGGGGATACTAGTTTACTATTTTTATCTTTAAATCCAATAATAACACAATGTACTTTTGCTGTATTTTGAGATTTGGTCTCAGCAGACCACACGAACGAACGGTATGCAAAAATTATTTCTATTCCCTTTTCAATTAATATAGGCCATAGAACTGGAACTTGCTCACCTTGCGTTATAGAATTTGTAGAAACAAATGCGACACGAGCATTTGTACCCTGAATAAGAATTATTGCTTTGTAGTACCATGCAGAAACATAGTCAATTATACCTACTTTTTTTCCTTCAAAAGTATTAATAAGTTGGATTTTTTGTTCAGCTGTCTGCTCCTTTTTGCCAATAAATGGCGGATTACCAATTATATAGTTTAGCCTATCTTTTGGTACAACTGTCTCCCAATCGATTGTTAAAGCATTTCCTTCAACAATATTTGTATACGACTTAAGTGGTAAAAAATCGATATTTGCATATACTATATCAGTGGTCTCTTCCAACATTTGACTTTCTGCAATCCATAGTGCTGTTTTAGCAACCGATACAGCGAAGTCATTAATTTCGATACCATAGAATTGATTTAGTTTCACCTTAACAAGATCTTGACCTAAATCTAATGCTACTGCATCTCCCATATAAAGCTTAATAGCTTCATTCTCTAAGCGTCTGAGAGATATATATGTTTCAGTAAGAAAGTTTCCTGAACCACAAGCTGGATCAAAAAATATAAGACTAGATAGTTTTAACTGGAACTGTTTAGCTCGTTGTTCAACAGTTTTAAATTGCTTTAATTGACGAATCTCATTCAACTCATCTTTTAGTTCATCTAAGAAAAGCGGGTCAATAACTTTATGGATATTCTCAATAGAAGTATAGTGCATACCGCCACTACGACGTGTTGTTGGATTGAGAGTTGACTCAAATACTGCCCCAAAAATAGTAGGACTAATTTCTGACCAATCAAAGCTAGATGAAGCATGCTCCAAAATTAGCTCACGTAGCTCATCAGTAAAATTAGGAATCTCTAAATTATTTTCTGCAAACATCCCTCCATTGACATACGGGAAAGCAAGGAGCTCATCATCTAAATAAGGATTACGTTCTTCAATTGGCGTATCTAGTACAGAAAAGAGGTCGATTAAAGCACGTCTAAAATCACGACTACTAAAACGGGCAAGATAATCATGAAACACCATGTGATGGCCGAAAATACCAGCATCTTCAGCATATAGACAAAATACTAGACGAACGACAAGTTGGTTGATAGCATGAAGACTTTCTGGACTATCCGGATTAATATACTGCTTAAGAAGACTTTCATAAATCTCCCCAACAATTTCTCCTGCTTCTATAGAAACTTTCATCTCTCGCTCTAGATGCTCGTTTGTTTTATCAATCAGAAATTCTAAACGATAGGCTTCTTTATCTAAATCAGTAAGTTTAATGACTTTAGGTTCACCGTTTGGCTGTTCCATATCATAAACATAGAACTCTTTGAAATTACAAGTTACAATCCAACGAGGGCGTTGAGAATAAGGCAAGTTTGCAGAATATCGCTTAGCCTGTTGAAATGGTGTCAGGTAAGTTCCGTCAGACTGTTTTATAGCTTTATTAAGGTCTTTATCTGCTCCTTTTTGTTCAATTAATACTTTTGTTTTATCAATAAAGCCATCCATAAAACTAGTATGGTCAAGCATCACTTTATCTTCAAATGTTATATACTCACTTGGGTTTTCTACTTCATAAACAGATTGAAGTAAGTCTAACCAGAAAGACTGACTATCTTGCCTTTCGTTTCCTCTATTTTCCCAGCGTTTAATAAATGCTTTAGCTTGCTTTTTTTGTTCCCGTATATTATTCACTTTTTCATTCTCCAACTACAAAATTATTTAGAATTATTTATTAAAAAGCTCTGTAAAAAACTAATAATTTCATTTTTTCGTCTTCTGTCGGTTCATATTCCAACAATAAACTAACATTTTTTTCTAATCCATCATCACGTCCTTTTATAACAACAAAAGATGTACCAAAAATTTCAGCTAGTTTCTAAACTAATCATTTTAATGATTTCTTCTCTTATTTGTTCACATATCATACGCTTGATCTTCACTTAATTTATCAGTAACTTCTATTTTAAGTATTTCCTGAATCTAGACAAGCTTTTTACATTTTAATTTTGATTATCTATAAACCTAAAACCATGCTCGTTATATGAAAACAAAGCATTCAAAATTGATAATCTTATTATTTGTGAATATTCAAAAAAAACCAGAAAGCTATGCAAAGCATTCTGAGGTTTTCATTTTATAACAATATAATTATATCAAAATAGGAATAATAAGTCTATAAAACTCAAAATATAGATAGATTTAGAACTTTAAAATGACGGAAAAACTTTATTTTAATTTAAGTGAGATTTATAGAATTCGATAAAATTTTTTTCTTTTAATGGAGACAAATATCATCTTTATTTCTTTATTTTATAAGCTCCGAAACCAAATATTTAGTACCTTTTTGGTACCTTTTCAATTATACATAATGTAGTACACGTAACAATTTTGGTAAAAACTCCGTTTAAAATACCCTATCTAATAGGTATTTAAGAATATAATAGAGGCTCCTTGTAAAATACGGTCTCAAATAAGAACCAACACAGAACCACTTCCCTTTCGGGAGTGGTTTTTTTGATCTCCGTTTCTTTTATTGTGAATTCACAAAATAAGAGGTTAGGATGTTGATCCCAACCTCTTTTTTCATCTTAATGGAACTGCATTCCACCATCCACGATAATGGTTTGTCCTGTGATGTAGTTTGAATCTGGTCCAGCAAGGAAGCTGACCGCAGCTGCTACATCTTCTGGTTCTGAAAGACGTTTCAAAGTGATATCTTTAGCGAATGTTTGCATACCCCATTCGTCGTCTTTACCTGCGTTCTTCCCAACTTCATGAGCAATGTCAAACATCATTGGTGTCTTCACGATACCTGGTGCATAAGCATTGACAGTGATTCCTGAATCCGCCAAGTCACGCGCCAAGGTTTGCGTAATCCCACGAACAGCAAACTTGGTCCCACCATAAATGGTTAAGTTTGGATTTCCGACAACCCCTGCTTGTGAAGTCGCATTGATGATCTTTCCACCATGACCGAGTGCTTTGAACTGAGCTTGAGCTGCTTGTGCACCCCAAATCACGCCACCAACATTAATAGCAAATGTACGTGTAAATTGTTCTTCAGTAATTGTATCAAGTGGTGTAGTTGGCGCAACACCAGCGTTGTTAACGACGACGTTTAAGTCTCCGAAATGATCCACAACTTTTTGGAAAGCTGCAGCCACTTCTTCTTGTTTAGACACATCAGCTACGACTGCAAAAGCATGATCTGCTGATAACTCAGCAACTGCTTTTTCAGCTGTTTCAGCATTGTAGTCCAATACTCCAACCTTAAAGCCATCTTGCACCAAGCGTTTTGCGATTGCAAAACCGATTCCTTGACCAGCACCTGTGACAATAGCTACTTTAGACATATGATTCCTCCTTGGTATCAATGATACCAGCAAACGTTCCTATCAGAACAGCAAGGGTTGACAACTAGTTTTGATGGGGTCTATTATAAATATCCGACAAAACTATGCTAACAGTATACTCTTTTGTGAAAAATATTTCAAACTCTAGCCTGTTTTTTGAAAAAAATAGTTTATTTATATGATATTTTTATTTAGTGATAAGTGAACGAAAGCGTGAAATAGAGTATGGCTTTTAGCCAAAACAGATAATTGTTCTATACTGTAAAAGCTACATAAAAAGAGAGTGGGACAAAAGTCCTAGCCTCTCAATTGTCTTTGAATTGTCGAGCAAGACGCAGTGGTTGAGTGGGCTCTACTACGCTGATTTCATCAGCTTTTAAAGCCCTACTCAACTGTGCGGAGGTGGGACGACGAAATCGAATTCTAACGAATGACCGATTTCTGTCCCACTCTCTCTCATAAACTATTCGTTTGATTGATCCCTTTAGTCATCAGACTCCGCAAATACTTGAGTGGCTTTGACTGCTTTCTTCCACCCCTTGTACAGCTCTTCCTTACGAGATTCATCCATCTTGGGTTCAAAGATTTGGGCTGCTCCATGAAGAGATTTTAATTCTTCCAAGTCCTTCCAATAGCCTACGGTCAGACCTGCTAGGAAGGCTGCTCCTAAAGCCGTAGTTTCCAAATTTTTGGCACGAGCAATCGCAATTCCAAGAATATCAGCCTGAAACTGCATTAAGTAATCATTTTTCGCTGCTCCTCCGTCTACTTTTAGGAGAGGGATAGGAGTCTTGGCATCCACCTGCATGGTGTCAATAATATCACGTACTTGATAGGCAATGGATTGAAGGGTTGCTTTGATAAAGTCTTCCTTGGTTGTTCCCCGGGTAAGTCCAAAGACAGAACCACGCGCCTCTTGATTCCAGTATGGTGCTCCAAGACCCGTAAAGGCAGGAACCACATAGATTTCATCCTGGTTCTGAGACTTCAGAGCATAGGCCTCGGATTCAGGTGAACTGTCGATCATACGCAAGCCATCGCGGAGCCATTGAATGGCACTTCCAGCGATAAAGATCGATCCTTCAAGGGCGTAGTAGACCTTGCCATTGATCCCATAACCAATCGTCGTCAGCAAGTTATTTTCTGATAACTGCATCTCCTCACCCGTATTCATAATGATGAAGGATCCAGTTCCATAAGTGTTTTTGACCATCCCAGGTTCAAAAGCCAATTGACCAAAGAGGGCCGCTTGCTGGTCTCCCGCCATCCCTGCAATCGGCACTTGTCCACCGTAGAAATGGAAAGGCGCTGTCTTACCATAGATTTCAGAGTTTGAACGCACCTCAGGAAGCATGGCTTTAGGAATGTTGAGAATTTCCAAAATCTCATCGTCCCATTTCAGTTCCTTGATATTGTAAAGCATGGTCCGGGCAGCATTGGAATAGTCAGTCACGTGGGCTGCTCCATCCGTCAGCTTCCAGACCAACCAAGTATCAATGGTCCCAAAAAGTAATTCGCCCTTCTCCGCACGCTCTTGCGCCCCATCAACATGGTCCAAAATCCAACGAACTTTAGTCGCTGAAAAGTAGGCATCGATAACTAGACCTGTCTTTTGATGGAAGGTTTCTACATAGCCTTGGTTTTTAAGTTCCTCAGCCATTGGGGCAGTTTGACGAGATTGCCAGACAATGGCATTGTAAATAGGAAGCCCCGTGTTCTTATCCCAAACAACTGTCGTTTCCCGTTGATTGGTAATGCCGATCGCCTCGATTTGATTGGGCTTGATGCCACTTTCGATAAAGACCTCAGCAATCACCGACTGAACCGAGTTCCAAATCTCATTGGCATTGTGCTCCACCCAACCAGCCTGCGGAAAAATCTGAGTGAATTCCTTTTGACTAGAGCTAACTTGCTCGCCTTTTTTATTAAAAATGATAGCCCGCGAACTAGTGGTTCCCTGGTCAATCGCCATAATGAAAGTTTCTTGAGACATAAACTGCCCTCCTGAATTCGATACTTAAAAATCTTGTTCTTTCATAAACTAGTATACTCTATTTCATCATGGATTTGTATCCATTTTTTTAAGAAAATCCGGTCTAACATTTTCTACTGCTTCTAGCTCTATCAGACAAAGTTAAAAGAGCACTGAGACTCTTTTAACTAGTAGTTCAAATGCTTATCAAGATTTGCTTTGATCTAACCGATTTAAAAACTCCATGGTCGGACTGTCTTGATAAAGTTCTTTGAGAGGAATGTTCTGATAGACAGCTATTTCGTCAGCAGTCACACCGTAACGAATTAATAGATCATAAATACGATTTAAATCATGACGCAATTCATCCGTTATGAGGACATTATCGCTTGTTTCTTTTGTTTTCCAATAATAAGATGGCAACACTTCCTTGGTTTCAATTAAAATAGTTTGCAACAAAGTCCCACCATGGCTGTCCTTCTGAGATATATCAGCCCCAAGCTCCAACATTTTCTCGAAAACCTTGAAAGATCGGTCAGCCTTTTCCTTAGACGAATACATCTCATATTGGCCATTCCAGAGTTTGATCATGCGCCGGCAGTCAAATACAGCTCGTCCACCCGCTGTTTGGAGGACTGGTTGACAAAATGGATTCAGCTCTGTCGGCTCTTCAATAAAGTTAAGATCTGCTCCTCTATCAATAAGTAAGTCTGCAATATCTAAATGTCCCGATTTGATAGCGACTTGAAGGAGCGACTGTCCCTGATCTCTTTTAGGTTTGTCACCCGAAACAGCATTAACTTCTTCAGGCTTTTTATCCAATATCTGACGGACGGCCTCTAGATCTCCTCTTCGCAACAACTGAAAGGTTTTTTGCATGGTTTTCCCCCTCTCTCATTATAGATAAGAATAACACTGTGTTGATACTTTGATCCTATCGCTAGGTTCTTCTTTAAACTGATTATACCATTTTATGGACTCTACATTGAAGTCCTAAAGGCTAAAGATGACAGACTCCCACCAAAAAAGATACAACTCTAATTCTCTGATTTTCGTGCAGCCACCAGCCAAGAGGCTACTAGGATTTCGAAACTAACCAGAAGGATAATCTGAGGAAGCGAGCTCTGAACCAGCATGAGGACAGCTAGACTATCGATCAGCATATGAGCGAGGATACAAGGGACAGCTCCTTTCGAGTACTCCTTGAGCGCTCCAAATAGGAAAGTATTCCCTAAAATCATCAGGTAAAAGATGAGATAGTTGGACGAACCTGCTGTAATCCATGGGAGTTGATAGATAGGAATATGCCAGAGGAACCAGACAATGGAAAGAACCATCATTTTAGGTATAAAGTGATTACGAAAGGAAAGATGATCTTGTAAAAACCAACGCCAGCCTACTTCTTCCAGACCTCCATATAAAAAGGTCCAGGGGAAATAAATGAAGAAGGCCAAGAGGGAGTTCCCAGTAAAGCGAACGTTCATAAGCAGGATGGAAATCCCATAATAGATGACGGGGATGAAGAAAGCTAGGATCCAAGATAGGGAACTTTCTTTTTGAAGAAAGACCTTTTTGAAAAATTCACCCAAGGAGTTGACTTCCCTCAACACCAGAGAAAAGACAGCCGCCACAATCAGGGGAATCAAGTTCATTAGGATAAACAGTAGTGAGGTCCCCATACTCCTCCCATCTGGGAAAAACCAAAGGATCACTTGCCCTACTAGAAATGTAGCAAGGAGGGCAGTCAATGCATACCAGATAGCGACTGATTGTTTTGAAATAAATTTGCTCATTTTTCTTCCTTTACAGTTACATACTTCTTTCTTGCAATCCAGATTGCTAAACTAATAATAAGAATTTTACTGACGATAGATAGCCATACCTCTTCATTCACTAGAATCTGAGACAAGGAATTGATACAGGCATGGGTCATGACACAAATCCATAAATTTTGCGTTTTATGATACAAGGCCGATAAGATAAAGCAGTTAATTAGCAAACCTACTAGAAACGGAAACAATTGAATGACAGCTAAAGAACCGTCGATATAAAAGTATAGTAGATGCCAACTAGACCAAGCTAAAAAGGTGATCAAAGTAGCTGAAAAATAAGGTATTTTTTCCTGCAAAGTTGGTTGAAAGAAATAACGCCAGCCAATTTCTTCAACTCCACCAAAAAGAAGAGCCTTGAAAAAGAGCACTACTGGCAAGACCAACGATTGAGTGGTGATCTTACCACCTAAGATAAATGGGAAAAAGTCAAGCAACAAGAAAACGAGCACCAAGCAATAATTTGCCAAACTGTCTTTGACTTGAAAAAAATCTTTTAAAACTTGTTTGAAACTAGATTGATGGTAACTAATGCTTGCAAGACTGCCCCACAAAGCTGATGACAAGCCACCTACAATAATAGCGATGATCCCAAATGATGATGTAAAATCAACCTTGACTCCTCCTGCTCTTAAAAACCACACCAGAAGGCTAACTCCTAATACTTGACCAAAGGTCCCTATCAAATACATGGAAAGGGCTTGCTTTCTACTCATTCGTGATTCCTTTTTCTTTCAATTAATTACCAGTGCTATCTACCTTAAACCCATACCTGCCTGCATTTCGTTTGAGCTTCTCCACTAGCTCTTCATTCCGCTTACTTTTTCCAAAAAAGAAGGGAATGGTCTTTCCATTTCTAAGCTCGATATAAAAAGCATAGCGAGCCCCACCCCCAGATCGTCCACGAAAAATTGCATAGGTGATTTGCTTGATCTCTTTCAGCGGGATCCTGCGACGACTGAAACACAGAGCGACATGGATATAGAAGATTCCACGGCTAATGTGGAAAGGAGCAAAGAAGGGACCTCCACTACGTCTCACAATTGCCCTTCTTCTCAGGAAAAGGAAAACAGTGAAAACGAGCAAGAAAATGAGCACATATAGAATCGGAGCATACTCCATTATCTTTCTAAATTCTAACACGCCGTCTTTCATCCTCTACTTCATCTCAACCCATTTTTCATTATCCATGATAAAGGGTTTAGCCAGACCTTCGCCTGTGTAGTCTTGGTACTTGGTCTCCAAGTATTTGTAGACATCTTCCTTGGTCGCAAACTTAATGGCTTGGTAGGGCTCTTCGAAGGTTAGCTTTTCGACAAATAGATAGCCGTCCTTAGCAGGAACCAAGACACCGACGTGCCCGACAAAAAGTGTGTTTCCATCTAGGTTGTCATGAACGATAACGGAAAGCATGCGGGCATTTTCATTGAACTTGAAATGAGAAAAATACTCTTCCATCTTCTTGGCATGGACCTTGACATCCGTTGTTGCTTCTGTCGGAACCCGTGAATAGAGAATGTTAAAGGCTTCCTTGTCTGCCTCATCGAAAACTTTTCCTTTGTCAATGGCATCATTGTCCACGAACAAGAGTTCACTATCCGCTTTCATCTTAGGAATCTCAATGCGGTTCTTCAGAAGAGTATAGCTATTGATCCGGCAGTTGGTCCCGACGAAATCGCCCTTTTTCTTGGTCCACAAGTCACTGATCTTCTCAACATTGTAGTCTGTTTTCTTAAACTTGCTGAAGTCACCCGTCAAGCCGACCGAGCCAACAATGCTATCGTAATCCGTTACTAGACCCAAAAACTTGTCTACACTGTCCTGATCCAAATAAGCAGACAAAAGACTCCGCACTTCTTCGACACTTGCCTTGCTATTGAGGTTGCTGTAGGTGCCCTTGTAGCGCTCCTTATCCGAACTAGATTTCTGCACAGTAGAACTTGCCTGCTTTTCCTTGGATTGCTTTTGGTTGCTACCACAAGCCGCTAAAGCAAAGATCGCCAAGGCACAGCTAGTAAGGAGCATGATTTTTTTAGATGGTTTCATAAAATGGTTCCTTCTAATGATTGTTGTAAGAATCATTTATTTTAAAGTTTCTTAAGTTCATTATAACAAGAAACAGATTGAAACAGAAAGAAAAAACATTTTACTTTTACACTGAGAATGCTAGCATTAAAATAGCTGCGGTGTTATTGACTGATGAAAAGTTGGCGATCTACTCTAATAAGAAAAAAGACAATATTAGAATTCTGGAATTCAGAAAACTAATATTATCTTTTTTATGTCAAACAAGCTTAATTTTTCAATAAAAACAATAGTATATGAAGATCATTCTTAATGAACAATAATATCTTCAGACTTTATAATATTTAATTCTTCATCAGAAATATCATTATATTGTGACAATCGATTCGCTTGGTTGGTAAAAGCCTTCTCAAAAAGATTTCTCATTTCTCTACCATTTGCAAAGTTCTCACTTTTTTCATTACTTAATTTGCTAAGGTATTGTGTTAAATAATCCCTTGCGTCGCTAGACAATCTCATATCATTTAATTTACAGAACAACTCAAAAATATCTAGAAGTTCATTTGGTGAATAATCTTCAAATGTAATACTTTTATTGAATCGAGATTTTAAACCTGGATTTGATTCTAAAAATCTATTCATGGGCTCTGAATAACCCGCAACAATTACAACAAAATCTTCACGCTGGTCCTCCATGGCTTTTAAAAGTGTATCAATAGATTCTTGTCCAAAATCATTTTCTCCTTTAGCCAAAGTATAGGCTTCATCAATAAATAGTACTCCTCCCATAGCTTCATTAATTTTCTCCTGAGTCTTAATTGCAGTTTGTCCAACATATCCTGCTACTAAACCAGATCTATCAACTTCAACTAATTGTCCTTTTTCTAACACACCCAATTTTTTATAAATTTTTGAAAGTAGTCTTGCAACTGTTGTTTTGCCTGTCCCAGGATTTCCCAAAAAAACTAAATGCTTAGAAACTTGGGGTACCTTAAACCCTCTACTTTCTCTTAATTTATTAATTTTTAATATATTTACTAAAGAGCTCACCTCTTCTTTTACACCTGCTAGACCGATCAATTCATTCAGTTCATTTAATAAATCCTCCAAAGATTCTTCTTGATCGTCATCTTTTTTATTACCATCAATTGATGTCTTATTATGTATTTCTTCATTTTTTATTATACTATTATCTAAATTTTCAAAAGCAATATTTTGAGATTCTTTATTTAACTCAGTGTACTCTTTAAGCATCTTTAAATAATTCATAAATTTTTCTTTATCAACAGTATTTTCATCTTGTTTATTTAAAGAGTAGTACTTTCCAATTTCATAGATTGTTGAAATAAATAATGACTCAATATGTGAAACCCTATTACTACTTATTTCTTTACTAAGATTAAAAAGTAATTTAAAAAATCTAGGTGTTTCTATCTCTTGAACTTTCGGATAAAGGTCAGAGTATGAAGTGTTTAGATATGTAATTTTAAAAAGAGATATTCTTTCTTCTGAATCCTCACTAGAAATGTAATGAATAAAAGATAAAATATCTTCTATCATCATCCTATCTATATCTTCTATATCTTTTGAAGATGTCTTGATTGTATTACAGATGAATAATAAGCTATCAAGGGAATTTTTAATATCAATATTCATAGGTTTCCTCACACCAAAAGAAGCTCTGCTTGTTTTATTACATTCTTGTAGATATCTGATATTTCTTTACTATCTTGATCTTTAAAGGTATCTCTAATAGTTTCATCTATCAGTTCTTTCATTTCTCTTGTACTGTTTTCACGGATAGCCTCCAAAACATGAATTTCTCCTACACACTTAATCAATTCCTTATTATCGACAACTTCCTGAAAAGCTTCATTAACTCTATCAATTAGTTCAGTATAATATATATCGACGCCAATAGTATCTAAATCCGTCTCAAATACAGCGTAATCCTGCAATTTCTCTATAAACCACTCTTCAGTTAATTCATTATAGATGCTCATCCATTTATCATGTGACGAATGCCAAACATCTGTATCTATTAGAATATTATGATTATTAAAATAATATTGCTCATCAAAATATTTTAAAGCAACAGTAAACATTGAAAGAAGTGAAAAGATGGAAACGATTAGTAGATGATTATTTGATGCAATGTCTTTTCTAAATAAGTCTGTTAGTAATTTTAAAGCAGTGTATAGTTTTTGAACTAAAAAACGCATTTGTTCTTCAGAATATGGCTGTTGACGACGTCTGCAATCAAGCATATCGGTATACTCACCTAGAACTTTTTCAAATTCATAAATAGCACGAACATCATGCTCCTGTTTGACTACATTTTTTAATTCATCAAATTGAAGCTTCATCTCTGAGCTAATATTATCAAGTTTTTCATACATAATAGCGAATCCAGCACTCGTGGCTGCTAAGTTTAAACCATTCATCACAATCCCTAATTTACTTACCGATGCAAGTTGTTGGATATTATGCATGGTAATTTGAGATATATTCATTTGATCATTAAGCATATTGGAAAAATTTTTATTAAAAACTCCAATTGCTTTTTCACTAATCTCTTTATTTCCCTTTTGTACAATATCACTTAATGCAACTTTTTGAAATGCTTTGATTCTATTTTTTTGCCCTCTAACAACTATTTCAATAATTCCTTTATCGTTTTTAAACTGATTAAATTGTTTCAAATAATCAATTACTAGTGTTTTATTCATTACTGTACTCTCCTATAATTCTTGCATCTTTGATCTTGTTAAGAAATATAATGGACAGAATTAATGAACAAACTTCGAAACTATAGAACCCTTTATCCTTTATGATTCCTTGACTTTTTTTATTAAAAATTGAAAATAAATCTTCTTCTAATATACTTTCCATACATGGAATTATGATCATTTCATCAAGACACCTGGTTGAAAAATCAAAATTGGTAACCTCTTTATTATTTTGTTTTACAATCTCTACAAGAAGGCACATCAAAATTCTATTATAATCTATTATTTGTCTCACATTATTAAACTTTAAAGCTCTTAATTGTTTAGCTTTTTCAAAATATCTTTTAGTCCTTGGAACTATAACAGACGTTATATCCTTATTCTTTCTGGTTGTTTTTTCTGGTACTCTTTTTGCAACGAAATTTTCTAAATGATTAAAATAGAATTCTAGTATTTTTTCAAATTTTTTATTATTTTTTAACTCAACCTTTTCAAAATAGTCAGTAATTTTCTCTGCTAAAATCTCTCTTGTGATTGAGCCATCTTGGATAAATTTAAAGTCAAAATAATCAGCAATCAGTGTATCTTTTAAATAAAGAAATGATTTTGACTCAAGTTCAATCACACATTCTTTTATAATTTCTCTGTAATCCATAATAACCTCTTTTTCAATGAAACACTTTATTCCTCTTGAACTACTTTAATTAGTATTATATCATGAAATATTGTTCATTTTTATTTACTAGTGTAAAAGTCTTCATACTAGTAAACAAAAAAGCGACTGCAATATTTCAACTACAATCACTCGTTCAATTGTGTGATAAAAAATTAACAAAGTATTATATAAGATTTTTTAATCTTGTGTTTGTTCATCTTTTCTTCAAAGACTTCCGTCATGATGACACGCAATTCCTCCCGTTCTTTTTCAGGAAGGTCTCTTTGACGCTTGGCCACGGCATAGAGTTCAGGATAGCGCATAGCCACACGTTCGATCGTCTTTGTTGTCGCATGCCCTCTGACAAAGAAAGGAATACGCTTGATCCATTCTTGCGGGCCAAGAGCGAGCAACTTCTTCGCCGCTTCCTTATCAGAAATCTCAGCTGTGCTCAAACCTCGATTGATTTGTTCTTGTTCTTTTTCTGTATAGTTCTAAAAGTTAAAAATGTGTTTGTTGATAAATTTGATTGTAATGGAATAACATTTAGATAAAAACATATCACTCTTATATTTTAGTTATCCCAATCTATTTTTGCATGTTCTATTGCATACTCAGCTTCTTCTTGAGTAAATTTTCTATATACAACAAGTTTTTCTAATAACTTTTCTTTCGTAATCTTACCACCGTTTGCATAAAATTCCGCTTTTTTCACAGCTTCCTCTTTCCAATCGAAATTACCTTGTTCTATGGCATAATCAGCCTCTTCTTGAGTAAATTTTTCAATATTTATAAGTTGCTCAACTAATTTTTCTTTCGAATAATGAAACTCTTGATATGATTTTGCTTTTAAAAGTGCTTGCTCTTTCCAGTCTACATTAAGCTTATTTAAAGCGTACTGAGTAGCATCCTCTGAATACCTGTCATACTTAGTAAGATATATTTTAATTTGCTGCTGCGATAAATGCTTTTTTGACCAAGATTTAGCTTCTTCATATGCCCTTGTATATTCTGGATATAGTAAAGTTGGAGGAAATAGTCCTTTCATAAACATATTCATTAATGATTCTAAATCATCCTTATTTCCATCACTTGAAGAAGAGTATTTTTTATAATCATAATTCTGCGTACTAGAACTTGAAGTAGCGTATTCTTGTTTTGATGATTCAAAATCATCCTTATTTCCATCACTTGAAGAAGAGTATTTTTGTTCAGGATTAGTCAACTGTGATCCTGAACGCGAATTTATCCATTTATTATAATTTATTTCATAATCAATTACTATAAGAGCTAGCATTCCTGCAAATAATCCAAAAATTGTAAAAATAAATATCAAAAACTTTTTCATCATGACTACCTTTACTTGTTTTTCTCCAATGAAATTTTCATCCCTCTGGAACTGCTTTCATTAGTATTATATCATGAAATATTGTTCATTTTTATTTACTAGTGTAAAAGTCTCTATGGCTAGTAAATAAAAAAGTGACTGCATTTCAACTGCAATCACTCATTCTATGTGAAATAAAAAATGACAAAGTATTATAAAATCTTATTTAATCTTGTGTTTGTTCATCTTTTCTTCAAAGATAGCTGTCATAATCTTGCGGAGCTCTTCTCCTTCTTTTTCAGGAAGGTCCCCTTGACGTTTCGCCACGGCATAGAGTTCAGGGTATTGTTTGGCTACACGCTCAACTGTCTTAGTCGTCGCATGCCCTCTGACAAAGAAAGGAATGCGTTTAATCCATTCTTGCGGTACAAGAGCAAGCAATTTCTTCGCTGCTTCCTTATCAGAAAGCTCAGCCGTGCTCAATCCTTGCTTGATTTGTTCTTGTTCTTTTTCTGTAAAATCTTTCAATTCCATAGTAAACTCCTCATTTGTTTATCTAAGGACACATTATACACCTATGGAGGGGAATGTACAACTAAAGGATTTCGGAAAATAGCACACAAATGCGTCCATTAGAAATAGTTTTATACGTTTAGCTCTTCTCTATAAATAACAAATCCATTTGGCTGAATGATCAATCGATCATCAGAAATTCTTCCATGGCTGATCAGATCTGCTTGTTCTCTTTCTAGGACAACGTTTTTCTTGGAGTGGTTAAAGTAGGCTTTGAGAATGTGGCCTTCATGCTGCCATTCTACTGACACCACATCCGGCTCTACTTCTTTCAGACCCACTTTACCATGCTGGATCAACTCTGCCACTTCTTTTCGTAGCTGGATCAAATCCTTCATAAAGTTCAGCATATCATTGTCCGCTGACACGCGCTCCCAAGGCATGACACGACGACAATCTGGGTCTGGACCACCAATGAGGGCTAGCTCTGTTCCATAATAGATACAGGGCGTTCCGCGTTGCAGATAGAGGAAGGCGAGGGCAGACTTGACAGACTGGAGATCGCCTTTGGCCGTCGTCAAAATGCGCTCTGTATCATGGGAGTCCAAGAGGTTAAACATGACCTCAGAGATCTGCTGCCTGTAATACATCGACTGGCTATTGATCTCCCAAATGAAGCGCTGGGTCTCCTTATGCCCCCGCAGGAAATAATCCTTGATACTTTCAGAGAGCGGATAGTTCATCACCGCATGGAACTCATCACCATTGAGCCAAGGTTGAGACGAATGCCAGATTTCCCCGAGGATATAGAGGTCTGACTTCTTAGCCAAGACCGCCTTACGGAAATCCCGCCAGAATTGATGGTCGATTTCATTGGCCACGTCCAATCGCCAAGCATCAATATCAAACTCTTCAATCCAGTAAGTCGCAACCTTCAAGAGATAGGCCTTCACCTCTGGATTAGCCGTATTGAGCTTAGGCATATAGCCCGCAAAGGCAAAAGCATGGTAAGACAAGTCGCGACTATTCCACAGATTTTCTGAGGAGACAGGGAACTCTTTGATATGGAACCAGTCCTTGTAAATCGAATCCTCCCCGTGTTTGACCACATCCTGCCATTGGGGTGAATCATAACCAATATGGTTGAAGACGGCATCCAGCATAATCTTCATTCCACGCGCATGAGCCTCTTTCACTAGCTGGCGGAAGGTGTCCTTATCACCAAAATGTCGATCAATTTCAAAATAGTCAATGGTATCGTACTTGTGGTTGCTCGGAGATTCAAAAATCGGGCAAAGATAGAGCCCTGTAATTCCTAACTCCTGCAAGTAGTCCAGATGATCGATGATCCCTTGCAAATCACCACCAAAGAAATCCAATACTTGAGGAGCAATAGAGGCATCCCAAGGACGAACACCTTCTGGGGAAATGGCTGGATTCCCATTGGCAAAGCGCTCAGGAAAAATCTGATACCAAATCGTCTGCGCCACCCAATCTGGAACAGCACACCCATCAATCTCATGGATAAAGGGAAGCTTAAAGCCGTTCATGACAAAGTCCAGGTTCTCCTCGGTGTAGGCTGCCACACCCCGATCCCCATACAAGACCTTCTCTCCCGCTGTGTCCTCTAATTCAAAGAGGTACTGGATCCGGGCATGGCGGACAGATACCGACACTTGCCAATAATCAAAGAGGTCGTCGGTCGTCACCTTGTCCATTTCCTTAGTTGCCTCATAAAGATCCTCTATAAAAATAAAGGGATCCCCATAGTGCAAGACAATCCGTTTGATATCTTCTTTCTTGGTCCGGATGCGAATATGGAGCTGGCCGTCCTTATAAAGATAGGCATACTCCGATTCAGGCCGGTGATAAATCGCTGCTAATTCCATTTGTCCTCGTCTCCTACTATACTCTCTTTTCATCATTTACCGTTTTATGCAAACGATTCCATAAACTATTTCTAGTATACTACTTTATAAAAACGTTTGCAAGATCTTTAGAGAATATTAGACCTCTAACTTTTTAAGATTGTAATGCCACACAAAAAGCCCATCAATTGGGCTTAAAGATTTTTGTTGAAGCAATGACTTTACCTTATAAGCATCACTTTATACTGTTTCCTACTAAAATATACTACAGATCTATATTTCTGTTAATAGTTTATTGAACAGTTTTTCGAGCTTACTAGTATCTCCATAAACTGTTCCATCCATATATAAGTGATAGATATCATCATCTAAACCAATTGAAATTTCACATTCATAGCCTTTCATCAAAGCTAAAGAACGGATAACTTCTCGTTGAGTACGACCATTTCCTTCTCGAAATGGGTGAAAATAATTTAGATTATCTAATATCTCAGCTAAACTTTTACAAATCTCAATTTTATTATTTGCGTTCAGTAAATAGTTTGAAAGCAAAGTATTTAAAAATTTTTCTGCCATATCAAAAGACTGAACTGGCATAAAAGCATTTCCACTTTTAGAGATATTTACTTGACGGTATTGACCTGCCCAAGTATACATTCCTTCAAAAAGAAACTTATGAATCTTTAAAATATCTGAAACAGTATTTACTTCAATTGGATTAATAAACAGTTTTAAACTTTGACTTGCTACTAAACGATATTCTAATTCTCGTGCTTTATTATCATTTTTCTCATTAAATTTATTTATGAGAACAGATGAATGGGGATAGGTGTATAAATTATCAGGGTCTATATAATCATACCCTTCATATATTTTTCTGACCATTATCCAACTCCTAATGCAACTGCCTCTTCTCTCAGTCGCTCCACGTCTTCTACCGTGGGATGCCATCCTTCAATCATATTGGTGCTCAGAGCAAACCAGACACTCTTAAAAACCTTTTTGTTGTCAAAAATCACACCCATAATCATCATTTTTTCTTTATCTACATCTAAGGTCATATTCTACCTCCGTCCTATTATTATAGCATATTTTAAATCATTTTAGTTCTCCTATTTAGTACTTACCCTACACAAAAAGCCCAGCAAATGGGCTTTCTCATTATCAAAATAACTGATCTTCATTCCTTACTTGTATGCCGCTTTCCAAGACTTAGCGCTTGCTCTTCTGACATCTGAACCACCTTAGAAAAATTAGTATTGCGAGGCATACTGTCCAAAGAGTACCAATAAACATCCGCACTCCCATTTCTGGCTACATAAACTACTGGAGCCAGTTGACGAGTTGGTGCTACAGGTTCGACAGGTTGGACTGGCTGAGCTGGTTCTACTGCTTGACTCGGTTGAGGGGCTTGACTTGGTTGCGTCTCTACAGAAGGGCTGGCTGGTTGTGGTTGGCTACTTGGTTCTGTCGGCACTAAAGATGGCTTGGCAGTCCCCTTCAGATAGTCAATGGTCGCATTCTTAGAGTAGTTGTCCAAGGTCACGGTGGTGATCCCATAAGCATCTACCGACTCTTTGGGACTACTTAGATGGATAGGTAAAAGGTTGCCATCTCGATCAATTCCTACATATTGCAAGGTCACCTGCCGAGGAATTAATTCATCACCAGTATAGACCGGGGTCACCTTGTAGTCTAACCAGTAATTTGGGTGGGTGGCCAGCCAGCTATCGAGTCGTTTCTCGTAGTAGAGCATGCCCTCCACATTACTATCCGCTGTCCCTTTATAATTCCCCGTATTAGTCCAGGCAGTTAGAGGAACCAGATTTTTCCCTTCATTGGTCAGACCGCTAAACTGATAGCCAATCAAATGCCCTCTGTGGAACAACCAGGCCTTCTTTCCCTTGTTTCCATAAGCGATCTTATAATTATGCCAACCAACAGGATTATGTTTGAGACGTGGCTCTCTTTTCTGCTTAGGTTCATCCTTATCCTGCAGCTGAATATGAGCGGAGGTCGCACGACCTAAATGATCAAACTCACCTAGAACTAGCTGATTGTTACCAGTAAAAGGTAGCAGGTTAAGACTCTGATAGTCGAGTCCAGTTTGCTGGGCTTGAGCCCCTTGAATACAGGCCATAGAAATGAATATCGTGACCATTGTAACAATGACATTTTTCAACAACCGTTTTGTAACCATGATAAAACTCCCGCATTACTATTTAGTATTATTATAGCAGAAAAAAGCAGTTACAAAAAATTTATTTTTTCAAAAACTCTTGTTCATGACCTTACGTAACGATGTATAATAAGTATGAGGAGGTGGGTAATGATGGCTAAATATAGAGCAATTCCGGAAGGATTTATGACGGTTGGGGAACTTGCTAAGAAAATGAACGTTACTGTCCGTACTCTACAATACTATGATAAAGAAGGGGTGCTTTCCCCATCGGCAGAAAGTGAGGGAGGTCGCAGGCTTTATACCGATAAAGACTTAGTGCTACTCCATCAGATATTGTCTTTAAAATCATTAGGTTTTTCTCTCAAGGATATAAAGGGGCGTTTGATCTCTTTGAAAACACCTGATGATGTTGCCAATGCTCTTACAGAGCAAGCAGATACTATTCGTAAAAATATTGAACAACTTAAGGATTCTTTAGTCGCAATAGAGCAGTTAAAGGCAGAAGTTTTACAAATACAGACGGTCAATTTTAAGAAGTATGCAGACATCATCGTCAATCTACAGATGAAGAATGACTCCTACTCTCTCATTAAGCGCTTTGATGATAATACACTCGACCAGATACGCAGTCGATTTGACAAGAAAAGCGGACTTGACTTTATGGACAGATTGAACCGCCTAAGTGATCAAATCGTAGAGCTTCAAAAAGAAAACGTACCAGCTGAAAGCGAACAAAGCCAACAGGTTGTGAAAGAATACTGGGGCTTGATTATGGAGTTTACAAATGGTGATATGAGCATGCTTCCTAAGTTGATGGAAGTTGGTACTATTGATACCGCCTCAAACGCTTGGGAAGAAAAGCAAAAAATCGTCAATGATTATATAGGACCCGCCCTACAAGTCTATTTTTCAAGGCTTGGAACAAATCCTTTTGAGGAGGTAGAACCATGAAAAACGCAATAGAGGTTTCTGGATTAAAGAAAAGTTATGGTAGCAATATGGTTCTTAGTGGTCTCGATTTTCAAATCAAACAAGGAGAAATCTTTGCTCTGCTCGGAGTGAACGGAGCTGGTAAAACAACAACGCTTGAATGTATCGAAGGTCTGAGAAAATATGACGAAGGCACTATAGTTGTAAATGGGAAAACCGGAATTCAACTACAGTTCTCCTCTCTACCCGTCCACATCAAACCAATGGAAGCCATAAAGCTCTTTGCAAAATGGAATCATACATACATTGATGATGCTATGCTAAAGGCCCTTGGAATAAAAGAAATTGAACAGTCGCAATACATAGAATTATCCACCGGTCAAAAAAGGAGATTACATCTTGCTCTTGCACTTATCAGTAACCCGGATATTATTTTTCTCGATGAACCGACAGCGGGACTTGATGTTGAAGGACGACTATCTCTCCATGAACAAATCCGAAAGCTCAAATCACAGGAAAAGACAATCGTCTTGGCAAGCCACGATATGGCCGAAGTTGAAACCCTATGTGACCGCATTGCTATTTTGAATAGTGGAAAGATTGTCTTTTGTGGTACTCCTTCAGAACTGACAGACAGGTTGGGAAGAAAATATTTCATCCATTTAAAGACCCGGGACGGAGAGGAATCTTTTGAAACAGATACGATCGAGGATAGCTTAATTTCATTATTGGAAGAATGCAAACAGAAAAATATCCAGATATTGGATATCAAGGTTGATCGTGGCACACTGGAGCAGCATTTCATTGAAATGGCAAGGAGGGGTTTGGAATGAATGGTTTTTTATATAGCCTAACATTACAGTGGAAATTGGACATACGAAGTAAGTCTCTCTTGGTTACTTACTATATTGTACCGATTATTTTCTTTCTTCTCATGGGTGGTATTTTTACTTCCGTTATGCCTGAAATGGGTAGCACACTTATACAGTCAATGATTGTCATGAGTGTTTCAATGGGAGCCTTTCTCGGTTTACCGCCTTCCTTGATTGAAACATACGGAAGCGACATAAAAAAGATTTATAAAGCAAATGGTGTGCCTATTCATTTAGGATTGGTGACCATAGTTCTCTCTGCCTTTGTTCATTTGATAATGACTTGCATAGTGATCCTACTACTTGCTCCAATTTTATTTAAAGCAAGTCTACCAAGTCAATTTCCCTTATTCTTTCTCGCGCTTGCCATCTACATTTTTGTATCGTTGAGTATCGGAAGTATACTGGGCCTTACTGTAAAAAATCAAGCAAAGCTGACCATGATAGCGCAACTTGTATTTTTACCCTCAATTATGCTCTCAGGAATCATGTTTCCCATCACCTTACTGCCTGATTTTCTTCAAGCAATCGGGCGTCTTTTCCCCGCTTCTTGGGGATACCGCTTGATGCTAGATCATGGTTTTGGTCTTGAAAATCTTTGGTATCTGATTCTTGTATCTTGCATTGCAATAATATCATCTATCCTCCTGTTGAATAAACAAAAATCTAACTAGATGCCTGAATAATTCCATGCCAGCTTTTACTTTAAAGCAAAAGCGAGATAGATCGTAAAATCAAATGAAGAGAACACCAACAAAAAATCATCTGTTGGTGTTCTCTTCATTTTTAGATTTCTGAAAAAACCTCTTGTCCATGTATCAGTAGGTACCCTTTAACTCTATTTTTCATGAACATTGTTTTATAAACAGTAGATTACAGTCTTAATATATATGGAGATATACAACTGTTCTATATCAACGTATATTCATACAACTTTTCATCTACTTTCTGAAATCCCAAAGCCAAAAACATTCTTTGACTTTGGGTATTAAAAGGATAAATTTGAGCAGTTACCTTAACCATCTCTTTTTCTTTGGCCAGCTGTATCATTTTAGAAATACATCGTCTTCCGATCTGTAAATTTTGATACTCTTTGCTGATCACTATAGAAAGTTCTGAGTTATCTTGAAGTGTCACATCTCCAACTAACACACCCTCATATTGGATATAATAGCAAGATCCGTGTGAAGTTAGGTAATCATACATTTTATGAAGTTTTATTAGATCGTAAATCTGTTCAGTATTATCAACTTGTTTGCAAACCTCACTATCTTGATACCAAAGAAGGGAGATCTCATCATTCCTATAATAAGGAATAAGCACTATCTGATCATCTACTATTCTATTCATCATGACTTGTTCTTATTTCTATTTAGACGCTTCCTTTGATACTTCAATATTCCCCATCAACCAATTGGCCATCTTTTGGCTCTTGCTTTTATAAGGGTTAGGGTGAAACAAGGTAAAAGGGGGAATGCTGGCATCGGGGAAGGATAATTCTACTCTTAACGTCCTCTCAGGGTTATCATCAGCATAGGCTGTAAAATAGATATGGTAATGTCCACTTACATCACCACCATTATCATACTCTCCTCTAGCAGTATTTGGCAATAAGGTCACGGACTTTATGCCTTGCTTTTCCTGGGCTAAGTGTGCGATGATCTCACTCTTAATAGCAGCTTCATGATTTCTAATGAAATTACTATCATCACTATATCAAGGATGCTCACTAAGAGAATAGAAAACAAGGACCATCAGAAAAGGTAGAGAAATTAAAAAAATAATCAGCTTATTGGATTTTAACATGGGGGTCCCTCATCCTACTTATAAAAAATCTTGACCCAATCCTGCTTTGCACTGAATATACGGGCAACATACACCCTATGCTTCTCCATATAATAAAATGCGAGATAGTTCTCTATTGGCATATAACGATAGGGTTTTCCATCATTCGTCATCTCACCATAGCCCCGGCTTGATACCAGAGGACAGGCTTCTGGAAAGAGTTCTAGGGTCTCAAGAGCGCTCAATAGCAAATCGACTTTGCCATCTGCAGCTTGCTGGCTATAAAAATTCACAAGAATATAGTCGTGAATGTCACGCAAGTCCTGCTTAGCACGATCTGAAAGAAAGACCTGATAACGTTTCAACTTAGTCAAGACCAAATTCCTTTCTCACATCGGCTACAGAAGTAACTTTTCCTTGAGCGATTTCCTGATGCCCCACTAAAATCTCCTTCTTCAAATCTTCAAAGGCTACCTGATACTGTTTGTCCTGCAAATCACTCGAAACAAATTCTTCTGGATCCACAGTCCCATTAGCAATTTTTCGAAGTACTGCATTTAGGACATCTGACACAGAAATTTTTTTATCCGCAAGCACCTCTTTTGTTTTTTGGTAAAACATCGCATCTGCTCGAAAATTCACTGCTTTCGTGTTTGCCATTTCTACCTCTCCTTTGTACATACAATTTGTATATACATACTACCATAAGATAGAGAGGGGAATCAAGTAAAAAATGGATTCTTCTTTCACTAAATCTAATTAAGAGATACCGATAGCTAATCTATATTCTTTCTCTCGTGTCATCTGATACCTCCTAGAATCAACAATTTAAGTAGATTCCACATCTTAATTTGACAACTCCAAGTAATTGTAGTCAATTATATTAGATATATTTTATTAATTTCTTTATAGTAAATTACTATTTCTCTAGCCAAGAGAACGCTTGGTTTAGCATTTCTTTTGCTTGTCCAACTATACACGGTCCATGAGAAATAATAATATTCTTAGGTTCCCATTTCTTTACTATACGATAACTCTTCAATGCCTGTTTTTTACTAAATAAAAAAGTCATTCTTAAATCTCTTGGTGTTTTACCATTTGGATAGTGATTATCGCCTATTTTAAACAGTAGCTTTTCAAAAATCGATACATTCTCAGTTTCTATGTTTTCAATAAGATCCGTTAAAATCAGAGTTGAACTTTCATTATGGAAAAAAACAACCTCTTTCACGTAAAAACTTCCCTCAAATGTTGTAAAAAGAATTTCTTCGTTCCAATTGGCCTTGCTTAATTCCTGACCATAATCCAAACTCATTCCCGATTTTCTGGCACGCTTTTGAACACCACTAGCTAGCCAAACTTTTGCTTCAGGAAATAGTTGATGCCATTCATCTATATAACTATAATGTAAGACATTGGGTGCAATAAGGTGTTTTACCTCACCTAATCGCTTGATTTCAAAAAGTAAATTGTCATTAGGCTTAGTCGGTGAATGCACCCAAAGACCACCGTTCTGTAGACGGATAACTGTCATTCTAGTTGAAAAAGGCACTTTGAAGAATTTAAAATCCATCAGTACTTCTTCCCCATCCACAATCCATAGATTATCTGCTATCTTTTTTAAGGAATTGAGGGGACTATATTTTCTGACTTTCATGAAACTCTGCTTTCTAAATTAATAAAGTATAATCAATCGTTATTCTCCAAAAATGGCACCACCAAATCAATCCACTCTTGAGGTAGATAAGCTGATAAATAGCCGTGGTTATAGCCTTTAGCTTCATACAGGATCGTATTGGGATGGAGCTGCTGAAATAATTTCGCCGATGCTTTCACACAGTTCAATTCTTTTTCACCGTAGATATACAGAACCTGCGCTTTACTAGCAGAAATCGTATCCTTGAGCTTGTAACGCCCCATATAGGTTTTGTAAATAGTCACCAATGTTTTGATAGGCGTCCTTGGAAGATCCTCCAAATAATAAGCTTTTATCTCCTCTGGATAAGCCAGTTTAGGATAGAGTTTGTCCATCATGCTTAACTGGAGTTTGCAAGAGAATTTACTGAACATCAGTTTACCAAATAGGGATACTAGAAAGATGCTGATTTTAGCTAACCTTGGTTGAGGAATACAGAGGCTTCCGTCTATGATGGCCTTCTCAGCTATCTCGCTGTCTAAGGATAAAAGCTCCATAGCAATTTGACCACCAAGAGAAACGCCACCGATCGCAAACAACTTTCCACCATAGTTTGCTTTGATATAGTTTAGGATCTCCAAAGCAGAATCTTCCGTAGAAACATAATCGAGTTGATACTCTTCACCATGGCCATTCAAAGTGGGTAGAATAACACGGTAGTCTTCTGACAAAATCCGTGCTTGGCGAAGATAATTCCACCAAGAACTGCCACCGCCATGTATCAGCAAGATAGGAGGCAAATTCTTATCACCAAATTCATGGAATTTCATGTTTAAACTCCTTACTGTGGGATTTTCACTAGATACATCCATATTAAATCATTTTGAACAAGCAGTGATACTGCCTCAACATGTGATGCTAGCAAACATCTATATTATCGAACGAAAAGTGACTAGTATGGCTTTGTTATTATATGATTGAACGAATTTATCACTTTAAGAAATGTAAAAACCTACCGATAAGTCTTCATCAGATTCATGTGGTTTCCAAGCTACATTAAAACCGTAGCTATAGCTCCAATCTGGATGCCAGTCCTTATAATATGGGACACGACTGTATTTGCCAAGTGTCACTTCATCCTCCTCTGATGATTCCTGACAGGTTATCCCAAACTGGATACCATCAAGTTCCCAGTAATTTCCCCAAACATATTCATAAGAAATGACATCAACCCAGCGGGAAGCGTCAATCTCAAAGTCGGTACATAACTTTAACGATTGGAAAGTACTATAGTGCATATTGTAAGGTTTGATATGTATAGCGCAGTCAACGTGATACTTTTCATAATTGGTATTCAATAGGATAACCTTCATTGGAATGGGAACGCCATTCAGTTCCAACCACCAGTATCCAAGTTTATTGTGCAAAATATCAAAATATTCGTCTGTTGCTACTGATTTAGAAAAATCATTTATTTGCAAACATCGACCTGACCTTAATAATTCAGCTGCAATCTCTCTTGCTTTCCCTTTATCAAAATCAGAGTAACGCTTAATCACACGCTTTAACTTGTCAATTGGATATGAGATGTCTTTTTGCGAAGCCTGATATATCTTCACAACATGAGCAATCTTTTCAACGTCGTTGATTCCAACAGGTACAACCACAAAATGGTCTTCCCTGATTGATTCATCCTCACAAATATAGATGTATTCCTCACCAAACTCTGAAAAAGTGACTGATGCAACTCTGTAAACTATATCTGATGAATTTGAATCAGTTTCTTGATCAGATAGCTCCTTCTCTTTACTATCTAAATCTATCCACTTATAGAAAGTATAACGATTTGGATTCTCATCCTCACCGAATACCATCAAGCTATGACAATTTGGACATTGCCAAGCATAGTACGAAGCATCAGTAATATCATAATAATCAATCTTATTATTTTCATCTGCGGTATCCGTTATCTCTTCCCATAACTCATCCGAGAATACCGAAAAAGCATTCGGGTCTGGAGCAGCATGGTCATTCATTGGATATCCGCATTGACAAGTCCACTTACCCATAATATAACTCCTACAGCTAGTAACCAATCTTACCGTTTATCGTTTTAGCATATTATACCACGAAACAACACAAAAAACTGCAACCTTTCGATTGCAGTTTCCTACAAGTCAACTTCTCTTCCTTCAAGGAAAGTTACAGGAATCTGCCCACTTCCTGAGATTGTGATGTTGTCGAGAAATTGGCACATGATATTCCTGTCAAAATAACTACTCAACTTGACCAAAATCCTATCCAGTTTACCATCTCTACAATCCTATATCAGTCGGTAAAAGGCATCACCACACTATGCAGTTCTCTGTTACCGTATCGTTTCGTCTGTTTCCCTCCTCATTCTATGAGACCTATACCCCATGATACCTTCTCGACCTTCGGTTTCACCTTGTCGCATGGGCGGATCATCTTTCTTTTCTAGGAAATCAAGGAAATAAGGCGACTTGGCTGAGATATGGTTAATCATGAAATCAAACATGAGATAGTAGTCTTGACTGAGTGCCTCAATATCGCTCCAATCTCCAAAACCCTCATCAACCTTGGTATAGTCCACGGGTGCAAACCCGCGGTCGCCTGACGATGGAAAGAAGGGAAGAATGTGGACACCACCGACCACATCTTTCAAAGGGCCTTCTAAGACCTGCTTCAAGTCTTTCAGATTTTTTCCAAGACTGTCTGAATAGGTAATTAACATTGCTTAATTTTTACTTTCATAACTTGCTCTATTTACCTTCCTCAAAGCGTTTATAGACTGCTATAAATTCCTCAGCAATCGTTCGAAAACCTTCTGCACTCAATAACTGATCCTCAGCGTGCATCAGAATTAGACCTGTTTGGTTTAATTCCCCATTCATTTCTTTTGTCAAAAGTGAGTGGTGAGCATTGTGTCCCTGTACAAATGCTTCTTCGCCTTGTTTAATTCTATCTTTAGCCTGCTCAAATTCACCCTGCTTAGCCAATTGAATAGCATCGATGTACATAGATTTTGCTGTTCCTACATAGGTGATAATTTGAAAACACACTTCGAGTACTTTTTCGTCCATTTTAATGCCTCTCTTACCAATCTTCGTCTTCTAAATCGCTTGTTTCTTGTATTTCAGCTTGTAAAGCTTGTTTATCCATCTGTTTAATAAACGGATAATAAACAAAGAAAGACATAACCAAAATAAGTGTTTGCAACAAGGCTGTTTTCCAACCACCGATGATAAATCCTGAAATAATTGGAGGACAAGTCCACGGAACTTGAACGGCACCATACATAGGTGTCAGTCCAAAATAAATCGCTGAATACTGGATGATACAAGATAAAATAGGCGTTAATATAAAGGGAATTGCTAAAACTGGATTCATTACAATCGGCAAACCAAAGAGCACCGGCTCATTGATATTAAAGATGGCTGGAACCATTTCAAGACGTCCAAGAATTTTTAGTTGTTTTGATTTTGCAAATGCAACCATGTAAACTACCAAACCAATCGTAATCCCGGCACCTGTAACATTGATAAATTGATCAAAAAATTGAATCGTCACAATATGACCACCATTGGCTAGATTTAATTCAAGGCCCTTATCTAAAATGGCTTGGTTTTCCAAAGCATTCGCCTGTAGCAAGCCACTCATGATGCCACCAACTACAGTTGAGCCGTGCACCCCAAACATCCATAAGAATGGTACAAGGAAACACATAAGCACCGCACCAAACAATGAGTCAGTCAAGCCTTGCATTGGTGTTTGAATAAGATTATAAATCACTTCAATCGTTGTGACCTTAAACAATTGTTCAACAAGTCCGACAAAGATCGTTGCCGCTGTGATGATAACAGTAGCAGGAATCAAGGCTGAAAATGCGTTGGCTACACCAGTTGGTACGCCATCTGGCATTTTGATTTTGATATTTTTCTTCAAAAACCAAGAATAGCTTGCTCCTACAATCAAACCAACGATAATGGCACCAATCATCCCTTTCCCGGAAGTCCAATCCTTCAGAATAATGTTACCAACTACATCCCCATTTTTAGAAATCAAACTGGAGGGCTGGATTAGCAAGAAAACTGCTAAGGCAATGACACCTGCCCCAAGCGGCTCCTGTTTTTCTAGCTTAGCATAGGTATACGCAATCCCAATGACTGTTACAATCGCACTGATATTAAAGGTCGCACCAATTGCTTGATTGAGAACAGGGGTAATACCACTAGTTTCTAACATCGTTGCTAGAGCTGGAACTGGAAAATTGGCCAAGATAAGAAAGATGGAGCCAACAATCAACAATGGCATAGAGAAAACAATACCATCTTTTATCGCTGTTACACCTTTGGTATTGACAAAGGCCATCATCCGATCAACAAACTTTTTAATTAGTTTATCCTTCATCATCTTCTCCTTATTTTTTCATCATGTAAGCTTGTTTAAGAACTGCCATACCGTTTACAGTGCCATAATCAGCCATTGCAATCACTTCTACAGGAACATTGTGAGAAGCACAAATTTCTTTTGCTTTTTCAAGTTGGAAACCAACCTGTGGGCCTAATAGAGCCACATCAATATCTCCAACTCTTTGTTCCAATTCACTGATGGAATAAGCTGCAATTGTTGCATCTTTCCCTTTTTTCTGAGCCGCTTCTTTCATACGCTCAACCAAAATACTTGTTGACATACCTGCTGCACAAAACAATCCAATATTCATTTTAATTACTCCTTATAATTCGTTTCCATTTGATGTAATCACTTTTTGATACCATGTAAAGGAATCTTTCTTCATTCGTTGCAAAGTTCCTTCGCCATTATTATTCTTATCGACATAGATAAAGCCATAACGCTTCTCCATTTCACCTGTACCAGCACTAACAATATCGATACAGCCCCAAGGGGTATAACCAATGACATTTACGCCATCTTCTTCAATCGCTAACATCATTTGTTCAATGTGTTGTTTGAGGTAATCAATGCGGTAAGAATCATGGATTCCATCAGGCTCTACCTTATCATAAGCACCGAATCCATTTTCAACTATAAAAAGCGGACAGTGATAGCGATCGTATAAAAGATTTAAGCTATAGCGTAATCCCTCAGGGTCAATCTGCCAACCCCAATCGCTTGATTCAATATAGGGATTTTTCTTAGTATAAACATCTTTGAAAAGCTCTTCTGTTTCCTCAGATGCTGTAGCAGTCACTGTATCACTCATATAGTAACTCAAGCCAATATAATCTACACAACCTTCTTTTAGAGTTTCTAGATCTTCTGGTAAAATATCCAGTTTGATATTATTTTTTCGACAAAAGGCCTCGATATAGTAAGGACGCTCTCCAAAAACATGAAGATCTCCATAGTGAAATAAACGATGCTCCATTGCCTTCTGGCTAGCAAGTATATCTTTTGTATCACATGTATTCGGGTAAAATGGTACCATTGCCAGCATACAACCAATTTTGAAATTTTTATTGATTTTCCGACCCAATTGAACAACTTTTGCAGAAGCCACTGACTGATAATGGATAACCTGCTGTAGTACCTCAACTGGATTTTCATCTTCCTGATAAATGACACCAGAATTAGTCCATGAGCACCAAGGAACATTAATTGCACCTTGATTATTGATCTCGTTAAAGGTCATCCAATACTTAACTTTGTCCTTATATCGTTCCATGACGACTTCCGCAAAACGAACAAAGAAATCAATCAACTTGCGATTACGCCAAGCACCATACTTAGTAACTAGATGATAGGGCATTTCAAAGTGACTGAGTGTGATGACCGGTTCAATTTGATGAGCTAGCAGCTGATCAAATAAATCATCATAAAATTTCAACCCTTCTTCGTTAGGTTCTTCTTCATCTCCATTTGGGAAGATACGAGTCCAGGCAATCGAAGTTCGAAAACACTTAAATCCCATCTCAGCGAATAATTGTATATCGTCCTTATAGGTTCTGTAAAAATCTATTGCATCATGATTCGGATAATATTCGTCAGGTAAGACGCCATCAGTAATCTGTCGAGAGTGGCTAGCACTTCCAACCGTCATCACATCGGCTATCGAAATGCCTTTTCCACCTTTATCATACCCTCCTTCAATTTGGTGAGCAGCAACTGCCCCACCCCATAAAAAGCCTTCTGGTATTTTTGCCATTTTACCTATCCTTTCTGTATTTTGTACTAGCGCTATGAACAAGTCTATTTTATAACATACTGTACCTGCTGACAATAGATATTGAGATAGAAAATATATGTACAGTCGAACAATATTTGTTACATAAAAAAAACAAGAGTTTTCACTCCTATTTTTTTAAATAAACTTGGTAACGTAAGGATTCTAAAAAATAGACAACTGGAATCTGAGTGGTCAAATTAGTGGAACGTAGCGAGGAATCTGCGTAGGCAACTGGCATAAAGTAGGATAAATTTATATCCGATAGCTGTGATAAAGTGGAAATATCTGTATTTGTCAGACTAACAATCTTAGCATTTCTTTCTTTGAATCCCTGTACCAGAGTTAGAACTTCTTCTGTCTCACCGCTGACACTTAGAGCAATAACCAAAACATCCTCCAAATTAGAATGATGCAATTTCAGAGAATAAAATGGGTTAGTAATAGCAAAGCTAAGAATACCGATTCCAGAAAAAAGATATGAGCCATATTCTGCCAAACTTAGACTAGTACCCACCCCTAAAAAGATAACTTGTTTGGCTTGAACGATCAAGTCTGCTATCTCTGATAGTTGTTTTTTTAAAGCTTCATCTTGGACACTAGTCTGTAAAAATTGTATTGCTGGAATATCAATAGGAAAGTAGTGACGATGTTTATTTTCCTTATCTTCCGACCTTGACAAGGCATATTTTAAATCATTGTAGCTATCAAATCCCATCTTTTTCGCAAAACGAATGATGGTTGTTGTCGATAGATTTATAGATGTCGATAGCTCTCTGATAGTCATCGTAGCAACTTTATCTCTATGTTGCAATATAAAATTATACACGCTTAATTCACTATTATTTAGCCCTTTTGCTTTATGATAATCAAATAAATTCATAGACACCCTTATGCTTTTGTAGTATATAGTTGTTTCATTAACATTTCAATAATGAGAATAACAGGTACCTGCGTCGTAATATTAAACCCATTTAAAAATAATTGAGGAACATGATAGGTTATGGAGCAATCAGATAGCCTTGACAATGTTGATTCCAATGTATTTGTGATGGCAATAACTGGACAACCTTTTTCCTTTAATTTTTGTACAATTTTCAATGTTTGAGAAGTCTCACCAGATTCGGATAAGGCAATGACACAAGTTTTTTCCATACTGTTTTGTAGCACTGGTTGCCAAGGATCTTCAATACACATACTAAATTTGCCAATATTTGAAAAATAGCGCGCTCCATATCGACCTAAAGTTCCAGAGGAACCAATTCCGACAAAAACAATCTGTTCAACGTTCTTTAAGATTGCCACAGCCTCCATAATCAGCTGCAAAAAAGTATCTTGCTCAGTATAATCAATGAATAGCTTCAAAGAATTATTGTCTTGATTGTTTAAAATAATTTGCTCATTTTTTAAATATTCTTTATAAGCAATCTTAAAATGGCTATATCCATCAAATCCTAGATGCTTGCAAAATCGTTGTACGGTTCCAACTGATACATGTGCAAGTTGGGCCAATTCCTTGATTGTCATAGAGGATATATTTTCATTTTCTAAAATAGTTGTATAAATAGCATTTTCTAAGTCGTTAAAACTTGCTACAACCTCATAACTAAACATATAATCCCTTTTTCTATCTCTATTGATTTGCTTACAATGTAACAAAAAACTAATAACCAAAGTGTTCTACACTAAAATAATGGAGAGCATAATGGCTATAAAACCAAGTCAGCATTAAAATCTATTAGAAAACCAGACGAATCAGATTTGTCTAACGAGACATGGTTAAGAGAAAATACTTTAAAACAGTATTGCCTTATGTTCTAGATTATATCATATTTTTGAGCATACTTTGAGTATTGTTAGTTTATTGACTTAAAAGAAACATAACAAGAGCTTATCTCTATTAAATTGTCTCAATTTCAATCGTCCATTCTGGAGATATGTAAGGTGGGGACGTTTCTATTCCCATAAACTCCTTGTCAATGGAAACAAACACGTACCCACAGGGTAAATGGAAATAGAAACTGATAATTTCTAGCTATCACTTCTATTCATTCCAAAAATTTTCTCACTCTGATACTTCCCCACGCCAATACAAAAAGCCTTGCAATCAAGGCTTTTCAAACTCCCTTGCGTTCAAAGGTTTCTAGGTTTTTACGAGCAGAGCAACACACTCCACGTGATGCGTCTGTGGACTCAAAAGGTTTGGGAAACCTTTTGAGGATTAACTACGTTTCACTAACAAACTTACACACTCAACGTGATGCGTTTGTGGAAACAAATCCACCGGCTGGACTTTCTTTAATTCGTAGCCCAACTCTTGATAGAGTTTGATATCACGCGCCATGGTGGCGACGTTACAGGAGATATAGGCGATGCGGTCAGCTCCTGTTTGAGCGCTTGCTTTGATAAAGCTTTCGGTCAAGCCCTTGCGTGGTGGGTCGACCAGGATGGCAGTTGGTTGGATGCCTTCCTTGAGCCAATTCTTCATGGCATTTTCAGCTGTGTCACAGACATAGTGGGCATTGGTGATACCGTTCAATTCTGCGTTCTTCTGGCTATTTTCTACTGCTTCTGGGATAACTTCCACTCCGTAGACTTCCTTGACATGTTTAGCGACTGATAAGCCAATAGTTCCGATTCCTGAATAGGCATCGATCACCACATCATCTTCTTTTAAGTCCGCAAAGTCAATGGCTGTTTGATAGAGCTTCTCTGCCATTTCGGTATTGACCTGGTAAAAGGCTGGTCCAGAGATTTGGAAATCATTGCCCAACATTTGGTCGGTAATATAGTCTTGACCGTAGAGAGTACGCCATTCTTTCCCGAAAATCGCATTGGTATTTTGGTCATTGATATTTTGCATAACAGATTTGATGGCTGGGAATTGCTTGATCAGCTGCTCGATCAACTGGTCTACACGGAAAACCTTGGGACGAGTAGTGACCAAAATGACCATAATTTCTCCAGAATGGTGCCCTCGACGGACGACAAGGTTCCGAATCAGGCCAGACTGTTCCTTCTCATCATAAGGCTTGAGATCAAAACGACGAATCAAATCCCGAAGAGCCAAGACCACTTGGTCAATGACTGGATCTTGGATGTAGAAATCTTCGATCGGCATCAAATCATGAGAGTTCTTCCGAAAGAAGCCTGTCTCTACCTGACCATTGACACGACGGACAGGGACTTGGGCCTTGTTGCGATACTGGACAGGATGGTCCATCCCCAAGGTCAGGGGTACTTCGATATCAGAGATCCCTGCCATCTTGTAGAGGCTATCCTTGACCTGCTTGGCCTTGAATTTTAGTTGCTCCGGATAAGCTAGGTGACCCAAGTCGGCGATTCCGCTTCGTAAATAGGCAAGATCCAGCTCTTCATTACGATGAGGGGATTTTTCTAAGTACTCCTCTACTTTTCCGTAGCCAATCTTTTTGTTGACTTTAAGCACGCGCATGCGGACAACTTCTCCTGGCAGGGCATTCTCCACAAAAAAGACCAGGCCATCGACCTTAGCCACTCCTGCTCCTTCGTGGGTCAAATCGACAATCTCAACGGTTACAATTTCATTTTTCTTTAACATGGTGTTCTATCTTTCTACAAATTAAAAGGGGTGGAGTCCAAAACTCCTATCCCCTTATTATATCATCTCAGTCCCATTTGGTACAATTTCTTTTTATAAGCATCGAAATCGACGAGCAAGCCTTGGCCACCATACATATCGTAGGCATCGACCCAATCCCCGTTTTCTGGGATGGTCACTCGTTCAATTCCTTTTCCAGCACTACCGACTAGGCCAAGTCCATTGGTCAATAGGAAGGAGAAAGGTACATTGGTAGACGTCATAGCAAAGACTTTCCCGAGGGCTTCTGATCCCGTAAAGAGTTTGGTTGGATCCTTGATCTGATGCATGATAGCAGACATGACCTCTTGTTGGCGACGGGTCCGACCAAAGTCCCCTTCATCATCCTTACGGAAACGCGAGTAATTGAGAAGAGTCCGGCCATCCATCCGTTGCTTTCCAACCTTGATGGTTTGTTGCGGAACGACACCGTCTTTCATGTTCAAATCGTCTGGCACTTCCACTTCACTGACCTTTTCGCCATCAACTGTTGAAAACTGCGCATTCATCTCGACCCCATTCGGGAAGAGGGTATCGATCGCTGTCGCAAAGGTCTTGAAATCGACCATGGCGTAATATTGGATGTCAATGTCAAAGTTATCTTTGAGCATCTGACGCACCAATTCAGCCCCTTGGTTGTTATTTTGCTCCCCGATGGTGAAGGCAGTATTGAGCTTCTGGTCATAGTAGCCATCATATTCAGGAATATTTTGCTGGCTGACACCATCTATATGGACCAGTGTATCCCGCATGAAGCTGACCATCTTGATCTTGCCTTCTTTGTTATTGACATTGACCACCATGATGGAGTCTGTCCGGGTTTCATCTGACTTCTCACCGATCCGACCATCTGTCCCCAAGATCAGAATATTGACCCCATCTCGCGACTTCTTGCCGTTAAATTTCTCTACGACAGCAGGCTTGGCATCTTTACCAGCTGGTTTACTGTTGAGGCCTTTCACAAACATAAAGACCATGCCACCGATAATGAGCAAGAAAAAGAGAGCTATCCACTTGAGGATCCGCTTGACGCGGATCTTTTTCCGTGGTTTCTTAGGTAGATCGCTCGTCGCAGCGACTGCTTTTTTCTTTGTTTTTCTGCTACGTGATTGGTAAACAGGAAGGTCACCAATCGGTTCAGCAATCTCCCCTTGCACTTCTTCAGTAGCAGCTACTTCAGGCTGTTGAAGGGGTTCTGTTTCCTCATAAGCTCCTTGGCTTTTTTTGAGCAAATAATTGTATTCTAGTTGTTCTCGTTCATTCAAATAATGAAAATTTGAGTATAAGTACTCTAATCGCTTTCGCTCATGGTGAGATAGAAAGTTGGATTCGTTACTCATCTTTTCTCCATTCCGTTATCTTTTATGGTATAGACCTGATACTGACCCAAGACTTTTGTCTGAATGCCCAGACTGTCTAATTCTTGATAGGCAAAGTGCACTAGATCAGGCGCTTCATTTAGGAGGTCAATAATGAAAAAGTATTCTCCTAAAGCTGTTTTTAGAGGGCGACTTTCAATCTTGGTTAAATTGATTCCCCGCCAAGCAAAGGTGGACAACCCCTTATAGAGGGCTCCAGCCAGGTTACTTGGCAAGGTTAAAGCCAAGCTAATCTTTTGACTCGAAAGATTCAAAGTTTCTGAAATCAAGGGCTCTTTTGCCCCTAAAATCCAAAAACGCGTGTAGTTGTCCTCGATTTCTTGGATGTCTTTGGCCTGGACTTCTAAACCGTACTCACTGGCTGCTGCCAGAGGGGCAATAGCTGCAATCTCCAATTCTGGATGTTCTGCTACATAGCGGGCTGCATAGGCTGTTGAAGCCGTCATTTCCATGGTCACATCTGGATAATGGGCCCTTAGAAAAGCCTTCCCTTGGGCCAAGGCCTGTGGATGTGAATAGACCGTTCGAATAGGCCGATCTTTTCTAGCCATCAAGAGCTGTTGCTTGATGGGATAGACCACTTCTGCAACGGCCTGGATGGTCCCCTGGTGAAAGAGGTAATCAATCGTCTCGTGGACACTACCTTCAATAGAGTTTTCAACGGGGACGACTGCAAAATCGATTTCTTGATTTTCATAGGCCTTAATAACATCTGTGATCGTTCGATAAGCGATGCGTTCAGAAGTTGGAAAACTATGTATCGCCACATCATGGGTAAAAGATCCCTTGGGACCTAGATAGCCTACAAGCATCGAATAATCTCCGCAATTTCGTCAGGTGTTTTGTCCTTAACATCCACAATATGGGTAGCAATATCCTCATACAAAGGCAAACGTCCTTCAAAAATCTTCTTGAATTCTTCTTTGGTGTGGTTTAAAAAGAGGGGGCGTTGCATGGCTTTGTCATTTTGAATGCGGCTGTACAAGGTTTCAAAATCTACCCGCAGATAAATGTTGTGAGGATTTTTTTCCAAGAGCGCACGGTTATGAGGATTGACCACAATCCCGCCTCCAGGGGAGATGATGGCCGCCTCGTTTTCCAACAAACGCTCCAGCATTTCAGCCTCGCGACGACGAAAGGCAGCTTCCCCTTCCACTGCGAAATAGTCATTAATCGACATACCGATCTCTTCAACAATTAATTCATCCATATCATGGAACTTTGGATCAAGAATGCGACCAACGGTCGTTTTACCTGCTCCCATAAAACCAAGTAAAATTTTAGCCATGCAGTAAGGTCTCCAAATCTTCAAAAAAACTAGGGTAACTGGTGTTGATGGCCTCTGCCCGATCCAGCATCACATTTTCTTCACTCACCAATAAGGCAGCAATGGCAGCCATCATCCCAATCCGGTGGTCTCCAAAAGTTTCTAAGTCTGCTCCATGTAGGGGAGTCGGTCCAGTGATGATCATGCCGTCTTCCGTTGGCACGACATTGGCTCCCATAGCATTGAGGCTATCTGCTACGACCTGGATGCGGTCCGTTTCTTTCACACGAAGCTCTTCAGCATCCGCAATCACGGTTTGACCATTTGCTTGTGTCGCTAGTAAGGCAATAATCGGCAATTCATCAATCAAGCGTGGAATCAACTCCCCATCAATCCGAATCCCATTTAAGGACGAAGTCTTGACAGTGAGACTCGCAGAGACCGCTTTTTCATCGCGATCCTCCATGGTGAGATCTCCCCCCATTTCTTGAATCACATCGAGAATCCCTGTCCGCGTTTGGTTGATGCCAACATTTTCAATCTTGATCACACTCTCTGGCAGAATGAGGCCAGCCACTAACCAAAAGGCTGCACTGGAAATATCTCCAGGAACAATGACTTCTTGACCTTGGAACTCTTGTCCACCTTGGATGCGGATGGTTTTTCTATCCACTTGGATCTCTCCACCAAATTGGCGAATCATATCCTCCGTATGGTCACGCGTCTTTTCCTTCTCGATAATCGTCGATTCACCCTCAGCTTGTAGAGCGGCAAAAATGAGAGCAGATTTGACTTGGGCCGATGCCACTGGCAAACGGTAATGAATCGGTTGGAGCTGATGCGTCCCTTTTTCATGTAAAGGCGGGCAATCGCGATCTCCCTGACCAGAAATCTCTACCCCCATCTGACGCAGTGGGATCGCCACACGATCCATAGGGCGTTTGGAAAGACTATCGTCTCCGACCATGGTCACTGCAAAATCCTGACTTGCTAGAACACCTGAGATCAAACGAATAGAAGTTCCTGAATTGCCCATGTCAAGGGGAGCGGTCGGAGCTTGAAGACCTTGAAAGCCTACTCCTTGAATCCGAATCACATCCCCGTCATCTTGGATGGAGACTCCTAAATCTCGAAACACCTGGATGGTAGAAAGCACATCTTCGCCTCGCAAGATATCATAGACCTTGGTTTCGCCTTTTGCAAGACTTCCAAAAATAATGGATCGGTGACTAATGGATTTGTCACCAGGTACGCGAATGGTGCCCCTGAGGCCCTTGCTATTGGTTCTTAATTTCATTGCCTTCTCCAGAGTGCTTTTCCTCATATTCTATCATAAATAGGACATGAATTCAATTTTTGATCCAAAATTTGGAACAAAAAACGAATGTTTCCTAGCTTTTTTTGAGCCTCTTTTCTTCTAGTGGCGAACGAAAATACCAGAGTCGAAATGACAACTCTGGTAGTGGTTCTTATTTGTATAAATCTTGAATCGGCTCAAAGATGATCTTTTCAAGATCTGCAAGATAAATAGACAATTGCTGTTGTTTGGTGAAAAATTCATTCACAATCGGACTTGCTTGGATTTTTTCCATATAGTCCTTCATTTCTTGTTGCACAGCTTCTGTTGGAAGTTGACCGGATTGCATCAAGCCTTGCAGTTGATTTTGGAAAGCGACGTATTCGTCAAACAGCGTTTTCGCTTCTGGATTCGCTTCGATCGCTTGCTTGCTTTCTACGACAGCCTTGTATTCAGGAAGGTCTCGCAGGGTCCGAGAGAGTTCGTTTGCTACATCATAAATATTTGCCATTTTCTAGGCTCCTTTACTGATAAGATACTTCTATTATACTGCTTTTCCTTCAATATTCCTAAAATGAAGCAGGCCTTTTGATGCAAATCCTTCTGTAGACCTAGCGAGCAAGAACGGTATAAGACGTCGCCTGGCTGATCAATGTTTGAGCCCTCTCCTGATCTTCTGCATTTTTGAAGGTCAGCTGCAAAATCCCGTGGATATCTTCACGATTCTCTTCATTGATGTGAATATTAACCAAGGAAATCCCTTGTAGGAGTTGTAAGATTTCAAGGATTACACCTTCTTTATCTGGAACATCAATAAAGAGATCATAGGCACTATCGCGTCCAGCACGCTGATGGATCTGCATTTCTTTTCGGTGCTTCCGCCCTTCATGGAAAAAGGACCAAATAGCCTTCTCGTTATCTGCTTGAATGGTCTCAGCTACCTGATCCAATCGCTCTTTGAAATCTGCAATCCGCTCCAATATCGCTTGAGGGTTGGACAAGAGAATAGAAGTCCACATACCTGGCTCACTTTCCGCGATCCGTGTCATATCCCGAAAGCCACCAGCCGCAAAACGGCGGGTCATTTCATGCTCTTCCCCATAAGCTACAGCCTGCTCGACCAGAGTCGAGGCTAAAATATGAGGAAAATGGCTGATCTGGGAAGTCACCCGATCGTGTTCCTCGGCATCGATTTCAATAAATCGAGATCCCAATCCACTCAGAAGCTCTTTCAACTCTTCCATGGCACCTCCTGTCGTCAAGCTGGAAGGAGTAAAAATATAATAGGCATTTTCAAATAAGGTTGCATCTGCTGCTGCGGCACCTGTCTTATGACTACCAGCCATGGGGTGTCCTCCCACAAAGCGAACAGCCTTGTCTGTAAATACCTTTTCAGCTTGTGTGACAATTTCTGCCTTGGTAGAGCCTGCATCTGTCACCAGTACCCGGTCTTTCAAATGCAAGCTAGCTAAGGTTTCTAAGTAAGACTTGGTTTGCTTGATGGGAAGGGCCAAAATAATGATATCTGCTAAAGGGGCAAAGGCTGCGAAATCATCCGTCACTTGATCCACCATTCCTCTTTCAAGGGCGATGGTTCGAGAGGCTTCACTACGATTGTACCCAAGAACAGTCACGTTTGGGTGGGCTCTCTTAATGCCTAGCGCAAGTGAAGCACCAATCAAGCCCAACCCTGCAATATAAACAACTTTCTTCTCCAAAGGAAAACTCTTTCTCTTAAAAATTCTTCGTAAAGTCCCGGTGCTTGGCAACGGCTTCTTTCAATTCTTCCAAGTTATCGGATGAGAATTTTTCAAGCACTTCTGTCGCAAGGACCGTTGCGACCACTGCTTCCATTACCACTCCTGCAGCAGGTAGAGCCGTTGGGTCGCTGCGCTCAACCGTCGCCTTATAGGGTTCATGGGTTTCAATATCCACACTCATCAAGGGTTTGTAGAGAGTCGGAATAGGCTTCATGACGCCACGAACCAGAATGGGCTCACCATTGGTCATGCCCCCTTCAAAACCACCAAGATTATTGGTGCGACGGGTATAACCGGTGTCTTGAGACCAGATGATTTCATCCATGACTTGACTACCTTTTAGGCGACCTGCGTCAAAACCAAGGCCAAACTCAACTCCCTTAAAGGCATTGATAGAGACCACCCCTTGAGCGATTTTGGCATCCAATTTCTTGTCCCATTGCACATAGGATCCTAGTCCAACAGGCACACCACCAACCAAGGTTTCCACAATTCCCCCGATAGTATCGCCATCTTTTTTTACTTGGTCAATGTAGGCCTTAACGGCTTCTTCTTGTTCTGGCACAACGATCGAAACTTCCGACTTCGCTGCCTTTTCCTTGATTTCAGAAACGGTTAGATTCTCGGGAATTGCAATCTCAATTCCCCCAAAATTAACAATGTGGCTGGCCACTTCAAGGCCGATTTCTTCTAAAATCCGTTTAGCAACTGCACCAACGGCTACACGCATGGTCGTCTCACGGGCAGAAGAACGCTCTAAGGAATTACGGAGATCGTCAAAACGGTATTTGATCCCTCCGACTAGATCGGCATGACCAGGACGTGGCTTGGTGATCTTACGTAGATTTTTCTTTTTCTCTTCGACCGGTGCTACATTCATGATCTCTAGCCATTTTTGATGATCCAGATTGGTCACGTTCAGAGTAATCGGACCTCCCATGGTCAAGCCATGACGGACCCCTGATGTGATCTCGACCCGGTCACTCTCAATTTTCATCCGAGCACCACGACCATAGCCACCTTGTCGACGTTTGAGCTCTTTATTAATATCTTCTTCAGATAAAGGAAGGCCTGCCGGAACGCCCTCTATGATGGCTGTTAATCGAGGCCCATGGGACTCTCCTGCTGTTAAATATCTCATACGACCTTATTCCTTTCTTTCTAAAAAGTCCTTCATTTCTTGAAGAGGGATTTGATGAATCGCTGCTTGCCCCAACTCTGGAACAATTACTAATTTCAAGTTCGTCCCACGCGCTTTTTTGTCATGAGTCAAGGCTTGATAAAGGGCTTCTTTATCCCAGTTCTCATAGGTCACCGGAAGGCCAAATTTCCGGCACATTTCTTCGATTTGTTGGCTGATTCCTTTTGGCATCAAGCCCTTTTCTTCTGCAACTCGGGAGAGCTGCACCATGCCCATACTGACGGCTTCTCCATGCATAACCTGCCCATAACCAGCTGTCGCTTCAATAGCATGCCCGATGGTATGACCAAAATTGAGATACAGTCGAATACCATTGTCCAACTCATCTGCCACCACATGGTCTCGCTTCACCAGGCAAGAATGGGAAATGATGCTCTCTGCATGCTCTAAAATACTCTGGACAGAACCATCCATGGCTTCCAATTCTTCCCAGAGTTCCGTATCTTGGATGAGACCGTACTTGATGACTTCGCCCATTCCCTCGATCAATTCACGTTGCCCCAACGTGCTCAACACTTCAGGATCAATAAACACACCATCTGGTTGAGCAAAGGTCCCTACCATGTTTTTAGCAAGTGTTGTGTTGACTCCCGTCTTTCCCCCGATAGAAGAATCCACCTGTGCGGTCAAGCTAGTCGGGATCTGAACAAAGGAAATTCCTCGCATATAGGTCGAGGCAGCAAAACCAGCCAAATCACCAACTACGCCACCCCCAAGAGCGACGATACCATCACTGCGCGTCATGCCCTGGGTAGCTAGAAAGTCATAGACTTTTGAAACAGTGGTTAGATTCTTACTGGCTTCCCCTTGAAGAAACTCAAAGCGCACCACTTGAAAACCAGCTTTCTCAAGGCTCTTCTCTACGATAGAGGCATATAGCTTAGCCACGCGGTTATCGGAAATAATGGCGATTTTTTTATCGCCCCAAAGAGTGCGCAACCAGTCTCCAACCTGGTTGAGACCACCTCTTTCAATCACAATATCATAGGAATGTCCTGGAATAGGTACCGATACGTTCATAGGAATCTCCTTCACGTTTTTCTTTGATTCTATCTTATCATGAAATAGGGCACATGTCTCAATCAAAATGAAAAAGAGACTAGAGCAAGACTGTTTTTTAAAAAATCAGTTCCTGTTCTAATCTCATAAAGCTTTTTCAATAGGAAAATGTAAAACCCTCTCTTAGTCACATACAAATTGGCGATATTCTGTTGTCAATGCTTCCCATACAGACTCTGTAGGAAATACTTTCCCAGTCATTAATTCAAAGGCTGCTTCAGCTTGATAAAAGAGCATTCCCAGCCCATTTTCCCTCTGGTTTCCTTGATTCACTGCCAATTGCAGAAAGGGGGGCACTGCCGGATAGTAAGCCATCTCTACGATTAAGGCCTGTGGGGGAAAGGTCAAGTGACTCGCTATCGGAAGAGACTGACCATCCATCCCAACACCAGTCGCATTTAAGATGAGATCGGCTTGATTAAAGGAGCTTTGAACGTCTTCATCTTTCTCAATCGCATACAATTCTATCAAGAAATCAAAGCCTTCTTCAATCAACTGAACTATTGAACGATAATGAACCAATCTTTCCTCTCTCACAAAGACAAGGATACGTTTTACACCTAGATGAATCGCCTGTGCAATAATCGCTAAAGCTGCACCACCTGCACCTAAGAGAACCATTGTTTTTCCCTTAATAGAGAAAGCAGGAGGTAAACTACGAAAGAAACCAATCCCATCCGTATTATAGCCTTTAAGTTTACCATCGCGGTGAACGATAGTATTGACAGAACCGATCTTTCGGGCCATCTCATCCACTTCATCTAAGTAAGGAAAGACCTTCTGCTTGTAGGGCATGGAGATATTGGCCCCAATCATATCCAACTTACGAATTTGGCTGATGGTGCTTTCTAAGTCTTCTTCAGCAATATCCCAAGCTAGATAAGCAGCATTGGTCGCTGTTAATTCATAGGCTAGATTATGAATGAAAGGAGAGATACTATGACGAATGGGATGGGCAATGACAGCTGCCATCCGAGTATATCCGTCAATCTTCATTTAATAACTCCCGAATTCTTCTCATATTTTCAAGAGGAATTTGACCTGGGGCACTTTCATCTCCAACTCTAGCATAAGACCAGGAAGAACCTGTCAAATCAGCTGTCAAGCGCGAAATCTTCCCGACCTTGCCCATGGAAATCGTTACATATTCTTGCTCAGGGTTCAGTGTCTTGAAACCACGCGTATAATTCATCAAGTCAAGAACATCTTGTTCATTGTGGGCCATGACAGATACTTTGACTAATTTTGGAGAAAAGCTGGTCAATTCCGATAAGATCTCCATCATATTTTCCGGAGTTTCTTGGAAGTTATGGTAGCTGAGAACAAGATTTGAAAATTCCAACATCTCTTCAAAGACTTCACGGTGACTATAATACTCGAAATCGATATAATCCGGATGATAGATGGATTGAATATCTTTCAGGATTCCAACATATTCCTCGTTGGTCAGCTCCATCTCTCCCCCTTCAGCTCGAGTCCGTAAGGTGAATAAAATTTCGCGTCCAGCAAATTTTTCAAATACTGCTGGAGCAACGGTTAAGATCTCGTTTTTTTCTAAAAAGTCCGCACGCCACTCAATGACATCCGCATCATCGTAACGCGAACCATCTAGTTGTTGCGCCTCTTCTAAGGAGCGAGGCATAATCGACACAACTAACTTCATACATCCACCCTAATCGTAAATACTTTTAAGTAATTACTACTTTCTTCTTTCTTGTTCCATCGAAAATCTACCGGAAGGCCGTATTCTGCTACATAACGATGTTTACGCCCTTGAAATCCCTTTTCGATTTGTTTTTTAAATTTCTCTTTGGTCACATTTGCCGCATTGGTACTGAGAATCAAGGTTCCTCCTGGATTTAAAATCTCGAGGGCCTCACTGACCAATCGATGATAATCTTTAGCAACTGAAAAGGTCCGTTTTTTATTCCGCGCAAAGCTAGGCGGATCGAGCACGATCACATCATAGCTTAGCTCATGGCGTTTGGCATATTTGTAATAGTCAAAGACATCCATCACGACAAAACGATGAGCATCCAGCGCCAAGCCATTTGCCACAAAATGCGCTTCTGATAATTCTCTACTTCTCTTAGCCAGATCGACCGATGTTGTCTCAACTGCTCCACCCATTGCCGCAGCCACAGAGAAGGCTGCCGTATAGGAGAACATATTGAGCAAGGACTTGCCAGCTGCTAAGCCCTCTACCAAGCTACCTCGAACTTCATGCTGATCCAAAAAGATCCCCGTCATCAAGCCATCATTGAGAAAGACTTGGTAAGAAACTCCATTTTCAAGAATCAAAAATTCTTGCGGTGCTTCTTCACCATAGACATGAGCCGATTCATAGTCCATGCCTTTAAAGCGAATCTTTTCATAGCCGCCTCGGACTTCAGGAAAAGCCTCTTGAAAGGCCGCTAGAATGGTTTCCTTGATCTGAAACACGAAGGGATTGTACCAAGAAAAGACAACAAACTCACCATACAAGTCAACCGTGAAACCACCAAAACCATCTCCCTCTTGGTTAAAGAGACGAAAAGCAGTTGTCTTCTCATCCTCATAATAAGAACGACGATATTGCTTAGCTTTGATGAAAAGCTTTTTAAAAAAGTCTTGATCAAAAGCGACCAACTCTTGCGAAACAAACCATCCAATCCCTTTATTTTGTTCAGATAAGTATCCGACACCGAGGGATTGTCCATCTCCTGAAAGCAATTGAACCGCTTGATCCAAGGTAGGAAGCGAATCAAAGTCTTGCTTTTCAAGGAGCGATTGTCCTTGTTTTAGTTTTCGAGCTACTTGCCGACTGACTGTGAGTTTTTTCATACCCTCTATTATAGCAAAAGTCTGCAGTTTTCACAAAGGGAGGCTTTATTTACTGGAACTTTTTTTACCATTTTATCGTAGCTCTCATCATTTAGCTTTAAACGATATAAAATACCAGATCTCTCCTATTTCTTTCCTCTTCTTTACAGTCATTTTTTTCTTTCTCCATAAAAATGTGGTATACTTGTATATGAAAATTTTTAGGAAATAAGACAAGGAAGTAACATTTTGTGAAAAAAATTACGAATTCGATACTCAATTTCATGAGTACCAGACTAGGATTTGTCTTGACCCTTCTGCTGCTCTACTGGTTCAAAACCATGTGGGCCTATTCAGTTGATTTTAATTTAGACATTCAGGGACCGTATCAGATCTTTCTAGCAGTGATCAATCCATTTCCGGTCAGCTTACTGTTAATCGGTCTAGCACTCTATATCAAACCTACCAAGCTCTTTTATAGTTTGGCTTTTGGGATCTACCTTCTCTTATTTATCTGGTTGATTTCCAATTCTATTTATTATCGAGAATTTACAGACTTTGTAACAGTTAATACCATGTTGGCTTCCAGCAAGGTTTCCGCCGGTCTTGGAGCTGCAGCTTTAGAATTGTTCCGCCCTTGGGATGTGATTTATATTTTGGATTTCCCGATTCTAGCTTTCTTCTTCTTTAAGAAATGGATTCGAATGGATAACCGTCCCTTCAATAAACGAGCTAGTTTTGCGATCACATCTTTGTCTGCTATGCTCTTTTCGGCCAATCTTTTCCTTGCAGAAATTGACCGGCCTGAGCTCTTGACACGTGGGTTCTCAAACTACTATGTTGTTCGTGCCTTGGGTCTTCCTGCTTTTCTAGGATACAGCGCTAATCAAACTTATGTTGCAAACAAAGAGCGTTCCAAAGCATCTGAGGCAGATCTAAAACCGGTTGAAGAATATATCCAACAGCATTATGCCAAAGCTAATCCTGAATACTTCGGAATGGCCAAAGGCCGTAATGTCATCTACATTCACTTGGAAAGTTTCCAACAATTCTTGATCGATTACAAGTTGAAAGTAGACGATAAAGAATATGAAGTGACGCCTTTCTTAAATTCCCTCTATCATTCGAAGGAAACCTTTGCCTTTTCGAATGTCTTTAACCAAGTCAAGGCAGGGAAAACGTCTGATGCTGAGACCATGATTGAAACTGGGCTCTTTGGACTCAACCAAGGTTCCTTTATGGTGAACTATGGTGGAACCAATACCCAACAGGCCGCACCATTTATTCTTTCGAAAAATGGTTACAACTCGAGCGCTGTTTTCCACGGGAATGCTGGAAGTTTCTGGAATCGAAATACGGCCTATAAACAATGGGGCTACAATTATTTCTTTGATGCTAGCTACTTCACCAAACAAGACAGCAGCAACTCCTTCCAGTATGGTCTCAATGACAAATACATGCTCAAAGATTCCATCAAATACCTCGAGAGATTGCAACAGCCTTTCTATACTAAGTTCATTACGGTTTCCAACCACTACCCTTATACGACTAGCTTGTCAGGAGATGATCTTGGCTTCCCTCTTGCTAAGACACAAGACGAAACCATCAATGGCTATTTTGCGACCGCTAACTACCTGGATTCTTCGATCAAGGCCTTCTTTGATTACTTGAAAGAATCTGGTCTTTACAAAAATTCCATCATCGTTCTCTATGGGGACCACTACGGAATTTCAAACTCTCGTAACCCAGCTCTTGCTCCTCTACTTGGTAAGAACTCTGAAACGTGGTCAAGCTATGACAATGCCATGTTGCAACGAGTACCCTATATGGTAGTCGTTCCAGGTATGGATAAAGGAGGCATCATTGATACCTTTGGTGGTGAGATTGATATGCTCCCAACCTTAGAACATTTGCTGGGCATTGAGTCCAACAAATTTCTCCAAGTTGGTCAAGATATGCTCTCACCAGAACATGATCAAATTGTAGCCTTCCGCTCCGCTAACTACTTTGTAACTCCTGAGTATACGAGCTATAGTGGCCGGACCTATTACACAAAAACAGGTGAGGAAATCACTAATCCTGATGAAAAAACCAAGGAAGAATTGGACAAGATTAGGGAAGCCGCTAACCTTCAATTAAAGATTAGCGATAGCATCCAGACCGGTGACCTCCTCCGCTTCTTCAAGGGCAATGATCTTGGAAAAGTCAATCCAGATGATTATTCCTATACCAATTCCTTCAAGGCATTGAAGAAGATTGAAAAGGAAAAAGGTGACAAATCAACCAGCCTTTATAACCAACGTGGCAACCAGTCCACTGTCGATCTCTTCAAGGCACCAACTTATAAAGAATTGCACCCAGAAGATGATAGTTCTTCCTCAACAGAGACCAGTAGTAGTTCATCTAAATAAAAAAGAATCCCTGAGTTTAAAAACTCAGGGATTTTATGATTTCTTTAAAAAGAACTTAGTCTAGGACTTCAAAAATAGAAGCTGTTAAATTCTCCACATAGAAAGGACGTTTATGGCGACTATTCCCAACCATTAATTTCAATTTATCTGAATTTTGGAGGTAATATGGAAGCCCGCTGGCGTTGAAGATGACCAAGTACTTCTTGTCTCCTGTTAGTTCATAGATGACAAGACCACTGGTATCTGTCGCAGATTGGATAAAGACTTGTTGGTAGATGTTATCATAGCTTTCAAGCCCTAAGACAGGAAGACTGGTCTTCAAGGCGATTAAGCTTCGAATGTAGGCGATCGATTCCTTATTCTGACTGACCAGATCCCAATTGACCTGATTCACAAAATCTGGAGCATTGTAGGAATTCATGGCCCGCTCACGATCCAAAGGTGTGATCTCTCCATGAGGACCTGTCGCTACCAATTTAGTCCGCATAAACTCTTGACCCAATTGCATAAAGGTCATACCCTGGAAGAGCAGGTTCATGGCCGTAGCCAACTCTGAGCGCTTGACCAAGCCTGCTACTTCTTCATTTGGATGGAGGGTCTGAAGCAAGTCATAGAGATTATAATTGTCATGAGCCTCCACATAATTCAAAACCTGATTCGGACTTAAATAATGACCCAGCTCCGCACTACCTAGAACAGCACGCGCAACGATATTCTCTGTTGATTTTCGGCTGACAAAGCCACGTTTGATGGAACCATAAACCTCAGCTCCTTTAATAGCATCGCGCTCCGTGTCGTTAAAGAATCCAATACGTGGCAATTGCGCCGCATTGTCTTTCTTAGCCTTATCCTCTGGTGCGAGACCGGTTCCCATATCCCAACCTTCTCCATAAAGGAGAATGCGAGGATCCAGAGCATCCATCGCCTCCCGAATAGCATTCATTGTCGTCACATCGTGAATGCCCATCAAATCAAAGCGGAAACCATCGATCTGGTACTCTTTTACCCAGTGCGTGAGGGAATCAATCATGTACTTGCGGTACATTTCATGCTCACTTGCCGTCTCATTCCCGACACCTGTCCCATTTTGGAAGCGCCCATCTGGCTCCATCCGGTAATAATAATCCGGAACTGTATTTTGGAAAGGACCATGCTCAGTTGAGTAGGTATGATTGTAGACCACATCTATGACTACAGAAATCCCAGCTTCATGATAAGTCCGGATCATAGTTTTAAGCTCTTTCATGGTTTGTTTGGGATTGGATGGATCTGTTGAAAAACTGGTTTCTGGTGCAGAATGATTCTGAACGTCGTAACCCCAATTGTAGGTCACACGACCTTCTTCATCGTACTGTTTATAGCGATCAGATATCGGCTGCAATTGCACGACATTGACCCCTAACTGACGGATATAATCAAAGGCAGTCACATCGCCATGGCTATTGACAGTTCCTTCTTGGCAAGTCCCCAGATAGGTCCCACGCAAAGACTCGTCCACACCTGATGTCGGTGACTTGGTCAAATCCCGAAGGTGCATCTCATAGATCACTGCTTGACAAGGATTGTCCAGGCGCCAGGGAGTCGCATCGGCGCCTTTTTTAGTGCCCCAATCAAACTGACGATCTGCTCTTGAGAGAATGGCTGAGCGCATTCCATCGGCTGTCGTTGCAATGCTATAAGGATCGCGCGTCACTTGAGTCTGGTGTTCAAAATGCACACGATATTGATAAGCCATGCCACTTAAATTTCCTAGAAAATCTAGAATCCAAACACCTTGGGTGTTTTCTGGATGGTAGCTAGACTCTTGTTTGCCTCGCATCATCGGAATAGTCTTCCAAATAGGCGCATCCAACTCTGTTGATTGATAGAGCAACAATTCAACTTTCTTAGCAGTAGGGGCCCACAGCTTAAAGCAATACTCCCCTTCTTCTTCACGATAACCAAGCCAGCCTTGATAAGCCCATTTGGTGTCAAATTCCTTGGCATGGGTCGCCATATCGTAGGCATGAGGCTGACGATGACTATAAGCATGACTCGTCAAAGCAGCTTGCAAAGAATAATAGACAGTATCGTCCCCATCGAGAATCCAAACTTCTCGAACATGCCCTTCTGGTAAGAGTTCGATTTCAAAATCACGGGTTTTGGTGAGCCAATCTCCTTCTTTAACCAAGACATGACCCCGGCTCAAGGCATCCTCACTCTCGTATACCAGATTTCCCTCTACTCCAAAATAATCTAACTTGGAGAAAGAGACTGATTTTCCTTCTACTTGATCCTGCCACTGCCACATATCATAGGCAAAATAATTTCCTTTTTGCTTATGAAAATGAAGCTTTACATGGTATTGTCGCATAATATTTTCCTATTTCCAATTTGATACCGAAGGAACCATTCGCTCGTGAAACACGTACATGGTTCCAACTATTTGTTTTTATTCTTCAGATGTGTGAACTAAAGCATCGTTGTTGATTTCATCAATATTCGCAAAGAATTCCAAGTGATTATGAAAGACTTCCAATTCAACTGGAGTATCTCCCCCATATTCGCCATCTAGATTGATGCGGAATGGTTGAGCATTTTTCCCTAACATTTCGATCGACAACTTCTTGGTCTTGAGATATTCTACATTTTCATCGTGCACATGCTTGCCTCCATTAATGGCCTGAATCATCAAGGACAACATGTTAAAGAGCTTAGCAGTTTTTACGATAATCAAGGTGAAGTTTCCATCATCTAGCTTGGCATCTGGTGCGACACTTTCAAAGCCAGCAATAGAGTTGGTCAAAGCCACAAAAATCATCGAAGCTGGACCTTCAAAAACGCCATTATCGTGTTCGATCCGCACCTTACGAGCCTTGTTTCTCGGCAACATTTTAGCTGCTTCTGCCACATAGGCAAAGTAACCCAGGCGAGATTTGACACTACTTGGGACACTGAAGGTCAATTCTGTCAGGGTCCCTGCTGCAGCAATATTGATAAAATACTTACTGCCATAAGCACGACCAATGTCCATTTGAATGGTTTGATTCTTTTCGATAATGCGGGCAGCTGCCACTGGATCTCCCATCGGGATCTTCAAGGCACGCGCATAGTCATTGGTTGTGCCTGTTGGAATAAAGGCCATCTGCGGACGATTCTCCAGACCTGCAACTCCATTGACCACTTCATTAATCGTGCCATCTCCACCAGCAGCAATGATTAAATCAAAGCCTGCTTTGGCGGCTCTTTCTGCTTCATTTTGTGCAGAAAATGGTTCTGGAGTCGTTTGATAGGCGCTAGTTTCGTAGCCCACATCTTCGAGTACATCCAAGACTTCCGCAATATTTTTCTTGATAATTTCTTGCCCAGAGGTCGGATTATAAATTAAACGGGCTTTTTTGATTCGTTCTACCATAAAGATCCTCTACAAACTTTCAAGCCAGGCCTCATCTTCTACCTGGATTCCTAATTCTTGTGCTTTGGTTAATTTGCTACCAGCGTCACTACCTGCTACGACCAAATCTGTTTTTTTGGAAACAGAACCAGTTACCTTAGCACCCAGACTCTCTAATTTGGCCTTTGCTTCTGAACGCGTGAGTCGCTCTAGCTTCCCAGTCAAAACGACTGTCATCCCTGAAAGGGCCGCATCGGCAGCAACTTTTTCACCAAGATAGGTCAGATTGACTCCAGCTTCTTTCAATTCATGCAGGAGACGCTTGGATCCCTCTTGTGCGAAATAAGACTTGAGACTTTCAGCCACGACCATACCGAGACTATCAATGCTGGCAATCCGTTCTGGATCAGCGGTAGCCAGTTGATCGAGGTCATGGAATTCTTGGAGCAAGATTTGACTGACCTTGCTTCCGACATGGCGGATTCCCAAACCAAAGAGTAACTTTTCAGCTGAATTCTCTTTTGAAGCTTGAATGGCTTCATAGAGTTTTTCAGCAGATTTTTCTTTGAAGCCTTCTAAGGTTAATAGATCCTCTACAGTGAGCCGGTAGATCCCAGCTACATCCTCTACCAACTGAGCCGCGAAGAGTTTCTCTACAACAGCTGGACCCAAGCCTGTGATATTCATAGCATCCCGACTTGCAAAGTGGTTCAATCCCTCCTTAATCTGAGCTGGACAGAGCGGATTAATACAGCGAAGGGCCACCTCATCCTCGAAATGAAGCAACTCACTTTGGCAGCTCGGACAATGACTTGGAATGGCTAATGCTTGATCAGAAACCCGTTTATCTTTGACGACACTTAAGACCGCAGGAATGATATCACCAGCCTTGTAGACAATGACGGTATCTTCCTGATGAATATCTTTTTCAGCAATATAGTCCACATTGTGTAAGGTTGCCCGACTAACGGTGGTTCCTGCTAGCTGGACTGGAGTTAGGTTGGCAGTTGGCGTCACCACACCGGTCCGTCCAACTGTCCAATCCACCGATAGGATTTTCGCTTCTTTTTCTTCAGCTGGAAACTTATACGCGACAGCCCATTTAGGAGCTTTTACGGTAAAGCCTAGTTCTTCTTGAACAGCTAGGTCATTGACCTTGATGACGATCCCATCGATATCATAGGGAAGATCCTCTCGAAACTGAGCTACTTTTTGGATAAAGTCCCAAATTTGCTCCATATCTTCAGCCAGCACTCGCTCTTGGTTCACGACAAATCCTAAGCGAGCTAATTTCTCAAGCACGCCTTCCTGACTGCTTTGATCAGTGGGACTCACTTCTTGATATAAGAAGGTCGCGAGATTTCGCTTGGCCACAATTTTCGTATCCAATTGGCGAAGCGTTCCTGCAGCAGCATTCCGTGGATTAGCAAACTCAGGCTCGCCATTTTCTTGACGGATCTGATTGACGCGATCAAAGGAAGCCCGTGGCATGTAGCACTCGCCTCGAACTGTAATGTTGACTGGCTCTGGTAACACCAAAGGAATGTCCTTGACCCGCTTGAGATTCTCTGTAATATCCTCACCGACAGAACCATCCCCACGTGTTGCTCCTGTTACAAGGACACCATTTTCATAGGTGAGGGAAATGGACAAGCCATCGATCTTCAACTCGCATACATAGCTGATGGAAGGAAATTCCTTCCGGACACGCTGATCAAAAGCTTCTAATTCTTCACGTGAAAAAGCATCCTGCAAACTATAAAGGGGATACTGGTGCTGGTATTTAGTAAAGCCTTTTAAAACCACACCACCTACACGGTGAGTTGGACTCTCTGGTAAGATCTCATCTGGATGAGCGATTTCTAGTTCCACCAACTCCCGATATAATTGATCATATTCACTATCTGAAACAGATGGAGCGTCTTTTGTGTAATACTCATAAGCATAGCGATTGAGTAATTCCACTAATTCTTTCATTCTGGTTTTCATGTTCTTATTTTATCATAAAATCTTAATTTAGCCTTGAATTTACTGCATTCTTAGCATGAAAAAAAGGAGCCAAAGCTCCCTTTTCTTATTTTGTAAAATCAATCCGTTTAGAAAGTTGATTGATCACAATCGCTCCAAAAATCAAGGATGCAAATTCACCCACTCCCATGGTCAACCAGTTATAGAAGAATGGTTGGCCTTGAAGGTAATAAAGTTCCAAGGCAATCGTAAACATGGAAATGGAAAAGAAAATCGCAAACAAGAAATGGTCCAATCGAATAAGACCGTCAAACAAGAACTTGTTTTTAAAACGACCAAATAAAATGAGTCCGAGTCCTAAGAAGACAAAGGTCGAACCTCCACCGACAAAGACATCGATCCATCCAAAACTAAATAAGTTAGCAATCATACAACCAAGAGTCACTCCAATCAAGTACTTCTTATTGTAGAAGGCTAAGAAATTCATCATTTCCGAAACACGGAATTGATAGCCATAGTAGGCCATAGCATTGAGAGGTGGGGTAATGGTCAATACGATATAAATCGCAGCAACAATGGCAATTTGTGCCATATCACGAGCAGTTAACTGTTTCATCTATTCTCCTTTAGCGGTTTTCCCGCGTTTAATATGCTTGGCGAAAGGATCTTAAGCACCAAGGGTCGAAGGTTTATTTCTTCAACCTTTCAAGTATAGCATATTTTGAGGTTTTATGGTAGACTGAATTTATGAAAACACTCATTAAAAAATTTTTTGATAATGAAATTTTATCCTATCTCTTCTTTGGTGTGGCAACAACCCTTGTTTCCGTCGGAACCCGCCTCTTTATCTATCATATGTCTCGTGATGAACGATTGGCGACAGCGATTGGAAATATTGCTGGGATCCTCTTTGCCTTTGCGACCAACGATACCATCGTCTTTAAGCAAGAAAGAAAGGGCTGGTTTCAGCGCTTGATCCGATTTGCGATTGCGCGCTCTGGGACCTTTATACTAGACATGGCCTTGACCGAGATTTTTGTCAAGCAATTCCCAGGAATCATCGGGCAATTTGTCCACAACAACAAGAGTCAAATCAATCTAATTGAAACCCTCTTTGCGCAAGTCGCTATAGTGGTCCTCAATTATGTCTTTAGTAAACTCTTTGTCTTTAAAAATAAAAACAAGGCTTGAAACAATTGTTTCAGCCTTATTATTTTAAACTTCTATACTTGCATGCTCTGCACTTAATTGATAGATCGTTCCTTCGACCCCAAAATAATCCTTGGCTAGGTCTTTCAATTCCTGCATAGCTGTTTGTGCACGTTTGGCCTGTACCTCATCAATGGCTTCAATCACCAAAATAGCATCCTTCGTATCTTCAGTTAGCATGGTTCTTTGAGCCTCACGCCAATTCAAACAACGACAAACAGCTCCTTCTTGGTCATAGTAGATGATCTCCCCTTCCAAAGCTGGCGCATCTTCTTCAGCTCCTAATGGAAAGAACGGTTCGCCTCCTTTCGCTTGTCCTAGAGAGAGTCCACCCACCAATTTATCCATATCTTCTCCCCCACAAGGAAGAGCATAAGCCATCGAAACGCTATTGTAAAGATCCACCAAAGGATTAATCGGATAAAATTCACGACCCTGGTGAACCCGTTTTAAGAGTGCTTCGATGGAAGATCGGGCTCCTTTTTTTGTTTTAAACTTGCTAAAAGCTTGGCGCCATTCTTGAACGAACCCACTCTGGGTATAGTTTTCTTCATCGATAAATTCCCATGCTCTCTTGGCACCCTTGTCCAACAATTCTTTGAAATAAGGATCCTTGGCTTCATCTACTGTATTATCAATGCCATACAAGGACATCACTGTAATTCTAGCTGTTGGGAACAAATCCCAAAATTCTTGATCGACTGTTACTTTCATTGCTTTACCTCACTATAATTTCTTTTTTTACCTTTTTTAACTAGTTCCCAATCCAAGGTGATATTCTCACGAACTCGGATGAGATACTCTTCTAACTGTGCGACTTCTTTTTTGGAAAATCCTTTTAAAGCAGTTCTCTCAGAGTAAAGATGCTCCCCTAAAATGAAGGGGTAAATCTGCTTACCTTTTTCAGTTAACTCCCATTCCTTTGTTTTGAGATTTTCACTTCTCGGACGTTGCTGAATCAAGCCACGCTCTTCTAGTTTTTTTACGGACCTTGCAACGGTGGATCGATCTACTTTCAAGAGGTCAGAGAGTTCTTCCTGAATCATTCCAGGTTGCTCTGCAATTCGCACCAGATAGAGATATTGACCACGTGCTAAATCTAAATCTCTAAATTCGATATTTGCAATAGAATCCAGAGCGCGCGCAATGATACCAATCTCACGCAAAATACTCATCCCACTCCTCCTTTCTTGTTAGAAATAGAGTAACATATTTTTGTTGCAAATGCAATAAAAATCAACAAAAAAAGAAACCAGATATCATCTGATTTCTATTCTTTCCTTTTATCTCTATTTTTAAGACGTAATCGTTGTTTTAATTTTAATGAAGTTTCTCTATGCCGGAAGGCCACTTCTTCTGATTTTAATTTGGAAACAATTTCTCCATTACGCGTTTGGAATTTGGCTTCTCTGGCAAATTGGACACTGGCGTTTAAAATACAACCAATAATCATGATTTTAGCTACCAAGATAAACCAAAACATAATAACCGCTAGGACGACCGAACCAAAGAAGCGAGCATCCAAGAAATGACTCACATAGCGATCTACGTATTTCCAAAAGATATTCAAGATTGCATACAGGACAACAACCACAAAAGTCGCCCCTGGAAAAACATATCTAAATTTTGGAATTTTAACATTTGGAAGCGTGTAATAGAGCAAAACCAAGCTGACAAAGAGCAAGAGGTAGATGGTCGGCTCTGTCAAATTCAGTAAACGCACATAAATTGTCCGATCAAATGAAAAGGTCTGATAGAGATAGCGAACGATCATTTTCCCAAACATGGAAAGGATCAGCGAAAGTCCAAACAAGCCTTGCAAGGCAAAACTGATCAGAAAGCTAAAGAGTCGCCCCCAGATAATACCACGTTCCTTTTCTACCCCATAACTCTTGTTATAGGCTTTTTGGAGGTAGGCAATGCTCTGTGAGAAGATCCACAAAGCAGAAATAATCGAGAAACTCAGTAACCCTGTCGAAGGCTTGGTCAACACACTCGAGATCATCTGGGCCACTGTCCGATACAAGGAAGCGGGCAGAATTTCTTTTAGACTCAAAAGAATCTGAGTAGGACGAATGTGAAAGTAGGGCAAGATATTGGCTGCAATCAGCATCAAAGGGAAAATAGAGATCAACAAATAATAGGCTACAGCAATGCTAGTGATATCAGACTCAGCACTCTGATAAAACCGCACGAAGCCTTTTATAAATGGCTGATCGAACACTTTTTGTAGGACCTTTTTCATTCCTCACCTCCCCATTTTTACTAAAAAAGAGCAAAGAGCGAAACCAGACACGTGCCTTCAGCTCCATTCTTTCCTCTCAATCTTTTAGTAAGTTCCTTCTTCACCTTGACTGGTTAGAATCACTGGACCATCTTTTGTAATCACAAATTGATGCTCGTATTGACAAGAAAGGCCACCGTCGAGGGTCTTATGGGCCCAACCAGTTTCCATATCAGTATCAATCTCCCAAGTACCGGTATTGATCATTGGCTCAATCGTCAAGACCATGCCTTCACGCAAACGAAGACCGCGTCCAGCACGACCGTAATGCGGTACCATTGGTTCTTCATGCATAGTAGGGCCGACACCGTGGCCGACCAAGTCACGCACCACACCATAGCCTTTGCTTTCTGCATACTCTTGAATCGCTGCACCAATATCTCCCAAGCGATTGCCTACGACTGCTTTCTCAATTCCTTTGTAAAGACATTCTTTAGTCACGTCCATCAAATCTTTAACTTCTTGAGAAACATTTCCAACCGCATAAGCCCAGCAAGAGTCCGCTAAGCCACCAGTATAAGACTCGGTATATTTCTTCACTTGGGCAACATTATCAAAATCTAATTTTGAAACATCCAGAACAGACTTGTCGAGTGGCTCAGATAAGACCATATCTACCTTGAGGAGATCACCATCTTTCAGGATAACATGACGGGGAAAGGCATGGGCAACCTCATCATTTAAACCGCAACAAGTCGCGTAAGGATAGTCCATGAGACTGCCTTCTACTCCAATTTGAAGTGGTAAGACATTGGCTTCTTTACAGCGACGGCGGACATATTCTTCTACTTCCCAAAGGTCAAGTCCTGGCTTGATCAAGTCACGCAATCCAATATGGATGCTGGCAAGGAAATCTCCTGCACGATCCATGGCTTCAATTTCACGTTGTGATTTTAATGTAATCATTGTCTCCTCATTTCTCTTGTTTAATTAATCTTAATGGTAATGGTTGCTTTTGCGACCAGCTGCAAATCTAGATACAAGCTAAAATCAACCAAGGCTGAACGTCTGGTTCGCCGAACAAGTTGTGGTTCAATGCGGATCACATCGTCCACCTGCACAGCTTGTAAAAAATTGATGATCAGCTGTTCGACGATCAAGCTACGCCCACTGTGTTGCATCATCTTGCGAACAACCTTCATCAGCACTTCGATCATGACCCCATTGGCCAAAACACCACTTTTCTCCAACATACTTGGCTCTACTGTGAATTGGTAATAGTCGTTCTCTGTTTGAATCTTTTGACCGATTTGCTCACTAAAGGTTGGCAAGCTCGAAAACTGCACCTTGCTAATCCGATCCATGACATCCCGCCGCGTAATAACACCCAGCAAGGTCTGGTTAGTACGAACCACAGGAATCATCTCATAATCTTCAGCGATCATCCGCTGGCTAATGGTCGCAATGCTGGTGGACAAATTAGTAGTAAAAATAGTCCGCGACATCACCTTATCTAGGGTCGTCTGAGGTGCCTTATCACCAGCATCTCGCATGGTCACGACACCCACTACCATCTGGTGTTGATTGACAACCGGAAAGCGGCTAAAGCGATTCTTTCGAACCAGATCTAAATAATCCCTTACCGTATCTGTTTCAGAAAGATAACCGTACTCATGGAAAGGCCGATAGACCTGCTCCACCGTCAAGATATCTGTCTTGATCTGCATGTTGGACAAGGCCTTATTGATCATAGTAGCGACGGTATAGGTATCGTGTGAAGTTCGGATGACTGGGATTTGTACCTGATTGGCCAGCTCAATCACATCTTCACTCACCTCAAAGCCACCTGTCACCAAGACTGCATTGTCATGCTTTAATGCCAATCGTTGAATGCTGGTGCGGTCTCCCACGATCAAAAGGCCCCCTTCAGACACATAGTCTAGGACGTGCTTCTCCGTCATGGCACCGATGTAGAATTTATTAAATTCTTTTTCGAGCCCCTCTTCACCAGCTAAAATTTCCGAACCGGTAATTTCCTGGATTTCTCGATACGTCAAATGCTCTAGTACAGCCTTTTTCGATTTAACACGGATGGTCCCACTTCTAGGACGCGTTTCTACAATTCCTTGATTTTCAGCTTCTTTAATGGCACGATAAGCCGTTCCATCACTGACATTCAAAAAATTGGAAATACTCCGAACACTGACTCGTTTTCCAATCGGTAATTTTTCGAGATAGTCTAAAATCTCTTGGTGTTTACTCATAGAAGTCCCCTCTACCTAGGCGGAAATCATAATAATCGCGCATTTTACGCGTATAACGGTCACTCCCTTTAAATTGACGAAAGAGACGAAAGCCAGCCTTTAAAGCGACCTTTTGACTCCCTGCATTTTCAACATGGGTGACAATCTTAAGCTCCTTCAGTTGAAATTTCTCAAATGAGAGATAAACCAACTCTTTGACCGCTTCAGTCATGAGGCCCTTTCCCCAAAAATCTTTGCGTAAAAAGTAGCCTAACTCAGCCTCACCCTTGATTTCATCCAACTTTTCAAATTTGATGGAGCCGATCATCTGATTGGTTTCTTTATCACAGATGGCCCAAACCCCCAAAGGATTTTTCATGAAGTAGTTGGCTAGTACATACTGGGTTTCGGCGAGATCGGCTTGTGCAGGAAAGATAAATTGTAAATTTTCAGGATTAGAAGCAATCTTATAAAAATCTTCCGCATCCTCAAAGAGAAAAGGTCGTAAATACAACCTTTGTGTTTCAATTAGTGAATAGGCAGCTAAGTGCGTCCAAATATTCATCTCAAACTCCATTGTTCGTGTAACCAGCTGCCACTATCAGATCTCTAGCTCTGTCACTATTCCTCTACCAACTGGATATTCGCTCCAAGTTGGGTCAATTTTTGAATAATATCTGAATACCCGCGAAGGATGTATTCCACATTTGTAATTTCTGTTGTTCCAGAAGCCATGAGACCTGCGATCACTAAAGCCGCACCAGCTCGAAGATCCGTCGCTTTCACACTGGATCCTGTCAATTGATTTGGCCCTTCATAGATAATGTGGTCGTTCAAGGTCGAAATAGCAGCCCCCATTTTAGCCAATTCTGGCACATGGTTGACCCGCTTTTCATAAATCGTATCAACAATTCGACCACGTCCTGTAGCAGTTAAGAGCAAAGGAGTGATGGGTTGTTGCAGATCTGTCGCAAAACCAGGATAAGGAGACGTTTTGATCTGGATCGCCTTCAAGCCTGTTTGTTTTTCTACAAAGATGCTATCTTCAGAAATGGTCATGCGCACACCCATTTCCTCTAACTTGGCAATATAGCTCTCTAAATGCTCATACAAGACATTATTGATCTGGATGCCTTCTCCGATAGCAGCCGCAAGCGCAATATAGGTTCCTGCTTCGATGCGATCAGGAATAACCTGATGTCTCGTCCCATGCAAATGCGGAACACCATCAATGGTAATGATATCCGTCCCTGCTCCCCGAATATGAGCTCCCATATTGTTAAGCAAGGTTACCACATCGATAATTTCAGGTTCACGAGCAGCATTTTCGATCACTGTCCGACCTTCAGCCTTGACCGCTGCCAAAATCGTATTGATTGTTGCACCAACACTAACAGTGTCCATATAGATAATCGCTCCTTGAAGGGGCTTGCCGTCTGTCGCAAGCTTCATACTGGAGCCATCCATGGTCATAGCAGCTCCCATCGCTTCAAAGGCCTTCAAATGCAAATCGATCGGACGCGGGCCAAGATCACACCCGCCAGGTAGTCCAACCGTTGCTTGACCGTAGCGCCCTAATAAACTGCCATAGAAATAATAGGAGGCACGAAGACTATTGATCTTTCCAAATGGCATGGGCATATCCTTCACCCCACGAGGATCAATGATCAAACTGTCTTCTTTGCGCTCTATCTTAGCCCCCATGATGGTCATGATCTCAATCAGACTCGCCACGTCGGAGATATCTGGCACCCCATCAAGGGTCACAATATCATCCGCCAGAATGGTCGCAGGAATCAGGGCTACTACGCTGTTTTTTGCGCCACTAATGGTCACCTCTCCTTTTAGAGGGCGACCACCATTTATTACAATTTTTTTCATCTTAATAATTCATTAGCTCTTTCAAATCTTTTTCCTTTTACTATCGTTTTTTTTAACGGAAATAAAAGGGACAATGTATTTAAAATACTGCATCTATTATACCACAGATCGCCCTATTTTTCCATCTGTAGGAATTTTCAACACGAAAAAAAGCTAGGATCATCTTGACCCTAACTTTTCCATTTCAACGAACTATTTTACAGCATCTTTCAAGGCTTCTACCTTGTCCAAACGTTCCCATGGAAGGTCGATATCTGTCCGTCCCATATGACCGTATGCTGCTGTTTGACGGTAGATTGGACGTTTAAGGTCCAGCATTTGGATAATCCCTGCAGGGCGAAGATCAAAGATCTCACGCGCTGCTGCTTCTAATTTGCTCTCAGCAACAGTACTTGTACCGAAAGTATCGATACGAACAGATACTGGGTGAGCCACCCCGATCGCATAAGCCAATTGCACTTCTGCCTTCTTAGCAAGACCAGCTGCCACAATGTTTTTGGCGATGTAACGAGCTGCATAAGAAGCCGAACGGTCCACCTTGGTTGCGTCCTTACCAGAGAAGGCACCACCACCGTGACGTGAATAACCACCATAGGTATCGACGATGATCTTACGACCTGTCAATCCTGAGTCCCCTTGAGGTCCACCGATAACAAAGCGTCCTGTTGGGTTGATGAAGAATTTAGTCTCATCATCTAGGTAAGAAGCTGGAATCACTTCTTTAATGACCTTGTTAATCACATCTTCGTGGATTTGTTCGTTGCTGACATCTGGATCGTGTTGGGTTGAAATAACAACCGTATCCACGCGCACTGGGCGATCGTTTTCATCGTACTCAACAGTGACCTGCGATTTCGCATCTGGACGAAGATAGCTGATTTCACCTGACTTACGCAATTCTGCCAAGCGACGAACCAACTTGTGGCTCAATGAAATCGGCAATGGCATGAGTTCTTCTGTTTCATCCACCGCAAAACCAAACATGAGACCTTGGTCTCCTGCACCGATCAAATCGAGTGGATCTTGATCCGCATTCCCACGTACTTCTAGGGCTTCGTTTACCCCTTGAGCGATATCAGGAGATTGTTCCACCAATGATGGGTGTACTCCAACAGTTTCAGCAGAGAAACCATATTCTGTATTGGTATAGCCAATTTCTGCAATGGTATCGCGAACAACACGGTTAATATCGACATAGGCATTGGTTGAAATTTCACCAAAAACATGGACTGAACCTGTATAAACAGCTGTTTCGGCAGCCACGTGAGCTTCTGGATCTTGCTCTAAAATAGCATCTAAAATAGCATCTGAAATTTGGTCTGCAATCTTATCTGGATGCCCCTCAGATACTGATTCAGACGTGAATAATTTACGTTCTGACATAAAAATGTCCCCCCTTAAAAAATATTCGTTATAGAGTTACAAAGTACTGATAGAAGATTTCTACCACCTTATCGGGACCATATAACACTTCATTATAACATATTACCAATAATATGGAAAATTATTTTCAAAAAAGCCCATTAAATCAGCTTTTTTGGGCTCAATTAAACAAACTTAAGCAAGCCTCAAAGTTCCTAAAAAGTTCACAAAAAAATACCCCGTAGGGTATCGATCAATTTACGAGTTCAGCAGGTAAGATCTAGCACCCTCACACGGTGCTTTTTTATCTTCAAAAATGGTAGGTGTCCGCGTACCAATGGGTACTCGAAAACCTACCACCTACATAAATGATAACAGTTCTTTAAAAATTTTCAACCCTATCTACTTTAATCAGTCTCCATTTTTAAATAATATAGTTCCAATAAATACCAAGACTCCCAGAATAAAGGATAAAATATTTGGACCTATCCAATAAGTATCTGGCGTACCTATAATGGAAATAACAAATAAGATAGCTGCCGCATTTAGGAGTCCTTTACTTCCTTTTCTCATACCAATGAAAAGTAATATAGTCGCAATCATAAAACAAATATAATGGATGGCACCAATATATAAGATCAGTAGATACATGGGGTTTCCTAAAAATAAAGGAAAAATCATAATACCAAGGTGACAGACTGCTATTATAAGGGCGCTCCATAACCAAGACGACTGAAGAATAATTCTTTTTGGCGAATTTTCTTTATCATTGTTTGATCGTATCTCAGCATTCAACTGATCGTTTACATCTATCTCTCCTTTTACTTGAGGGTATTCCATCTCTGGTTTAGTTTCAATAGATGATACATCTTGTACTTTCACCTTGGACTCCCAGCTATCTGCAACTTTATCAAACAAACCAAAAACACGACAAACAATATAAATCGATAAGAGAAGATAAAAGAGACCGTAAAAGCTTATACGAGAGATAAAAGAGTATACTACACCTATCTCAACAAGAGAAGATAAAATTAGCAAAAGAGAAAAGACTTTCTGAAGTTTATCACTTGTACTTGTGATCATAACATTAATCAGAATTAGAAACATTAACTCCATTACAGTGTATTGAAGTGTAAAAGCGTAAATTACACTCGTTCTATCCATACCAAACAATATAAATAATGGAGATATATTGGTTGAGGCAACAAATAGTACTAAATAAGTTATCGTTGATTTCCAACCATCTTTACTTTTCCAATCGTTTAAAAGCTCCCTCATTTCTACATTCTTTATAAGCAAGCAAATCCATATTAAACAAATGATATTTAGCACAAAGGAAATGTTCATCAGATTTGTTAGGGAGAAAGGTGGTAAAAAAAACATCAGTAGTTGAGTAATTGAGAGGAGAAGAACAGCTATCAATCCTTCAACATTTAAACGTTGCTTCATGATTCTCCAAATTAACCAGCAAATAATCATTCCATTCCATATAGAAAAAATACTAGAGGCATTGAACAGTGGTGTATTTCCATTTAAATTTTGAGCATTATAGCTCTCTACTAGACTACTACCATAAGAAACAAGATAAAGAATTGCTTCAAGAATTAGCAGTATACAATACCATTTTTTTCTAGACATAGATTCTCCTCCACTTTCTAAATAAAGTATTAAACTATTCATTTTATTTAAATTATAACATAGTTTGTAATCGTTTTCCTGGCGTATTATCAGTAATAAATAAAAAAGATAGGATTGAACACCCTACCTCCTATCATCACTCTTCATTTTTTAACAATACAGTTCCAATCAATACCAGCACTCCTACCACAAGCGGTGGTATATGATTAATCACCCAAGAAGGATCACCCGCAGCAATAAATGAAAGAACATAAATAGCTGCTGCTATATAAAGAGTTGCTTTATTGCCATTCACATTTCCATTCCAAAGTAGGATGGTTGCAATCACAAAGCTAATCATATGGATTCCCAAAAAGTACAAAAAGCCACCAGCCCACGCTCCCATTGAAAAGAGACCTAATAAAAGTAAAACTATATAAACAATGGCCAAGATCAAAGCAATAGAAAGGATTACAGAATTTCCAATTCTCTTCTCTGGCTTCATTTCATTGTTCGGAAAAAGACTTTCATCTGAAGCATATGCCTCATTTTCTTTATCTACTTCAGGATTTTTTGTTGATCTGCCATAACTTTCTCCAAACATTTTTAGTTATTCTTTCAAATAATAGCGCTTAAAAATAGAGCGGAAGAACTGATTTAACTATCTCTTTGATCGACCCGAATACTTTTTATTGAGTAGAGTTGACCATACCAATTTTTTGATTAAGAGCTTTTCTCTTCTTTAACCAGGAGTGTTCCGATTAAATCCAAAATACCTAAACATAAGGGAGCAATTCGAAATATTTCCCAGTCCGGATCAAAAGCCAAGATGATTGACAGCAGATAGAGTCCAATACTCGCATAAAGAAAGCTTTTATTCCCCTTCTTCATCCCTAGTCGAAGTAAAAAGGCTCCAATGGCAAGACTTAATAAGTTTGGTCCAAGGAAAATCAAAACGACAAATCCCCAACCATAACCCGAAAGTGCAAAGAGAGAGACAAACAATACAAGATAGATAATGGATAAGTAAAAGGTCACTGAAAGAAGAATAGAATGTAAGCTATTTTCTTTTGGAGGATTCTGAACAAATACAGAAATGGGATGATCTTCACTTCTCTTACTAGGTTCCTTATTTTCTTCAAAATGTTTCTCTTGGTCTGTCATCACTGTTTCCTACCTTTCATATAACAACAACCCCAGGCCCCTGGGCGAATAAGAAAATTAGATAGCAAATTTTACGTATCATCACACTCTCCTTCCTCTAGACGAATTAGCCAAGCGTGATCTCAAAAACAAGCTTTCTATTAGATCTATATCAAGTTTTAGACAGGATTATTTTAAATGAAGTCTGCCTCTGCAATGGCTCGTTTCACCTCTTCAATCGGTAGATTGACCAGCTCTACTTCTTTTTCACGGTAGAGGTATTCGGCATATTCATCGATGCGGTATTGATGGATGTATACCACACGCTTGCAGCCAACTTGAAGTAACTGCTTAGTACAATTGAGACAAGGAAAATGCGTGACATAAGCTGTGAAGCCTTTGGGAATCCCTCTTTCAGCTCCTTGCAAAATAGCATTGACTTCCGCATGAATCGTACGGACACAGTGTCCCTCGACCATGAGGCAGCCATCCTCTAAGCAATGATCTGTTCCAGAAACAGATCCATTATAGCCGGTTGCAATGACCTTATTATCCTTAACCAGAACAGCCCCTACTTTCGCCCGATTACAGGTCGCCCGATTCGAAATCAGTAAGGCCTGAGCTGCAAAATACTCATCCCATGCTAGCCGATTGTGTGTCACCTTTAGATCCTCCATCTAATATGATTACTCCTATAATTGATTTCATTATAGCATGAAATCAGCAAGAAAAAAAGGGAGTGGGAAAGAACTCTGACTAGTAAAAAAGAGTTCGTTTTCCCACCCCCGCATAGTTGATTAGGTCATCTTTAGAGCTTAAAAGCGAATAAAGATACCAATCAACCACTGCGTCATACAGTTATTTCTATCATACATCAAAGGCTGGACAACTTTTGCCCAGCCTCATAAACATTATTTACCAAGTTTTGCTTTAGCTGCATCTGCAAGAGCTGTGAAAGCTGCTGCATCGTTAACAGCCAAGTCAGCAAGCATTTTACGGTTCACTTCGATCTCAGCCAATTTCAAACCATGCATCAATTGTGAGTATGAAAGTCCGTTCAAACGAGCTGCCGCATTGATACGTGTGATCCACAATTTACGGAAGTCACGTTTCTTTTGACGACGGTCACGATATGCATAGTAGTAAGAGTTCATTACTTGTTCTTTTGCAGTACGGAACAAGATATGTTTAGCTCCATAGTAACCTTTAGCTAATTTAAGAATACGTTTACGACGTTTGCGTGATACAACGCCACCTTTAACACGTGCCATTTATATTTCCTCCAATATTTCCTAGAATTCTTTACTTACGAATACGCGATTATTTCAAGCGAGTAAGCATTGCTTTGATACGTTTGAAATCTCCTGAATGCACCATAGATGCTTTACGAAGATGACGACGTTGTTTCTTAGTTTTTCCGTGGAAACGGTGAGAAGTGTAAGCACGGAAACGTTTAAGTCCACCAGAACCTGTACGTTTGAAACGTTTAGCTGATGCGCGGTGTGTTTTTTGTTTTGGCATGATATTTTCTCCTTTTTTTAACTTTCTGACAGATTATTTCTTGTCAGTTGCTGGCGCCAATTGCATGAACATTTGACGTCCATCCATCTTAGCACGTTGTTCGATGATCGCCACATCTTGTGTCGCTTCAGCGAAGTCGGCTAAAACTTTAGCACCAATCTCTTTGTGGGTAATCATACGACCCTTAAAGCGAATGGATACCTTCACTTTATTTCCTTTTTCAAGGAATTTGCGAGCATTGCGAAGTTTTGTATCGAAATCACCCTTGTCAATCACTGGGCTCAAACGAACTTCTTTCACGGTCACAACGCTTTGTTTTTTGCGTTGTTCTTTTTGCTTCTTCTGGTACTCAAATTTGAACTTACCGTAGTCCATAATTTTCGCAACAGGAGGTTTAGCTTGAGGTTGAATGAGAACCAAGTCAACATTAGCGTCGTCCGCAAGTGCTTGCGCTTCGCTAAGTGGTTTGATACCCAATTGCTCACCTTCAAGACCGATTAAGCGAACTTCACGTACACGAATTTCATCATTGATGAATAAGTCTTGCTTTGCTATGGTTTTCACCTCTTTTTTATTATTCGAGAAAAACAAAGAACGGACCTGCAATACAGGCCCGAACTACATGATGTATTTCATTACTGAAACTTGATCCGTAGGGGCCAGGCAACTTGCGTCACAAGGCGAGAAGTTCTCACTTCTGCTTTTCTCAACTTTTATATGATATCAAGTTTTTTATTATTTGTCAAGAAGTTTTTTTGCTTTTTCTTCAATAAAGGCCACAACGTCTGCAATGCCAACACCCGTTGTGTCAAAATGAATGGCATCTGCTGCAGGTTTTAAAGGAGACACAGCACGGTGGCTATCCTTATAGTCACGTTCAGCGATTTCTTTTTTTAACAATTCAAGATCCGCTGTGATGCCCTTTTCAACATTTTCCTTGAAGCGACGTTCTGCACGTTCCTCAACCGAAGCAACCAAAAAAATCTTCAGCTCTGCATTTGGCAAGACAACTGTCCCAATATCGCGACCGTCCATGACGATTCCACCCTTCTCTGCAATCTCTTGCTGAAGAGCCACCAACTTTTCACGGATAGGCGCAAGCGCTGCAACCCACGAAACATTATTGGTCACTTGGTTATCACGAATTGGATGGGTAATATCCACGTCTGCTACAAAGACAAGCTGCTCTCCTTCTTCTGAACGACCGAAACTAATTGGATACTGATCTAAAAGGGCTAAGAGGTCATCAACCTGTTCAGCTGTCAGATTATTTTGCAAAGCTAGGTAAGTCGCTGCACGATACATAGCTCCCGTGTCTAGATACGTATAGTCTAGATCCTTGGCAATGATCTTTGCGACTGTGGATTTTCCACTAGAAGCCGGTCCATCAATGGCAATTTGAATTTGTTTCATGCTGTCCTCAACTCCTACTGAATCTTAACGACATCACCAGGATTCGCATACCATGATCCTGTAGACATATGAGAAGGATTTAACTGTTCCAATTGGGCAATGGAAATACCCGCACGCGCAGCAATCGCTGCTTCCCCTTCACCTGCTTGAACAGTGATCGTACCTTCTTCAGAGTTCTCATCTTTTGAACTATCGTCTTTAGCCGCTTGGTCAGTTTGTGCTGCAGGGGCTGATGATTTCTGTTCAACCTTAGTCTCTCCATTGTAGAAACCAGACATTTGTTTTGATTTGTTGCTGCCACCTGTTGAAAGGAAAATCAACAAGCAGACCATCGCCACTACTACTACAAAGAAAATAATGGCTAAAATCGTCAATAGACGATCTGCCTTGATTCCGTTTAACTTACTCGTTCTTTTCAATGTTTCTTCTCCATCATCGTAAATATCTTCTTCCCATGGTTCTTTTGCCATGACTTCCTCCTTGTTTTTTCTCGTAAAAATCATTACAATAGAAGTATGAAAGTTACGTTAATTCCAGATCGTTGCATCGCTTGCGGTCTCTGTCAGACCTATTCTGAATTATTTGATTACCATAACAATGGCATCGTTAAATTTGCTGCTGAAGAGGACGACCTCCTTGAAAAGGAAGTCCCTGTCACAAACGATGTTCTCGAGGCTATTAAAGAATGCCCCACTCATGCTCTCTTAAAAGATTAAGAGGGCTTTTTATTTGTTTGCATAATACATCTCGTAGTAATCCACATGGATGAAATTGTCCGTCAGGATTACTTCTCCCTTAAAATAAGGATTTAAGGCAAGTGCATTGATAAAGTATTTTTTCGGCCATTTACGCATACAGAATGTTCGACTGCGCGATCCATCATTAAATATGAGCTTGATCGATTTCTTATTTACTTCGACCTTTTCAATCGAGTCAATCTTCACCTTGATTGGAGTAAAAGGATTGGCAGTAATAATCCGCAAGATCCCATCCTCATAGATCGTGAAGTAACGATGGACCCCAATCGCGAGCAAGACCATAAATAAAAAGAACGAAAACAAAACTAGCGTTGGCACACTAGAGCTCTCATACATCAAGGCCAGTCCAATAAAGACCGGAATCACTGCAATGGACCAATAAGTCACAAGAATAGATAAGTCCGGTTGCCAATGATAATGGACCTTTCCAAATATCTTAATCATGAGCGTACCCCCATCTAATAGTTTAGCATAAAAAACAAAAAAAAGGGAGCCAGACAGCCAAAATCACAAAGATTTTTAACTGCTTGCACTCCTTTTAATTGGATTTGTTGGTTGGAACTTTAAAGAAGTCTTTAGAAAGGTAACCTTTCCCACTAATTAGGTCGTATTCAACCATTTTCAAATCCTCTGCAATTTCTTGCGCTTCTCCTTCTAAGGCCTTTTTATCGACACTTGCTTTTTTCAGCACTTCTGTCAACAAAGCATAGTAAGGCGAAACTTTTGAATTGGTCTGTTCAAAGACCATAGCAGAGAAATCACTTGAATTGACCAAAGGATAGTTCAATTTCGGTGCATCAAAATTACTCCAAATGAAGTAGTCTGTCTGATACTGACTCTCCGGATTATCCTTAAAGGCCGACTCAGGATAGAGACCTGGTAAGTGATCTCCATAGAATACCACTGTAATCTTCTTATCTATTTTAGAAAGACTTTCCAGGAAGGATTGGGTGGCGGTGTCGGTTTGTGAAAGCATTCTCACATACGATGATAAAGATTTGTTTTGTCCATCCGAAAATCCTGGATAACTCGCACTCATATCTATAGGATTCAGTTCCGTCCACGGAGTATGGTTCTGCATTGTAATCACAGAGAAAAATTGACTATTCTTATTCAGATTTTCTTCAATTAAATGATAAGTTGAATCATCACTATAATTCCCACCAACATTATATCCTTTATTTCCTTTGTTTCCATAATGTATAAATTTATTAAATTTTAAATTCCCATATATTACATTTCTTGAATAATTACTAGGACTTGCAATATGAATAACATCCCGATTCTTAGGTTCAAAATAATTACTTATAGATGGAAAATATTTCATATTAGGTGCTACTTGAGTATATAGAATAGAAATGCTTGGAGAAAGGTTGTACATTGGCAATCCTGTTAACGTTTGAAATTCCATATTAGCAGTCCCACCTCCATACCCATCAGATTTCATCAATCCACTAGTTGTTCTGCTCTTGATTCCTTGAATTTTAGGAATTGGATTTGATGAAACTTGAACTTTTTCTATTCTTGATGGATCTGAAAAACTTTCACTTAATACATAAATTACAGTTTGTTCATTGATGAATTGATTTCGATATTTATTTATTTCTACTGATTTTAAATGGTACTTTTCTTCAATCTTTTTAATAGAAGTTTTACTGTACTTTTCAGGTTTATGCATAATATCGGATGTCATCTGAGAAAACCATGCATAGCTATTTGATTTCATTTGCGCATTAACTGTATTTCCAAACCATGCAATATCATACCGATTATTTAAGTTTGCTAATACTGGAATATGTTCACTCATTTTACCATCTTGCCTATTTTTAAAGGAATAGTAGACAGTAGTAAAGAAAAATAGAATAAAAAGAATTGTTACAAATCTAACCAGTTGTGCTTTAAATATTTTACCATAAAGAATTATATCTTTAAAAAACCAATAAATAAATGAAAAGAAAACTATTAATACAAAAACATATAAATAAGAACTTGATCCAACAAATCCTAAAAGCGATCCTGGATTTTTCAACCAACTTAAATCACTTGGTAACAATGGTTCTTGGCGGAACTGATATTTTAAATAACTTGAAATTGAAATTCCAATAATAAGCAATATATTTATGATGGTAGTCAACAGATACTCGTTGATAATAGAGTAAAGAAACAAAAACACAGCAAAAAAAATGCTAATTTGAAACAGTGTAGCCCCCGGAAAAATATGTTTTTCCATTACGATTACATCTGTTCGTATACTATATTGAAGAAAATAATTTAATAGTATAGAAAAAACAACACTCGTAAGAACCACCAAGCCAAATTCCGGTTTATTATTTTCTAATTCATTTATCCCTTTTACAATATAACAAGAAATACAGAAAACAATGATAACCAAGGTTAATATCAGTTTATCTAGTTCTATTAAAGTAGGAGTCGTAAGTTTTATAATATTATTTTCAAGAAATTGAGTAATGAAATTACTCCCCATTACGGCGTTAAAAAATTTACTATCAGTAAAACAAAAAGCTGTTAAAGAAAATGCATAGAAAATAAATGTATATATTTCTCGATCATTCGAAATTGGAATTAGATATTTTTCAAACAATGGGAAAAATACAGAAATCAAATAATGATAGACAAAAGCGAATATAAAAATTAAAGCAATATAAAATATGAAATCTGTTTGAAGAAAAGAGGATTGCAAGCTCTTGAAAAAATTAAACTGTTTTTCATTTACTCTTAGACTAGCATCAAGTATATATGAAAATAATAAATACAATCCATAGATCACTCCTAATTTAATAAAAAATTTCTTATTCCAAATTTTTGACAATATCATTCCCAAATAGAGACTAGAAATACCGATTAATAATATTGAACTATTAAAATAAGAAACCTCTTGTATACGATAATGTGACTTCACTGTAAACTGCATATTAATAACATTTAAAATTAATAATGCAAACGCAAGAGAGAATAGAATAATTTTTAGAATACGTTTTTTAAGATAGATATTATAAAAGCTATAAATCTTATTTAAATCCATTATCCTTTTCTTCCTATTGTTCTTTTAATTTTGTTTCGCACTTTTTTTAATAAAGTGTATCTTTCTGTTTGTTCATTTTCAATAGAAAAAAATTCTATTGAAGAATAGACACTATTTAAAATTTCAATTGGAAAATCTGAAACTTCTCTTATTTTATTTTTTAACTGATCAGCTTGAAGAGGATGCGCCTGAATTGCTTTAACTTTTAAAACTGGAACACGATGTTCTAATATTTTAAAAGGTTTATAGTAAGAAAAATCAGGATGAACCATTTCATCAGAATTTTCGTGCAAAGTATTAAAAACCACACCGTATTTAAATCCAGATTTAGTTAGAATACCAGTAAATCTTGTCTCGTAACGATCAATCACACTTCTTATATTTTCATAATCCCTAATACTTGTCCAAAACTTTTGAAAAACTTTTGACGACACAACTTGACGGGAATAAGAAACAAAATAACTCTGAAGATGTTCCTTAAAATACTTTGTTTTTCTAAAATTAGTCATTCCCCAAAAATCAATATCTAATTGTTTTTCAAATTTTTCGAAATACTCTTTTAAATCCCACAAGGGACCAATACATGTATCGTTCATCAAGGTAACCGAATCATAATCTATCAAGGAATTAAATCCTATATAATTCATACCATCTCGCCAGGCAGCAAAATCATACCCAATATTCTCTCGTTGAACAACTTCATTAATGCCAATTTTTCGTAGGGATTTTAAATGTTCAGTTGATAAGTAACTATTCGATATCAATAGAATACGCGAAAAAAGTGGGAAAAGTTTTTCCAATTGATATAAAACATGACTACTTAAATCATCAGACTTATTGTAGTGAACATAAAGTAGAATTCTATTCATCTACATCGTCTCCCATTTCCCATTCCTTTGCAATAATCCGGTAGCAGAATCTTTCGCTGACAAATCATCATCTAAAATATCTGTTCGATTTAATAAAATTATAGGTGAATTATCTCCCTTGGCAAATGCAAGCATTGTATTCGAGCTATCTCTTACTGAAACTTGAAGTTTTAATTTGATATCATTCAAGCTTGATAAACTACAAGAATAGCGGAAATTCTTTCTCCCTTTTCCATCAGTTAATAAATCTAAAGAATTATCATTATATACCCAAAGACCGCGATCAATTTCAGTTAGCGAGAAAGCTATGTAAGTTTCTATGTCCTGATTAACATCATAAGAAATCTCAAACTCTATTGGAGCCTCAGGTTGAGTCATCTTATCTGAAAGCAGTTTTACACTTAAATTGGTGACTGCTTCATGCTCTATTGTTACATCATCATTAGAAACTGTTTGGCTAGCTGCATTATCATAACTATATTGGTTCGCGACTTCATCAGGATCACCAACTACTTTGACAAGACCATTTTCAATTAGTACTGCCTTGTTACAATATTTCTTAACCGCATTCATATCATGAGTGACAAGAATGGTAGTTTTTCCTGACTTTTTACGCTCCATAAAGTAATCATTACATTTACGCTGGAAGGCCTCGTCTCCTACTGCAAGGACCTCATCCAAAATCAAGATATCCCCTTGAGCCTTAATGGCAACTGAAAAGGCTAAGCGAACCTGCATCCCTGATGAGTAGTTCTTAAGCTTTTGGTTCATGAAGTCATGCAACTCAGCAAAGTCTACGATGTCATCATACATGGCATCAATTTCAGCTGTTGAGAAGCCCAGCATAGCACCATTCATATAGACATTTTCTCGACCAGTCAGTTCAGGGTTAAAACCGACGCCAAGCTCGATAAAGGATACCAACTTCCCATCGATGGTGACGGAACCTTTTTCCGGCACATAAATTTCTGAAATAATTTTTAAAAGAGTCGATTTCCCAGAACCATTTCGACCGACAATACCATAAAAATCTCCTTTTTGGACTTCAAAGGAAATATCACGTAGAACTTCTTGCTTTTTATAACCTTTAATTCCTTTAAAACGGTTCACTAGTGTTGTGCGTAAACTTTGAGTTGACTCTGTTGGTAACTTAAAAAATTTACTTACATGGTCTACCTTAACTGCTACATTACTTGACATTATAAAATCTCCGCAAATCGTTTCGAATTCTTATTGAATACAATTAAACCAATCACAAAAATAAATACAGGAATACAATATGGAATACAAGCTATCATTTTATTCTCAAAGATATCCCAACCACGTGGATTGACTGGATCAATAATAAAATGACGCATATCTTGTAACATTTGAGCTATTGGATTCATCATCAACATTTTAGCAACTGCTAAATGATTTCGTTGCAATAGATAGGTAATCGAATAAATAATAGGACTGGCGTACATACCTGCTTGAAGAACAACTTCCCAGACCGGCCCGATATCACGATATTTAACAAATAAGGCCGATAGAATAAAGGCACACCCCATAGCTAAGATTAACATCTCAATAAATAAAGGAATAATTATTAGAGAATGAATACCAAATGAAACATTATTTATAAGAGCAAACACAAATACTACTAGAAGATTAATAGAAAAATTTATTGCGGCTCCCAAAACTGAGGAAACAACAATTGTTTGCTTAGGGAAATTTAATTTGCGTAGCAAATCTCCTCTTGAAACAATTGATAACATACCCATATTCGTTGCCTCTGTAAAAAATGTCCAAAAAATCATGGACAAGAGAAGTCCAACTGCATAATGTGGAGTTCCATCATCAAACCTCAAAAAACGAACAAATACCACATACATGATACTAAACATCATCAAGGGCTTTAAAATCGACCAAAGATAACCAATTGCTGATCCTTGGTAGCGTAATTTAAAGTCTGTTTTAATTAACTCTCGTAATAAAATTCGATTTTTCTGACTAAAAACGTCAAACATTATTTTTTACCTCGATATGCAAACTTTGTCAGAATTAGGCTGGTAAACACAAAGGTGTGAAAAGCCCGGTTCTTCCGATAACCGTACTGACGAATCCGTCTCAAACGTTCTCTTAGCGGTACGTCCATGATGGTCACAAAGTTTTCAATAATTTCTTTATTTTGGGGACTGACTGGCAGAGCCAATAAATTTTTTGCTTGTTCTTGACTGGACTCGATGAGACTCCAATATTTAGCAAACAAAATATGAGGGCGAACCCAGTTTTTGACCCGTTTTCTGAGGGTACGAGCCCCCAGAACATTGCTACTGTGCTGACGGTACAATTCTGTCGGCTGATCGATATAGATGAGCTTTCCAAAGGCAGTTGCTAGTAAGGCCAAATACCAATCATGCATAAGGAGTGCATGCTTTTCTTGACCTGTCCACAATTCCGCCAGGGCATGGTTAATCATGGCTACCCCACCAGTTACCGTATTTTCTGTCAGCTCTTGAATCAATTCTGTATTGGCATGATCAGACTGGGTGCGAATCATACTTTCATGCTGAACATTCAAGTTTTCATCGACCACTTTTAAATCGGTGTAGACCAGCAAAGGCTTATCTTGCGGATGCTTGGCGGCTTCTGCCACTTGAAGAGAAATCTTGTCTGGTAACCAGACATCGTCTTGGTCACTGAAGCAATAAAGATCCGCTTTTTCATATTTCAAGAGGGCATGGAAGCTCTTGATAACACCGAGATTTTCGATAGCTCCTTGGTTGATAAAGCGAATGCGCTCATCCTGGGCCACCAACTCTTGAATAATCTCTACCGTACCGTCGGTTGACCCATCATCTCGGATCAAGAGTTGCCAGTTTTGATAAGTCTGGTCTTGGATACTTTTGACCTGCTCTTTTAGATACTGTTCACCATTATAGGTGGACAACAAGATATTTACTTTCATGATAAGAATAATTCCTCGTACTCACCTACAATTTTTTTCCAGGTAAAGTTTTGTTTCATGTTGGCTTTGGCTAATTGACCCCATTCAGATACATCTTTTAAAGAATCAACCTGGTTGATCAAATGCGCCAAATTCCCAGTTTCTTTAGTCCAATATTGGGCTGTGTCTTTTGCGACCGTTTGGTTAAAGGAAACGCCTAAAACCAAATTCAGATCCGTCTGAGCGAGAGCCTCTAGGAGACCTGGATTTGTTCCCCCCACTTCATGACCATGGATATAGGCAAAGGCTTCTTTACGGATATATTTCAAGAGGTCTTGATCATAGACCGTTCCTACAAACTTGACGCGTGGATCCTGATCAAATCCAGTCCGAGCTCGCAACTCTTCAAAATAAGGATTGCCTTCCTGGTTACAAATGATCACCAAATCCCGTTTGGTGGAAGAGGCCATAAATTCACGAATGGCAGTCTCGTAATTATTTTCTGGAACAAAGCGACCCAAAATTAGGTAATAGTTTTTCTCCTGAGTCTGCCACTTGTGATAGAATTCTCTGACCTTATTATCCTGACTGTTTAGGCTGGTCGGAGATAGGTCAGTTCCGTAGGCAATATAGGTCGTCTTAGACCACGGGTAAGCTTTCTTAATATAGGACTCAATACCCGGGTTGTCAGAAATCACCAAGTCAGCGTGGCGCGTCATGATCTTTTCAGAATACTTGAGATAGGCTTGAATCGGTTTAGCCCACTTGGCCCGCTTCCACTCCAGTCCATCTGGATTGATATAGAATTTCCCACCCATCTTATGGATCTTACGCGCAAAGGGTGCCACAAAGGCTCCAATTGTATTGCCCAAGACGTAAAAAATTGGCTGTTCAATTCCTTGTTTCTTAATAAGCTTCAAGGCATAGTTGATGGCCATCATATCATAGGCAATGACACGCGCAGGCCCAAGCTTGGGGGCTTTAATCGTAAAACAATCCACACCCTTATAGTCAAAATGTTGATAAGCTTGATCATTAGAAAGGCAGGCAACATGGTACTGGATATCTGAAGACACTTGATGCGAAACCAATTGGTCCACAAAAGTCTCAAAACCGCCATATTGAGCCGGAAGCCCACGACTTCCGATAATAAAAACATGTTGCATAGAGTTCCCTTTCAAATCATTTACAGTCTATTCAATTATACCATTTTAAAGAAAGCTTGTATAACCATTTTGTAGTGACGGTATTTGTCTGCAATCATTCTATAACTTTTTTAATACAAATAATTTTTTAATAAAATTTTTAAATACATCAATTTTAGATGATTTTACACCCTTAATATTTAAAAATTTATCTTTTTCCTTTACATTAATCTCTACATCCTCATTTACATGTTTCAATATACACTTATAAGCATTTTCTAAATTATATATTGCTGTTATTTTTTCTTTATTTTGTACCATTTCATTTTTCTTCATAGAAAAATTTGTCAATAAATTTAAGATATGTCTTGATAAATCAGGTATATCGCCCAAGCAGTACATTTCTCCTTGTATAAAGAGGTCTTTAACAGATCTATATCCCTTGTTATTCGATACAATTGTTGGAATGCTATTTATTAGTGCTTCAATATATACCATTCCAAACGTTTCTATTTTTGACGTAAATACACATATATCTTTATCGGTTAAAAATTCCCAAGGTTTTTCAAGAAAACCTATGAAATGAACATTTTGAATGCTATTATTTTTTACATAATCTTTACATCTTTTTGCATATTCTTCATCTTCTGCACCAATAAATATCAATGGAATATTTGAAATATTTAAATTGTGATAAGCTTTGATTAATTCCAACTGATTTTTATTCTCAGTTATTCTTCCAATCTGAATAATCCTATGAGAATTAGAGGTTTTTAAATTTGTACCACTTATTTCAGAGTATGGTATAAAACTTAAAATATTCTTATCAGTTAATAATTGTGATAATTCCTTTTGCAAAGAACCAGACACAGCAAAAATTTGATCAGAATAATATTCAATAAATCCAAGTTTTTCTTTATAATAACCAAATTCTCCCTCAGGGAATTCATGAATTAGCCAAAAATGACGAATATTTTCTTCAGCTGCAGCCAAAGCTCCTTGGAAGACATTAGCTGTGTTACTAATAACTAAATCAACTTTATTCTGTTTCAAAATATCTCGAATTCTTTTAATATTATCCTCGTAACTTTTTACTCGCTGATAATGTGTCCCAGGTAATCCACCTGGAGCTTCTTCCCACCACCACTTAACTGCTGGAATACCAATAGCTTGAATTCCAGCTTTCTTCATCTGCTCCAAATAATTTTTTTGAACTGGTACACGATAATCAGGGAAAACGTTTAAGACTCGAAAGCCTTTACTAACTAAAAATTTCATTAAATTAAAAATTGAAATTTCGGCGCCATTATCCATTGTTCCAGTAGGTGAAATAAATAAAATTGTTTTAGTCATCGCAACTCCTAAAATACCCAATAAAATGGAATTAATAAGTAAAGAGAAATCAGATAATTGAATAATAGGGTAACTACAGTAATAGTTAGCAACTTATGCTGTTTAATTTTAAGGTTACCTAAATTTGCAATTATGGGCAAAAATAAGATGAGAAATGGAGTGAAATATCTCCCCTGACTTCCAACAGAAATATTCGCCCCATTTCCTAACACTATAGGTGTCCATTGTAGATACATGACCGTTACAGTTGCAAGCACTTGTATTGGAAACAATAATGAAGAGACAGTTGCAAAATCTTTAGTGAAGAAATATTCTTCGCTTGATAAAAACACAAGAAATAATATGCAAATATTTACAAAAATAAGCCATAATGGAAGCTGAATAGTGAAATTCCCAAAATAACCAAACATACCTATTGTTAAAATAGTATTTAGGTCACCGTTCATATGTTGTTTTAATAATGTATTCGACAACACCCGAATGTAGTGGATTACTCCACCGTTATCTCTCATTAAATAATATAGAACAGCGAAGATTGCAAGTAATAAAACTAAATAAAACATATACTTAAATTTTGAAATAGTCTGTTTAATCACTCTTAAGGGCGTATTTAAAAAACTAAAGACACCTTCAAAATTTAATGGTATAAACGGAATAAGACATAGTAATAAAAAGTTATTTGGTTTAGTAGCTAAAAGCAATAACGATATAAGTACTAATAAAAATCCATCCTTATTTGAAAAAGTCTTTTTGTATGCTAAATTCGTTATAAAACCAATTGCTAGCATGATTTCTAAATAATTCATTACATCATAAGATAAAGAAGATGCTTGTTGAACCATTATTGGTTGTAACGAAATAAAGAATAGAGCTAGTTTACCATATTTAAAATATTTAATTAAACAAAAGACACCTATAATATAAGCTAAGGCATTAAAAATTCGGCCCATATAGATTATCATGCCTACTGTTGGCTTTATCAAACTTCCCAATGTCATACCAACCAACTGAGGAAGGAAGGAAAGAGATTTAAGGTTTAGAGTGACTTGATACGGTTCTTTTTCCATATCAAGTTTTTTATTAAGAACCTTTTCATAGTCAGTAGGGTTTACATGAGCATCACTCGAAATCTCGTTCATCCATTTAAAGGACTGTAGAGTTGGTTTGTGGACAGTTTCCCAAGTCATACGCGCGTGGTTTGTTTCGTCTGGCACACGATTAATTGGAAATACTAACATAAATGAAAAAATAAAAATCGTTGCTAAGATGAAAAATAAATTTTCAACTTTTATTTGTTTAATTTTGTTCAAAATAAGTCACCATTTCATCTTTCTTGCTTAAGGTACAATTTTCAAGGACTGCTCGGTAAGCTGATTCTGCTATGTTTTGTCTTAATTCTGGAGATAAAACTAAAGCTTCTAGCTTGTCAAACCACTGATCATCAGTAGCTAACAGACCTGTTTCACCATCAATAACCATATCCGAGAAAGCTCCTATCTTGCTTGCTACTGTTGGTACTTTCACTAAAGCAGCTTCAATCCACTTAATCTCAGATTTGGCACGATTAAAGATAGAATCCACAAGCGGTGCTAGGTTAATATCAACCTCACTAATCAAGGCAGGCAATTTATCCCAGTCCACATAATCGTGAGTTACAATTTGATTTTCAAAGGGCTTCATATCCTGAGGGATATCGAGAATCCCGACAATATGTAATTGGACATTGCTATATTTTGTAAGCAGTTGCTTAATAGCTGGTTTAATCAATTCAAAATTCTCATTATGACTAATTGAACCAGAGAAATAACCAATCTTAACAATATCAGATGTTTGAGAGTAATCTTTGATATATTGACTACTAATAGCGATTAAGTCATCAGAAGCCAAGTTGCGATTAAGTAAAACCTTACTTTGGTACTTATACAACTCCTCCTGCAATTGGTTAGTCGAAGTAATGGCACCATCACAGTTTTCTAGCATATAGCCATAATTTCGAACACCTGCATCATAGTTTCCTTTTTCAACCGAATTCAACCCTTGCGTATAACTCAATTGATCTGTATAAACCGTATCAAAGACTAAATCATCAATATCATAAAAAATCGGTTTACCATAATCTTGAGCCATATAACATAAGCGCAGTAGTTCAGGCGAGATTGGAGAACGATAGATAATAATATGACTAGCATTTTGGGCCATTGACAATTGAAAATCTGATAAGTTAGTAACCATAACTTCAAAGCCATGCTTACGTAATTGCTCTGCCTTATTCAAGACACGGTAACGAGTACACTGAGGAATGATATTTTCAACTCCATCAATCAATAAAATATATTGTTCTCGAGGAACAGCCTTGAATTTATTGATAATATCTTCCAAGATTGACACTGGGTAATCTGTCTTCTCAGCAACATACTCTAGCAAATCCGGAACTTCTGACTCACGCTCAAGACCTTGCCACAAGAATTGATCCTCATCATAATTTTTCAAAGCTGTGTATTTGACCAAAGGGCTACCTGCTTTAAGCATCCTCAACGGGTGAATATACATTGCAGAATCTTCGTATTCTTGCACAACAGCATCGAAACGATAACCCAAATCGGCAAAATGCTTGGTAAAACGTGTCTCATGTCTACCAATCGCCTTATCACGAGAGTCTGTATCCGTCAAGTGTGACCAGTACTCATAAAAGGAATCATCGTTTAGCATGAGCTTTTCAATAACTAGGAAATAAGATTGAAGATGCTTAGGAATGTAGCCATAAGGATTCTCTTTAGTAACATCCTCTTGCTCTTCTCCAAAGGAAATTCCCCAGAAATCTAGTTGCTTATCAGCCATTTCATGGAATACTTGAGACAAATCTCTCATCGGACCAATATTAGTATCATTCACCAAGAAGAGCTGGTCATAATCTTTAAGCTTATCTTTACCAAAGGCAAAGATTCCTTCTCTAAAGGCTGCTGTATCATATCCCTTATTGTTACGGGTCAAAACTTGTCCATAAGGTTCAAGTTTATTGACATCCTCAACATGAAGCTGACCGTTTACAATAACAATGACATCATCCATTAACGGAGATAAGGCCTGTAAAAATCGTAATTTGTATTCTTGCAACCGATTTTCAGATTCGAAAATGACATAGACTAGTGCTCTTTTACCAGTAAATGACAGAGCAGACCGTTGACTATTTCTAAGACGACGTAACCGACGAACCTTAAGTGGGGTCACATGACGACGTAATCTAACAATTTTATCCTTTGTAGCATTTAAATAAGACTTAATTTTTCGTGGATTTTTTAATAAAACCTTCGTGATTTTAATAGGTTTAATCAGAGAATTCCCTATACGATACGAAAGAGAACTTCGAATCAGTTGTATCTCTTTACGAGCCTCTTTCAATTCTACTACTTGCGTTTGACTCTTACGATGAAGTTGTTTCTGCTTTCTTTGTAATTCTTTTACATATTCAGAAACATCATTATGGTGACTTATTAAACTTTCTAAACGATCTTCTAAAGTCATGAGATTATCACAAACTGCTTTATAAACCTCATGAGGAAGTTTATCCAAATACTTCTCAAGGATCTCAAGATATATTTCATAATGATATTTGACTGAATTACGTAAAGAAATAGATCCTGTTTCAAAAACACGATAGTTAAGTTTAGTATTTGTTTGATATACTGCTTTAGCTCCATTATTAAGAATGAGATTTAATAAAAAGTCATAATCTTCAAGCTTTTTACGATTCAACTTCTCATCATAACGAGCATTCCCAATAATACTTCTACGAATCAAAGAACAGTTATCAATGAAACTAGCATTTAGAAAGGCAGTTAAGTCAAATTTACGACTTTTAAGATAGAACTCCTCTTTTTCAGGATTAAAAAGATCACAATATGCAATATCAGCATTTGTTTCAATCAATTTGCTATACAACTGCTCAATATAATCCATATCCAGGTAGTTATCGCTATCTACAAACAGCAAATAGTCTCCTTTGGTTAGACCAAGCCCCATATTCCGATTCTTTACAACACCTAGATTTTCATGAGATTCAAAGCTTGTTTCAAAAGGCGAATCATTTAAAACGTTTTGAATAATCTGATTAGAACCATCTGTAGATCCATCATCCAAAATGATTAATTCGATATTTCGATAAGTCTGATTAAAAATACTTCGCAAGCACTGCTCAATATACTTTTCATGATTATAAGAGGTCACAACCACCGATATTAAATTTTTCATTGTTTCCATCCATTTTGTTCAACAAAACATCAATTAGTATACAATATCTACTAACATTCCCATGTTTCAAAGATTACTTTCTACACAATCTTCGAAAGTGTATTCAAGTTAATTATACTATATTTTAAAGCAAAAAGAAAAAGTCATCTGACTACTAACAAAAAAAGCAGATCGATTCTGCTTTTCAAACACCAATACTAGTCTGTTTAAAATAAGAATAAACTTCATTTAAGAGCTCACAAGTAATCACAAATATACTAATCATTACTGGAAGGTACGTTCTTGTCCCAGAGGCATAGAGGGTAGGAGAGAAAGATATAATTAAACGCGCCAAAATTCCAATAACAAAAAGATAACTTAACCATAATTTATTTGTAGAGTTTGTAACACTCCAAATGATATATGTCAGCATAAAAAATAATAAAATATTATAGATGAGTACTCCAAAATTGGCAATGTTTACTTTAAAAGTTCCACTTTCTCGAACAATCTTACTTAGTCCTGATAAGGTAAATAAAGGATTTCTCCATTCTAACTTCTGGCTTAGTATAGATAAAAATATAAATACCGAAAAAGAAAGGGATAAAAAATTTTTTTTATAAACAGATAATACAATTAAAATTATTAGAAGCAAAAATACAAATGAGAAGGATACAGACAATAAACCATCTGCTGTCTCAAGTATACCTAAAGATAATTTTTGGAAAATATTTAAACGCGTATAATTTGGAAACCAAGTTGCAACTTCCTTTGTAAATCGAACAGCATTACCCGGTGAAATTTTAGCTGAAAGGATACCCATAAATGAAAGAAATAAATATAAGAAATTTCTATACCTAAAAACTTTATTTTTCCAATCATGAAACAATTCGAAAATAATCCACAAAAAAGCATATGCTGCTAACTGTTCATTCATAATTGAAAATATGAAGCTAAAAAATGAAAGAAATCGAACAGCTAAATTATCTGAATAACGGTAATATAAAGAGAAGAAAAGAAAAGACGCTGGAAAAATATAATTAGTATATGTTGGTATTGAACCTGCACTTAAAAATTCACTTGCTGGCAGACTAAAAAAGATTATTAACGCAGGTAACAATGGTAGGCTAGGAATCAGTTTTTTACTAGGTATAAGTAGAAAATAACTAGCAATCACCGTCACTACTAAAAAAATCTTTTCATGAACTGAAAATAATAATGTTGCAGATTCAATTAATAACCTACTGCTCCATGTAAAATAACGATGAAGACCAAATGTAAAATATTGGTGATGAAATTCCTTTGCATATTTTAAAAAGGCAGTTTGATCTCCTACTGGAGTAATTTTATTATTAATGTAATACTGTAATCCATATAAAACAGCCATGACTAAAATATAAATATAATATTTTCTGTTACTTTTCATTTTTCTAACGTTTACCAATATTCCCATTCTAATTATTCGTCTTCTGACTCTTCACATATTGTCTCATCAACAACTTGGCCATCCATTTGGGCCAGAAGAGTTCATACATGTATAGATCTTCTTTACTACGCGTATTGTCTGCAATTGTTTTTGATGTTTCAGATTCTCCATGGATACGGTGGCACATGAGTTTGTCAGATACATAAGCGAAACGACCTTTATACTCGCTGATCTTATACCATGCGTACCAATCCAAACTCACTCTCATCCCTTCATCAAAATAGAAATTCTTCAAATTTTCACGATTATAGGTGACAGCTGGACAACAAATCGGATTCCCAAAAGCCATCACACGGTTTCGCCAAAAGTGACTAGCAGGAAAAAGATTCATGGTTTTTAACATCAAGGTTTTGATCTTCAGATTTGTATTCGCAGGAATTTTATGGCCATCTTTTTCTTCAAAATAATCAGAATACCCAATCAACACATCTTGATTTTTTTCCATCTTAGCCAAAACTTTCTCAGCATAGTCCGGCTCATAATAATCATCCTGATGGGCGATGGTAGCATACTTCGTCTCTGCAAAAGACATGGCATTGTTCCAATCCTTACCAATTCCACCACCTTGCTTGGTGTAAAATGGAATAGCATAACGCTGACAAAGTTCCTTGATCGAATCCAGTGGTGTTGAACTGTAACAGATAATCTGTGATTGGAGAGTTTGATTCTTCAAGGATTGAATACAAGCTTCCAAGTATTCGCTCTCACCATAAGCACAAATCACCCACGTATGATTACTGTTCATCATTCTCCTCTTTCGTTTCTACTTGACTTATTAAAATAGATAATTCTTGAACTAAATGCTTTATCTGTTCTTTTTGTTTTGACAAAGTCATGGTTTGCAAAAATCCAATGACCAACAGGAAAAAAATAGTAAGAGACAATAGAAAATTGGAGGTCAATTCAAATCCAAGTAATTTAGCAAAGTATCCAGGAATAGAATCAAACACTGAAATTACAATCATGACAAGACTGATAACAATCCACATGAATGCCTGTTCAAATAAGATATTATTTTTGTTGATATTTCTAATGACTAAATAAAGGAAAAAGATTGAAGCTACCAACATAACTATAGATAATACTGACATTATTCACTCTCCCTCATAAAGGCTGCGATTAAAATGGATGAACATACTTCAATCATATAACGAATAGACTTGATAGGAGTGATGGAGGACACTCCGCCAGTACGTTCAAACATATTAGCAGGTTTTTCCACAACCTTATATTTACGTTTCAAAATGTGAACAATTGTTTCAGGCTCTGGATACTTGATTGGGTAACGTCTAGCAAATTGTTTGATCACAACTTTGTCAGCTAATCGATATCCCGAAGTTGTATCTAAGACCCTTTGACCTGTTGTCCACTTAATCAAGTTAGAAATAACTCCTATACCAAAGCGTCTCATAAAAGTTGTCTGAAATTCCGACTTAACATCACCAACAAAACGAGATCCAATAACTAAGTCTGCTTCGTTTTTTCTAATTGGTTCTAGCAAATCTGACAAGGATTCGATATCATGCTGGCCATCACCGTCAAATTGAACTGCTACATCATAATCATGCGCTAGTGCATATTTGTATCCTGTTTGAACCGCACCACCAATTCCAAGATTCATCACGAGATGAACAGCATTAAAATGGTTCTCGTCAAGAATTTGTTTTGTCATATCTGTTGATCCATCATTGATAACCACATAGTCCAAATCAAAATCAACCTTCTTGCGGTAATTCAAGATACTCGTTACCGTATCGAAAATACTTTCCTCCTCATTGTAGGCAGGAATTATCATTAATACTCTCAACTACTTCTCCTTTCCTTTACAGTAAAATCTCGAAAACAGTGAAACTAATCTTAAACGTTCTAAAGTTCTAAAAGCCATTACAGAAATAATAGTTTGAATTCTTTCTCCATTTATCTCGGATGATAATGGTGTTAAATTTGAATCAATATTTTCTTTAGAAACCCATTGTTTAATTTTTCTATATTGATCCATAAATGACGAGCTTGAAGCGGCTCTTCCAGAAAAGAGTAAGTACCAAATGTAATATCGTTTAATAAAATAGCGAATATATTTTGAATCTCCAGCAACTTGAAGCAAGTGACTCAGGAAATACACAATATCTATATTCGGATTAAAGCCTCTTTGAGATGTGTTTGAGATACTCTTCTCGTTAAAAAACCAATTATAGCCATTATAATCAATTATTTTAATTTTTTCTGTTAAATTGTAAGCAGTCAAAGTAAAGATAACATCTTCACCTATTGGATAATCAAAGAACTGGATATTATTATCTATTAAAAATGAAGTTCTATAAATACGTGCCCAAGGAGCAACAACTATATACTTAGACCATTCAGACTGTGTTAAATCTTGCTTAAAAAGTGTCTTCATTTCCTGATTAACACGCTTATAACCCCCAAGAACAATATCTAGTTGTTCTTGATCTATTGCATTATAAAAACGCTCTAAATAATCTGAATCAACAAAATCATCATTATCGATAAATACAATGTACTTCCCTTTAGCAAGTTGTATACCTTTATTTCTGGTTTTAGCAACTCCCTCATTTTCTTTATCGATTACTCTGATAAAATCATTAGCATCAGCATACCCTTTAATAACTTCTAAACTATTATCTGTAGAGCCATCATTTAACAGAATAATCTCAAAATCTGTAAATGATTGATTTAGAAGAGAATCCATACATTGTTTAATTCCCTCTTGTGCATTATACACAGGAATTATGACTGAAACGGTTGGATTAGACATATTATACTTTCTATCTATTATTTTTTATAAAATTTCATCAAATATGGGAATATCTTAATTGATAATCTCAGTCCAAATAATCTTGTTATCATCCCAGTGTATCTGAATGGTCTATTCTCTATCTCATCTGAAAACTTAAGAAGGAATTTGTACTCTCTAAGTAAACGTTGGATTTCAGGATGAGATGAATATTGATTAACGTAAGGAAGGATTGAGATATATGAGATCGCAAAGTAAATACTCAATGCATGTTTAACATCAGGGTCAAGACTATTAACATCAGTTAACCCAATTTCGATACTCTTTAAAATATCAATTACATTTTTTTCTTTTACAATATTTGTAATACTTCCCAATCGATTCTGTCTGTATTGATAACAATCTATATTTAAAATCGAATAAGTAGAAATCATTTTTAATAGCTTCGCACAATATAAACAATCCTCAGATAAAAAACCAATAGGGAAGTCTAGTCCTTGTTCAAACAGGTTCTTTTTCACACATTTATTCCAAGCTGGAGCGGTTAAAATCTCGTTTTTGACTAATCCTTTAATATTCTCTTTGGTACCTCCATAATCGGGAACAAAATCAAAACCAACCCTGACGCTATCATCTAATCCATAGTATTTATTATAAGAAAATATAATTACATCACTTCGAAATTTATCAATGTTATTCGATAATTTATCAAGGAAGTCTGGATTACTCCAAAAGTCATCACCATCAACAAATAGTAAATAATCTCCCTTAGAATATTTAATTCCAGTATTTCTCGCTGAAGATAATCCGCCATTTTCTTGATGAATGGTTCTAACTACCTCAAATTCAGATGTTAATTGATCACAAATCATTCCTGTTCGGCCATCTGTAGAACCATCATCAACTATAAGAACTTCATATTCAGAATCAGGGAAGTTTTGACTTACAAGACTTTCTACACATTCTTCTAAATACTCTGCCACATTATATGCAGCAACTATAATTGAAAATTTCATTTTATTTTTTCCTTCTAAAGATTGTATATGGATTTGTTGCAAAATAAATTACTAAAGACGCAATTAACCAAGCTATCATTGCACAAAGGAATGAGAGAGATGCTCCAAAAATTTCAAATTTTGACACTAGAGGCTTGGCAGTTAAGATTGACACAATATAACCCACAATAAAGGAAATAACCAAAAAATGTTGCTTCCTAAATATTGTCAAAATATTATCACATACAGTTGAAAAAGTACTTGCAATTCCTCCAAGCAACAAGACGATAAAACTCGTCTGATACTGCTTAAGGTTAGTCCCGTATACAATATCCAAAGCTGGGATGGCTATAAAAGCACCAATTAGAAATATTAATGTACAAGTTCCAAATAAAATCTTGAAGAGATTATTCTTGTAAGTGACAAAATGAGAAATCTTCTTTTCTTCTAAAAAGACTGCAAGTTGTGTAATCATTGGTCTAAGAAACACAATCATAAGATTCATGGCAAAAATTGGTGTAAACAAAATACTAAAATCTCGCTGAACACCATTTCCAATCAAACCTTGATTAAAAATATCATTCAAAGCATATTTAGGCTGATTATAAATTGAGACCAACAAAAAAGCATTAATAAATAAAGGTAAACAATCTTTCAACACATTGATAATATTACTCAACCTAACACTCTTAAGATTTAAGCGATGGAAGACTTTTGAATTAGGATAATCAAATAGAGCAATAAAAATAAATGAACTGATGGTTTGTGCGATCACAGACCACAATAGATTTTTAGAGATAACTAACGTTAAAGCAAATACAATTGTTGAAATGGTATTTCTCAGGAAAAGAGACTTCCCTGCAATATCCAGACGTTCTTTCTGCTGAAACAATCCTTGAAAAACATCTGATAGGGCTTCACTAACTCGGAAATAAGATACCCAAAAAATTATCCCTACATTTGAGTGAGTATTAATATTAAAAATTAAATACGTCACTAAAAGAAGAACCATTGCAACATTAGAAATGATTCTTGTGACAAAATAGGTGTCAAAAGAATACTTTTCTCTTATATCTGTTGCTTGAAAATCTCTGACTTGAAAACTTGCTACAATAACAAAGAGGTTCGCAATTGCATAGGCAAAACTATAGGTATCCGCTGAAGCACTATTTAAAGCACGTGTAACAATAAAAAGAAGTATAACTGAAACAGCAGCTGAAGACAGACTTCCTAAAATATTCCAGAAAAACACCTTTTGGGCAGTTACTTTTCTCAAGTTTTTCTACTCACTTTCTATAAGCACATTCCATTAATTATACCATAAAGACAATAAAAAAGAGAGTAGCTTATGATATACTCCCAATATTATGATTAGTAATAATACTGGTTTGCTGCGGCCGAAAAAAATATGTTTGATATTTCAATAGTTAAAATTATTACTACATTATTTAAAATTTCCAAAAAAACAAAGGGAAATGTTTCTTCTAATCGAGAAACAGTCCCCCTTAATTTACTTTATTTTCCACTTTACAAATTATAATGAAATGGACATAGACACAAATTGCAAATATTACAAAATCCCATTAATTTTCAGATTCATTAGTCTATTACTTGTTATATTTAACAATCATACTTTGAACAAATTTTAGAACTCGAGTAATGACGTAGGTGATAAAAAGAGATTGTAAAAACAAAAAAATGACTATAAAAGGAAATTTTGGTAAGATGTTTGCAAAATCTCCCCATTTCTCAACTATTTTAGGATACCAATATAAATCTCCAATCACAGATAGTAAATAAATAGGAAGAGTGTTCTTAGAGATAAATAGGACAACTTTTTGTAGCCAATCATTTTTAATATCTACTCGTAGTTGAATAACAGAATAAAAAATTAATGAAGACAATAGAAATACTGGAAGAACACCGTATTCTATTCCAAAACTAGATCCTGATATTACTGATAATCCCAAAACACTTAATATATCGAGAATTAAAATGACTAAAAAAAGTTCTTTAATAGTTGACCTCTTCTTAGAAGAAGCAATAAAAGCACCAACAAGATAATATGTAATAGGCCAGAGTCCCTTCCAATAATCAGGAATTAGGTGAGATACAATCATAAAAATTTGCTCATTGTTATTAAACAATGAAAGAGTGGCTGGGAAAATAGTTAATAATACTAGAACACCTAATGCAATAGCTTGATTTCTACGATTATTAAATGATTTGAAACCTGCATTTAAAAATGGAATCATTATATATAACCCAATATACATATTTACATACCATGCATAGTGGCTAAAGGAAAATATATTTACTAATAACTTACCAAGATAATCTATATTAAAAACTCTAACGTCGAAAAAAGTATAGATAGAAGCGGCAAGACAGTAAATTCCAATTACTGGTAGTAATTTGATAAAGTAAGTTTTACTATAAGTCTTATCTTTCATTAAATAACCTGTAGTCATGATAAATATAGGAACACAGGTCATAAAAATCATCCAAATAAAAGATGATAAAAATATACTTTTAAAGGTATAGGGACGACCATAATAATTGGTATGAAGAAAAAAATGCACAGCTACTACAAATACTATTGCAATACATTTTAGTATATCTATATTTAGTTTTCGCTCTTTCATAAATCTCCTTATTGTATTACCGAATGAAAAGATGGTTTCGCACCATCTTTCCATTTTAATTATTTCACTTCTTGTTTGTAAAACTCTTTCAAGGCATCTTGCCAAGTTGGAATAACGAATCCTGTAGCCTTAGCCTTAGCCAAGCTCATCGTTGAGTTCAGTGGACGTTTCGCCTTAGCTGGGAATTGGCTGGAATCCACTGGCTTCACTTCTACATCAGTATCTTTGAGGATTTCAACTGCAAAGTCATACCAAGTTGTATCTTCTTCAGCATCATTTGATAGATGGTAATAACCATATTCTTTACGGTTTTCAGCCAAATAAGTCATAAACTCTGCGAGAGTACGGGTCCAGGTTGGACGCCCGTGTTGGTCATTAACGACTGTAAGTGTTTTGTGAGTCTTGGCAAGGTTTTGCATGGTGAAGACAAAGTTCTTACCGTAGTTCCCGAAGACCCAAGCTGTACGGATGATATAGAAGTTAGAAACATGTTTCTCAACCAATTCTTCCCCCATACGTTTGGTACGACCGTACTCTGTTTGAGGATCTGTTTGATCGTCTACTTCCCATTCTTGTCCCACTGGTTTTTTACCATCAAAAACATAGTCTGTTGAGATATAAACCAAGGTTGCACCGTGTTTTTCAGATGCCTTTGCTACATTTTCCGTACCAGTCACGTTGATGGCATAGTCCAACTCTTTTCCTTCATCTTCAGCAGCATCAACAGCTGTGTAAGCAGCACAGTGGTAGACCAAGGTTGGTTTTACTTCTGCGAATACTTCGTCTACTTTTTCTGCATTTGTGATATCCATTTCAGCCACATCAACGGCTACATATTCTTCATTTCGTTCGTCTAACAAATGGCGAAGTTCTGTTCCAAGTTGCCCATTTGCACCTGTAATTAAAATCATGTTACGTTCCTTTCGAATGCTTTTTCCCTATCATTATAGCAAAAAAAGCAGAAGTTTTCTGCTTTTTACTTACTTTTCTCTTTAATAACATAGATTGGACGCTTCTTGGTTTCCATGAAGATTTTACCGATATATTTTCCTAAAATCCCAATAGTTAGCAATTGGAAGCCTCCAAGGAAAAGAATCACTGTCATGAGGGATGGCCAACCTGAAGTAGGATCTCCAAAGACTAAGGTACGGATCACAATTAGGATCACCATAATAAAGGCCAATATCCAAGATAACAGTCCACCAACAAAGGCAATATTTAGTGGGGCATCAGAAAAATTGACAATTCCTTCGATCGAGTATTTGAAGAGGGACCAAAAATTCCAAGACGTCTCTCCTGCCACGCGCTCAACATTTTTATATTCCAGGTATTCTGTCTCAAATCCTACCCAAGCAAAAATTCCTTTTGAGAAACGATTGTACTCCGATAACTCCATGATAGCATCGACCATAGGACGGCGCATCAAACGGAAATCACGCGCCCCGTCAATCATTTCCACTTGGCTAATATGATTGATCAATTTATAAAACATCCGTGCAAAGAAGGAGCGAATAGGAGGTTCCCCATCACGGGTTACGCGTCTCGTTCCAACACAGTCTAAATCCGGCTGTTCCTCCAACTTCTGCTTCATTTCGATCAATAATTCCGGAGGATCCTGTAGATCCACATCCATGACCGTCACATAATCTCCTGAAGCATGCTGAAGTCCTGCATAGAGAGCTGCTTCCTTTCCAAAGTTTCGTGAAAAAGAAAGATAATGAGCACAAGGATTCAAGAGATTGAGTTCTCGTAAAACATCTAAGGTTTTATCAGAAGACCCATCATTAATAAAAATATATTCAAATTCTTCTCCCATGGAGGTCCGAACTCGTTCCATTTCTTCGTAAAATAATGGAATCGATTCTTCTTCGTTAAAACATGGGACTACAACTGATATGGTCATTCAACTCTCTCCTTGATTTCTTCACCTTCTATTGTAACAAAAAACTCTCATAAACCCTAGTATTTTTCACCCCGTCACTCCCCCTTTTCATGGTATAATAGAGTGAATCGATGACGGAAGGACACCTTATGTTAAAGCTGGGAATTATTGGTACGAGTTGGATTTCACATGAATTTATTAAAGCTGCTCATCAGACGGGCCACTATCACTTGCAGGCTGTGTATTCGAGAAAGATGAAGACAGCTCAAGAGTTTTGTGAGCCTTATGGGGAGATCTCTTGCTACATGGATATCATCGACTTCTTAGACAGTGAGCTGGATGTGGTCTACATTGCTAGCCCTAATTCTCTTCACTTCGCTCAGGCCAAGCTTGCTATTCTGGCCAAGAAGCATGTCATCATTGAAAAACCCGCTGTGACCACCCCTTCTGAATGGAAGGAACTGGTCAAGCTCGCTAAGGAGCACCAGGTCTATCTCTTTGAAGCTGCCAGAAATTACCAAGAAGAAGCCTTTCAAGTAGTTAAAAACTTCCTCTCTAACCAGGAAATACTGGGCGCCAACTTCACCTTTGCCAAATATTCTTCTAAATTGCCTGCCCTTCTTGCAGGTGAGATGCCCAATATTTTCTCAGATGTCTATGCAGGTGGAGCCTTGATGGATCTGGGAGTCTACTGCCTCTACTTGGCGATCGGCTTCTTTGGAGAACCGATCTCCAGCCACTACACCGCTCAGCAATTACCCAATTCGGTTGATCTCTATGGTCAAGGTGTCTTGATTTATCCAGAGTTTCAGGTTGCCATTCAGGCAGGGAAAAATATCACCAGCCATCTACCTGCTGAAATCTACACCAAGACTGGAACACTAACTCTCAATGCTGTAGCAGCCATCAACCAGGCTCGCTTCGTCAGCCATTCTGGGGAAGTCATCGACCTTCCGATCCAGTCCTGCCCACACCAAATGCAAGAAGAGGCGGAAGCCTTTGCCCTTGCCATCGCTCATCAAAAGCCAGCTGCTTATCTTGAATGGTTACAAACAGCTGAGCAGGTCCATGAAACCCTCTACCAGATGCGTCAAAGCGCTGGAATACAATTTAAGGATGAAAAAGAATGAAAGAACAATTTCCACAAAGCTGGAAAGACCAGTTAGAAACACTTGGATTTGATACATTCACTGAAATTCAGGAACAGATCTTCTCCCCTATCTATGAAGGAGAAAATGTCCTCGGAATCAGTCCTACCGGTACTGGTAAGACACTCGCCTACCTCTTTCCGAGCTTGCTCAAACTCAAACCGAAGAAGGCCCAACAACTCTTGATTTTGGCTCCTAACACAGAGTTAGCAGGACAAATTTTTGATGTCACCAAACAATGGGCAGAGCCTCTCGGGCTCCAGACACAACTCTTCCTTTCAGGATCTAGTCAAAAACGGCAAATCGAACGTCTCAAAAAAGGACCCGAAATCCTGGTTGGGACGCCTGGTCGGATCTTTGAACTGATCAAGCTGAAAAAGATCAAAATGATGAATGTGGAAACTATCATTTTAGATGAATTCGACCAATTACTGAGCGATTCTCAGTACCACTTCGTCGACAAGATCAGCCACTATGCTCCCCGTGACCACCAATATATCTATATGAGCGCCACAGCCAAGGTCGATCCAGACCAACTAGAGGAAAATACTCTTCGCGTTACGGTTGATGGAGTTTCTTTGGACAATATCCAACATTTTTATATGCAAGTGGATAAGCGGGACAAGGTCGAATTGCTCCGCAAACTCGCCTACGTTGAAGATTTTCGTGGTCTGGCTTTTTTCAACAGCCTGTCTGATCTGGGTAGTGCTGAAGAAAAACTACAATACCGTGGTGTTGAGGCCGTATCGCTCGCAAGCGATGTCAATGTCAAATACCGCAAGGTCATTCTGGAACGCTTCAAAGACCATCATCTGACCCTCTTGCTGGCCACCGATTTAGTCGCTCGTGGAATCGACATTGAACATCTTGAGTGTGTGATTAACTACGATATTCCTCGTGATGTGGAGACCTATACCCACCGTGCCGGTCGAACAGGACGAATGGGGCGTGATGGCTATGTAATCACCTTTATCACCCACCCAGAAGAACTCAAAGCCTTGAAAAAATACGCTTCTGTCCGTGAACTGGTTTTAAAAAATTCCGAACTCTTTTTAAATGAATAAGAAAATCCTCTGCTAGTGAAAGAACTGCAGAGGATTTTTACGTTAATTTCCATTGTAATAGATGCGATGACTTTCAAGTTGGTAATCCAACAACTCATCCACCGTTACAAAGGTATAGCCTTGTGATTTGAGGTAGTCAAGGACGGTCGGTAGAGCGTCAATCGTGGTTTGATGGATATCATGCATGAGGATAATCGAACCCGGTTTGACTTCTTTTTTCACTTCATTGAGAATAGCCGTCGTATTATGTGTCTTCCAATCTAGGCTATCTACATCCCACATGATGAAGGATTGGTCGACACCGTATTGGATAGCGTTATTGATGGCCCCATACGGAGGACGGGTAATCTTGGTCTGCACACCTGTCGCTTTTTGAATAGCTTCTTGGGTATCCAAGATCTCTTTTTTGGCATTATCCAAGCTCAATTTTGGCAATTGAGGGTGATCCCAGGTATGGTTCCCGATTTGATGACCTTCTTTGCGGACTTGCTTAGCAATATCCGGATTCGCACTGACATTTTTTCCGACCATAAAGAAGGTAGCTTTGGCATTGTATTTCTTTAAGATGGCCAGCGCCTGAGGAGTCGTGGTTGGATCTGGTCCATCATCAAAGGTCAGGGCAATCATCTTACGGTGGCGTTCTTCAATATAGGATTCATAAGAAGCTAGATCATCAGGAAGCAAGCGCTCTGTATCAATCACGTCGTAGAATTTAGACAAGGGAACAGTGAAGGTATCGTCTCCTTTAACCTTGGTTGGAAATGGAATGGTGAAATTTCCTTTTTCATATTGGAATTCCCATTGGCTCAAATCCAACTCTGAGAAGTGGGCAACCATTTGATCAATGCTTTCCTCGTCCAGCTGACGAAAGGCTAGATTCCCCCGTAATTCCTCCAAAAAGATCTGTTTGGCTCCATCTGGATCCGCAAAAACCTGGCTGAGGGTCAAAGGGTTACTATCATCATCCAAGTAAAAGAGGGGCAACTTCACCGTCTCATCTTTGATGAATTTCCCTTTTTTGTACTGGTATTCAGCCCGTTTGATTTGGATAGGGTGATAACCAACAAAAGGCGCTTCTGCTTCTTCACTATGATAGAAGGTCAAATGCCTAGGCTCCTTGGTTTTCTCATCCGATCCTAAACGCTGAAGATCTTCTTGGATCTTCTCTTTAATAATCTCAACAGGCTGTCCATCCTTAGTAGGATAATAAGCCGTCACATAAGAAGTTCCTAAAATTCCTTCCTGAACCTGGGCATCTTTTCCTTTTTCAGAGCTTTTCTCTAATTGGGTGACCTTGGAAAACTGATCCTGATAGGCTTTTTGTTCACGAAGCCTTTGAATCTTTTGATATCCGATATACAAAAGACTCAGAAAAAGGAGATTTATAATGATTAATAAAATAGTTTTCGTGTGTTTGAATCTCATAACTTTATTATAGCAAATTTCTCTCGAAAAAACATTCCTTTTTTGTAAATGGTTTCATAAAAAAGAGAGAGTGGGACAGAAATCGGTAATTCGTTAGAATTCGATTTCGTCGTCCCACCTCCGCACAGTTGAGTAGGGCTGTAAAAGCTGATGAAATCAGCGTAGTAGAGCCCACTCAACCACTGCGTCTTGCTCGACAATCAAAAAAATAATTGAGAGGCTAGGACTTTTGTCCCAGCCCCCTTATTTTTAATCACTCTTATTTTTCGCGAATGACTTCTACCTTATAACCATCTGGATCTACAACAAAATAGTAATTCGGCTGTGTCCCTGGAAGACCTTTTGGTTCCGTCACTTCATAGCCTTTAGCCTTGTGTTCGGCATTCAAACCTTCTAGATCAGGAGTACTCAATGCGACGTGAGCATAGCCGTCTCCAATCACATAAGGACCATGATCGTAATTGTAAGTCAATTCTAACTCATAGTCATCTCCAGGCAGACCTAAGTACACGATAGTGAACTTGTAGTCTGGGAAATCTTTCCGACGTTTTTCTTCAAAACCAAAAGCATCTTGGTAAAAAGCGATTGATTTTTCTAAGTTTTCCACACGAAGGCAAGTGTGCAACATTTTTGAACTCATAGGTATTCCTCTTTTCTATTTTTAAAAAATTATCAACGATTTTTTTTACGACTTTCCGTCTTGACGGATAATTTCACTTCAAAGATGGTCCCTTTTGGTTTATTATCTTTGACTTGGATGGTTCCTTTGAAGGATTCTACGATCTGCTTAGCGAGGGATAACCCCAAACCAAATCCACCTTTTTGACGGGTTCTGGCCTTGTCCACGCGGTAAAAACGATCAAAGATCCGTTTCTTATCCTCATCTCGAATCCCTGGACCATTATCCAGCACCCTCAAAAGTAGATTTTTGTCCTTCAACTGGACTTCAAATTGGATCTCGCCATCTTCATCGGTGTACTTCAAGGCATTGTCATAGAGAATGGTCATCAATTGCTTGAGGAGCGTTCTATCAGAACAAATGACTTTGTCCACCTGATTGTCTCCTTGGAAGAGTTTGCCATTTTCTTCCGCAATGATCTCAAAATTCGAGAAGGTCTGATCGAAAAAGCTTGGTTCGATGTCCTCCATCTCTGGCTTCAAGCCGTCATCCCTTCGGGCAATATTAAGAAGGTTGGTGGTCAAGAGCTTCATATTTCGCACTTCATCCAAGCTAGATGCAATGCTCTCGCTTGACTCCATAATGGTCGCTTCGGGCTTTCTAAAAAGCGTTTCGAGGCGATTTTGAAGGACTGCTAGAGGCGTCCGTAACTCATGTGAAGCATTTTCCACGAATGCCTTTTGCTTTTGCATACTCTCAAGTAGGGGCTTAACACTGAGACGTGCTAGGAAGAGACTAGCGAATAAGGAGATTCCCCAGAAGCAAATCATGACGAGTGCGATCTGGCTCTCGTGCTCCTCACTGGTCTGTTCTAGCTGACTGATATTGGTCATGACAACCGCATACTTGACGTCACTATCTCCGTCATCAGACAAGCCCAAATCCGTCATGTAAGCCCGGTAACTTTCTTTTTTCCCGTAACTATTTGTGATTTGGAGTTGGGAAACCTTATTGAGGAGCTTTCGACCAAACGTCACCGTTTTGAAGTTTAAAAACCCATTTCCCGTTGTTAAGTTTTGATATTTTTTGTTCAGTAGAACAACAGTGGTATTGGAAGTAACGTCTCCTTTTGGTTCCGATTTATCAGGATTAGGCATCATCATCTCATGCTCATCACCCTCTTTGGAATTAGACTGTTTCTGATCCCGGTTGGCAATAGCTATAATGGAATAAGGATCCTGACTCAAGGTCTTGAGATTCTCATCGACCGTTGTATAGAGACTCGAGCGCATGACCTGAATAATAATTAAGGTCATGGCTGAGAATATCAAGGTGAAGAGACCAAAATATCGGATAAAGTAAGAAAAATCATCTTCTCCGACTGTTTTCTTAATCCTTGTTAGCATCTTTTAAGATATACCCCACACTGCGCAATGTTTGCAAGTTCTCAACGAAATCAGTACCTTTTAATTTCTTACGGATTTTTGAAACATAGACTTCAACCACTGAGATGGTTGTGTCACTATCAAAGCCCCAGAGACGATCGAAGATCTGGGTCTTTGGAAGGATGACATTTTGGTTTTGAAGAAAATAGACCAAAAGATCAAATTCCTTCCCAAGAAGTTCCACTTCTTTCCCATCCACATAAGTCGAATTGGTGGATAAATTGACCTTCAAATTGCCATAATTAAGGGTGTTTTCATTGACCTTTCCTGAGCGCTTCAATAGAGCTTGAATCCGCATCTTAAGCTCTTCTAGGTAGAAAGGCTTGGTGAGGTAATCGTCTGCCCCTAGCTCAAAGCCGTGCCCTTTGTCATCCAGACTTTCTTTAGCTGTCATGATCAAAACAGGGGTTGTCACGCCTTTTTCACGCAATTCTTTCAAGACATGGAAACCGTCTTTTTCAGGAAGCATCAGGTCCAGCAAAATCAAATCATAGATCCCGCTTTCTGCTTCGTAAAGACCTTCTTCTCCGTCAAAGACCTGCATGACATCCGCAAAATCATCTAAAAAATCAAATACTGAATTTGATAAACCAAGGTCATCTTCGACCAATAGAATTTTAATCATCGTCGTATCCTCTTCTCTTTCGTGAGTGAGTCTTTCTAATCTATTCTTAACCATTATAACACGACTTGCCTTCATTTCCTATAGTTTAGAACCTGGTTTTATGATCAAATACAGCCTGCCTGAGGAAGGCTAATTCTATGAGTTTGTCGTGTTTTCTTTGTTACTTTGACTGTCACTCGTCTTGTTTTTATTTTTTGAATTCTTCTTATTGGACTTTTTAGAGGACCCCTGGTTCCCTTCTTGTCCGCCAGATTGGTTCATGCCATTATCTGGACCATTCCCTTGTGGGCCACCATTGCCTTCTTGTGGCATTTGACCCGGACCGCCACCTTGTGGACCACCGCCTTGAGGTCCGCCATCCTGTGGGCCACCATTTTGCTGGTTTCCTTGTGAAGGATGGCCAGTTTGACTATTTTGTTGCTGATTGGATCCTTGGTTCTGACCCGTTTGGACCGGTTGAGAAAATTGTTGGTTATTGGAGGATTGAGAGGCGATGACACCGACACCAAAGCCGCTTCCAGCACCAACTAACAATCCACCAACTGCTGCCATGCCAATCCACCACTTAGGACTTCGTTTTAGGACAACCATTTTTTCTTTGGATTCTTGCGTTTCTACTACTTGTTTTGTTTCTTTTTGATTCATCTTTTTACCTTTTATCTTTTTGTACAAGTACTTGTCTTTTATAATTTAAAGGGAGCTCGATCCTTTAGTAAGGCGATTATACTTCAGGAGTCTTAAGCCTGCCTAAATTTTTACTTAAAAAATCCTAAAACAAGCGTGGGCTATTGACAGGATGAACCCCTTATTGTAGAATAGTTACCATAAAATAAATACGAGGTTAACTGTTATGAAGAAAATCTTTCCCTTAGTTCTCATCTCCATTGGAGTGGCCATGATCTCCGTCCTATCTCAATTCACCATTCCCTTTGGTCCAATTCCTTTGACCCTGCAGACACTCATGATCGGGATCATCGGGACCATCTATAAACCCAGCCATGCCTTTGTCACAGTCTGTCTCTACCTACTTTTAGGCTTCTTAGGTTTTCCAGTATTTGCCGGCGGTGCTGGTGGCGCTTCGCATTTCCTTGGTCCTACTGCTGGTTTCCTCCTCTTCTTCCCATTCCGAGCATGGATCACGTCTCTATTTACCAATGCTAAATCCAGCATTTTCACTATCTTTTTGGCCAATCTCCTCAGTAGTGCTCTCCTCTTTGTGTCAGGAGCTATCGGCTTTATGCTGGTCACGCATACCGATCTCCAAAAAGCATTTACTTTGGTCGTTGCTCCCTTTATCCTTGCCGACCTCATCAAACTGGTCATCATCACGATCACCAGCAAGGCGATTTTTGCCAGCCTCAAACACCACTGGTATTTCAAATAATACACAAAGGGCTTAGCGGATATATTAAAAAAGAGAGTGGGACAGAAATCGGTAATTCGTTAGAATTCGATTTCGCCGTCCCACCTCCGCACAGTTGAGTAGGGCTGTAAAAGCTGATGAAATCAGCGTAGTAGAGCCCACTCAACCACTGCGTCTTGCTCGACAATCCAAAAACAATTGAGAGGCTAGGACTTTTGTCCCAGCCTCTTTTGTTATAGGCATACATTTGTAAATCTCTTTAATTAAACTACTTTTAAATGGGTTACTGTTTCGAAGAAGAACCTTCTATCTACCCTCCTTCCTTTATTTTTCCTTATAAAGAACTCTCAAGATCAGTAACTGTGTTAGCAAAATCCAGATAATCAGTATAGTGAAGTCAAAAAATGAGACGTGACCATGACTATAGACACAAGCTCGTAGGAGTTTGACAGAAGGGACAAATGGAAGAACATGGTAGAGATGGTTTATCCAATCTGGAAGACGACTTGCAGGGTACATGATTGGTGAAAACATCAAACCAATCATGAGAATTAACTGAGACATCAGCGTGACAATATTGGGAGAAAAAGTATACGCAATGGCAAATCCAAGACTGATCATCGTAAGACAGATCAGAAATAGGATGAAAACAGCCAGAACAGATACATTTAGGCGGACAGAAAAACGAAAATAGCCCAGTATAACAGAAATGAACACTCCAGGTAAAATAGCAATCATCCACATCCAAAGATCTGCTAAGGAAATCAGAATTCGTGGTATTGGAAGGGCTCGTACGTAGTCTACATGTCCTTCTGACTTCGCATTTGCTATAACAGGGGATGAGATCGTACAGCCAATAGAAATAATTCCTATCAGAACTGAACCAGAAGAGAGATAGTAGGCAGCTGTCGTATCAATCTCACCGATCACTAGTGGATAACCAAAAAGAAGTGAAATGGATAACAGAACCTGAGCTAGCGTAAAGAGTAGAAATAGATCTTTTTGACGAAGATAGTTCCAACGAAGTAAGTAAAAAAATTGAGTCATATCAGTTTGTCAACTCCTCTCTATAAAGATCTGAAATGGATACGTTTTTCTGAGCAAGTGACAGATTAAAAATATTCTTTCTATCCAATTCCTGTGTTATTTTTGGTAGCAGTCTTGTTAACTCCTTCTCTTCTACTTCAATCTGGCAAATCGAACCATTGATAATGGTATAATCTTGGAATAGAGCTAAGCTATCTTTATTCCTAAACTCAAAAGATATTTGATACTGTTTTTGATAGGTTATTTGCTGAACTGGGCCTGACTTGATTAACTTCCCATGGTTAAATAAGGCATAGTTGTCTGCATATTTTTCAACTTCCAAAAGATTATGCGTCACGATAATAATGGTATGACCTTTATGCGCCAGCTTCTGTAATAATTGCCATTGTTTTTCACGACGTATTGGATCAACATCATTTGTCGGTTCATCAAGAAGAATGATGGTCGGAGATCCTATTAAAGCCATTGCAAAAGAAGTTAGACGCTTTAATCCTCCTGAGAGATCCTTTCCTTGTTTTGCCCGGTACTCCTTAATTTCTAAGTCGGTTAAGAGCTGATCCATTTCTTTTTGTAAATCTAAGGTGTTTAACTCTCTCATTCTTCCAAGCATTTCTATGTTTTGTTCCACCGTCAATTTCTCAAGTGGTGCATACTGTTGCGACATATAGCTCATCATTGAGCGAGCTTGTTTACGATTCTGTACAAAAGAAATATCTCCATAGCATACATCTCCTTTATCGGGTTTGGTAAAACCAATCATTTGATTTAAGAGGGTGGACTTACCAGCACCATTGTGTCCTAAAAAAGCTGTAATTTTAGCAGCTTCTATTTCTAATGAAATATGGTTATTAGCAAAATGTTGCTTATCAAATGATTTTGTCAAATCTCTAATAGTCAGTGGTGCAAATGTCTTCATCTCATCACTCAAGACTGAGAAGATTTTCCCAGCTTCCTTCATTTTTGATAAGATTATTGTATAATAAACATATGACTTTCCATGGTTTACGTCATGATTTACCATTTTAGTGTCATAATTAGCCAACTCAATTTGATAAGGGGGACTTATGTTAAACGTCGTTATTTGTGATGACTCAACTAGAGATGCTAGTCAGTTAGAACAGTATTTACTTTCTTACGACAAGGTTCCTGTAGAAACAAAACTATATACAAATCCACAAAAAATGCTAGAACAGTTAACAAGGGATACGCATTGTGTTTTTTTGGATATTGATATGCCACAAATTACTGGAATTGACCTTGCACGTGAAATTCGTCAGTTCAATCCTTTTATCCCCATTATTTTTGTGACCAGCTATCGTTATTACATGGAACAAGTATTTGAAGTACAGACTTTTGATTACTTAGTAAAACCCATTGAACCCCAAAGGTTAAATAAGGTAGTAGACAGAATTTTACGTTATTTAGATTTAGGACAAACCATCTTTAACTTTTCATTTGGAAAACAAAGTTACTCTATTCCTTTAAGTGACATTACCTATTTTGAGAAAGATAAGCGTTACGTTTTTATTTACACACTAGCAGATACCTATAAGTCCTTACTGAAAACTCAAGAAATTTTAGATAAACTACCTGATTATTTTATTCAAATTCATGCTTCTTATATTGTAAATCCCAAATATATAAAAGATTTTGATGCGAAAACAGTAACTATTTTGCTAAATGGAACCGAGGAACATTCACTTCCAATTAGTCGTAAGTTCCAGTCTTCTTTTAAAGAAAAATACTATAAATATCTCAGTGAAAGGAATTTCTAATGCTAATAGGATTGCGGATCATTAGTATCTTGTTTGACTTATTTCTAGCAAGTGTCTTATTTTATAGGCCAATATCCAAAAGTAAACATTCAAAAGAGACACTTTTAGTCCTTTGTTGTTGCTTTCTTTTTCATGTGGCTCTTGTGTTTCTATTTTTAGAAGGTCGTGTGTTTTTAGTTAGCAATCTCTTCCTGAGTATTGTAGAATCCTCTCTTGTAGGACTCTATTTTGGCTACTCCTTTCTTGATTCTTCCTTTTGGATATTCTTACAAACAAGCCTGACATTATTAGCCGGAGCTGTCCTCAATCAAGCTATCCAACTATTTCTTCCACTGTCAAAAGTATCGAAAAATTTAGGAATGATTAGTGGTTACCTTGCCATCAGTTTTCTTTTTTCAACTGTGATCACTCTTGTTCTTCGACAGCTATTTCGAACACATCAAAAGTTAACCATGGCAACTTCTAGAAGAAATTGGCTTTATCAATTTATCGTGCCGATTTTATCTATTATTTTTGCCTTTACTGTATCTGCTATTCAAGGGCAAGTATTTGGACCAGATTATCTTTCTGTCATTTCACTCTTGTCTCTTATTGTATTGTCGTTTTCCTCGCTGTATTTTACCTTACATCTTTCTCAACAACAGCACGCTTATTATCAAAATAAATTAGATAAAGAACAGCTTCAGTTCCAATTACGAGAAACACAACAGTCTCAAGAAGAATACCAACGATTGCAAAGTCTTCGGCATGACTTAAAAAATAAACATTTAACCCTCTTGGCACTTCTAGAAGAAAATCCTGATGAAGCTAGAGAGTATCTTCAATCGTTAACCGATAGTATTTCAGGAAAACAAATCTTTTACTCCAAAAATCCAACGGTTAATTATTTACTGAATCAAAAACTGCACGATGTGGAAGATGAAATTGAATTGGAAATTGACTGCTTTGTCCCTCAAGAATTATCTATTCAGCCTGATATTCTAGCTGTTATTTTAGGAAATTGTTTAGATAATAGTATTTCAGCCTGTCTTCGATTAACTGATAAATCGGAGAGAACATTGGCTCTAAATATACGTTATTTTCAACAAAACCTATTTATTTCGATCAACAATACCTTTAATGAACAAGAACAAGAGACTCGTAAAACACGTCAAAGAGATGGTTGGGGCTTACGAAACGTTGATGCTCTAGTACAAGAATACCAAGGAACTATCAAGCGATTCAAAGAAAATGGCCGCTATCGAACGGAGATCCTCTTACCAAGTCCAATAAACTAATGATCCTTCTCCTTCAAGGCCTTATTCAGGTAATTTATAAAAAAGAGGCTAGGCAAAATTGTACTGACCCCAAAAAGTTAGACAAATAATTTAAGTGAAGGATTTAGTCCTGTATTGCACAGGACTGAGTCCTTTTAGTTTTACCTTAATTCGTTTGTTGTTGTAATAGTCAATATAGTCTACAATAGCTTGTTCCAATTGGTTAAGTGACTTAAATGTATTCTCGTAACCATAAAACATTTCCGATTTCAAAATGCCAAAGAAGGATTCCATCATGCCGTTGTCTGGGCTGTTTCCTTTACGTGACATGGACGGTTGAATTCCTTTATCCTCTAAAAAACGATGATAATACTGGTGTTGATAATGCCATCCTTGATCACTATGGAGAATTGTATTTGTGTAATGATTCTCAGTAAAGGCCTGGTCTAACATAGCTTTCACTTGTTCTAAATTTGGTGAAGTTGAAAGATTATAAGCGACGATTTCACTGTTAAAACCATCTAATACTGGTGATAAATAGAGCTTTTGGCTGCTTGCTGGAATGGCAAATTCTGTCACATCTGTGTAGCACTTTTCCATTGGTTTTGAAGCTTCAAACTGGCGTTGAATAAGGTTGTCGGCTTTCTTACCAATATCTCCTTTGTGAGAAGAATACTTTCGCTTCTGCCGGATTCTAGCTTGTAAATTGAGGACGTTCATCAACCGCTGAACCCTCTTATGATTGACCAAAAAACCGCGATTTCTTAATTCTAAATGTATCCGACGATAGCCATAATTTCCCTTGTGTTCAGTAAAAATAGATTGGATTTCAGCTTTAAGCCCGTGATCCTTATCTGGTTTTTCTAGCTGTTTCAAGTGATAATAGTAGGTCGAACGAGCGAGTTTAATGGCTTTTAGAAGAATATCTAACGAAAACTCAGTGATTAATTCTTGAACAATTTCTGTCTTTCTTCTTTCTCTTTTTCCTCCTTCAATCGGAGTTCTCTCAACTTTTTTAGAATGGCATTCTCCGCTCTCAGGTATTCATTTTCTGCTTGAAGACGTTCTAACTCTGTCATTTCTTCAGATTTCTTCTTTAGCTTGCGTCCCATTTTAGGTGCTCTCCCTCTTGTTTTCTCAACAATAGTATACCCATTTTTCTTGTATTGTGCCAGCCAATTTGGAAGCATTCCTTGGTTTGGAAGAGCATAATCAAGGCTTACACTTCTTTGTGAACGACCTTCAAGTAAGACTTTATCAATGATTTCTCGTTTTAGTTCAGGAGAATAGTAACAATTCTTTCCTTTTTTTACGATTTCTATTCCATAACGATCAATCAATTTAATCATGTACTGAAGATTAGAAATCTTTATCCCAAATTGATTTGAAAGTCGCCTAAAACTCTCTCCTTGCTTTCTTGATTCATATATTTGAACTTTATCTTCAAAAGTTAATTTCATAATAAAAGCACCCCAAAAGTTAGATTTTTCTGTCTAACTTTTAGGGTGCAGTTCAAATCTGTCCAGACTTTGATGTTTGATAGAAGTAACAGTGAGACGCAGTGGTTGATTGCTTAAACCGCTACTTTGAGGTGGAGGATAGAACTTGTGAAGCAAGTTCCCCAAGTCTTTGTTCGCTTATTTAGCTCCAATGATAAGGAGAACAATATTTCCTTGATCTGCAACCTCCAACACTCTCCCAGACTGTTGGAACTATACGCAGGTGGAAAAATTGAAAAGGTGTGGGGAAGCTTTTTTCAACCTTTTTTATTTTGCGGACTTTTTTCCCACTCCATTAGGATATTGATAAACTATTTTCGCGGTCATCCTTTATCGAAATCTTCAGCATCTTCCTTATTTCAAAAAAGAAAAATAAAAAGACTCTTAGAGAAGTTTGCAGATCTGCAGAGCCTTCTCTAGGAGCTTTTTTCTTTATTTTGTAGCTAGAAGCGCTGCTTCAACAGCTGCTTTCTCACGGTCGATCAGATCGATACGAGCGGCGATTTCCTTGATTCCCATCTTGATATTGCGGCTAATCGCCATATCATCCAATTGAGGTTCAAAGAAGGCCTTGTATTCATTCAACCGTTCACGGGTCTTGAAACAGTTAGCTGGGTAGATAACAAACTTATCAAAGCTCATATCACCACCGAGGGCTTTCTTGACCCAATCCCAGTTTTCACGCGCCCAAGTCCAAGTTCTTCCTTGGGTAAAGTCATCGTGTAAGAAGTTGTAGTACCAACTCATAGCCAAGTCCTGAGGTTTCACCACATCCTTGTTCTTCCACTCCTTCAATAGAGCTTCCAAAGTTTCCTCATCCTTGGTATAAGAAAGTGCAGCCGCCAACTGGCGTTTAAAGTTCCCATCTACTGTCTTAACATAAGTATCCAGGTATTGTTGGCTAAGCTCCTTGGTTTCCTGGTGCTTGATTTGGTTGACCAAGATTTGCAGGCGGATGGCAGCTGGAAGTTTTTCCAAATCATCTGCATGTGCTTCAAAGATAGTGCTCGCTTGAGCTTTTGCAGCTTCATCATTGGCCTTGATCATATTAGCAATCATTAGCTGACGAACTTTTTCGTCTTCTTCTGTTTCACCAGGCTTAGCTTCTAGACCCAAGCGTTCAAAGTTGTAACGGTTCAAGCGTTTCAACAACTCATGGAAGGCAGCTTCTGTTTCATTTCCTTCATCCACAAAGAGACTGATTCCAGCTAAGACGCTCGAAACAGCTGAAACAACCAAGTAGGAACTTTCTTCTGTCAAGTGTTCAATCACTGGCAAGAGGCTTGCATAAGAAATTTGACCACTTTCAGCTAAAAGACGACGTTCTTGAACCACTTGTAATTTTGAAGTGCTATCCAAGCTAGCAAGGTCAGCAAGGATGTCTTCCAACAATTCCCCACGGTAGTCACTGATATAGTGAGCTGTATTTTCTGTATTGAAGCGAAGAGCTCCGCTGTTAGCTGCTTTCAAGGCACTGTAGTTTGGAATTTCTAAGACTTCAGTTTCCAAGGTATCTGGAATACCCGTCCAGTTGCTATTTAACGGAACAACCCACTTGCGTCCTTTTTCTTCTCTATCTCCGATGAAGAACTGCTCTTGACGGATGATCAAGGTATCGTTTTCCACAGAAGCTGAAACAACAGGGTATCCTGGTTGCTCCAACCAAGAATCCATAAAGGCTGCGACATCACGACCTGAAGCTTGCCCAAGAGCATCCCAAAGGTCACGACCGATAGTATTGCCGTATTGGTGTTTTTCAAAGTAGATCTTCAACCCTTTGCGGAAGGCGTCATCGCCTAACCATCGACGAAGCATGTGCATAAGACGGCTACCCTTAGCGTAAACGATTGCTGGGTCAAAAAGAGTGTTGATCTCGTCTGGGTGTTTGACTTCCACATGGACGGATTGAACGCCATCTGTAGCATCGCGTTTCAAAGCAGCAGGCACTCCAGTTGTTTGGAAGTCTTCAAAGATATTCCAGCTTGGTTCAATGGCATCCAAGCTGACATATTCCATCATATTGGCAAAGCTTTCATTCAACCAGAGATCATCCCACCATTTCATGGTCACGAGGTTTCCGAACCATTGGTGAGCCAATTCGTGAGCCACCACCAAGGCTACTGTTTGACGGCTTTGGGCCGTAGAGTTTTCATCTACTAGAAGGTAGACTTCACGGTAGGTTACCAAGCCCCAGTTTTCCATCGCTCCTGAAGAGAAGTCTGGAAGGGCGATATGAAGGGATTGAGGGATTGGATACTTCACACCATAGTAGTCTTCATAAAATTCAATAGCACGAACGGCAATATCCAATGAGAAGTCCAAGTTTTCTAATGGGTGAGCTTTGGTAGAGTAGACACCGACTAGGGTTCCATTCTTGGTCTTAGCTGTCACTCCTTGAAGATCTCCAGCAGCAAAGGCAAGGAGGTAAGAAGACATCCGTGGAGTCGTATCAAACTTCCAAATTCCTGTTTCTTTGCGGTTTTCCACATCGATTTCAGGCATATTTGAAAGGGCAATTTCACCTTCTTCTTGGTCAAATTTCAAAGAAAGATCGAAAGTTGCTTTAGCTTCAGGCTCGTCCACACTTGGAAAGGCTTCACGCGCAAAATGGCTCTCAAACTGAGTCGAGAGGACTTCCTTCTTCACACCATCAATGCTGTAGTAAGATGGATAAATCCCAGTCATATTGTCTGTAATCTTACCAGAATAGGTCAGGGTAACTGTCACTTGACCTGTTCCTTCCAATTCAACATAGACTGCTTCATTGTCATCATCAACCGTAAATGGACGGGCTTGACCTGCTACTTCTACTGTTTCGATGGTCAAATCCTTTTGGTGAAGCGAGATCTTGTCCGCCTTGGCTTGACCTGTGATCACCACACGACCGCTAAAGGTCTTGGTTTTACGACTTAAATCCAAAAACACTTCGTAATGTTCTGGAACGAATGTTTCTACAAAATGTGCAACTGCTTGCATAATTTCCTCCTTTAAATGTTTTACGCTTTCCAATGAAAAGCCCTAATAAAACTATTTTATCACAAAGTTGGGATAAAAGAAAAGACAAGCATGACAATGCCTGTCTGAGATCGAAAAGACTCCATGATCTTACATTTCGATAATTTTACCTGTTTCAAAGTAAACTACCCATTCACAGATATTTTTTGCATAATCTCCGATGCGTTCCAAGAAGTTGATCACTTGGAAATAATCCCGTCCTGTCACGATGGACTCAGGATTTTTTCGAATTTCTTCTGTTGCTAATTCTTGGATGCTATCGAAGTAATGGTTGATGACTTCGTCTCGTGTCGCAACTTCATAGGCCAAATCCACATCGCCTTTGAGGTAAACATCTAGTGTCGCTTCGACAAAATCTTTGACTTCACGGCCCATCTTGCTGATTTCTTCCTCAACAGATTGGATACGGACTTCCCCTTTCATGCGAATCGTTGCCTTGGCAATCGATACTGCGTGGTCCCCCATCCGCTCTAGGTCAGAAACTGCTTTTAAGACGGTCATCACGACGCGAAGGTCTTGTGAAACAGGCTGTTGAAGGGCGATAATCTCAAAAGACTTACGCTCTAGCTTCACTTCGTAGTCGTTGATCTCCGCATCATCTTCGATAACCTGACGGGCCAATTCACGGTCATGGGTCACGAAAGCACGAACTGTACGGTTGATCTGACTCAACACTTCATTTCCCATTGCATAAAACTGGTTATGCAACTTCTCTAAATCTTCTTCAAATTGAACTCGTAACATTTTATTTTCTTCCTATCCAAATTTACCAGAGACATAGTCTTCTGTTTCTTTCTTAGCTGGGTTCAAGAACATTTCATTGGTATCATTGTACTCAATCAAATCCCCATCCAAGAAAAAGGCTGTTTTATCGGAAATCCGACTTGCTTGTTGCATGGAACGTGTCACCAAGAGCATGGTGTAGCGGTCTTTTAGTCCATACAAGGTTTCTTCAATTTTCCCAGCTGAAATTGGGTCCAGCGCTGAAGTTGGCTCATCCAAAAGAATAATCTTGGGACTGGTCGCAAGAACCCGCGCCACACAGACCCGCTGCTGCTGACCACCGGAAAGTCCGATCGCTGAATCATGCAGGCGATCCTTGACTTCATCCCAGATGGAAGCGCGTTTCAGAGAGGTTTCAACTGCTTCATCCAAGACAGCCTTGTCCTTGACACCATTAATCATCAATCCATAGGTCACATTATCATAAATGGACATTGGGAAAGGATTGGGCTGTTGGAAGACCATTCCGATTTCCTTACGCAATTCGACCGTATCGGTCCGTGGTCCGTAGATATTATGTCCATTATAGAGGATGGTTCCTGTGGTAGTGACCTCATGGTTGAGGTCGCCCATGCGGTTAATGGCTTTTAAAAGGGTAGATTTCCCTGATCCTGAAGGACCAATCAAGGCCGTAATCTCCTTTGGAGCAAAGTCCAAGGAGACGCTATTTAGAGCCTTCTTTTTATTGTAATAAACCGACAAGTCCTTGACTTGCAAAATTGGTTCTGTCATTCTATTTTCCTTTTTGTTGTCATTTTACTTTATCCAAAGTGACCAGATACATAATCGTTGGTCGATTGCAATTTCGCATTTTGGAAAATATTCGAAGTCTTATCGTACTCGATGAGGTTTCCTAGATAGAAGAAACCGGTATAATCGCTAGCACGGGCTGCTTGTTGCATGCTGTGGGTCACGATGACAATCGTATAATCCTTCTTCAACTCAAGCATGGTTTCTTCTAATTGCGCTGTCGCGATCGGATCAAGCGCTGAAGCAGGCTCATCCATGAGTAAGATATCTGGCTTCACAGAGATGGCCCGTGCGATACAGAGTCGTTGCTGTTGGCCACCTGAAAGTGTCAGGGCTGATTTATGAAGGTCATCCTTGACCTGATCCCATAAAGCTGCCTGTTTCAAAGAAGTTTCGACCAATTCGTCCAAGATCTTCTTGTCTTTCACCCCAGCGCGTTCATGCGGGAAGGTGATATTTTTATAAATCGATTTGGCAAAAGGATTGGGCCGTTGGAAAACCATCCCAATGTGCTTACGCATTTCATAAACATTGATATCCGGACGATTGACATCGATTCCTTCATACCAAATTTCACCCGTTACACGCGCAATATCGATGGTATCATTCATCCGGTTCAAACTACGGAGGTAGGTTGATTTCCCAGATCCTGAAGGACCGATCAAGGCTGTAATCTTATTCTTTTCAAACTGCATGTCGACGCCTTTAATGGACTCGTTCGTTCCATAATAGACATGCAAATCTTTGGTCGATAGGACCACCTTTTCTTCAGGAAAAGTAATGATGTGTCTCTCATCCCAATTGTATTTTGACATTTCTTCTCCTTTAAGCAGATGTTAGTTTTTTATGGAGGTAACTTCCGAGTTTGCGCGCTCCAAAGTTAAAGATCAAGATAAAGATCAAAAGAACGGCGGCAGAACCGGCTGAGACTTCGATCGAGTCTGGAATGGTTCCTTCACTGTTGACCTTCCAGATATGGACGGCCAAGGTTTCAGCCTGACGGAAGATCGAAATCGGACTAGTCACACTAAAGATATTCCAGTTTGACCAATCAAGAGCTGGAGCCGATTGACCTGCTGTATAGATCAAGGCAGCGGCTTCCCCAAAGATCCGTCCTGAGGCCAAGACAACCCCAGTGATAATACTTGGAAGTGCTTCTGGAACCACGACATGGATCACAGTTTCCCAGCGAGACAAGCCCAATGCTAGACCTGCTTCGCGCTGTGTATGGTGGACGTGCTGCAAGCTATCTTCGATATTGCGAGTCATCTGTGGCAGGTTAAAGACGGTCAAGGCCAAGGCCCCTGAAATGATCGAAAATCCGTATTTGAACTGGACAACGAAGACCAAGTAACCAAAGAGACCTACAACGACAGATGGCAAAGAAGACAAGATCTCAATACAGGTACGAACCAAATTGGTCAAGCGACCTTTTTTAGCATACTCAGAGAGGTAAATCCCAGCTCCAAGAGAAAGTGGGAAGGAAATCACCAAGGTAATGACCAAGAGGAAGAAGGAATTATACAATTGAATTCCGATCCCTCCTCCTGCTTGGTAAGAAGAAGATTTCCCAGTCAAGAAGTGCCAAGATACATGGGGCAAGCCACGGACCAAGATATAAAGGATCAATGAGGCAAGAATCGCAACGATGATCCCTGAAATAGCATACAGCACTCCTGTGGCAATTTTATCCATTCGTTTAGCGTGCATAGTTCTTCTTACCTCTTTCTTTCGTAATCAGTTTAATCACACTGTTAAAGGCAAGACTCATGAGGAGCAATACCAAGGCGAGCGACCAAAGAACATTGTTATTGACCGTACCCATGACGGTATTTCCGATTCCCATAGTCAAAATAGAGGTGAGGGTGGAAGCTGGTGTTGTGAGCGAGGTTGGTACCACTGCCGAGTTTCCGACCACCATCTGGATAGCCAAGGCTTCCCCAAAGGCACGCGCCATTCCAAAGACGACCGCTGTAAAGATTCCAGAGCGGGCTGCCTTGAGCGTGACATGCCAAATGGTTTGCCAGCGGGTCGCTCCCATTGCCATACTAGCTTCCCGATAATGACGGGGTACAGCTCGGAGGCTATCGGTCGTCATAAAGGTAACAGTGGGTAGGATCATAACAAAAAGGACAAAGACCCCTGAGAGGATCCCAAAACCAGTCCCCCCAAAGAGACTACGGGTAAATGGGACGACCACTTGAAGACCAATGAATCCGTAAACAACGGAAGGAATCCCCACCAAAAGCTCAATCGCTGGTTGCAAGAAACGAGCTCCTTTGGGGGAGACTTCTGTCATGAAAACTGCTGCACCAATGGCAAACGGCGTTGCCAAGAGGGCAGAAAGCAAGGTTACAATAAAGGAACCTAAAATCATGGGTAGGGCTCCAAATTCCTTTGCAGCAGGATTCCAAGAGCTCCCAAATAGAAAACTAAAGATATTGACTTTATTAACAAAGAAAGTCGATAAACCTTTTTGGGCCACGAAAATCAAAATCATGGCAACGACGACAACAATCAAACTCATACATAGAAAGGTAATGGTTTTCCCAAATTTTTCTAGGCGGGAGTTTTTTGATTTCGTCAGCATTTTTTTTGCTACTTCGTTCATTTTTTACCTAATTCTTTTATTTTTTTGTCACATTCCCTTTTAAATCACGGGTGACTTTCATATCATTGATTGGAATATAGCCCATCTTACCAACAACTTTTTGCTGAACCTCATCCGTCATCATGTAGTCAATGAATTTTTTAGACAACTCATTGGGTTTTCCCTTGGTATACATATGTTCGTAAGACCAGATGGGCCAGTTATTGTTGACGACATTAGCTTTGGTTGGTTGATAACCATTGAGCTTCATGGTTTTGACACTGCTATCCAAGTAGGTAAAGGCTAGATAAGAGATGGCTCCTGGAGTTTGAGAAACGATGTTTTTCACCATTCCATTAGAGTCTTGCTCTTGGGCCTGCTTGGGTTGTTTGCCATCCATGATAATGGCATCAAAGACAGCACGGCTACCAGAACCTACGGCACGGTTCACAATCGTGATCTCAAGATCTGGACCACCCAACTGCTTCCAGTTGGTATATTCACCTGTAAAGATCTTTCGCAATTGCTCCGTTGTCAGATTGTCAATCGAGATATTTTTATTGGCAATGATGGCTGTCCCTGCTACGGCTACCTGATGATCGACCAGACTAGAGGCATCGATCCCAGACTTTTCCTCTGCAAACAGGTCACTATTTCCGATGTCCACAGCACCTGATTGAACTTGTGAAAGTCCTGTACCAGAACCTCCTCCTTGTACATTCACAATCTTACCAGGATGTTCTTCAATGTAGCGATCTACCACTCCTTCAACCAAGGGTTGCAAGGCAGTGGATCCAACAGCAGTGATTGATTCTCCGCGATTGATCCAAGAAGCACAAGCAGATAAACTTCCTGCTAATGCGATCGTCGCTAGTCCTAGGATCAGCTTTTTAGACTTTTTCAAATCATGTCTCCTTGATATTTCACTATTTCACTTATGATTTTGACAAGTTTCTTTTTAAAAAAACTGTACTTCCACTATATCATAGAACGGGTTCTTTGCCCAGCATTTTACCTAAAACGTAGGCCCTTGGGATAGAAATTTTTCAGGGTCTGTCCGGTCACTTTGGCAAAGCCCAAACCATTGCCTTCGACAAGGACCTGGTACCATCCATTTGGATGCGTTTCCTTCAATTGAACCGTCTCTCCCGCCACATAATGAACAAAGTCCTCAGGCGTGATCGAAACGGTTTCTTTGACTTCACTCGGTTTCAGAGCTAGACCAAGGGCAAAACTAGGTTCAAATCGATTTTTCTTGAAGGTCCCTAGGTGCAAACCATTTCGAGCAATTTTTACTTTGCGCAAATCTGGTAAACCAAGTGGAACCAAGTAGAGCTCGTCCCCAAAGGTTTCGAGGACACCTTCTAGAGTGATCTTCAAGTGTTTCTTAGCAAACTCCTGCCACCATTTCTTTTGCTCCGCAGATAATTGGTCCTTTTTGGAAGGGATTTTGGCAGGACGATTCTCTCCTAGATAACGGAACTTAGCAACAAATTGTCCCTCCCCTTTAAAGAGATGAGGATACATACGCGCGGTTTCTGGATAGTCAATGCCTTCTGCCATACCATTGATCTTCTCGATCGTTTCCAGCTCCAGATCATAGTTTTCCAAAAGCCAGGATACGATCTCTTCATTTTCCTCTGGAGCCCAGGTACAGGTTGAATACACCAAGGAACCTCCTGGAACCAACATCTTGAGGGCATCCCCTAGAATCTCTCTTTGAAGGAGACTACACTCTCGGGGATAATCGATGGACCAATAGTCCATGGCATCTGGTTGCTTACGGAACATCCCCTCACCTGAACAAGGGGCGTCCAGTACAATCAGATCAAAAAAGCCTGAGAAAACTTTGGCCAGACGATCGGCAGACTCATTGGTTACCAATACATTTCGGGCACCAAAGCGTTCTACATTCTCTACAAGAATTTTCGAGCGGCCCTTGTGGATTTCATTGGAGACCAAAAGTCCCTGATTGTCCAAATAAGACAAGAGTTGGGTAGTCTTTCCGCCAGGAGCTGCGGCCAAGTCCAGGACCTTCATTCCTGGTTTCGGCTGGGCGACTTGGGCCACTATCTGAGCTGCTGGCTCTTGCGAATAGACCAAGCCCGTTGCGTGCTCAATGGATTTTCCTGAGACCTTTCCATAATGGCCCCAAGGGGTATTGGGAATCGGATCATCAAATGCTTTTTGCGCTTCTTTCAAGGGATTAGTCCGAAAGGCCGATACTGCTTCTTGATCAAAGGTCGCAAAAAAAGCAGCAGCATCCTCACCTAGAAGATGCTGGTATTTTTCTTTAAAACCATTGGGAAAATTCATTTAACTTCTCCCTTTCTTAAGATAGGTTTGAATTTCTGTTAACTTCACTTTTGGAACCATCATAATGGGTTCCACTGTCTGGTAATTAGGTTTATCTCCATTTAAATTTAAAACGGTATAGCCCAACTGGTCCCCCATGATCGCAGCTGCGGCATAATCCCAAGGCCAGATGTAGCTAAAATAAGCTAGAATCCCACCTGAGAGAATTTTTGAAAAACTAATACCGGCACTTCCGTAGACCCGAATGCCAAGAGAATCCATACCAAGATCGGCCATGCCCCAGTCATTTTTCTCAAGCATGCCGACATTTGAAGCAATCAAAAAGTTTTCCAGAGGTTGGTCCACAAAGGGCGTCAGTTCAACCTCATTGCGATAAACAGGGAATTCTCCACCCCCGTAAAAAAGGTGATCCCTCATCACATCGTAGATCAGGCCAAACTGACCAATTCCGTCTTCAAAATAGGCCACCATCACCGCAAAATCTTCCTTTTGGGTCACAAAATTATTGGTCCCATCAATAGGATCAATCACCCAAACGGATCCTTCTGAAATCGGTGAGCGAAGGCCATCTTCCTCCGCAAAAATCCGATCTTCTGGGTAGCGATGTGTGATTTTTTCAACCAAATCCTTTTGAACCTGTTGGTCCATCTGGGTGACTAAATCTGTCGGCCCAGTCTTTTTTGAGATCATCAAGTCATCATGGAGATGAAGACGCAAGTAGTCTCCAGCCTCTAAAACGATTTGTTTGGCAAACTCTAATTTATTCTTCAAGAGAAAACCATCCTTCCTCTTTTTGCTTTGCAGCCTGGGTCGCACGATAGAGAGAATAACCGCTCACTTCTTCAAACTCCCGTCCGAGACGCTTTTCTTCTCCGATACTAGGCACGACCTTCTTAAAAGCGCGGTAGGCTTCCATGTATTCTTTGGCCTCTACCTTACTTTCATAGGCTTCTTCAACTTTATTGAAAAAAGAAAGCACTGAAGCAAGCTCTTCAGTGCTCCACGATAAGTCCAGTGGGTAACTATAATTTTTTTGCATTCGACATACTTCTTAGTTTATTTCTGCTCTTAGAGTGGCAGAGCGTAACTCTTGTTTGCGATAACTCCGTGGCAAGAAGGCCCGAATTTCATCTTCGTTAAAGCCAATCTGCATGCGTTTGTTATCTAAAATAATCGGTCTCCGCAAGAGACTAGGATTTTCCTCAATCAGATGGATCAAGGCCGAGATGGATAAATCTTCAACATCAACATCCAATTTTTGAAAAATTTTTGAACGAGTTGAAATAATGTCGTCTGTTCCGTTTTCGGTCAAGGCCAATATACTTGTCAACTCCTGTTTGCTCAAAGGACTTGTCATAATATTGTGTTCTTTAAATGGAACATCGTGCTTTTTTAACCAAGCCCGAGCTTTTCGACATGATGTACAACTCGGTGATAAAAATAATGTAATCATGTGGTTCACTTCTTTTTTTATATATAACTATCTGACTCTATTATACAAAAAAAATAGGTGCTTGAAAAGCGCTTTTTTGATTTCTCGACGATTTTTCTGAATTTCAGTGGAAAAAAGAAATCCCTTTCATTTTTCCCAAGAAGAGGCTCGAAAAAAGAGAGTGGGACAGAAATCGGTAATTCGTTAGAATTCGATTTCGTCGTCCCACCTCCGCACAGTTGAGTAGGGCTGTAAAAGCTGATGAAATGAGCGTAGTAGAGCCCACTCAACCACTGCGTCTTGTTCGACAATCCAAAAACAATTGAGAGGCTAGGACTTTTGTCCCAGCCTCTTTGTCCAGTTTCGTGAAACTGCTTCATCTTCTTCTAGTTGCGCCACTAGTTGATCGATCCCATCGAATTTGACCATTTCTCGAATCTTATCTAACCAATGAATGGTCAGGGTATGACCGTAGATATCTCCTGTAAAATCAAAGAGATTGACTTCGAAACGAAGCTCTTTTCCATCAAAGGTGACATTTTTCCCAACAGAAGCCATCCCACGGTAGGTCTGCCCTTTAAAATCGACATCAACTACATAAACCCCATCTGATGGTAAATAGGTCCGGTCAATCGGCGCTAAATTGGCAGTAGGATAGCCAATGGTGCGGCCACGCGCATCCCCATGCACAACGATTCCTCGACTGGATAAAGGGTGACCAAGTAGACGGGCAGCTTCTTGGACGCGTCCTTCTAGGATAGCTTGACGAATGCGGGTCGAACTAATCTTTTCACCCTGATCCAATACAGGAGAAATGACTTCCACTTGACCATCAAAATAAGCAGCTAAGTCAGAGGCCGTTTTCTTATCAGAGCCAAAACTATAATCAAATCCAGCAATTAAAACTCGGGCCCTCAAGGCTTTGACAAATTGATCAACAAATTCTTTGGCGGTTTTAGAAGCAAAATCGGTCGTAAAATCAATGAGGAAGAGCTCATCCACTCCTAGTTCGTTTAATTTTTGGAACCGATCCTCAGGACTCTGCAAATGAAGCAGTAATTCTGGTTGGTAGCGAACAAAGGCTAACTTAGGAGATTCAGGGAAGGTTAACAAAGCGACCTTCAAGCCTTTTTCATCCGCTATCTGACGCGCCTTTTTAAAGAGTTCTTGATGCCCCAGATGCAGGCCATCAAAGTAGCCCAGAACCAAAACTGTCTCATTCTCCAAATGGATCTGGTTAGCAGTAGTAATCGTACGAATATTCATGAATTTATTGTAACACACTTTCTGTGAGAAAGACTTTTCGAGGTTTGTAAAGTTCTTCTCTTTTTTCTAAAATGGCTACCAATTTTCCTTGGTAAAAAGCAGCTAACTCTTTGGAGTCACTCTCAACTGGAATAAAGCGTCCTACTTGGACTTCGCCAACCTCTTCTGCTGTCAGCTCCACTTTTTCTAGATCTCCTGTCCCAATTTCAAGAGGATGAAGGAAGCTCAAATCTCCTTTCGCTACTTTTTCAGCAAGCTCTTCCAGGGTCAGGGCATCATCCAGTGACAAACCTGCAGCACTGGTTCGTGTTAAGTGGGACATGTGGGCGGCGTAACCCAACTTTTGACCCAAATCCACCGACAAGGTCCGGATATAAGTCCCCTTGCTGCATTTAACCCGGAAGCGAAAACGGGCTAGTCCTGCCTCATAGCCGATCTCACTGGTGCGCGTAAAGTCATAAATGGTTACCTGCCGGACAGGCCGTTCCACTTCTTCACCTGCACGCGCATATTCATAGAGCTTACGCCCATTGACCTTGACCGCTGAATACATGGGGGGTACCTGCTCGATCTCTCCCACCATCTGGGCAATCATGTGGTCTACCTCTGCTGCATCTAAAGGTGCTTCCACTGGAGTACGCTCAACGATTTCCCCACTGGCATCTTCCGTCGTGGTAGAAAATCCCAAAGTGATTTCTCCCTCGTAGATTTTACCCTCATCTTGCATAAATTCGACCATACGGGTCGCTTTTCCTACGGCAATCGGAAGCACCCCGACCACATCCGGATCCAAAGTTCCTCCATGGCCAATCTTCTTGGTGCCTAAGATTTTCCGCAGTTTAAAGACCACATCATGCGAAGTCATGCCTGCTTCTTTTCTTACATTGATAATTCCGTCCATTTGAATTGCTCTTTCTAACTCATGTGTGACCATCCGGGTCACCGACCTCTTATTATACCACGAAACGAGACTTCTTGTCCCTCTTTCCCCCCTTCCCATGAGCTCCTAAAAAATCCCGTAGCAGATTTCAGACTTTTTAAAATGGGTTTGATACAATAGAAAGCGAAAGAAGGTGTAACATATGTTAATGTATGATGTTATTGTGATTGGATTTGGTAAAGCTGGTAAAACACTTGCAGCGAAATTATCAAGCCAAGGAAAAAAAGTTGCTCTAATTGAAAAGAGCAAATCTATGTACGGTGGTACTTGTATCAATATCGCTTGTATTCCAACCAAGACCTTGATTGTTGCAGCAGAAAAAGGCTTGGATTTTGAGCAAGCCATGAATGAGAAAAATGCAGTCACTACTCGTCTCAATGGCAAGAACTACGCAACCATTGCTGGAACTGGTGTAGACATTATCGACGCGACGGCTCGTTTCGTTTCTAACAAAGTCATCGAAATTCAAGCTGGAGATGAAAAGGAAGAATTGACAGCTGAAACCATTATTATTAATACTGGTGCTGTGCCAAATGTCCTTCCGATTCCAGGTTTGGCTGAAAGTAAATTTGCCGTGGATTCAACCGGCATTCAACGTTTGGAAAACCTACCTAAACGCTTGGGTGTCCTTGGTGGTGGACCAATCGGATTGGAATTTGCTCATCTCTATAATACCTTGGGCAGCCAAGTAACGGTATTGGATGCTTCTGAAACATTCTTGCCACGGATCGAGCCAAGTATTGCAGCTCTTGCAAAAGGCTACCTTGAAGAAGACGGTATTCAATTCTTGCAAGGCATTCATACCCAAGAAATCAAAGATGGCCAAAACAGCTTAACGGTTGTCACAGATAAGGGAGACTTTGAGTTCGATATCCTTCTCTACGCAACAGGTCGTAAGCCAAACACAGCTGGACTTGGTCTTGAAAACACAGACATCCAAGTCACTGATCGTGGAGCGATCCAAGTCAACCGTTATTTGGAAACCAGCGTCCCTGGTGTCTTTGCAGTTGGAGATGTCAATGGTGGCCCTCAATTCACCTACATGTCACTCGATGACTTCCGCATTGTCTTCAACTACCTCACAGGCGATGGTAGCTACAATCTCGAAACTCGTAGAAATTATGCGACAACACTCTTTATTGCTCCTCCACTTGCCCAAGTCGGCTTGACCGAGCAAGAAGCACGTGACAAAGAACTTCCAGTTGCTGTTAAAGAATTGCCAGTTGCTGCTATGCCACGCGGACACGTCAATGCAGACCTTCGAGGTGCCTTCAAAGCCGTGGTTAACCCAGAAACCAAAGAAATTCTTGGAGTGACGCTCTTTGGAGAAGCTGCAGGCGAAATCATCAACCTGATTACCATGGCGATGGACAACAAGATCCCTTATACTTACATCGCAAAACAAATCTTTACCCACCCAACCATGGCAGAAAACCTAAACGATCTCTTTGCGATTTAAATAAAAACGCTGGAAATTTTTCCAGCGTTTTTTAGTTTAAGAATCCACAGACAGCCTCTTGAAATGCTTTATTTTCTTCATAAAGAGCATGCCCAGAGTGCTTAAGAATGAGGAGTTGACAATCCGAAATCGCTTTTGCCAGTTCCTTGGATCCGTCCACACCAATCACATCATCTTCAAGCGCACCAAGGACAAAGGTTGGACACTGAATTTCCTTTAAGACCTCACGGCTATTATGTTCCAGGCAAGACTGAGACTGAATGGCTATTCTATTTTCATCTTTGATTCGCCCCAAGCGACCCATAATATTATAAAGCAACCGCCACTTTTGATAGCTCTTTTGCGTATAGGAATGCTTTGCAATATCCAGCATGAGATGCTTAAAATTTCCAGATTGACTAAGTTTTTGCCAATGCTCAATTCGTTCTCTAGGAAGTTGACTAGGTTTTGCAGTGGTCACAGCTAAAATGATCTTTTGTACCTTTTCAGGGAAATCCGCCACCAACCATTGGGCAATCATTCCACCTTGTGAAATCCCCATAACATAAGCGGTATCTAGGTTTAGTGTCTCCATTGCTTCTGCTACATCTGCTGCCATATCCCGCGTCGTATAGCCCCGTCTCAACTCATTGATTCGAGAAAAAACATAGATCTTATATCGCTTAGCAAGTAGACGATACGAGAGAGAAAAGAGCTGTGCCTTTCCTTTAACGGTCTGTAACCCATCCCCCAAGCCTGGTATAATTACTAGAGCGTCCTTTCCTTTTCCAAATGTCACATAGTCCATGGTTTTCCCATTCATGGACAAGGTAGCGTTCTTAGCTGAATACAAAGATTATTCTCCTTTCAGAGCATCAAACTTAGCTTTCATGGTTGGATTTTTCCGAGTCAATTTTTTAACGGAAACATCATCCAACTTGTTGTTAGCGAGGCGAAGTTGGTTTTCTGATGTGGTGAGGAATTTCTTGACTTCTTCCATCCGCTTGATGGCTTTGTCGATTTCATCGATAGCCTTGCCAAAGTTGACAGAAGCCGAATTGTAGTTCTTAGCAAAGGCTACTTTAAAGGCATCTAGGTCCTCTTCAAAGTGGGTAATATCAATATTTTGTTCACGGACAAGCGCCAATTCCTGCTTGTATTTAAGGGAATTAAGGGCCGCATTACGCAGGAGCCCAATGATCTGGATAAAGAACTGAGGACGGACGACATACATCTTCTCATACTCGTGGCTGACATCGACAATCCCTGTGTTAAAGTAGTCGTTATCTGCTTCAAGCATGGTCACTAAAACCGCATACTCACAGTTCTTTTCTCGACGGTCCTTGTCCAATTCCTTGTAGAAATCGGCATTCTTATGCTTCTTCTCTGTCCCGTCGGCTTCATTCTTCATCTCAAACATGATGGAGATAATCTCCACCCCATTTTCATCGCACTCGCGGAAGATAAAGTCGCCTTTAGACCCACGCGCAGAGACCTTGTTGTCCTTTTCAAAATAGGCATTTGGAAAGGCAAAACTGCGAACCTTGTTGAATTCACTTTCCGCATACTGCTCCAGACTTTCCCCGATGGCCTTGGTTGATTGTTGGGCCTTAAAATTCTTGTAGAACTCGACCTGTTCATTGGCCGCCTTTAGCTGAGCCTCATAGTTTTGCTTAACAGAAGTCAGAGAAAGCTCGTTTTCTTTTTCTTGTAATAGGAGCTGATTTTTGACCTGATCTCTTTCTTTCTCTAGATCAGACAGTGTTTTTTGCAGTTGATTCTCATGCTCCAAGCGCAAGGTGGCCAACTGATTTTCCAGTGCTTGCACTTCTTTTTCTTTCTCTAGCAGGCTTTGGCTAGCCGTTTGCTCCACCTCTTTTTTGGCCAATTCTTTTTCGGTATCAAACTGTTGAATCTGGTTCTGTAACTGGGCAATTTCTTGGTCCTTCTTTGCTAACTTCTCTTGCTGTTCATTAAGGGCCTTTTGCTCAGCTAAAGCCAACTCTTGCCGAATCCGCTCATGAATTTCCTTGTCAAACTCAGCTGTCCGTACCTGTGACAAGAGTTCGCTGTATTGACTTTCGTTGACTGTAAAGACTTCCCCACAGTTGGGGCACTTGATTTCGTTCATAGCATGCCTCTTTCTCTATTCTTAGTATATTATATCATGCCACCTGTAAAATCAAAACCAGCAAGCTAAGCTTACTGGTTTCAGTTTATTTCTTTTCAATCGGAGCAACACTGGCCAAGAGTTTTTTGAGCCCCACTTCTGGGAAGTTGATCTTGAGTTCTTGGGTACTACCACTACCAGATACTTCAAGCACGGTTCCTTCACCCCACTTCTTGTGAATGGCAATGTCGCCAATGGACCAAGCGACGCTCTCTTTGGCGCTAGAACGGTTGCTATTGCCAAAGGGGAGGCTTGATGACGTGAGAGTACTTGGAGCTGCTTGTCTCTTGCGCTCTTGAAGGGCTTGTGACAGGCTCATCCCTTTTCCAAAGGTCGTTCCGCCTCCATTGCTATAAGAAGCCTTAAAGCTAGTGTTGGCTGGACGAGCTAATCCTTGGTAGGACAATAAATCCGAGCTAATTTCATTGATGAAACGCGTTGGCCTGTTGTAGCTAGTCCGTCCAAAGAGCAAACGTGAGTTGGCATTGGTCAAGAAGAGAACCTTCTCTGCCCGTGTAATACCTACATAAGCCAGACGACGTTCTTCTTCTAACTCATCTGGATCCTCAGCCGCACGACTAAGAGGAAAGACATTTTCTTCCATCCCAATCAAGAAGACGACTGGAAACTCCAATCCTTTAGCCGCGTGAAGGGTCATCAAGGTGACTTCTGAAGTTTCTTGCGCCCCATCATCTGTATCAGCAATCAAAGCCAAATCGTTCAAGAAACGACTCAAGGTTTCCACACCTGATTCGTCTTCGACGGTCTCTCCATTTTCATCAAAATTCTTGGTAACAGACAAGAACTCTTGGATATTCTCGATGCGAGCCTGACTTTCCAAATTTCCCTGATTGGTTAGGGCCGTCATATAGCCCGTCTTGTCAAGGACTTCTTCGACCAACTCTGTAATGGTCAGCTGGTCCAATCTTTCTCTCAAATCAAGAATGAGATTGGCAAAGTCCCAGATGGATTGAGCTGCCTTTCCTTTAATGCCTGAGAGCATGATATTGGCTGAAGCATCCAGGAGTGAAGACTCTTGCAGTTGGGCAAAGTCACGAATCTTATCCACTGTACCTGGCCCGATTCCCCTCTTGGGTTCATTGATAATGCGCTCAAAACTGATATTGTCACTGAGGTTGGCAATCAAGTTCAGATAAGCAATGACATCCCGAATTTCCTTCCGGCTGTAGAACTTGGTGCCCCCTACCATGGTGTAAGGAATGTTGGACTTGAGTAGCGCTTCTTCAATGGTCCGTGACTGGGCATTGGTCCGGTAGAGAACTGCAAAATCACGGTGTTTGTAGCCAGCTTCGCGACTAAGCTCTTCAATCGTTTTAGCAACAAAGACAGCTTCATCCTGCTCATCATTAGCCCGATAATAGACAATTTCTTCCCCGTCTTCATTTTGTGTCCAGAGATTCTTCGGACGGCGGTGGCGATTGTTTTTGATGACATCATTGGCTGCTTGCAAAATCGTCTTAGTCGAGCGGTAATTCTCTTCTAGGAGGACGACCTTAGCTTCCTTATAATCCTTCTCAAAGTCCAGGATATTCTGCATATCTGCTCCCCGCCAGCCATAAATAGACTGGTCCGCATCCCCAACGACACAGATATTTTTAAAACGTGAAGCCAAGAGTTTGACCAACTGGTATTGGGCATGGTTGGTATCTTGATACTCGTCTACGTGGATGTATTGGAACTTCTGCTGGTAATAGGTCAGCACATCTGGATGCTGATCAAAAAGACGTAAGGTCAGCATGATCAAATCATCAAAGTCTACCGCTTCTGACTGCCGGAGTTCCTTTTGGTAAGCCTCATAACACTTGGCGACGATCTGAGTATACATATCTCCCGCTTGTGCAGCATAGGCCACTTCATCGATCAGGTCATTTTTAGCATTGGAAATAGTCCCCAAGATGGTCCGTTCATTCCATTTCTTAGGATCCAAATTTAAGGACTTCAAGATCCGCTTCATCAAGGTCCGTTGCTCACCTGGATCGACAATGGTAAAGTTACGATTGTAGCCAATGTGATCCGCATCTCGGCGAAGGATGCGCACACACATGGAGTGGAAGGTGGCAATCAAGCAATCTTGGGTGGCTGGATTCAATTGATAAGCCCGCTCCTTCATCTCCCGAGCGGCTTTATTGGTAAAGGTAATGGCCAAAATATTCCAAGGATTGACCATTTTTTCATCGATCAAGTAAGCGATGCGGTGGGTCAAGACACGTGTCTTACCAGAACCAGCCCCCGCCATGATCAAGAGGGGACCTTCTGTCGTTTGGACCGCCTCTGCTTGGCGATCATTCATACCATTCAATAAAGGATTCATCTCATACTCCTCATTCATTCAATCGTTCTATTATACCACAAAAACCTGCCTAGCTTCTTTTAAAAAAGGACTCATTTGAATTTCCCTTCCAAAAACGATATAATAGTAGCTTAAAGAAAACAGGATTTCATCCGAGGTCTAGGAGGATATTTTGGATAAACCATACAGTAACTTAAAACTGGCCGAACGTGGCGCTATCATTAGTATTCTAGCCTATTTATTGCTCTCTTCAGTAAAATTGGCTACCGGCCATCTACTTCATTCATCCAGTTTGGTAGCCGATGGATTTAACAACTTATCTGATATCATCAGCAATGCTGCCCTGCTCATCGGGATTCGTCTCGCTCGCCAACCTGCTGACCGCGATCACAAATTTGGTCACTGGAAAATTGAGGATCTAGCAAGCCTAGTCACCTCCATCATTATGTTTTATGTTGGTTTTGATGTCTTACGCGATACCCTCCAAAAGATCTTCAGCAATGAAACAGTTAGCATTGATCCACTCGGTGCTGGTGTCGGAGTGGTTTCAGCCCTTGTCATGCTAGGCGTTTATTTCTACAATCTTCGCTTAGCAAAACGGGCCAAATCAAAAGCCTTAAAAGCTGCCGCAAAAGACAATCTTTCAGACGTCGTCACTTCTCTTGGAACGTCGATCGCGATCGCTGCTAGTGCTTTTAACTATCCAATTGTCGATAAAATCGTAGCCATCATCATCACCTTCTTTATCCTCAAAACAGCCTACGATATTTTTATGGAATCTTCCTTTAGTCTTTCAGATGGCTTTGACGATAGTCTCCTCGAAGATTACGAAAAAGCTATTTTAAAACTCCCTAAGATTGCGCGTGTGAAATACCAACGCGGACGGACCTACGGAAGCAATATCTATCTGGACGTTGTCTTGGAGATGAATCCCGATCTTTCCGTCTATGAAAGCCATGCGATCACAGAAGAAGTCGAGAATCTCCTAAAAGAAGAATTTGGAGTCTTTGACATTGACGTCCATGTGGAACCTAGCTCAATTCCTGAAGATGAGCTGATCGAAAACGTTGAAAAGAAACTCTTAACCTATGAAAAACGCCTCTATGCTAAGCAAGAGTTTGATACATTGCTAGCGGATAATTATACCTTGATTGACGATACCGGTCACGAACACAACAAGGCAGAATTATTAGAGGCTCTCGCAAGCGACCAAGTTCAATTGCAAAACTTTGAACTGGAATCCATCAGCCAAAAAACCAAACTCATACGCTATGAACTAGATGGTCAAATCCATACCAGTCTCTGGCGTCGCCATGAAACGTGGCAAAAGATTTTCCATCAAATTACTAATAAAACCGACTAAAAGAGGCTGGGACAAAAGTCCTAGCCTCTCAATTATTTTTGGATTGCCGAGCAAGACGCAGTGGTTGAGTGGGCTCTACTACGCTGATTTCATCAGCTTTTACAGCCCTACTCAACTGTGCGGAGGTGGGACGACGAAATCGAATTCTAACGAATTACCGATTTCTGTCCCACTCTCTTTATTACTTGATATCGTCTGTTGCTACATCCGTTCCGAACCACTTCTTAGAGATCTTTTGGAACTGGCCCTTTTGATAAAGTTTTACGAATGCTTCATCAATTTTTTTCTTCAAAGTTTTATCCGCCTTGCGCACCCCTACCGCAAAGGATTCTGTCTCAAAACCGACAGGAAAGACATTGTAGTCTTTTAAAATTCCTTCCGTTTGCAGATAATAGTTGGCATAGACACGGTCGATTAAGAGGCCATCGATCCGATCATTCTGAAGATCGATCAGCGCCTCGTTGAAACTCTGGTATTGGGTAGCCTTTTGATTTTTAACCTTATTTTTTAAGATTTTAGGATTGGCTTCAAAATCCATATAGCCAGACGATCCGGTCTGGGCACCTAATCGTTTCTCTTTCATCCCATCGACTGATTGGATCCCAGAGGCTTTCTTAGTGACCAAGACTTGTTCATTTTTCATATAGGGCTTGGTAAAAGCAACACTTTCCCGACGTTCATCTGTTGCCGAATAGCCATTCCAGATGGCATCAATGGTCCCATTTTTCAGTTCCGTTTCTTTCATATCCCAATCAATGGGTTGCCAGTTGACATGAATCCCATAAGATTCAAAGACTTGATTGGCCAAATCAATGTCAAAACCAGCGTAGCTCCCATCTTTTTGCTCAAAGCCCATGGGAACGAAAGTATTATCAAAACCAATCGTGATGGACTGCTCTTTTTGGTATTTTTGCCAGTTGTCCACTTTAGGATCACTGACTGTCTGTCCACAGGCAGTCAGAAGAGCGAGACTAAGGACACCTATCAGCCATGGTATTACTCGTTTCATAGTCTCCTCCTATTTAGGCTCAACCTTGAGAAGAACATCCGCAATTGCTTCTGCAAACGGAATATCATGGGTAACAACGATCTGAGTCACCCCCAGTTCACGGTTTTGCAAGATTAACTTCTCAACTTCTAATCGCAATTCTGGATCCAAGGCCGAAGTCGGCTCATCATAGCCAATAATTTCTGGATCGATCATCATAGCACGAGCCAATGCCACCCGTTGCTTCTGACCACCAGATAGAGAGAAGGGATAAGCATCCGCATGTTGTTCGAGTCCTAGACGCTCCAGTAAGCTCATGGCTTTTTTACTCGCTTCTTCCTTAGTCACATTCATGGTCTTAACAGGAGACAAGATAAGGTTTTCCAAGACCGATAAATGTGGAAACAATTGAAAATCTTGAAAGACAAAACCGAGAAGATTTCGTTTTTCTAAGGCATCCAGAGGCAAGTTTTCACCATTGTAAATGATCTGACCAGAATCAATGGTTTCAAGACCAGCTAGCATGCGAAGCAAGGTGGTTTTTCCTCCCCCAGAAGGACCAACAATGGCGACGATTTGTTTTTCAGGAACGAGAAGATTGAAATCTGATAAGATCTGCTTATCCCCAAACCGTTTCGAAATTTGTTTTAATTCTAACATATGCTTCTCCTCCTATTTATAATATGAAAAGTTCTTTTCAACTCGCTTAGCAATGATGGTCACGATCCCAATGAGGATTAAATAAATAGCTCCCGCCAAAAACATAGGCGCTAGACTGGCATCACGATTGGCTGCCGTCCGACTAGCCAGGATCAAATCACTAATTCCCAGAGCATAGACCAAGGAGGTGTCTTTAATCAAGGACATGACTTCATTGAAGACACTTGGAAGAACGATCTTCACCACCTGAGGCAAAATGATATAGCGAATTGTTTGCCATGAACTCAATTTCAAGACCTTGGCCGCCTCATACTGACCTGTCGGAATGGCGACAATTCCTCCACGGAAGATTTCCGCAAAATAGGCTGCATAATTGAGAGTGAAGGCTGTGATAGCTGCAGGCAAGCGATCAATCCGAATCCCAATACTTGGAAGGACGTAATAAATAAAGATCAACTGAAGCAAAAGAGGAGTTCCTCGCATGATCCAGATATAAATCGTTAGGAGTCCATGCAGGATCTTTGAGCGCAACTGAAGCAAAAAAGCAACAACGATTCCTAGCGGAATCGATAAAATCAATACGAAAGCAAACACTTGCAAGGTGAGGCTTGCTCCCTTTAACAAACTTGGTAAAATTTCCAAAGCATACTGCATAGCATTCTCCTCCTAAAAAATTATTTAATGAACATCTTACCACAAAAATGGAAAAAAACTAGTTCATTTTGATATTTATAAAAAAAATAGCCTTTCGGCTATTCTTCTACTTTTATAAATCCAAATTTATTGAGAGGATAGAGACGCAGATTCACGACTCCTTCGATCTGATTTTTATGGATATAACCAAACTCACGGCTATCTTCTGTATCCCCACGGTTATCATTTAAGACTAGATAAGTATCCGATGGTACACGACCAGCCTTGGTCCCTTTTAACTCTGATAAAAAGAAATCATCCGTATAATACCCATTACTCGTTGGAGCAGCTAGGTGTTTATTCAGCATTTTATTCAGGTAAGGTTCTGGTGTTGCCTGTCCATTCAAATAGAGGACGTCATCTACGTAGCTGACTTCGTCGTTTTCTTTGGCAATGACACGTCCAAGGTATTCTTTTCCACCGACCTTATATAAGACCAAATCACTGCGATCTACCTGAGCGTTTCTAGTTGCTACCACAAGATCTCCAGTTTTCACAGAAGCATTGGCCATTTTATCATTGATACTAAATGGATGAAATACAAAGATTCGAAGCAAAATCAGTGCCAAAACCAGTACACCGACAATTATGACATTTCTAATTAAATCTCTCCTTGGCATGTATGTCTCCCTTCCTTTTTATTTATTATACCATGTTTTTGATCTTTAAAAAAGAGAAAGTAAGCATTAGTGAGAATTCTTATCAACACACACCAGAAGAAAAAGAAAAACCTCGCGGTCAATCCTTTCGGACCAACCAGCAAGGCTTTTAGATATAATTGTCTATTAACGTACTGTACGGATACGCATTGTGTTTGTACGAACAGCTTCTCCAACTGGTACACCAGCAACGATAACGATATCATCACCAGATTTAACAAGACCAGCTTCAACTGCTTTACGTTCAGCAATTTCGAACATATCATCAGTTGATGAAGGAGCATCTGTCAACATTGGGATAACACCCCAGTTCAACATCAATCCACGTTCTGTCAATTCGTCAAATGTCAATGCCAAGATATCAGCATCTGGACGGTATTTAGAGATCAAACGTGCAGTGTGACCTGTCTTAGTCAAGGTTACAACCAATTTGATATCCATTGAGTTTGTAGCATCTTTAACAGCTGAAGCCATAACTTCTGTCTTAGAGTTACGTTCGAATGAAGCTGGGTTCAAACGACCATATTCTTTCAAAAGTGTTTGAGCGTTCATGTCGATTTTCGCCATTGTAGCTACAGATTCAAGTGGGTATTTACCGTTTGCAGACTCACCTGAAAGCATTGTAGCATCAGTACCATCGATAACAGCGTTGAAGACGTCAGATACTTCAGAACGTGTAGCACGTGGTTTTTCAGTCATTGTTTCAAGCATGTTTGTTGCAGTGATAACAACTTTACCAGCAGCATTTACTTTAGAAGTAATCATTTTTTGGTAAACTGGAACCATTTCGAATGGTACTTCGATACCCATGTCACCACGAGCGATCATGATACCATCAGTAACTTCGATGATTTCATCCAAGTTTTCGATACCTTGTTGGTTTTCGATTTTCGCAAACAATTGAACGTGGCTGTTACCAGTTTCTTCACAGATAGCACGAACTTCTTGAACGTCTTTTGCAGTACGTACGAATGAGATCGCGATGAAGTTGATACCTTGTTCCAAACCGAAACGGATATCGTCGTTATCACGTTCAGCAAGTGCTGGGAAAGGAATCTTAGTGTTAGGGATGTTTACACCTTTTTGTTTAGCGATGATACCATCGTTTTCAACTTCAACAACAAATTCACGTTTTGCAGCGTCTTTTTCTACAACGCGAAGACCCAATTTACCATCATCAACCAATACTTGGTGTCCAACTTCAACGTCATCAAAGATGTCAAGCGCACCAGCAACGTTCAAAGCAATCACTTCACGAGTTGATTTAATACCTTGTTTTGTAGCAACGCGGATACGTTCACCAGTCTTGTATGAATATTCTTTAGCTTCGCCTTCGAACAATTCAGTACGGATTTCAGGACCTTTTGTATCAAGAAGGTAACCAACTTTTTTACCAGCGATTTCTTCTGCACGTTTAACAGTCGCCATACGTTCACCTTGTTCTTGGTGGTCACCGTGTGAGAAGTTGAAACGGAAAGTGTTCGCACCAGCTTCGATCAATTTAGCAATGTTTTGTGCTGAAGCTTCAACGTCAAGTTTTTCAGCCCAGTATCCATCTTCACCGAATTTTTTACCGCCACGGATTTCTACCGCAGGACCTAAAGTTGCAACGATTTTTACACGTTTGTTCATGATATATATGACTCCTTTTTAAATATATCTGTCTTTTTAAGACAAGGTTAACGAATTTATGAAATAAAATTAGATTGAAGACAAGCTACGGTTCAACTCGGCAAGACCAAGATCAGCTTTATGTGGATTGTTTACCACAATCTTACCATCTTCTGTCAAGCTAAAGAGGGCTCCTTCTTCTGCTTTACCAAGGATTGGGTTTTCCACCATTTTTTCATTACGGATACCAACGGCTACACCACCGATTCCTTGTTTCAACAATTTAACTGCATGTGCTCCCATACGTGAAGCAAGAACACGGTCACGCGCAGTAGGTGAACCACCACGTTGGATGTGGCCAAGCTCAGTCACACGAAGGTCACTTTCATCACCAGCTTCTTTCAACGCTTTACCAAATTCATCTGCAGACATCACGCCTTCAGCCAAGATGATGATGTTGTGGGTACGACCTTTTGCGTAACCTTCTTTGATGCTCTCAACAACATCTTCGATCTTGAATCCTTCTTCAGGGATGATGATTTCATCTGCACCAGATGCAATCCCTGCCCAAAGAGCGATATCTCCAGCGTTACGTCCCATAACTTCAATTACGAAAGTACGGTGGTGACTAGATGAAGTATCACGGATCTTATCGATCGCGTCCATTGCAGTTGTGACTGCCGTATCAAAACCAATTGTAAAGTCAGTTCCGACGATATCGTTGTCGATCGTACCAGGAAGACCAACAGCTGGGAATCCAAGCTCAGTCAAGCGCATCGCACCATGGTAAGAACCATCTCCACCAATAACGACAACACCTTCGATCCCGTGTTTCTTCAATTGCTCGATCCCTTTTAATTGACCTTCGCGTTGAGCGAATTCAGGGTAACGAGCTGAATGAAGGAAGGTACCACCACGGGAGATAATATCTCCAACAGATGAGGCGTCAAGAGGCTGAATTTTACCAGCAACCATTCCCGCATATCCATCATAGATACCGAAAACTTCCATTCCTTCTGAAATTGCTTGACGAACAACTGCACGGATGGCAGCGTTCATACCAGGGGCATCTCCACCACTAGTTAAAACAGCAATACGTTTCATTTCGTTGTTTGCTCCTTTTTTTCTTTTACATTCTACGTAATTATAACACAAAGAAGACTAAAATTCTCGTATTTTTCGCAGTTTTTACCGATAAATCGTTTTCATAACGAGATTCTTTAATTCATCTTCCAATTCTTTGTTTTTCTGGACTGTATAGCCCTTCAATTGTAGAGTTTTTTTCTCGTCTTCATAGCGTAATATCACAGGATATGGGCCCGGATATTTTTTCAAGATAGAAAGAATTGTTTTATCCTGACGATGATCGAGCAACTGGATCCAGAACTTTTCATTGGTCGCTAGTTGTGCCTCTGCTAGAATCATCTGCAAGCGCCCATCACGCTCTTGTATCTTCCCTGTCAAGTAATAAAAGCCACCTTCTTTTATCAAGGAGGAAAATCGATTGTAGGTTTCAGGGAAAAGGGTCACATCCAATTTTTTCTTGGTATCACTGACTTGTAAGAAAGCCATGAGATCACCTGACTTGGTTCGAATGGTTCGAATGCTTTGTACCTCAATGAGAATGCGTACCTGCTCTCCTTGTATGATTTGAGAAATTGGTTGGATCTCGTAGGGACTCGTTTGCCCAATCGCAACCAATGGGTGAGTACTGAGCCCGACACCAATAATGGCCTCTTCCTTCTCATATTTTTCAGCTTGGCTAAAGTCTTCTGCTTCTGTCCAGGAATAGTTAGAATCTGCAAATAAACTACCTAGCTCATCGGCAAAGACAAACAAATTCGGCAAATTGTGAAGCACCTTGCGCCTATTTTTTTCAAAAATATCAAACAATCCAAGCTCCACTAAAGGTGTTAACAGAGGTAATTTATGATACTGATTGGGGAGGCGTAAAATAAAATCTTCGACACTTTCAAAGGGACGATTATCAATGATCCAATACGCGAAATCTCTTGGGAGTCCCTTGATATTTTTCATTCCCAAGTAGATTTTTCGATCCTGGAACTTATCTCTGTAAGGGATGGTGTTGATGGATAATGGCGCGACTTTAAAATCAAACTGGAGAGCATCTGTCAGATAATCGCTGCTCGAATAATTGAGCATAACATCAAAGAAAACATCTGGATAATGGACCTTGAAATAGGCCATCTGAAAGGCCAAGGCAGAATAGGCGTAGGCATGGGAACGGTTAAACCCATAGCCTGCGAATTTTTCCATGATTGCAAAGACCTCTTTAGCTTTTTCTTCCGTATGCCCAAGTTTAAGAGCACCTGCGACAAAATCGTCTTCCATCTGATGCATTTCAGCTGCATTTTTTTTGCCCATAGCCCGACGTAAAATATCGGCTTTCCCTAGACTAAAGCCTGCAAAACGCTGGGCAACCTGCATGACCTGCTCTTGGTAGAGCATGATCCCATAAGTGGGCCTTAAGATTTCTTCAATAGCTGGATCTAAAATCTCAACTTTTTCTTGGCCGTGCTTTCTTTTGACGAAATTATCAATGTAATCACTAGCCCCTGGACGATTGAGAGAGGTGGTCGCTACCACTTCTTCGAAATGATTGGGTCTCACACGTCTCAAGAGGCGAATGGCTCCAGCCTGTTCAAATTGGAAAATCCCCTTGGTATCCCCAGCAGCAAACAAGGCCAAGGTTTCTGGATCTTCTAAATCAATGGCTTCAATCACGATCTCTTCTTGGTACTTTTCATAGACGGCTTCCTTCATTTTCTGAACAAAGGTTAAATTTCGCAGACCCAAAAAGTCCATCTTCAACAGACCATTGGCTTCAACCGCATGGGCATCATACTGGGTGACAAACATGTCTTCTCCATACTTGAGAGGAATGTGATCCGTCAAATCCTGGTCACTCATCACAACCCCAGCCGCATGGATAGAGGTCTGCCTTGGTTGGCCTTCTATTCTTTTGGCAATTTCAAAGCCACGCTCAAATTCTGCTCGGCTATGAATCACTTGTCGAAAAGCTAGATTCTGTTCATAAGCTGTCGTCAGTGTATCCCTAAAGCCAATCCGCTTGGTAATGGAGGTCAATTCGTACTCTGGTACCCCAAAACGTTTAAAGACATCTCGAATGGCTTGTTTGGCCCCAAAGGTTGAAAAGGTCACGATCTGAGCTGCATGGTAACTCCCGTAACGGTCTCGCACATAGCGGATAAATTCTGGACGATAGATATCAGGAATATCAATATCAATATCCGGCATGGTGTAGCGCTCCACATTTAAAAAGCGCTCAAAGAGGAGGTTCTTCTCCACAGGGTCAATCCCTGTAATTCCTAATGCATAGGCTACCAGTGAGCCTACAGCAGACCCACGTCCCATTCCCATATAATAGCCTTGACTCCGTCCGAAACGAAGAAGGTCCCAGACAATCAAGAAATAGTCATCAAAGCCCATTTGGTGAATAATGTCTAATTCATGCTCCAGACGTTCTTGATAGACCGGACTAGTCAAGTTCTTTCGAAGGAGACCCGCTTGAGCTAATTCTCTGAGTTCCTCAACAGCTGGTTTCTGAGGATTGAAGCGAGGCAATTTCAACTGGGTATCAATGTCATATTGAATCCCTTGAACAAGGTTTTCCAGATTTGTGATGGCTTGAGGAAATCGCTCTGCAAAATCATTCTTTAAATCCTGAGGAGTTTTTAGGACTGTTGTCTGATCAATTGGCCCTGTTTCCGTCAAGCTTTGATTGTCCTTGATGGCTGCCAGCATCTGCATGGCTTCCACATCTCCCGCCTCAAAAAATCGAACGGTATGAAGAGGGAGCACAGGGTGGCTAAACTCTTGAACCGGCGTATCCGCAAAAACTCCGATGAAGTAATCTAGACCAAACGGCAAGTCTCCACTAGCAAAAGGCGCTGGGACAATAACTGCTACTCCTTCTGTTAGGTGCTTCACATCCTCCCAATTGCTCTTCCCCATCATTTTGACGGTCGACATCTTCATCAGATTCTGGTAGCCCTTCGTTGACAGGGCCATCATCCGAAACGGAATTGTTTCATTGTCTACTTCTAGTCCAACTTCTAATCCGACCAAGGGGCTGAGATTGTGGGCCTGACAGGCTTCGATAAATTCATAAGCACCATACAAATTATCTACATCCATGATTCCCAATGCGTCATACCCCATGCTTTTAGCCACGTGGACATAGTCTTTTATGGTCACAAGGCTTTCCATAAAAGTATAGACTGATTTGGTATCTAGCTGTGCAATCACTTTGTCTCCTCCCTCACTTGTCTATTTTTGGGACTCTTTTTTGTACAAAAAAACACCACTGCTACACAATGATGTCTCAACAACGGAAGACATGGGATTCGAACCCACGCACGCTTTTACACGCCTACCGCGTTTCCAACACGGCCTCTTAAGCCTCTTGAGTAATCTTCCATGAATAAAAATATGGAGCCGGTGGGAGTCGAACCCACGTCCAAACACCTGCCAGCATATTTGTCTACAACCATAGGTTATGTCTTAGTTTAACAGCTACATGACACATAACTCAAGCCCTGTACCTGCGAGTCTATCAATCTCTTATCTAACTCCTAGACAAAGTTAGATCGTATCTCGCTAAAATAAAGACCTGTCATCAAACACGAGCGATTCGAATCGGGTCACGCCTGCTGGTGTTTAGGCAGCTAAAGCGTAAGAATTATTATTTTTTGCAGTTATATTTAACTGGCGTTTTACATCCGCTAGATGAGTTGCAAAATATGCCTCATAATGCCTGTCGAATCCGTAACGACCCCAAAACGAATACAATTAGTATATCAAAATCTAGCTAAAAATGCAAAAGAAAAAAATTGAACAAGAAGGCTTCTTCTGGGAAGCTCCTTGCTCAATTTGCTGTTCTTATTGAAGATTCAACTTGTACTTGCTGATGTAGTGAATGGTGAAGTACATAGAAACAATCTTAATAACTTCATAAATGAGACCTGGGATGAAGTTTGGTCCAAATTCATCAATATTTCCATAAACCAATGCATATCCGACAGCATATGAATCTTTCAATGGATTAACTGCTGTACCGATGATACTTAACACAATACACAAGAGAAAGAAAAACAGAATAGCCTTCAATCCACGACGATTTTGGAACAGTTGGCCAAGTGCGATTGATACATAAAATAGTAAGATTCCTGAAGCTGTGGTAAAAATCCACCAGATGATAATCCAATAAGCAATAGAATGACTAAAAGCCTCAGCGATAATACTAAATACAGGAGAGAGGTCTTGTCCAATGACAGCGCCCATCACAATAATTGTGATAAAACCACTAAAAAATAGAAGGAATAGGCAGTAAAGACTCGCTACTAAAGCTCCCACAAATTTAGACAAAATGATCGCATGAGGGCTAGCTGGAAGGGTCCAGGTCAAGTAACCTTCACGTCCGTATAAGTTGGAATAGAAACGACGAATAATAATATAGTAGTTACTAAGATAAAGACCAATGACTCCTCCAAAAATGAGAATCCCAAGAGTCCCAGTTATGATTTGCATACTATTGGTTTCCATATCTACAAAACCGTTTGTAGCACTTCCACCAATAACACCTGTAATCACTGACAAACCTAGTGCGATCAAAGTAATCAACAGATACCATTTACTTGTTGTCTTAAATTCGTATTTTAATAATTTACCAAACATGGGTTCCTCCTAATAAACACGGAATTGATCACGGAAGATCTCATCGATTGATTTTCCGTGTTGATTGCGCAAAACAGTCGTATTTTCATGCATGAGGATTCTTCCTTGGTTGATGAAAATCGCTTCATCCAAAACTTGCTCAATATCCGCAATCAAGTGAGTAGAAATCAAGACAGAAGAGTTTGGACGTCTGTTTTGAATAATGGTCCGCAAAATATAATCACGCGCTGCTGGGTCGACCCCACCGATTGGTTCATCAAGGACATACAAGTCAGCTTCACGACTCATCACCAAAATCAATTGTACTTTTTCCTTATTCCCTTTTGAAAGGCTGTTCAATTTTTGATTTGGATGCAAATGCAAATCGTTGAGCAATTGGTAAGCTCGTTGGACATTAAAATCTGAATAAAAATCTTGGAAATAGCTAATAGCATCACTAATTTTTATATTTTCACTCAGATAAGTCGTATCCGGCAAATAGGAAACAACTTTTTTAGAAGCTGGGGATGGTAATTGACCATGAATATAGATATTTCCAAGGCTTGGTTGCAACAAACCATTAATCAATTTAATGATGGTTGTTTTCCCGCTACCATTAGGCCCCAAAAGGCCAATAATACGGCCAGGTTGGATGTTCAAACTAACATCCATGAGAGCAACTTCATGCCCATAATTCTTTGTCACATGGTCCAAGTAGACCAAAGGATACTGATTCATGTAAATCTCCTTTATTTTCTATTTATGCTATTATACCTTGTCCTCTTGATGATTGCAACTTTATCTGAAAATTTGCTAAGAATTTGAAAATGGTTGTTCAAAAATACAGATGTAAACAAATCAGAGGTTAGGGAAGCCCCCAACCTCTGATTTGTTTTGATGAATAGAATGTTTAACTAATTCCAAGTGCAATCCGTGCATAGCGGCTCATTTTTTCAACCGTCCAAGCAGGATACCAGACCAACTTCACATCCACTGATGTCACTTCTTCTACTTCTGCTAAAACATCATGAATCTGATCTGTCAGAAGATCCGCTAATGGACATCCCATGGTCGTTAGCGTCATATCAATAATGGTCGCTCCAGTTTCACCATCAAAATGGATCTCATAAACAAGACCTAAATTAACAATGTCAATCCCAAGCTCAGGATCGATTACCTCTTCCAAAGCATTTAAGATTTTATTTTTAATTTCTTCAATTTGCTCAGTTGTATATGCCATATGACACTTCCTTTTTTGTTATGTTACTCTCGATAGAATTTCTTGGCGACCGTTAAAAATGTCCCCCGGACCTAGGTCGCTTCTTCATTTCTAGGCGACCGTTAAAAATGTCCCCCGGACATTTTTAATCCTCAATAAAATCACGCAATGGTTTGCTTCTGCTTGGATGGCGGAGTTTGCGGAGGGCTTTGGCTTCGATCTGACGGATCCGTTCACGGGTCACGTTGAAGACTTTACCCACATCTTCCAAGGTCCGCATTTTTCCATCATCCAAACCGAAGCGTAAACGAAGGACGTTTTCTTCACGGTCTGTCAGGGTATCGAGGACTTCATCTAATTGTTCACGTAGAACCACACGAGTGGTGTAGTCTACTGGATTTTCAATCACTTCATCTTCGATGAAATCTCCCAAATGGCTATCGTCTTCTTCCCCGATTGGCGTTTCCAAAGAAACAGGCTCTTGGGCAATCTTCAAGATTTCACGCACCTTATCAGGCGTCATATCCATGCGTTCAGCGATTTGTTCAGGCGTTGGGTCTTGTCCCAATTCTTGCAAGAGATTGCGTTGTTCACGAACCAACTTGTTAATGGTTTCCACCATGTGAACAGGGATCCGAATGGTCCGTGCTTGGTCTGCAATGGCACGAGTGATAGCCTGACGAATCCACCAAGTCGCATAGGTAGAGAACTTGAACCCTTTGGTATAGTCAAACTTATCAACGGCCTTCATCAAGCCCATATTTCCTTCTTGGATCAAATCCAAAAATTGCATTCCACGACCAACATAACGTTTCGCAATGGATACAACCAAACGAAGGTTGGCTTCTGCAAGACGTTGCTTAGCTTCCAAATCACCTTGTTCCACTAGGATAGCCAATTCTTGCTCTTCTTCATTGGTCAAAAGAGGAACAACCCCAATTTCTTTCAAGTACATCCGTACTGGGTCGTTGACCTTGGCAGAGTTACTTCCAAGCAATTCCTCATCTGACAATTCTAGCTCTTCTTCATTGTTCAACACACGCGCACTTGGGTTACCATCTTTATCCGTGATCGAAATTCCTGCATCTTGAATGCGTTGCAAAAGATCTTCAATCCCATCTGCATCTAGTGTGAATGGAATAACCAACTTGTCATTAATTTCATCATCTGTTGCAGTTCCACTTTTCTTGTGGCTGCGAATAAACTCTGCAATTTGAACGTCCAATGTTGTAATATCTTTTTGTTCTTTAGCCATTCCTACTCCATTCTTCTTTTTTGAGCGATCAAACGCTCGAGTTCCAATAAAGCTTTTTCCGCATCCCCTGTCGAGGAAGCTTCCTTCACTTTATTTCCAATTTGTTGACTTTCTTTGCGAAGAAGCTCACGATTTCGCGTTTCTTCCACTTCTTCTAATTCACCATCCGCTATCTCTTCTGGCAAATCTTCTTCTAACATCCGGTACCAGGCGTGCTGGACCCCTTCAGGTTGCTCGGACAAATCCTGAGATGTGACTTCTCCATTTTGACAGAGTAATTGGTACAAGATCTGTAACTCCGGTGTGTCAAAGACAAAATCAGGTCGCAAACGGTAATCATTGAGCACCATTGGAAAATCTTTCATCCTACTTAATAAATGATTTTCCGCCTTGATCAAGCGCGTCATCCCACGATTAGGCAGGAGATCGACTGAAAAATTCGACGTTCTTGATCGTCCACCACTTTGATCCTCCTGCCGTTGATGCAAGCGACTATTATTGACAATCTGCTCAATCTGCAAATAATCAAAGTCTGGCAATAAATCTGCCAACTTATAAATATAGGTGTTTTGCGCTGTGATGGAGCGCGTCTGGGCGATCATCGGTGCCAGCTTCTCGACAAACTCAATCTGTGCCTGCAAGTTCTCAATATACTGGGGTTTCCAGTAGTGCATCAAGAATTCAACCTTACTGATCCGCGAATTCTTCAAGAGGGAAGCTAGATCTTCTGGGGAGGTCTTTTTGAGGTACTCATCGGGATCCATCTGATCAGGGATACGGACGATCTCCAACTCCAGATCCTGCAAGACATCCAAGGCCTTAGCGGTTGCTTCAAGTCCCGCCTTATCCCCATCATAGGTCAAAATGACCTTTTTGGTAAAATGAGACAGGTGCTGGACGTGCTCTGGTGTCAAGGCTGTCCCCATAGAGGCGACTGCATTTTCAATCCCAGCTCGATAAGCCGCAATGACATCCATAAAGCCTTCCATGATATACATTTCATGTTGCTTTTTGGCGCTCGTCTTAGCTTGATCCAAATGATAAAGTTCATAACTCTTATTAAATAGACGGGTACTTCGACTATTCTTGTACTTGGCTTGATGACTGCCATCATCCGTTAGTTTCCACAGTCTACCAGAAAAAGCAATGACACGTCCACTATCATCCGTCAAAGGAAACATAATCCGATCCTGAAAGGCATCAAAAACTGTTCCAGTATCTAAGATTGTGAATAACCCCGAATCGGTAATCACTTTCTCAGAGAACTTCTCAGAGAGATTTCGATAGAGATAATTCCCTTCTGCTGGGGCTAAGCCCAATTGAAAATGTCGGATGACCTCATCCGTCAGTCCACGTTCATGCAGATAATTTCGCGCTTCTTCTCCCATCTTTGTCGTCATCAGAATCGCCTGGTAGAACTTACTGGCTTCCTGATGAATCTCATAAAGTTCTTGGTTGGGATTGATAGACGTTGGTTGAGCCGGCCTTGCTTGGTACTGAAGCGCAATACCCGCTTTTTCTGCTACGATCTGAACCGCATCCATAAAAGCGACTCCACGGTATTCCTCAATAAACTTAAAGACATCTCCCGAGCGACCACATCCGAAACAATGGTAAAACTGCTTGTCTTCAACGACATTAAAAGAAGGAGTCTTTTCACCATGAAAAGGACAGAGCCCTAAAAAATTACGGCCAGCCTTGGTCAAAGAAACAACTTCTCCAATAACTTCAACAATGTTTACACTGTTTTTAATTTCTGCAATCAGCTCTTTATCAACCATAAACAGTGCCTCCATTTTACCATAGATTATCACTTTATATTTTATACTAAAAGTTAGTAAAAGTAAATTTTTTCCTACCGATTTCACACATAAAAGAAAAGATTTTCAACCTTTATCACTAATTTTTAAAAATGAGGCATATTCCTTGTCAGTCGAATATTTTTCCGTTATACTATCATAGTAAAAAATTATTATGAAAGGACATATTTAGGATATGTTAAAAGATTTGAAAGCTTTTCTCCTTCGTGGGAATATTGTTGACCTTGCTGTAGCAGTCGTTATCGGAGCTGCATTTGGAGCTATCGTAACATCACTTGTTAACGATATCATCACTCCACTTATTTTGAAACCAGCTATGAAAGCTGCTGGTGTTGATAAGATTGCTAATTTGTCATGGAACGGTGTTGCATACGGTAGCTTCTTGAGCGCTGTGATCAACTTCCTTGTTGTTGGTACTGTTCTTTTCTTCGTAGTGAAAGCTGCTGAAAAAGCTCAAAACCTTGGTAAAAAAGAAGAAGCTGTCGAAGAAGAAGCTCCTGCTCCTACTCAAGAAGAGTTGCTTACTGAAATCCGCGACTTGCTTGCAAACAAATAATCAGATAAAAAGATCCGATCTTCTAGCTAGAAGATCGGTTTTTTTGTCTTTAACGGATGAAAAAAACAAAAAACAGACCGAGGTCTGTTCTTGTATTCAATTAGAATTTTTTACGTTTACGAGCTGCTTCTGATTTACGTTTACGTTTTACAGAAGGTTTTTCATAGAATTCACGTTTGCGTGTTTCTTGAAGAGTACCAGCTTTAGTAACCGCACGTTTGAAACGACGAAGAGCATCGTCAAGAGATTCATTCTTACGTACTACTGTTTTTGACATATTTTTCACTCCCTTCAAGCCTAAAATCTTAATTATTTTATCACACTTTAAAGAGGCTGTCAAGATCTTTTGAAACTTTTCTAGCCTTCCTAGCCTTTATGCCATTTCTTTTTTATGACTTTTTCAATCCTCCTATTTTATGATACAATGGAAACAAAGAAAACCCTGAAGGAGATACCATGTCAGAAATTTATGATATTACGATTGTTGGGGGCGGACCAGTTGGTCTGTTTGCTGCTTTTTATGGCAATATGCGCCAAGTTAAAGTCAAACTGATTGATTCCTTACCTCAACTTGGAGGGCAACCAGCTATTCTCTATCCAGAAAAGAGTATCCTCGATGTACCTGGCTTTACCAATTTGACTGGTGAAGAATTGAGCAACCGCTTGATCGAGCAAGTCGAACGGTTTGATACGCCGATCTTCCTCAATGAAACTGTAGAGGATATTCAAAAAGAGGGTGACCTCTTCACTATCACTACTTCTCGCCAGGTTCATCAGTCTAAAGCAGTCATCATTGCCATGGGTGGCGGTGCCTTTAAGCCACGCGCTCTTGATATCGAGGGGGCTGAAGACTTTGATAACGTCCACTACCATGTTTCAAACATCCAACAATATAAAGGACAACAGGTGACCGTCCTTGGTGGTGGGGACTCTGCTGTGGACTGGGCTCTTGCTTTTGATATGATTGCTCCAACTACAATCGTTCACCGTCGGGACAACTTCCGTGCCCTAGAACACAGTGTAGAAGAACTCAAGCAATCTTCTGTCAGCATCAAAACACCATTTGTTCCTAGCCGCTTGATTGGCGAAAATGGTCATGCCACTCATCTTGAAATCACAAAAGTTAAAGCCGATGAAACCGAACTCATCCCGATTGATCACTTATTTGTCAACTATGGCTTTAAATCTTCAATCGGAAACTTGAAAGAATGGGGTGTAGAATTGCAACGCCATAAAATCAAGGTGAATCAGAAACAAGAAACCAGCCTTCCTGGAATTTATGCCTGTGGAGACTGCTGCTTCTACGAAGGAAAGATTGATCTCATCGCTACAGGTCTGGGGGAAGCTCCAACAGCCGTAAACAATGCCATCAACTACATCTATCCAGATAAGAAAGTCCAACCAACGCACTCAACTAGTTTATAATAAAAAAGGCCTTTGGCCTTTTTTAAATTGAAGTCAAACTATTTTAAGTTAATCGATTCTGCAAAGAAGTAAAAATGAGTTCCTATTTTTAGTATGAATCAAGAAAATACAAAACTTTCCGCTGTGAGAAAAGTGCCTGAAACATTACGTTTCAGGCACTCGGGAGTTTTGAGACATTAGGCTCAAAACTAAGTCATGGAACTTCTATGAAGTTCGCTGACGTCCGTACTCACCTAAGGAAAGTTTTTAAAAAGACTTTATCCTCATTATGAAAGGCCTTTGGCCTTTTTTATTTGTCTAAATCGTCTGCGATCTTATTGATCTTACGCAAGCGGTGATTGACGCCGCTTTTTGAAATAGGTTGTTGCAAGCTATCTGCGATCTGCTGGATGGAATAATCTGGATGGTTCATCCGGATATAGGCAACTTCTTGCAAGTCACTTGGTAAACTCCCTAGGCCGACCGTATCCACAATTTTACTAATATTATTAATGGTTTTCATGCTAGCTGTGACTGTGCGCTGAATGTTGGCCATCTCGGCATTATTGGCCCGATTGACGTCATTGCGCGTCTCTCTCATGACCTTGATAGACTCAAATTCCTGCATGGCTTGCATGGCCTCTACTACAATGAGAAAATCAATAATATCTTCCGCTCGTTGCAGATAGGTCACCACTCCTTTTTTCCGCTCGATGGTTTTCGCATCTAGTAAAAATCCTTGCATGAGAAGGGCAATTCCTTCCGCGTGGTCTGTATAAACAGAATGAATTTCCAACTGGTACTTTCCTTTTTCAGGATCCTTGATGGAACCACTCGACAGAAAAGCCCCTCGAAGATAAGCACGACTGGCTACTTCATCTTCTAAAACACTGGCATCAATACCTGTTTCAATCCCAAAGAAGGCATCTGCCAAATGCAAGTCAGCTAGAATCTCTTCCACCTTTTCATCCAAGAATACTGTGTAAACACGATTTTTTTTCAAATTGGTTTTTTGGTGGTGGCGGATATCCGATTTGGCCTCATAGAAATGATGCAACAATTCATAGATATGGCGAGCGATCTTGGCATTTTCTGTTGTTACCGAGAGCGTCAAGCCCCCCATTGAAATCCCAAGACTTCCAGACATCTTGATAATGGCAGCCAATTCACTCTTTTCAAATCGCTTGAGAGACAATAATTCTTCTTTTACACGAACCGTAAAACTCATTTTCTCACCTGCACGATCTGCATCAACTCTTCGACCACTTTTTCACCATCATGAAAGGCTCCTCCATTGACCAACTTCAAGAAATCAGAAGAAATCACTTGGGGAACTTGCGAGTGTAGCCCCTTGAAATCGTGCTCTACCTGCACCAAGTATTCATCAAATTTGTTACTGTTCATGTAAGCTGCGGGAACCTGATTGATATTGACAAGGACGGTATCGATGAACTTCTCTCCCAAATGTTTATGGAGAACGGCAACGTGGTCACTGTCTGTGAAATGCTCGGTTTCTCCTCTTTGGGTCATGATGTTACAAACATAGGCTACCTGAGCCTTGGTTTCAAGGATGGCTTTCCCAATCTCATCGATCATCAAATTAGGAAGGATCGAGGTAAAGAGCGAACCAGGACCTAAGACGACCATATCACTTTCAAGAATAGCTTCCACTACTTTTTTACTAGCTTTTGGACGCTCTTGATCAAAGGTATTGGTCACATAAACATGATCAATCATGCCGGTGTAGTTGGCAATGTGGCTTTCTCCTACCACTTCTTTTCCATCTTGAAAGACGGCATGAAGGGTCAAGGGACTATCACTGGACGGATAGATCTTGCCGGTCGTATGAAAGAACTTGGTTAACAACTGCATGGCATTATAGGTCGAGCCTTGCATCTCTGAAATCCCTGCAATAATCAAGTTTCCCAAAGGGTGTCCGGCCAAAGGGCCATCATCGTCAGCAAAGCGGTATTGAAAGACCTTCTCATAAAAACGAGGCATATCTGACATGGCAACCAGCACATTTCGAAGATCCCCAGGTGGTGTCAATTTTTGGATGTTCTTCCGCAATTCACCTGAACTCCCGCCATCATCTGCAACGGTTACAATAGCAGTAATATCGACCGGTTTCTTTCTCAGACTATCGAGAATAACAGAAATCCCTGTTCCTCCTCCAATAACGGTTACTTTAGGTTTTCTCATGAGCGATTCACCGTTTCTTTCCGTCTGTCCTTGTCTCTATGACTGCAATTGACCTGCCAATTTTTTTCTAAATCATGTGCTAAGCGCTCTGCAAAGGCTACTGAACGGTGTTGCCCACCGGTACATCCCATAGCAATGGTGAGAACGGATTTACCCTCACGTTTATAGGACGGTAAAATAGGAACGATCAAGTCATGAAGATGACGGTAAAAGTCCTCTGATTCAGGGTGATCCATGACATAATCATAAACAGCTGGATCTTGACCGGTTAAATTCCGAAGCTCCAATTTGTAGTAGGGATTTGGAAGAAAACGCACGTCAAACACAAGGTCAGCATCGATCGGAAGGCCATATTTAAACCCAAATGACATGACCTCAACCCGAAAATCTGGCTGATTGTCTTGACTGGCAAATTGTTCTGCAATGGTTTTTCTCAGATTACGAGGTGTCAACTCAGTCGTATCTACTACATTTTGACTGATATTTTTTAAAGGGGATAAGAGTTCGCGCTCTAGAGTAATCCCATCTAAGACACGGCCATCTGCCGCTAGTGGGTGGCTACGACGGGTTTCCTTGTATCGTGCTACCAACTCACTATCAGTGGCATCCAAGAACAAGACCTTGAAATCGAGGTCTTCTTGGTTGTCCAATTCATCCAAAATGGTGCGAATTTCATTGAAAAAAGACCGGCTCCGCATATCCACAACAACGGCTAATTTATTGTTATCGGGACTGTGGCGCATGAGCTCAATAAATTTCAGCAAGAGCGCCGGTGGCATATTATCGATGGTAAAGTAACCCAAATCCTCAAACGATTGGATGGCGACGGTCTTACCCGCACCGCTCATCCCTGTTACCATGACCAGTTGAATCTTACTTTCTGTCATTTTCTCCTCCCATAAATAAAACAGAGTGGCCTACAGTTTCCTGCTCTCCACTCTGTCTTTTTGTCTTTGAATGGTTATTAGGCTTTGATTTCCGCAATAACTTCAATTTCAACCTTCACATCACGTGGCAGGCGTGCTACTTCAACAGCAGATCGAGCTGGAAACTCTGTAGTAAAGACTGTTTTATAGACCTCATTAAAAGGTACAAAGTCATTCATATCACTTAAGAAACAAGTGGTTTTCACCACGTGGTCAAAGTCTGTCCCAGCCTCTTCCAAAATAGCCCCAATGTTCTTTAAGACTTGCTCTGTTTGTTCTTGGATGGTTTCTCCAATGATTTCACCTGTTTCAGGTGACAAGGGAACTTGTCCACTTGCAAAGAGAAGATTCCCTACGATTTTCCCTTGAACATAAGGTCCAATTGCTGCAGGTGCTTTATCTGTATGAATTGTTTTTGCCATAGTATTCTCCAAGTCTATTTACTTCTGCTGGTTTTCTTTTGCTAATTTTTCCCTTTGTAAGCGCAACTTGCGCTTAGGGTTTAACGTATTAAAGAGTTCTTCAAGTTTTTCAGCATTCCAAACATCGGCTGCTGAAACAAAATTTCCATTTTCATCTCGAAAAGATATTGGTTTATCTCCCACTGAAAAAGCCTCACTTCTTATTTGGAATCCTTGATCCGCTGGGGATCTATCCTAATCTACAAACTCAAATTCAAATTTACCGATCCGGACGATATCGCCATCTTTTGCCCCACGCGCACGGAGAGCTTCATCAACACCCATGCCACGCAATTGACGAGCAAATTTCATGACCGCTTCATCCCGATCGAAATTCGTCATATTAAAGAGTTTTTCAAGTTTTTCACCAGACAAGACCCAAGCGGCATCGTCATCCCGACTGATGTCAAAGGCTGGCTGGTCTTCATCAAAGCCATAGTAGACTTCTTCTTGGGCCATTTCGTCTTCTGAATACAAGAGGAATTCTGGCGTTTTGTCTAACAATTCTGCTGTTGCTTCTAACAAGTTGTCCAAACCTTGATGCGCCAAACTAGAGATCGGGAAGATCTGTGGCAGTTCATCAAACTCATCGTAATTGGCTGCCAATTTCTTCTTGAACTCTTTCAAATTTTCCTGGCTTTCTGGCATATCCATCTTATTTGCCACGATAATCTGAGGTCGCTCCATCAAACGAAGATTATAGGTTTCAAGCTCTTTATTGATTTGAACATAGTCTTCATAAGGGTCACGTCCTTCACTGGCTGACATATCAATAACATGCAAGATAACACGGGTGCGCTCGATGTGACGAAGGAACTGGGTTCCGAGTCCGACACCTTGGCTAGCCCCTTCGATCAATCCAGGAAGGTCCGCGACTGCAAAGGATTCACCTGACGGTGTCCGAACCATGCCCAAGTTTGGAACGATGGTTGTGAAATGATAAGCTCCAATCTTTGGTTTGGCTGAAGTGATGACACTAAGAAGAGTTGATTTCCCTACTGATGGGAAGCCAACCAAACCAACGTCTGCCAAGACCTTGAGCTCTAATTCAAGTTCGCGTTCCTGACCAGGTTCCCCGTTCTCAGAAATCTCTGGAGCTGGATTTTTAGGAGTAGCAAAACGAATGTTTCCACGTCCGCCACGGCCACCGTGGGCAACAATGTACTCTTGTCCATTCTCGACTAGGTCCGTAATGACCTTGCCAGTCTCAGCATCTCGGACTGTCGTTCCTTGAGGGACTCGTACATAGAGATCTTCTGCTCCCCGTCCGTGCATCCCTTTGGTCATTCCTTTTTCCCCATTTTGGGCTTTGAAATGCCTGTTATAACGGAAGTCCATCAAGGTACGCAAGCCTTCGTCTACTACGAAGATGACATTGCCACCACGACCTCCATCACCACCCCAAGGTCCGCCATTAGGGACATATTTTTCGCGACGAAAAGCCACCATGCCATCGCCGCCATTTCCAGCCTTGACCTTAATCTTGGCTGTATCTAAAAACATACTCATAAATAGATGATTTCCTTTATTTCTGTGTGCGTCTTAGTAAGAAAGAGCACCAATTGCGGTTGCAAATATTGCACCAACCGTTACAATCAACATAATCACAATGACCACCATCGTGATCATTTCAAATGGTGTTTTTTTACGTTTTCCGTTATCTCCAAAAGCCACTTCTAATACCTCGATTACTATAAATTCATTAGCCCTATTTTACCACGAAATAGGGGATTTTTCAAATCGAGCCTACACAAAAAGACCAGACAGAAGTCTGATCTTTCATTGATCATATTAAGAATCTTTTCTTACACGTAAAATACCAACCGATAGAATTGCTAGGAAGACACCCATGACAAGAACTACCGGTGTCATCTTTTCACCTGTACTTGGAAGAACTTTTTTCTTACCAGGTTTTGGGGCTTCTTCTTTAACAGAAGATGAAGATGATTTCAATGAAGAACTTGATGTGGATGTTGAGTTCGATGTAGAACTGGAACTCGTTGAAGATGATGAGCTTGATGAAGAACTAGAGCTTGATGAAGAACTAGAGCTTGATGAAGAACTAGAGCTTGATGAAGAACTAGAGCTTGATGAAGAACTAGAACTTGATGAGGAGGTTGAGCTAGGTGTCGGTGGTGTTTGTTCTTTCTCACCTAATCCCTCTCCGGTTCCTGATTCCAATCTCAATTCACGGGTTAAACTACGCGGTGCTGGGAAATTGGTTGCTGTCCATGTTAATGTATTATGGACAACATCACCGACTTTCGTTCCAGGTGCCACTTTTGTAGAATATTCAATATACATTGGCCAATTGTAATTATCACCAAATTCAATTGTAAAACCAGTGATCTTTCCATCTGCATTCTTATTGAAAACAGCTTTTTTAGTAAAGTTATCCAGAACTGGGAGACTTAATATCTGAGCTTCGTTCTTAATCCCACCTTCTACAGGAGCATAACGAACAGCGCGTAAGCTCCCTTCAACCAATGTTAAGCCATCTCCGAATTGGTCTTTAATGACCATTCCACGAAGCATATCTTGGCGAGCATTTAAGAGAATCCGCCATTTGATAATGGTTGGATCAGACTTATCTTGGTAACCGTATTTCATCTCATAGTCTCCAGCTTCTCCAGCTGTTTTTTCATAATTAAATGAAAAATCTGTATTTCCTAGTTTAAACTGGATTGGAGAAGTTTTTGTAACTACTTCTGAGTCTACTTTTACATCAAAATGAAGAGCAACTCGTTTGTTGAGTGGATGAGATGCGAAATAATCATTAAAGGTAACGGTCACTGTTTTCTTAGCTGTATCAACGACAGCTTTCCCCACCGTCTGACCATTTGATTGACCTTCCTCAAGAACATTGAATTCCAGTGCTGTGTAGAGGGCTAATTCTTTTGGCAAACTAAGAGTTAAGGTATCACCAGCTTGAATAGTTTGCGAATCTGGAAAGGCTAAATAAATACTTGCTGACAATTTTTCATTTGTCAACACCTTGCTCCCATTTGTTAGCGTGTTACCGTCTTTCGTTAGACGTGCTGTCTGTGTATATGATGAGACTTCTGCAGCATGTATTGTTTTAGTCAAACCAGCTGTGAATAGAATCGTTAGCACTAAGGCAAGTGCCCATACAATTTGACGAACCTGTTTCATATATACCTCCTCTGCTCGCCTATTTGCGAGCCATGTTTTTTACAAGGTTAAAGTCCGATTTCTGCTTGAACAACTGCAGCAATGGTATCTACATAGTAGTCCACTTCTTCATGGGTTGGTGCTTCTGCCATCACTCGAAGGAGGGGTTCAGTTCCACTTGGACGTACCAAAATACGTCCATTTCCTGCCATCTCCGCTTCCATTTTTTCAATGATTTCACGAATAGCAGGTACTTCCATCGCCTTATCTTTCATGCTATTTTCAACCCGGATATTGACGAGTTTTTGTGGATAAATGGTTACTTCAGCAGCCAATTCAGATAATTTCTTGCCGGTTTCTTGCATGATTTTAGTCAATTGAACTCCTGTTAATTGACCATCACCAGTCGTGTTGTAATCCATGATGACGACGTGACCGGATTGTTCACCACCAAGGTTGTAACCAGACTTGCGCATCTCTTCGACCACATAACGATCTCCAACAGCTGTGATTTCTTTTTGAATTCCCTTCGCATCTAATGCCTTGTGGAAGCCGAGATTGGACATGACGGTTGTGACGATCGTATTTTTTTCGAGCAAGCCTTTGCTTGAAAGATAAGAACCGATGATGTACATGATCTTATCCCCGTCAACGATCTCTCCATTTTCATCCACTGCAATCAAGCGATCGCTGTCTCCGTCAAAGGCTAGACCAATCGCTGCGCCTACTTCTTTGACTTTCTCTTGCAAATGCTCTGGGTGAGTAGAACCAACCCCATCATTGATGTTCAAACCATCTGGGTTTTCACCGATGACGGTCAATTGAGCTCCCAGATCTGCAAAGATTTGACGGGCACTAGTAGAGGCTGCACCATTTGCTGTATCTAAGACTACGTGCATGCCCTCGAGTTGGACACCTGTCGATACAAGGAATTCTTGATACTTACGCAAGCCTTCTGGATATTCCATGACCGTTCCTAAACCTTGGGCACTTGGACGTGGAAGGGTATCTTCAGCAGCATCAAGCAAGGCTTCAATTTCAAGTTCGCGATCATCATCCAATTTGAAGCCATCACCACCAAAGAATTTGATGCCATTGTCCAAGGCTGGATTGTGGCTAGCAGAAATCATAACTCCGGCACTGGCTTTTTCCGTACGAACTAGATAAGCAACACCTGGCGTTGCAATCACACCCAACTTGTAGACGCGAATTCCAACAGATAAGAGGCCAGCAATTAAGGCATGCTCTAACATTTCACCAGAAATACGCGTATCACGTCCAACAAATACCAAGGGTGTTTCTTCTTCATGTTGGCTCAACACATAGCCACCGAAACGGCCTAGTTTAAAAGCCAATTCTGGCGTTAATTCTACATTTGCTTCTCCACGGACACCGTCCGTCCCAAAATATTTACCCATTCTTCATTACCTTTTTTACTTTCTAATTACTTGAACTGGAGGAGGTCGACGACGAGCTGCTTGAGCTTGACGTAGACGAGCTACTCTTTGTGGTCACTTGAATCCGTGTTTCACTCGGCTTGACCAAACCTGGTAGAACATTTCCTTGGGCATCTACTGCATTTAAGGAAATAGTTCCGCTATAATTTCCACTAATGATCTCACTGGATGGGAAGACCGCTTGGACATGATCAATGCGACTCAAGGTTTCTTGATCGCTGGTCACTTCTACCTTGGTGGTTTCAAGAGAAATATCCGAAACCGTTATTCCATCCACAATTTGATTGTCCGGGATCGTAGCCCTGACCGCAAACGATTTTTTCGCTTTCTTCCCGATTTTTACAGAAACTTTCTGAGGCTCTACGGTTGCGGTCAAACCAGCCGGAAGATCTTCCACAATCAACGGCACTTCAACGGTACCTTCCTTGGCCTTACGAAGATCCGCTACCACGCGAAACTTCCGAGTTCCCGGCTGCATTTCGCTTGCTAGAGCGACCCGGTTTGAACCCTTTAGAAAGACTGTTACTTCCGATGTTAACCCACTGACAAAGTATGTCTTGTCATTGTACTTGGCATCAATCGGAATATTGGTCAAGGTATTGGTGTAGGTCTCTGAACTTACTTGTCTAGCGCTGCTATTATTTTGAAAATTAAAGGATGACGCATTAATAAACAAGATAAAGGACAATAAGACGGAGGCAAAAACATAAAGAAATTCTTTTTTCGATCTCATTTTGTCACCCTCCCAAATAGACGCTCTTTCCAACTACTCGTTTTATTCTCTTCAGGAACCAAGAAGGATCTCAATTCTGCCTCGAACTCTTCTAAAGTTAAATCGTGTCGGAAGGTTCCATTATAGGTCATAGAGATCCCGCCCGTTTCTTCTGATACCACAAAGGTAAAGGCATCCGAAACTTCAGACAAACCAATGGCTGCGCGGTGACGCGTTCCGAACTCTTTTGAAATTCCGGTATTTTCCGTCAAGGGCAGGTAGGCACAAGAAACGGCAATTTTATCATTGCGGACAATGACCGCTCCATCGTGCAAAGGAGTATTAGGAATGAAGATATTAATCAGCAATTCTCCTGAAATTTCCGCATCTAGTGGAATCCCTGTGGAAATGTATTCCTGAAGGGTTCTGGCCCCTTGAATAGCTACCAAGGCACCAATCTTACGTGGGCTCATATAAGCCACTGCCTTGACATAGGCCTGTACCATTTTCTCTTCCTGACTGACTTCACTCGTCGTAAAAAATTCTGTCGCCCGACCTAAACGCTCTAAGCCAATCCGAATTTCAGGGGAGAAAATCACAACCAGCGCGATAACCCCATAGGTAATCACTTGATTGATCAGCCAAGAAATAGTCGTTAAACCCAAAAAATTGGCTAAAAATTGAGCCAAGAAAAAGATAATAACTCCACGCACCAAAATCATGATCTTGGTCCCGACGATGGCCTTGATCAAAAAATACAGCAACCAAGCCACCAGGGCAATATCGATGATATTGATAATAACACTCCACCAATTTGGGAACAAACTGGTCCAAAATTGTGGATTTGAAAACTGTTGAATATTCATATTCTCATACCTACCACTTCTCTAAAAGACATCATCTTATTATAACACGTTTCAACAGATTTTTCTGTAACCTTCTGATGCTTTTTATGATAAAATATGATTTATGAAGATAAATACAACCTTGGGCCTTCTGGCAGGAAAGCTTTCCGGCTCTATTCTAGAAAAGATGGGGCGGGGATCAACCCTACCAGGTAAAGTAGCCCTCAAATTTGATAAAGATATTCTCAGTCAACTGGCAAAAAACTATGAGATTGTTGTGATTACAGGGACAAATGGAAAAACCCTGACCACTGCGCTAACAGTAGGTATTCTCCAAGAAGCTTTTGGACCTATTTTGACCAATCCAAGTGGGGCCAATATGATCTCTGGGATTACAACGACCTTCTTACGTGCTAAGCATTCGAAAGCAAATCGACCGATTGCGGTACTTGAAATTGACGAGGCCAGCCTCTCTCGGATTTGTGATTATATTAAGCCCAGCCTTTTTGTGGTCACTAATATTTTCCGGGACCAGATGGACCGCTATGGAGAGATCTATACGACCTACCAAATGATTTTGGATGCTATTCACAAGGTCCCAACTGCAACAGTCTTGTTAAATGGTGATAGTCCGCTCTTTAATAGTCAGACCTTATCCAATCCGATCCAATATTATGGATTTGATACTGACAAATCAGAGCCACAACTAGCCCATTACAATACGGAAGGAATCCTCTGTCCGCATTGCCACAACATCCTCCAGTACAAGCTCAATACCTATGCTAATCTTGGGGATTATATCTGTGAGCACTGTGGTTTCCACAGGCCTTCTCTGACTTATGCCGTATCGGATCTCCTCTCATTAACCCAGCGCTCTTCCCAATTCCGGATCCAAGGGCAAGATTACCACATCAATATCGGTGGTCTCTACAACATCTATAATGCCTTAGCAGCTGTTTCCGTTGCTGGATTCTTTGGGGTTCAACCTGAAGTGATTAAGCAAGGATTTGATCGCAGTCGCGCTGTCTTTGGTCGCCAGGAAACCTTTAAGATTGGGGATAAGGAATGTACCCTAGTCCTGATTAAAAATCCGGTTGGTGCGACCCAAGCCATTGAAATGATCAAACTAGCCCCTTATCCCTTTAGCTTGTCGGTTCTCCTCAATGCGAATTATGCAGATGGGATTGATACCAGCTGGATTTGGGATGCCGACTTCGAGCAAATCACTCAGATGGACATTCCAGAGATCAACGCTGGCGGGGTGCGCCACTCTGAGATTGCTCGGCGACTTCGGGTCACTGGCTATCCTGCAGAAAAGATCACAGAAATGGCTGAATTAAAAGAGGTTTTCCAACGCATCCAGCAACAGGAAACCCCTCACGCTTACATTTTAGCTACCTATACAGCCATGCTAGAATTCCGTGAACTTTTGGCCCAAGAACACCTGATTGAAAAGGAGATGCACTAATGACTTATACTTCCCTAGAATCTTCTGATCAGGCACAGTATCCCTACAGCCTGCGCATTGCCCATCTCTATGGCAACTTAATGAATACCTATGGGGACAATGGGAATATCCTCATGCTCAAGTACGTTGCGGAGAAGCTTGGTGCTCGCGTAACGGTGGACATCGTTTCTCTTAAAGACCGCTTTGATCCAGACGCCTACGATATCGCCTTTTTCGGTGGAGGCCAAGACTACGAACAGACTATTGTATCCGAGGATCTACCAGATAAAAAAGAAGACATCGAACGCTTCATTGATGAAGATGGTGTGGTCCTGGCTATCTGTGGTGGCTTTCAACTTCTAGGCCAATACTACATTGAAGCTTCTGGCAAGCGCATTGAGGGACTTGGTATTATGGGACACTATACCCTCAACCAAGAAAATAATCGCTACATTGGCGACATCAAAATCCATAATGAAGAGTTCAACGAGACCTACTATGGTTTTGAGAACCACCAAGGTCGGACCTTCTTGGCTGAGGATGAAAAACCGCTGGGTAAGGTCGTCTATGGAAATGGGAACAACAAAGAAGATGGATGCGAAGGAGTTCATTACAAGAACGTCTTTGGCAGCTACTTCCACGGTCCTATCTTGTCCCGAAATGCCAATTTGGCCTATCGCTTGGTGACAACAGCTCTAAAGAATAAATATGGACAAGATATCGTCTTAGCGACTTATGATGATATTTTAAGTCTAGAAAAAGCGGAAGAATACGCTGATGTGAAAAGTAAGGCCCCTGCTGAACAATAAGGAGATAATGATGAACAAAAATAATCTACACTACATTGCTTTATTACTTTTAATTTTATTGATTGCTGGTATTTCCCTTGCAAACATGCAATCGGTTACCGTAAATTTCCTCTTGGTCCAATTTAAATTGCCCTTGATCATTCTGATCTTGCTCTGTGTCCTCTTGGGTGCATTCGTCATGACCTTGGTTAATTTTTCAAAGGGCTTCTCCCTAAAAAAAGAACTCAAGAGCACTCAAAAGCAACTGGAAGAAGAAAAGAAAGAAATCAAGACAGAAGAAAAAGAAAACAACTAAAAAAGCACCGATCGGTGCTTTTTTCATGCTGATGTACCTTCTTTTGCTTGTAATTTCTTGGCGACTACTTGAGCTAGGAGTGAAAAGAGAATGACGCCAGCTCCTATCAGGAGAAAGGATTCTACTCGAACACTTGGTAACCAGGTCATCAAACCTTTAGCTACCGGCATAAAGAGAATGGCTAGGGTAAAAATCGTGCTTAAGACCCTGCCCAGATAGTCTCCTTCCACCTTGGTTTGCACTTGGGTAAAAAAGTGGATATTAAAAATCGTCATAAAGAGTTCACAAACTAAATTTCCAGAAAAGGAAAGAAGATGCGGAAGGGGCAAGCCCATCATGAAGACTCCTACTCCTGTTAAAATCAATAAGAAGAGAAGCATCTCCATGCTTGATTTAAATTTATTGGCGATCAAGGCTCCGATGATAGAGCCGATAGCGCCCAAGGTTAAGATGGTCGCATAGGCTCCTTTGACCCCGTAAAGGCGATTGGAAAAGGGAAGTAAAAATTCAAAAGCTGCAAAAAAGAAATTGACGCTGGAAGCTACTAATAAGAGAAAGAAAATTTCTTTTTGATGCCAGATGTAGTGTAACCCATCCTTAATATCAGAAAAAATATCTTTTCCTGTAAATTTTTTCTTCTCTTGAACTTTGGCTTCTTCTTTCGGAAGGAAAGCGACCAGAACAAAGGCGATGAAAAAGGTCAGTGCATCCAGTAAGAGGGTTGCATGGAGACTGGCAAATTGTAAAACAAGGAAAGAGAACACAGGAGAACTAACACCGACCACTTGTAAGATCAACTCCAAGCGGGCATTATAGGTCACAATCTCGTCCTTGTCTACAACTTCTGTGATAATGGCTTTATTGGCCGTACGAGAAAAAGCGAAGGCAATGGCCTGGACAATATTGGCAAAAATCAAGGCCGCAATCATCCAACGATCATTCCTGATAAACGAAATCGCTAAACAAAGGAGACCACAAACCAAGTCGGTCGTCATCAAAATCTTGCGACGGGAAAACCGGTCTGAGATCACGCCACCAAATGGATTGACTAGAATGGAGGTGACAAGTTCAGAAATCTGATAAATCCCTAATACCGTCTTTCCTATAGTCCCCATCGAGGCCAGCCAGACACTATTCCCGTAATCATAGAGCATATTCCCCATTCTATTGATTGCCCCACGAGCAATCAGCTGGATAGCATGTCGATTCATAAAAAACCTCCTTCATTTTCTGAAACTATTGTATCAGTTCATGAAAGAGGTTTTCATTTTGTCCCCTATTTGGGAAAAATAATGGTTTACAAATTTATCAAAGGATCCCTACTGTTCTTTTGATTGAAGCTGCTTAGCTACTAGCTGAGCCAAGAGTGAAAAGAGAATAATCCCAGCTCCAATCAAGAGAAATGTTTCCATACGGACGCTTGGCAACCAAGTCATCAACCCTTTGGCGATGGGCATAAAGAGAACAGCCAAGGTATAAATTGTGCTCAAGACTCTCCCCAGATAATCATCTTCCACCTTGGTTTGTACTTGGGTAAAAACGTGGATGTCGAAAATGGTCACAAAGAATTCACAGACCAGATTTCCTGAAAAGGAAAGATAAGGCGGAAGGGGCAAGCCCATTATGAACACTCCGACCCCTGCCATGATCAGTAAAAACAGGAGAATTTTCATACTTGATTTCATTTTATTAGCAACAAGCGCTCCTAGAATAGATCCAATAGCTCCCAGCGTTAAAATAGTCGCATAAGCTCCTTTAACCCCGTATAGACGATTCGAGAAGGGAAGTAAAAACTCAAAAGCCGCAAAAAAGAAATTGACGCTAGAAGCCACTAATAAGAGAAAGAAAATCTCTTTCTGATGCCAGATATAGTCTAACCCATCCTTGATATCAGAAAAAATATCTTTCCCGGTAAACTGTTTCCTCTCTTGAACCTTAGCTTCTTCTTTCGGAAGGAAAGCCACTAGGACAAAAGCAATGAAAAAGGTCAGTGCATCTAATAAGAGGGTCATATGAAGACTGGCAAATTGTAGAACTAGGAAAGAAAAAACAGGTGAACAGACACTAACAACCTGTAAGACTAACTCCAAGTGGGCGTTATAGGTCACAATCTCGTCTTTCTCTACTACCTCGGTAATAATGGCTTTATTGGCAGGTCGAGAAAAACCAAAGGCAATGGCCTGAACAATATTGGCAAAAATAAGAGCCGCAATCATCAAGCTATCATTTGTGATAAAAGAAATCGCCAAACAAAGGAGTCCACAAACCAGGTCGGTCGTCATCAAAATCTTGCGACGAGAAAAACGGTCTGAAATCACTCCTCCAAAAGGATTCACGAGAATCCCTGTCACTAACTCAGAAATTTGATAGATCCCTAATACCGTCTTTCCTATAGTCCCCATCGAAGCCAGCCAGACACTATTTCCATAGTCATAGAGCATATTTCCAATTTTGTTAATAGCTCCACGACTAATTAATTGGACCGCATGTCGGTTCATAAAATCTCCTTTATCACTGTCCTATTTAGAACATTCATTTTTTACAAATTTATAAAAGTGTTCTTGATAATAGGCCACCTGCTCCGGCAGTCCTAGCACGTCAAAAATATGCATGGCTTCCTGCATTTGCTGCCGGCCTTCTTCAGTTTGCCCCTTCTGATACAGAGAAAATCCCTTAAGATAATGAAAGACATTGCGTTCGTAGAGCTTGATGCTCTTCCCGATAATCTTTTCTACATAGGCTTCAAAATAGCTGGCGTTTTCAAAAGAACAGTGTTCTAAACAATGTTGGTAGCAATTCAGAGCCAGAATCAAGACCAGTTTTCGATGGCGACCAATTTCTTTGTAGAAATCTTCACGCTCCATCACTTCTCTCCCAAGCCGTGTGACATAGTCCACCTCATAAAAGCTGTAGAGATTGCCAAAGAGGATCAATTCATACATGGTCCACTCTTCCGTTTGAAAGAGGTAATCCGCCACCTTGTTTAGATCACGCTGCTTCATGGTATAACTAGCATCTCTCTGGCAAATCAGGCCTTGTAGCAGGATCCAGTTCAGCTCAAAATAGAGAGGATTGGTGGAATGTTTGGCTTTTTCAAGTTCCTCTTCTTGAAGCTTTTGAAAACCTGCAATATCATTTGAGTAGTAAAGCGGAATAATCTGAGCCATCAAAGCGACATGCTCATGGTGTTGAAAATTTCTGGCCTTATCCATAAAATTCTCAATCGTCACATGGATATTGTCCAAAATGTCAAAGAAGCGCGAAGCAGCCAAATCCGACTCCCCCAATTCAAAACGGGATAATTGGGAGGTCGAGCAGGCCTCTCCTGCAGCTTCTTTTAACGAGTAATTCTTACTGATTCGAAATTCACGAAAAACTTTTCCAAGATCTTCCATCTATTCCACCTGCTCTGACAGTTCTGCCCACTCTTCCATAACCGCTTCCTGCTGGACAGTTAGTTGGTCCAGCTCGCTCTGGAGTTGTACCAAGTCAGCTGCATCGTTGGTGCTATGCATGGTTTCGGTGATGGCTTGGATTTTTTGATCCAGCTCTTCCATCTCTGCTTCCAATTGCTCAATGCGACGGGTGATTTTACGGAGTTCCTTCTGGTTTTGTTTCTGCAAGTGATAATCATTGCTGGTGACTTCTTCGGTCGAAGAAACAGGCATAGCTTCTGCTTGCGCTGCAGCAAGGGCTTCTAACTCAGCTTTTTTCTCCAGATAATAGTCATAGTCGCCTAGGTAAAGAGTTGAGCCCTCTTCTGACAGTTCCAAAACTTGTGTGGCCACCCGATTGATAAAGTAACGGTCGTGGCTGACAAAGAGCAGGGTGCCGTCAAAATCAATCAAGGCATTTTCTAGCACTTCCTTGCTATCGATGTCCAAGTGGTTGGTCGGCTCGTCGAGAATCAAAAAATTGTTATTTTCCATGGACAGCTTAGCTAGAAGCAAGCGGGCCCGCTCTCCACCCGACAGCATGCCGACGGTTTTCTTGACATCATCCCCAGAGAAAAGAAAGGCTCCCAGGCGATTGCGAATTTCCACTTCTGGCGTCAGTTTAAAATCATTCCAGAGCTCATCCAAGACACTGTTGTGAGGCGTTAGTTTACTTTGGGTCTGGTCATAGTAGCCCACCTCGACATTGGCTCCAAAACGAGCTTCACCCTTGATAAAAGGAATCTGCCCGACGATGGACTTGATAAGAGTAGATTTCCCGATCCCATTTGGTCCCACAATGGCGACTGCATTCATCTTGCGGATATCCAAATTAATAGGCTCTGAGAGGATTTGATCGTCATAGCCGACGGCTGCCTCTTCTACTGTCAGGACGACATTTCCAGATGTCTTATCGGAATGGAAGGTCATATGGGCAGACTTGGTCCCAGCTTCCGGCTTGTCTAGACGCTCCATTTTTTCCAACTGCTTACGCCGAGACTGAGCCCGCTTGGTAGTCGAAGCCCGCACCAAATTGCGATTAACAAAGTCTTCCAGAGCTGCTATTTCTTTTTGTTGCTTCTCGTAGTTTTTGGCTTCGGTCAGCAATTTTTGTTCTTTTTGCTCGACAAAGCTGGAGTAATTGCCGACATAGCGATCCAAGGAATGCTTGGTCAAGTCCAGTGTAATGGTGGCGACCTTGTCTAGGAAATACCGGTCGTGGCTGACAATGAGAAGAGCTCCGCTATAATTAACCAAGTAATTTTCCAACCAGGCGATGGTCTCAATATCCAAGTGGTTGGTTGGCTCGTCCAGTACCAAGAGATTTGGTTTTTCTAAGAGCATCTTGGCCAGAGCTAGACGGGTATTTTGCCCACCAGACAGCTCTTCAATCTTCATCTGCCACATGGACTCATCGAACTTGAAGCCGTTTAAAATCGCGCGGATATCTGCTTCATAGGTGAAGCCACCTGCCTGACGGAATTCTTCCGATAGACGGTCATAGTCCTGCATGAGTTTTTCTAGGTCAGCCCCAGTTTTTTCACCCATCTCAAGCTCCATCTGCCGCAAAGTTTTCTCCGTTTTACGGAGGTCTTCAAAGACATGGAGCATCTCATCGTAGATGGTATTGGACGACTCAAATCGACTATCCTGGGCCAGATAGGAGAGAGAAAGATCCCGCTTTTTATTGATTTCACCTGAAGTTGGTTCTTCTTCCCCCACCAAGATTTTTAAGAGTGTTGACTTACCGGCTCCGTTCTTTCCAACCAGGGCAATCCGGTCCCGTTCATCCACTTGCAGGCTGATATTATCAAAAAGAACCTCCCCTGCAAAAGAGCGTTCAATTTTGTTGGCTTGTAAAATAATCATGTCCCTATTTTACTATCTTTTTCCAGATTAAACAAGGAAAGACGAGCCATCAAAAAAATCCTGAGCCCCTTGAGGCTCAGAACTTTTAGAAAGTATTTTAAAACTTATTCTTCCTTGTATAATTGTCTGACTGCTTCCACATCTGTATCCTGAATACTGTAAAAGGAACCAGCCGGTTGCATGACCGATTCTCCATCAGTGTGGTCCAGCCCTATCGCATGGCCTAGCTCATGCTCAGCTGTATTGACAATCCGATCATAACTATAGTTATAGACATAGTTTAAAAGATAATGGCGATTGAGACGAACTGTGATGTGGGTGAAGCGGTTGGTTAAGAGGTTGGTCTGAGAGGCAGTCTCTCCTGCAGCAGAAACCGATGCGTTATCCATTTCCGTCAAGACCACATTAGCCTCTTTTTCATTTGTAACCAGCTTGAAGGTAAAGGCGCCTGTTTGGTTCCAAGCCTCAATAGCATCCCGATAAGCTTTTATAAAGGTTTGATTGATATTGGGATCCAAATAGACCGTAGCTTCCGCTTTTTCCCAGCGAGCGCCACTATGCTCATGATTGTCCGTCTGCGTGGTCTGTGAGCTAGGTGTCATCCCGAAGCGCGATGCAAAACCCTGATCACCAAATAAATTGCCGACTTGATAGACAACCTTTTGGGCAGCTCGGCCAACTCCATCCATACCAGAACTAGGAGAATCTGTGAAATAGATGATCCCCACTAGAACGAGAAAACTGATGGCAATGGTCCAGAAAAATCCCCAAAAAAGACTCCAAGCCATGCGAAGGATTCCTCTGAAAAACCGAAAAATGGTTCTCATATATTCTCCTTTCTCTTAAAGAAGGTACACAATTATATCGCACCATACTTAAAAAAGGCTTAAGCACATCCGCTTTCCAGCTTATTGATGAACGGTTACTTTTCCTGTCTGGTAATCCAGACTAATCCCACTTTGAACATTGGGAACAAAGACATTGAATTCAAGGGTTCCATCACTCGATTTGGCTTCGATCTGAGAACCTAATGGAATCAAATCTTCTGGCTGGTTATAGATCAAGGTTACTCGATAGCGGATCCGTTTGTTCTTATCCAATGCTTTTCGTAACAGGGTCTCGTAGTAGTTTTGACCAGTGGAATGAGGATCATTGGCTTGATTGGACCACGCCGTTTGCACAGCGATATTTTTGGGATTGCTAGTCGAAGCATCAAAACCTTTGAGATTACCGATCAAGGCGTAGCCCAATAGATGGCCCCGATCCACAGCATGGTCATACTCACCGGACAGATTATGGACCTGATGCCAACCTGCTGGTTTCCAATCGGTTAGGCCACTACCTGTTGCATCTCGATCTCTGTACTGGCGAGTCGCCTTGGTCATAATAGCGTTCGCAACCGTCGGTACGGTCTTTCCATTCACTTCTTTTGTCTTGTTATCGGCATAGGGTTGACTGGCCACACTAGCATCCAGATCTGTGCGATTCCCCTTAACTACAAAGGCTCCAGCACCATTCCATTCCAAGTCATTCCCCAATTGTGAACGGGCAGATTTCGTTAGTACAGAGCTAGCTAACTCTTTACTAGGTGTTTCTTGCTGGCTACTAGTTACCACCGAAACAACCTGATCCGTCGCTTCTTTTACCGCCGGTTGATTAAAATAATAGCCCCCAATAGCTAGGGCCGTTGCCACCACAAAACCTGCTAGGGTTTGTTTGGTTCGTTTGCTTACTGTTTGTTTTGCCATATCTCTCTCCAAAAAAGAGCAGCGCTAGATGGGTCATTGACTCGATTCGCTGCTCTCCTTTTTACTCAATTTTAGTTAAAAGCTTATTTGCCTGTTAGCTTTCCAATGATCTCTGACCAAGTATCCGGAGAGAGAATGGACCATGGATTTTTTCCATCTCCAATCACTCCATAGCCAATGACCAAACCAACTGCAAAAATGATGATTCCAATCACAGCCAACAGGAGGACAATTCCTAGCTGTTTTCCAACATAGCGAAGATTAGTTTTCATCGTCTTCTTCCTCTACACGTTTCACGTCTGCACCAAGTGCCACCAATTTCTCATGGAATTGATAATAACCACGATCTAAGTGACTTAATTTGCTGACCTTTGTTTCTCCTTCTGCCACTAAGCCCATCAAGACAAGCGTTGCACTCGCGCGCAAATCGGTCGACATAACCTCTGCACCTTGGAAACTTTCACCACCTACGATACGAGCTGTATCCCGCATAATATCTGAGTGAACGCCCATTCGACGCATCTCTTCTAAGTGCTGGAAGCGATTCTCAAAGACGGTTTCAATCATGGTGGACTCACCTTTAGCCATGGCCATCAAGGCTGTAAATTGAGCCTGCATATCAGTTGGGAATCCTGGGTACGGAAGAGTTTTAACGGTCACTGGACGGAGCTTACTGATATCCGATTGAATCCGAATTCCATTTTCTTCTTCGGTTACCGTCACGCCCATCTCCTGCATCTTAGACAGCAGCGGACGATTGTGTTCCCAAATGGCATCTTCGATCAAGACATCTCCACCGGTCATGGCTGCCCCAATCATAAAGGTTCCAGCTTCGATGCGGTCTTGTACAACATTGTGGTCTGCCCCGTGCAAGCTCTCCACACCGACGATGGTTAAGGTCTCAGTTCCTGCCCCCTTGACAGTAGCTCCCATTTTGTTGAGCAAAAGAGCTAGGTCGACAATCTCAGGTTCCCGCGCAGCATTTTCAATCACGGTGACTCCATCAGCCAAGGTTGCGGCCATCATAATATTTTGTGTCGCCCCTACTGATGGGAAGTCCATATAGATATGTGCTCCCTTGAGACGATCTGCTTTCGCTTCAATATAGCCGGCCGTTTGTGTAATTTCAGCCCCCATGGCTTCCAGACCCTTGAGATGGAGGTCTATTGGACGACTACCGATCGTACAGCCTCCAGGCATGGAAACTTTAGCATGGCCATTGCGTGCCAAGACAGGACCTAAGACAACGATAGAGGCCCGCATCTTGCTCACATACTTATAAGGCGCTTCCTCTGATAATTTTTCTTGCGCATCTACGACAACCGTATTTTCTTCTTCATTGAAGGTCACTTGTGCATTCAAGCCACGAACGACATTGTTCATTGTGAAGACATCTGATAAAACAGGGACGTTTTTTAAGGTCGTCACGCCCTCACTTGCAAGGACTGTTGCAGCAAGAAGCGGAAGGACAGCGTTTTTTGCTCCTTCGATTTTGACAGTTCCAACTAGTCGATTATTTCCACCATTAACGATTATTTTTTCCATACGGGATTGTTCTCCAATTTCTTAAAGTCACGACTTCTATCATACCATATTTTTGATAAAATGTGGCTAGAATTGGCCAATAAAAATCTGCCGACTCATCTCATACACGCTGATAAAAAATGAGCTGGCTAGATAGCCGATTCCAATGCTGAGCATCAAGATCAAAAAACGGATTTTAACAGCATTTTCAGTACTTACTTTTAAAAACTTTTCCCATTGAACTAGGTTCAACAATAGGTAATAGGCAAAAAAGATAAACAATAAATGGCTTGAAAAGTTAAAAATCATTTGGATCATACAGCTATTATACCATATTTGATTCTCACTTTCTTCTTTTGATTCTCACTCAACAAAAATAAGGCGAGGACAAGACCTCTACCTTATTTTTTAATATGTTATAAACGATTTCCGACATTAATCCGGTTAATGGCGCGTTGAAGAGCAATTTTAGCACGACGTTCCATATCAACCGAATGCTGATCTTTGGCTTCTTCAATCGCTTTTTCAGCTCGCAGTTTGGCACGTTCTGCACGACTAATGTCGATATCTCGAGCACGTTCGGCAGAATCGGCAACAATGGTAATGACATTATCAGCTACTTCGATAATCCCCCCATTGACTGCAATCCAATCAATATGTTTGTCATCGTCGACACGACGAACCTTTACTTGGTCTACAGCCAAAACCGCAATGGTATTGATATGATGAGGTAAAATCCCTAATTCACCATCAATTGTCTTGACAGATACAAATGCGGCATGATGATCATAAACCAGTCCATCCGGTGTAACGATTTGGACGTTCATTTGACTCATCTTTCACCTCTTCTTAGAATCCCATTTTTTCAGCTTTGGCAATCACATCTTCGATCGATCCAACACCACGGAAGGCATCTTCAGGAAGATGGTCATATTTTCCGTCCAAGATTTCTTTAAAACCACGAACAGTTTCTGCAACAGGTACGTATGAACCAGGTTGACCGGTAAATTGTTCCGCAACGTTGAAGTTTTGTGACAAGAAGAATTGGATCCGGCGAGCACGAGCAACCAAGGTCTTTTCTTCGTCAGACAATTCATCCATCCCCAAGATCGCAATGATATCTTGCAATTCATGGTAACGCTGAAGGACACGTTTGACCTCAGATGCTACTGCATAGTGTTCTTCTCCTACGATTTCTGGAGAAAGGGCACGTGAGCTTGATGCCAATGGGTCCACCGCAGGGTAGATCCCCAATTGTACCAATTTACGTTCCAAGTTGGTTGTTGAATCCAAGTGGGCAAAGGCGGTTGCTGGCGCTGGGTCTGTATAGTCATCGGCTGGCACATAGATGGCTTGGATGGATGTAACAGAACCTTTCTTGGTTGACGTAATCCGTTCTTGCAATTGCCCCATTTCAGTTGCCAAAGTAGGTTGGTAACCAACGGCTGAAGGCATCCGTCCCAAAAGGGCTGATACTTCAGATCCGGCTTGGGTGAAACGGAAGATATTGTCGATAAACAAGAGAACGTCCTGACCTTCGACATCACGGAAGTATTCCGCAATGGTCAAACCAGTCAAAGCAACACGCATCCGTGCTCCAGGTGGCTCATTCATTTGTCCAAAGACCATGGCTGTTTTTTCAATAACGCCAGATTCTTTCATTTCCCAGTAAAGGTCATTCCCTTCACGTGTCCGTTCCCCAACACCGGTAAATACAGAAATACCACCGTGTTCTTGGGCAATATTATGGATTAATTCTTGAATCAAGACAGTCTTCCCAACTCCGGCACCACCGAAGAGTCCGACCTTCCCACCTTTCAAATAAGGGGCTAAGAGGTCAATGACCTTGATCCCTGTTTCAAGAATTTCTTCTGAAGTAGAGAGCTCGTCAAAGGATGGAGCTTTTTTGTGGATGGAGTCACGAGGAGCATCCTCAGCAAAAGGTTGATCCAAGTCAATGGTATCTCCAAGAACATTGAAGACACGTCCCAAGGTTTCTTTTCCGACAGGAACAGAGATTGGACGACCTGTGTCCAAGACTTCCATTCCACGGGTTAAACCATCGGTTGATTCCATGGCGATGGTCCGTACGACCCCATCACCAAGTTCCAAAGCTACTTCAAGAACGACTTTTGATTTTTGTTGGTCATTTTTATAGACTACAAGCGCATTATTGATCTCAGGAAGTTTATCTCCAACGGAAAAGGCAACGTCTACGACGGGACCTACGACCTGAGAAATTTTGCCTAAACTCATGTCATTCTCCTATTCTAAGTAATTTCTACTGCTCAAAAGTTCTCTTTCAAGCATCTGTTTTTGTATTTAAAATTGTATCCGACAACTATTCAAGGGCGCTAGCACCCGCAACGATTTCGGTAATTTCTTGTGTAATCGCTGCTTGACGAGCACGGTTGTATTGAATCGTTAATTCATCAATGACTTTCTTGGCATTGTCTGTTGCAGTTTGCATGGCCATCATCCCAGCAGCATTTTCAGCTGTTTTAGCATCAATAATGGCACCATAGATCATGCTTTCAGCAAATTGAGGAAGCAATTGATCCAAAATGGCATCTCGACTAGATTCCAATTCTAGATTCAATACATAGTCCTCATCCGCTTCATTTGGGTCCAAATCAATAATTGGAAGCATTTGTTCCACCCGCATTTGACTCGTCAAACTGTTGACGTGGTGGTTGTAACAGACGTACAACTCATCAAACAAGCCTTCCTGATACATTTGGACTGTTTTCGAAATGATCTTGCGAACTTCCTTAAAGCTAGGCTGATCAGGCAAACCACGCAATTCATAAACCGGCTGAATCCCACGGGCACGGAAGAAATCCGCACCGACGCTTCCAATACAGATCACTTCAAAGTCATCTCCAGTTGGATGGTATTCTGCCTTCATTTCCATCATGGTTTTAAGGATGGAGGCATTGTAACCTCCAACCAAACCACGATCGGATGTAATCACGATATAAGCTGTCTTTTTTACCGGGCGACTCACCAACATCGGATGGGACTTGGTATTTTCTGTTTCATGTCCATGGAGCAAGTCTGTTAAGAGCTTACGAACCTTAGCAGCATAAACCTGAAAATCCTTGGCTGCCTGCTCAGATTTACCAAGTTTGGCAGCGGACACCATCTGCATGGCATTGGTGATTTGACTGGTGTTTTTTGTGGATGCAATTTTATTTTTAATATCATTTAATGAAACTGCCATCTTCCACTCCTATTTCTATTTGAAATTTGACTGGTTGACAAATTCAGTAAGGGCTGCATCCAGTTCTTCTTCTGCTGGAAGATCATGTGTCGAACGAATCGTCTCAAAGATTTGATGATAATGTGCTTCGAAGTAATCAAACAACTCTTCTTGGAAACGAAGAATGTCGTCTACTGGAACACTATCTAAGAAACCATGAGTCAAGGCATACAAGATCACGACTTGTTTTTCAACCGTCAATGGTTCATGAACAGGTTGTTTCAAGACTTCAACTGTTCGGCGACCACGGTTCAATTTCGCTTGAGTCGCAGCATCCAAGTCACTACCAAATTTCGTGAAGGCTTCCAATTCACGGTAGGAAGCGAGGTCGATACGAAGGGTACCCGCAACCTTCTTCATAGCCTTGATTTGAGCAGATCCACCAACCCGGGAAACAGAAGATCCGGCATCAATGGCTGGACGAATACCGGCATTAAACAAACTATCTTGCAAGAAGATTTGTCCGTCTGTGATCGAAATCACATTGGTTGCGATATAAGCGGAGATGTCCCCTGCTTGGGTTTCAATGATTGGAAGAGCTGTAATAGAACCCCCACCCAATTCATCCGAAACTTTCGCAGAACGTTCCAACAAACGGCTGTGGAGATAGAAGACATCCCCTGGGAAGGCTTCACGTCCTGGTGGACGACGAAGAAGAAGGGACAATTCACGGTAAGCTACGGCTTGTTTTGACAAATCATCATAGACGATCAAAACATGTTTACCGTTATACATGAACTCTTCTGCCATGGCAACCCCAGCATAAGGTGCCAAATAAAGCAATGGAGACGGTTGAGAAGCCGAAGCGGTTACCACAATCGTATAATCCATAGCTCCGTATTTACGGAGAGTTTCTACTTGCGTACGAACTGTTGATTCTTTTTGACCAATCGCCACATAGATACAGATCATGTCTTGACCCTTTTGGTTCAAAATGGTATCGATGGCAATCGAAGTTTTCCCTGTTTGACGGTCCCCGATGATCAATTCCCGTTGACCGCGTCCAATTGGAACAAGGGCATCAATGGCTTTCAAACCAGTTTGTAGGGGTTCTGAGACAGATTTCCGTTGCATAACACCAGGAGCTGGTGTTTCAACTGGACGGAATTTATCTGTCACAATCTCACCCAAACCATCTACTGGTTGGCCAAGTGGGTTGACAACACGACCAATCAAGGCATCCCCTGCAGGGACTTCCATGATTTTACCTGTACGACGGACAGAGTCTCCTTCACGAATATCCGTGAAATCACCCAAGATGATGATTCCGACATCCGTTGTTTCTAAGTTTTGGGCCATCCCGTATGAGCCATTTTCAAAGATTAACAACTCACCACTCATGGCATTTTCAAGCCCATGAGCGCGGGCAATCCCGTCACCAATGTAGGTTACAACACCTGTCTCAGTGACGTCAAAGTTTGGCTTGAAATTTTCAATTTGTTGCTTAATTAAAGCGCTGATTTCTTGTGCGTTAATCGCCAAAATTCACACCACTTTCTATTTCAATTTAGATTTTATAACTTGCAATTGGTGTTTGAGACTGGTATCCAACGTTTTATGATTGGCTGTCACGACAAAGCCACCAATTAAATCTGGATCGATCTTTTGTTGGATCGAGCGAACTTGAATCCCAAATTTTCTTTCGATAATGGGTACTAGCTTTTGCTCTTGAACAGGATCCAAACCAGCAACTGTCGTAACAGTGACGACAAATGCGTTGCTCAACAGTTGAATCTGATCCAAACAAATCGTTACAATGTCATAAAATAAGGCTTCACGATGATTGAGAATAACCACTTCAATCAAATGGTCGAGTAATTGTGAATCAGAGGGTTGAAAAAGTCTTAGACTTTTTGCTTTCTCTTCATCCTCTACACCGATATGAGCTAAGAAGTTAGCAAGTCCAGTCTCTTCAAAAATACCCTTGATTTGAGTCAATTTTTCAAAGACTAGGTCTTGTTCTCCTTTTTCAAAGACCAATTGAACAAAAGGCTGGGTATATTTCTCAATCACCATCAGTTGCTTTTTGTCCATTAGGCTTCTCCTAATTCATCAAGATAGCGATCGATCAGTTGGCGTTGACCTTCAGCATCCAGCTGTTGGCTCAACAATTTGCTGGCAAGATTGACAGTGAGATCTGCCACATCACCTTTGATACTGTTCAATGCTTCTTCTTTGTTATGCGCAATTTCTTGTTGCGCTTTTTCTTTCAAACGTACTGCTTCTTGAGTGGCTTCTGAAAGGATCTGAGATTTATTCTTTTCTGCAGTTTCCTTTGCATTTTCGACGATAGACGCAGCTTCTTTGCGGCTACCTGCCAACTCTTCTTCACGTTTACTTGCTAGTTCCTCAGCTTTTTGACGAGCTGATTCTGCTCCATCAATATCATCTGTAATCTTTTTGGCACGCGCTTCTAAAATTCCATTGATATTGTTCCATGCAAATTTCTTTATTAAAAAGATTAATAATAGGAAGGAACCAGCAATGAGAATAAAGTTACCAATAATTTCACTCATTGATACATGCATTCTTCTACTCCTCCTCTACTTACTCTTCGCCATTAATTTTCTTACCAATATAAATTGATGACAACATGGTAAACACATAGGCTTGGATACATGAAATGAAAATCGAAAACGCTGTCCACGCCATGCTTCCAATAAAGGCAAATGGATACCAATAAACAGCTTGATGCGACAAAGTCACAAGCAAGCTTGCTAGTACCTCACCCGCAAAGATATTTCCGAAGATCCGAAGGGCCAAGGAGGCAAAATTCGTGAATTCTTCCAAAATATTCATGGGGGTCATAAATCCGGGTGTCACAAAAGCCTTTAAATATTCCTTCACACCACGTCTGCGAATTCCTTCTACATGGGCGATTAAGGTGATCAAAAATGAAAAGGCAAAGTCATAACCCAGGTTAGCGGTTGGTGATGTCCACAAATTGTAACCATTGGTCGTTTCGATTTTAGCCATCAATCCAATGTTATTGGCTACTAAAAGAAAGAGGAAAAGAACAAACAAGAACAAGGAATAGTCCTTTATGTAATGTTCCCCAATATTTCCTTTTGTAAAGCCTACGACAAAGTCATATGCGTATTCCAGCACATTTTGTTTGCCTTTTGGTCGGATCGACATTTTTCGACTGGCCCAATAAATGAAGCCAAAAACGGCGAAAACAGAAATCAGGGTCATAGCAAGTAGGGTCAAATTAAAAGATACAGGTCCAAGAGTAATCGTTGGATTGATACTTTCTTCCAAGGTTTGACACCTCCTTTTCTAAAATAGAAGCGTCTATTTGATAATAAAGGCCATAACCAAGGTTACGAAGAAAGTACCTTCGACAAAGGCAACACCAAGAATCAAGAGGCTACGCAATTGACCGATAATTTCTGGTTGACGAGACGCAGATTTCAATAAGCTACTCATCATCAAACCTTCTGCCAGTGATACACCAAAACAGGCTAAACAAAGACCTAAAAATGTTAAATTCATGATGAATTCTCCTTTTATAAATTTTACTTCCTTAGTTTACTCCTAAAAGATATAATAGTCAAATATTTCCTATAAAAGTAAGCGTTTTAGTGAAATTACGTTATTTTTTTAATATGATAATTTTTCCTATCTACGATTGATTTCTTTTAATTTTTAGTCGCTTTGTCCACCTCTATTCATTTTTTCTTCTAAAAAACTCTCACCTGCTCAGCAGATGAGAGAATTCGATTATTTAAAGATAGACGTTTTGAAACTGTCTGTTTGTTGCAGTAATTTCTTAAAGATTTTTTCTTTCAAGGCAAGGGTATTGTCAAATTTGACAGAACCATTCTTCAAACTGGCCTGATCTTTTTCAACCGCAGTTGCAAAGGCTTGTTTTAAGTCCTCATAAGAGCTATAAGTAGTCCCATCCACTTCAATAGCCTGAAGTCCATTTTTGGCACTGGTTACCACTTCATTGAAGTAGGCTTTCTTCCAGTCTTCAAGGGTACTGAATTTCCCATCAGAAATCTTTTGAATGATGTAATCATCCCCTAGAGTCGCATGACCTGCTTGTTTGGATTCTTGTTTATACTTGTTTGAAGCATAGCCTAAGAAGCCTTTTTCATAGCCATAGTAACCCCAGAGTCTGAAGGTATTGTGTTTGAAGGACATGGCTCCAGGAGCCCCTTCACTGGTGTTTCCACCATAGATCCCTGTCATCATCGGTACCGTCACATAGGCGGAGCCAAAGTCAGATGGATTATAGACTCCATTTCCAGGACTACGATTGGTCATGAAGTTGTTGGTGATGAGATCATCTACTGAATGTAAGGTGATCGCTTTTTCCTCATCGCTCAAAGGACGTACCTTATCAAATTGATTCTTGGTGTTAGCCCCTCGGTATTGTTTATCAACCTTCTTGAACCATGCATTGTTCAAGTCTTGACTGCCTTTGTTGAGGACAGCTTCTCCTTCTAGGTAATCCAGAAGCATGAGGGTGTCGTTATAGCCTTTCATATACCGATCAATTTCGTCACGTGACTTCAAATCATTTGGATTGGTATTGTACCATTGGTTCCCATCATTTGGACGTTCATAGGCCATGTTGATACCTAAGGCCTTGTATTCCCCATTTGGATTGGATACGGATGGCGTTTGTAACATGCCTTGGGCAAAGGCTTCGATATCGGTTCCTTCTCGGTGTCTCCAACCACCTAAGTATACCATGCGGTCATTGACGTGCGTTGTTTCGTGGGTAAAGGCAGAGACCCCAAAGTCACTGATCATATCGGTCACCATGAAGAAAACAGAGTCGTCTTTATATGGGTTTCCGTAAATTCGCGCCACAGCTCCCATGCGCCAATCTGTCGCATGGTAACGATCGGTTGGACCATACAATTCACGGATTGGAGCGACATCTTTGCCACTGTTGGTATGGCCGTAACGGTCTGTACTAATGCCCTTGTAGTTTTGGTTATCAAGGACAGGGGTCGGCACCATATTATTGCTCTTCAAGAGTTGATTGCGAACCTTATCCGTTGCTAGACGTGACCAGAAATCGAGATAATTTTGTTGCCCTTTCGCCACCTTGTCAATTTCCGCTTTGAAGGCATTCCGCTCTGCTTCCGTGTTCTTACCATATTTCTCGAAGGAACTATAAGCCATGGTATTGTATGTTGAAATCAAGAACATATGGGCATCTTTTAAGTTCAAGAGTGGCAAGATCATTTTACCGTGAACATCATTGTTTAAGCCCTCATAGGCTCTATGCTTAGCAGATGCGAAAGCTGGATTGGTCGTCTCAGGCTCCACAATATAGACATTGTCTTTGGTTGCTTTAATGAACCAATCATTCAAGTCTGTCTCTTTTGTGAAGAGCTCCATATTGTACTTCAAGAAGTCATTTAGGTTCCCAGAAAGAGTCGATTTAGCCACGACTTCTCGGAAGGCATCGTGGGTACGAGTCCCTTTGATGTAGTCTTCTTTTGAACCAATTTCAATCAAGCGGTCTAAGACATCAACATTCTTCCCATAGAAATCTGGCTTGAACAACATGAGCTGTTTGAGATTGACATCATCGAACTTCACTCCATAATAGCGATTGAGGTATGACAAACCAAGAAGAACAGCGGCCTTGTTGTCATCAACTTTCTTGATAAGGGCCCGTTTGGCAGCCTCATCTGTATTTAATTGATGATCTTGGTTTTCAACTAGTTGTTTGACAAAGTGAGTCAGATTATCCTTGACTGCTTGGAAGCTTTCTTCAAGGTAAAGGTTCTTAATGGCATTGACTTTGTTAGGACCTGTTCGACCAAGATGTGTGTAGATTGGATCTGATTGTAATTCGACAGGGCTTAATTTTTCAACGATCGCACCAATGAGATCGCTCCGGTCTTTGTCCACCATATTTGGCGTATAGACCACTTCACCGAGCTCCGCCACACTGTACTCTTTGACTTGTTTGACTTTAGACTCTTTCGGTGAAATGCTAAAGATATCTTTTGTCTTATCGGCATAATGGATCAGGATGTGATCAGCATCAGCTAGTTCAGTAACAAAATCATTGCCCTTCATAGCAGTCACAGACAAGACTTCCTTGGTCAAGAGAGGACTCGTTGCAGCCAATTTATTCCCTTGGTCGACAATCCATTCTTTGTTGTAGAATGGTTGCAATTTAGCAATATTGCGGTAAGCTAGCTCACGAGTCGCATCGTAAGCAGTGATAGCCTTGTATTGATCGTCTTTGCTAACAAGGTGATTGAGCGTATCTTCAATTGGTTTCCTGCTGGTGAATTTATCAGCAGTGATTCCCATTGCTTCAATCTTCTGCTCAGCTTCTGCCAGCGAGATGCTAGGGATTTTACGGGAGTTGTTAAAGGTTTTCTTCCCTTCACTCACGCCTTCCACACTGTAATTGCGCTTGGTTCTTGAATAGGTGAAATAATCATCTGCGTCGATATCCGAGTGTCCGAAGACCATCTCACCAGTTTTGACTTTCATCATGGTGATGTTGTCTTCAATAGCACCCAAGGCCCAGTTGGTCCCCAGTAACCCACCAGATTGAACAGCTTCTTTCAGTTCAATTGAACCTTTAGCAACTGAATTTCTGAGAACCCCTTCTTTACCTACTGTGTGGTTATTTCCACCATTTTGAGAGGAATAAGCCAAACCTGCAGCTTTGGCTTTATTCCCAGTGATTTCAGCATCAACGTAAGCTTTTTCTACGACACCCTTCCAGTTCTCACCAACAACACCCGCTAGATAGCCACCTTTGTTCCCAGCAGCGTGCAGTTTCCCGATAAAGGCGACATTACTTACTTTCCCACTGCCATCAATTTTATTGACGATCCCTGCTACGTCATTGTTCCCAACAACACTTCCTGTTACTTTAACATTCTCGACAGTTGCATTATTTTTGATAACACCTGCTATTGGGGCTACTCGATCTGTCCCAGGTAGGTCAATATTGACATTTTCAAGCAAGAGATTCTTAACCGAGCCACCTTCGATGTTCCCAAATAATGGTCTTGTAATGTTATGGATGGCAAATTTATTTCCATTCGTACTTTCCAAAATTCCCTTGAAGGCATTGGTCACATAGGATTTCCCTACTGGCTGGACATTAGTCGCATTCATATTGCTACCCAGTTTAAAGGTACCAGTCGGATTGGCTTGCATAGCTTTTACAAGTTCGTTGAAATTGTAGTAGACATCCCCTTCATGAGCTTTGGGTTTTGCAATATAGTGGACATAGTCCTCACTAAACTGGTTGTCCGCAGTCCGTTGAATGAGATCAGGAGCTTTGGCTGTTACTTTGTAGAGGGTCACGCCATCTACCGTTACTTCTTCAATTTTATCAACGGCTAGTTTTGTAACCTTATTATCATAGGTAGTGACCTTTAAGTAGTAAGGCTTCACATCTGATGGTGTTTCAGACAAGAGGCTGCTATCGGTCTCAAGACCTTGGTCATCCACGCTAATCAGACTGGTTTCCTTGATGTTTTTGATTTCAACTTTTTTAAGATCAATTCTCAGTGGTTTTTCCTTGAGAACTTCTTCTTCATCCCCATTTCCACGGTCATACACCATGGTCGTTGCGAGCGTATAATCCTTGTAGTAGTCCAAGTCCGCTAAAGCAGCTGCCAAGTCCGTCTCTGAAAGGGTCAGGGTTTTCACCACTTGATCACCCTTCTTCAATACAGCCTGGATGGACTTGATGGTCACACCGTCTGGTTTATCCAAATGATAAGTAGCTTTAGCACTGCGCTTCAATTCTTCCTTATCGACCTGGGTCAAAGTTAAGGTAGGCTTATCAAGTTCTTTGGTCCCTTGTTGAATGATCTGATCTTGGGCTTGTTCTACTACTTCTTCAGAAATTGTAGGAGCATCCGTTGTTTTGACACCTTTAATGGTCTTATAGACCTTGGTGATTTTTTTCTTCCCATTTTTACCGACTTGAGAAACCCTTTCGGTTCCTTTTAGCAAGGTAACATCTTGTTCGGTTACCGTCTTAAATGGAATTTCTTCAAACGAAACATCCTCTGTTTGGCCTTCAATCGCCTTAGTCCCACGACTAATTTTTTCTGTCACAGGAGCTTTTACCGTTTCAGTGGTCGTACTGAGAGGCTCGCCAATCTTCTCACCATTGACCGTCTTATAAACTCGACGAATCTCCTGGCTACCAGCCTCGCCTTTCTGAAGGAGGCTTTCTTCATCGGTGTAACGATTGGCGTCCGTTACATACTCTGTTTCATATGGAAGGATTACCGTTTCTGTCTCTGTTACCGTCCCTTCCGTTACTTGATAGGTTGGGTTCTCCGGTTGAATAGGGGCTTCGCCGACATGGCCTTCTTCTTGTGTCCCTTTAGCTTCCACCACACCTGTATAGGCTGGGTTCTCTGGTTGAACAGGGGCTTCGCCGACATGGCCTTCTTCCTGTGTTCCCTTGGATTCTACTACACCTGTATAGGTTGGGTTCTCCGGTTGAACAGGAGCTTCGCCGACATGGCCTTCTTCCTGTGTTCCCTTAGCTTCCACCACACCTGTATAGGCTGGGTTCTCTGGTTGAACAGGAGCTTCGCCGATATGGCCTTCTTCCTGTGTTCCTTTATCTTCCACCACACCTGTATAGGTTGGCTTCTCCGGTTGAACAGGAGCTTCACCGACATGACCTTCTTCTTGTGTCCCCTTAGCCGTTACAACTGGAGAAGGATTGGGTTGAGGGGTTGGTTGGGCATCTTCTTTTGTCCCAACAGCAAGAATTTGTGAAACTGGTTCTTTAGTGACCTTGCTTTCAACGACTCTGCGAACTTCTTGTCCATCTACCACACTCACTTCTGTCAATAGGGTCCGCTCCCCATTTTGACCAGCAGTCAGCACCTTGGTTTGCCCTTTAGGTAATGTAGGATCAGCTTGTTTGACAGTTTCAAATGGCACAGGCTCAGTAGAGACTTCCAGGCTTGGTTTTTCAACTTGAGGAAAGGCTGGAGAGACTTCTGGGGTCACACGAGCTTGTGCTTCCACTTGTGGAATACCTGTACTTGTTTTGATCGTTCCTTCTACAGAAGGTTTCGTTTCCTGCATAGCCTTTGGCTCTCGTAAGCTCGTCTTTTGGACTGACGGGTAGCGCAGATAACCAATATAGTCATAACCGTCAATTTGAATCACGCCATTTGCAAGATCTTTGCTCGATGCGATCGCAAGATCCTGATTATAGGCGCGCAAAACTTGATTTTGTAGGGCTGCGACTTCAACTGGAAGTAGAAGACTTTGTCCCATGGCTCCAATCAAAAGGACGCCCATGACCTTCTTCCGGTGCTTTTTAGAGAGTAAGAGGACCGCAAAGGAAGCTGTGGCTAGACTTAGCCCAAAAAGGGCGACTTCCTGACTTCCTGTTTGAGGAAGAACCGACTGAATTGCTTCCTTCTTCTTATAGACGAGATAGAAAGTATCTTCATTTTGATACTCTTCAGGGATTGCATGAATCACCTGTGCTTTTTCTTCAGCAGTCAGCTCTTCTTCTGTCACATATCCTAAGTGAACATGAGCAGGTAGAGTCATCTGATCAGCTTGGACAGGACGAGCTCCTAACAAGCTTCCTCCTAATAAAAAGGCTCCAATGGCCACCGGACCAACACCGACAGTTAATTTCCGAATCGAATATTTGGTCATTTTTTCAAACGTTTGTTTCGCTTTTTTCATCCTAAAATTCCTATATAGTAATATTTAACCCTCGAGCAGGGACCTGATTATTTTTAGAGAGGATGGGATCCTTTCCAGAAATAAGAACCTTCCCGTGATTTTTTACCTTTACCTATCTTATCTTTTTTCTTCTATTTTAGCAAGCTCTAAAACTCAAAAAAATAAACCGTTTTCTTTATAGGAAGAAAGCAACACAAAAAACGCCTCGAAAGGCGTTTGTATTATAGATCTATTTATAAGGATTGGTACAAATCATTGTATCGTTGACTAGCCGTATCCCATGAGAAGTCACGCGTCATAGCTTGCTCTTGGAGACCATACCAAGCCTGTTTGTCATTGTAGTAGACAGCCAAGGCTTCATCAACTGCCCAGTTAAACCAATAGCCAGACAAATTATTGAAACTAAAGCCTGTTCCACTTCCATCAACAGCATTATACGGTTGGACCGTATCTCGAAGTCCGCCGACTTCATGCACTAAAGGAAGGGTTCCATAACGCATGGCCATCATTTGAGAAAGACCACACGGTTCAAAACGGCTTGGCATCAAGAAGACATCCGACGCTGCATAGATTTCTTGGGCCAATTGGACATCAAATGTGATATTCGCTGAAAGTTTATCTGGGTAGGCTTGACCAAACCAAGCAAAGGCATTTTCAAATCCAGGATCTCCTGTACCGAGCAAGACAATCTGAATATCCTTTTGCAAGAGTTGATGCAACTCTTCTACCACCACGTCAAAGCCTTTTTGACGTGTCAAACGAGAGACGATCCCAAACAAAGGAACATCATCGCGAACAGGTAGACCGACACGTTCTTGAAGAGCTCGTTTACTAGCTGCTTTACCTGAAAGATCTGAGAGACTGAAGTGATACGTCAAGAGTGGATCCGTTTCAGGATTATACAGATCTGCATCAATCCCGTTAACAATTCCGGTCACCTTGCCAGACTCCATCCGAAGGATCTGATCCAAGCCACAACCATATTCAGCAGTCATAATCTCATGCGCATAGCTAGGAGAAACAGTTGTCACACGGTCAGCATATAGAATGCCGGCTTTCATCCAGTTCAGGCAATCATTCCATCGAAGTGTTCCATCTGCATAGCGTTCAAATCCAACTCCGAAAAGATCCCACAACATTCCTGGGTCGAACTGACCTTGGAATTCCAAATTATGGATGGTCAATACTGTCTTAATTCCATGATAAGCTTGAATCCAACGGTATTTTTCCTTCAGCAAGAAAGGAATCATCGCCGTATGGTAATCATGGGCATGAAGAACATCTGGAATGAAGTCAACTCGTTCCATCGTTTCTAAGGCCGCGAGCTGGAAGAAGGCAAAGCGTTCGCCATCATCGAAGTCACCATACACATGACCTCTAAAGAAATAATGTTGGTTATCAATAAAGTAAAAGGTGACTCCATCGCGCACAATGCGTTTCACACCAACATATTGACTTCTCCAGCCAACCTTGGTCTCAAAGTGCAAGACATCTTCGATTTGATCTCCAAACTTAGCCTCTACCATATCATAGTAAGGGAGGATCACGCGCACATCATGACCACTTTTCGCTAAGGATTTAGGAAGAGCGCCAATAACGTCTCCCAAACCACCTGTTTTAGAAAACGGTGCTCCTTCAGCTGCAACAAATAATAGTTTCATTAGACAATATCCTCTGTAACAATCGTTCCTTTTTTAACCACGACAGGTGCTTCTTCTGTCCCACGAATCGTCACACCAGCAGCCACTTCAACACCCTTATCCAGAATGGCATGTTCGACGATTGCATTTTCATGAATCACAACACCAGGGAAGAGAAGGCTACTGCGTACTTCTGAACCTTCATAAAGGCGTACCCGACGTGAAACAATGGAACGTTCAACGGTTCCTTCTACAATACTACCCGAAGCAAATTGAGACGTTTTAATATGTGAAGTCTTGGAATAATACGTTGGTTCTTCATTCTTCACTTTCGTATACACCTTTTGGTTTGGTGAAAAGAGCTTCATGAATTTTTGGTTTTCCAACATATCCAAGTTTGCATGGTAGTATGATTCAACTGAATGAATATTGGCTAAGTAACCTGTATATTCAAAGGCAAAAGCATTGTATTCCACCGCCAAATCACGCAAGATATAGCGCAATTTTTGTGGGTATTCTTTCTTGGCTTCTTCTTCAATTTTTTCAATCAACCAAGGAGTATCTACAATAAAGACATCTGTTGACATATTGTAGACTTCATCAGGATTCTGACCATCAAAAAGTTTTTGCTCTGTAACATGGTCTGTTTCATCAATTTCCAAGACAGCATTCACTTCAGAAATGTTTTGCAGATGCAACTTTTTATAAACCACTGTAATCGGACGATCAATGGTATTATGAAGGTGGAAAATCTGATTGAGGTCAATATTCATTAATACATCACAGTTCAAAGCAACTGTTTGATTAGAACCAGACCGTTTCAAATAGGTTAATAATTGTTGGTAGTATTCTGGTCCTACCGTTGTATTTTCAACTGGAGTATTATAGATTCCGAGGTAATAGTGGCTCAATAAAGTAGACAAGCCCCACTCACGACCTGAACGAATATGGTCAAAGACCGAACTAATATTTTCTTGTTGGAAAATCCCAAAAACACTACGAATACCAGCATTTGCAAGACTAGACAATGGGAAGTCGATTAAGCGGTATTTCCCATCAAACGGTAGGGATGCTACCGGACGATGGCTGGTCAAAGTGGACATATCATGATACCCAACTGTATTTCCTAAAATGGCTGAATATTTATCAATCTTCATCTGTTGCTACCCCCACTTTTTCATTGTAACCGACAACTTGTACTTCCTCTGTTCCATCAATCACGACACCTTCTGCAATGACTGCGCCTTCTCCGATAATCGCGCGTTTCACGACAGCTCCTTTACCGATAATGGCATTGCTCATCACGACAGCATCTTCGACAACTGCTCCTTCACGAACTTGAGCTTCTGTTGATAAGATGGAGTGTTTGACTGTACCGTCTACCGAACAACCGTCGACGACAAGAGAATCTTCGACGTGGCCATGTTCCCCAAAGAAGTTCGGTGGAGAAATGAGGTTGCGTGAATAGATTTTCCAGTGACGATCGCGACTATCCAAGGCATTATTTGGATCGATATATTCCATATTGGCTTCCCAAAGAGACTCAATCGTACCAACGTCTTTCCAATAACCATTGAATTCATAAGCATAAACACTTTCGCCTGATTCTAGATAAGTTGGAATGACATTTTTACCGAAGTCTGACATATCGATATCACTCTTTTCAGCAGCAACCAACATATTGCGGAGACGAGCCCAGTCAAAGATGTAAATCCCCATGGAAGCCTTGGTAGATTTTGGTTCAGCTGGTTTTTCTTCAAATTCGACAATCCGATTATTGGCATCTGTATTCATGATTCCAAAACGGCTTGCTTCCTTCAAAGGTACATCTAGGACGGCAACAGTTAAGCTTGCATTATTATCCTTGTGCGCTTGAAGCATATCATCGTAATCCATCTTATAGATGTGGTCCCCAGATAATATCAAGACATATTCCGGATTGATGCTGTCGATATAGTCGATGTTTTGGAGGATGGCATGGCTAGTTCCTTCAAACCAACGATTTCCTTCACTAGCTGAATAAGGTTGGAGAATAGACACACCCGTATTGATTCCATCCAAGCCCCAGCTGGAACCATTCCCAATATGGCTGTTAAGGGCAAGTGGCTGGTACTGTGTAATCACACCAACATTGTGAATTCCTGAGTTGGCGCAGTTTGATAGCGCAAAATCGATAATCCGATAGCGCCCACCAAATTGAACCGCAGGTTTTGCGATGTTTTTGGTTAATTTTCCAAGACGTGTTCCTTGCCCACCGGCAAGAATTAAAGCGAGCATTTCATTCTTCATTGACTACTTCCTCTTTTTAAAGCTTGGACTCCCATAGAGTCAACCGATCGTCATTTCTTATCTGATGTTTTAGATTTTGTCTTACGCACCTTGCGTTTTACCTTCCAAATACTAGCCCCTAAAGCCGGCAAAGTAAAGGTCAAAGTTTGTTCATAATCCTTCCACAGTCCATCTTGAGACTGAACTGTCGGATTGTGCTCTTTCCAGACACCTCCCCATTCTTCTAATTCTGTATTCCAAATTTCTTCATAGACCGCTGATACAGGCACACCAATCGTAAAGTCCTTGCGTTCCACTGGTGCCATATTGAAAACACACACCAGAAGATCGCCTTTACGATTTTTCCGAACCATAGACAAGACGCTCTGATCCCGGTTATCTGCATCAATAATCTCTAAGCCATCAAAGCTATCATCAATCTCCCACAATTCCTTGTGTTCTTTGTAGAAATGATTGAGCTGAGAAGTGAAACGACGCATCTTAGCATTCATTTCATCCTCTAGATTGCCCCATTCCAGTTGCTCTTCTGACTTCCATTCCAAAAATTGACCAAATTCTGAACCCATAAAGAGTAATTTCTTACCTGGATGGCAAATCTGATAGGTCAAGAGGTTACGGAGTCCAGCAAATTGATTGTAACGATCTCCCCACATCTTATGCATCAAACTCTTCTTACCATGCACCACTTCATCGTGTGAAAATGGTAGTAAGAAGTTTTCAGAAAATGCATACATGAAACTAAAAGTTACCAGGTTAAAGTCAAATTTCCGGTAGACGGGATCTTCTTCATAGAATCGAAGGATATCATTCATCCAACCCATATTCCATTTATAGTCAAAGCCAAGTCCACCTTCTTCTTCAGGACCCGTGATCTTTTGACCAGCAGAACTTTCTTCTGCAATCATCATGACATCTGGGTGTTCGTTCTTGATAATCGCATTCAAACGTCTAAGGAAATGAACGCCTTCGTAGTTGAGGTTTCCACCATCAATATTTGGTGTCCATGGACCACTATCGTAGTCAAGATAGAGCATATTGCTCACAGCATCGACCCGAATCCCATCTAAATGATAGGTATCAATCCAAAACTTCAAACTAGAAATCAAGAATGACTGGACTTGATTCTTCCCTAAATCGAAGTTCAAGGCTCCCCATCCGTAGTTATGGGCACGATGTTCATCCTGGTATTCAAAGGTTGGTGTTCCATCATAATAAGCCAAGGCATCATCATTGATAATGAAATGTCCTGGTACCCAATCCACGATCACTCCGATATTGTTGAGGTGGCATTCTTCCACGAAGTCTTGAAACTCTTCTGGACTACCATAAGTCTGCTCGAGTGCAAAATATCCCATGAGCTGATAGCCCCAACTCAAGCCCAATGGATGGGCCATCACTGGCATAAATTCCACGTGGGTGTAGTTCATCTCCACCAAATATGGAATTAATTCTTCTTTTAGTTGTTTGAAGGTATAGGAACTGTGATCCTCATTACGTTTCCACGATCCTGCATGAACCTCGTAAATATTAACGGGTCGTTCCTTAAAACCAAGTTTTTTGCGGCGTGCTCTCCAAAGACCATCTTTCCAGTTTTTCTCTGGAATCGTCTTAATAATAGAACCTGTATTGGGTCTCTTTTCCATCCATAACGCTAGAGGATCGATTTTTTGCACCTGATGGCCATTTTGTCGAGTCACCAAATACTTGTATATATCTCCCTCTTTTGCATCGGAACAGAAGACTTCCCAGACGCCTCCTTCATTACGAACCATTGGAATTTTACGAGCTTCCCAATCAGTGAAATCACCAATCAGATCCACCGCCTGAGCATTGGGAGCCCAAACACGGAAGGTAAAGCCTTCTTGTTCTCCCCTTGTTTCCTTGTGAGCTCCTAAGTACTCTTGAAGATGGAAATTATCCCCTCTTCCAAATGTCCATAAGTCTGTGCTTCTATCCATATACTCACCTCTTTATTTTTGAAAGCGTTTTCTATTTGATATTATTCTACTATAAAATCACTTAATTTTCAAGTTGATTCCTGTAAAATCATGTAAAATTATCAGGAAAAGTTTTTCCATTTTCTTTCCCGAACCTTTTCGATCCTTCCTTGGTCATCCTCCTTATCTTACTTACGATTATACTATATATACGAGGGAAATCAAACAAAAACCGAACATTTAAATCACTATTTTTATTACTAACTAGTTTATTACGAATAAAATGAACATTTTTATGAACAATGTAAAAAAAGACTAAGACAGATTTGTCTTAGTCTTGTTGAATTCTTAGTCTACGTTCACGTATTCTTTTGAAAGTTCAAGAACTTCTTCCATTGTTGAACATTCAGTAAGAGCACGGTTAGCGTATTCTTGCATTTTAGCTGTGTCGAGTTTCTTCATCAAGCTACGTGTACGAAGGACAGATGTCGCTGACATAGAGAACTCATCCAAGCCCATTCCGACAAGAAGTGGAACAGCAGTTTGGTCACCGGCCATTTCACCACACATACCAGCCCATTTGCCTTCAGCATGCGCCGCTTTGATCACATTGTTGATCAAACGAAGGATAGATGGGTTATATGGTTGGTAAAGGTATGAAACTTGCTCGTTCATACGGTCAGCAGCCATTGTGTATTGGATTAAGTCGTTAGTACCAATTGAGAAGAAATCAACTTCTTTAGCAAATTGATCCGCAAGCATAGCTGCAGCTGGGATTTCAATCATGATCCCTACTTGGATATCGTCTGCAACGGCAACACCTTCAGCAACCAATTTAGCTTTTTCTTCTTCAAGAATACCTTTAGCAGTACGGAACTCAGTCAACAAGGCAACCATTGGGAACATGATCCGCAATTTACCGTGAACAGATGCACGAAGCAAAGCACGCAATTGTGTACGGAACATTTGGTTACCCGTTTCAGAGATTGAGATACGCAAAGCACGGAAACCTAAGAATGGGTTCATTTCTTTAGGAAGGTCGAAGTAAGGAAGTTCTTTATCCCCACCGATATCCATTGTACGAACAACCACAGGTTTACCGTTCATACCTTCAAGAACAGCTTTGTAAGCTTCGTATTGGTCATCTTCCGTTGGGAAGTCTTGAGAATCCATGTACAAGAATTCTGTACGGTAAAGACCAACTGCTTCTGCTCCATTATCGTTCACACCTTCAACGTCTTTAGGTGTACCGATGTTGGCAGCCAACTCGAAGTGTTTTCCATCAGCAGTCACTGTTTTCGCATCTTTAAGGAGAGCCCATTCAGCTTTTTGTTTAGCATAAGCTTCACCAGCTGCTTTGAACTCTGCAATTTGTTCTTCAGTAGGGTTGATCACTACTTCACCAGTGATCCCTGATACAGCCAAAACATCGCCATCTTTGACAAGTTCTGTGATGTTATTTGTACCAAGAACAGCTGCAATTTCAAGTGTACGAGCCATGATAGCTGAGTGACTGGTACGTCCACCGATATTCGTAACAAAAGCTTTTACATACTTTTTGTTCAACTGTGCTGTATCAGATGGAGTCAAGTCATGTGCAACCACGATTGCTTCTTCATTAATAGAAGCAGGGTTTGGCAATTTTTTACCAAGCAAGTTGGCAAGGACACGTTTGGTAACGTCACGAATATCTGCTGCACGTTCTTGCATGTAAGGATTGTCTTCCATTCCTTCAAAGATCGCAATGAACATGTCAGTGACTTCTTTCAAGCCAGCTTCTGCATTGATTTTTTTCGTACGAATTGTTTCTTTGATCTGACCAATCATTTCAGGGTCAGCAAGAACCATCATATGCGCATCAAAAACTTGCGCTGCTTCTTCACCAAGGCTTGCTACTGCATTCTCCCGAATAAGAGAAAGCTCGTTTTGTGAAGCTTCAAGAGCTGCATCCAAACGAGCTTCTTCTGCACTTGTATCTTCGACTGAAACAGTCTCAAATGATAAGTCTGGTTGAATGAGCAAATATGCCTTAGCAACGGCAACACCGTCAGATGCTGCAATTCCTTTTAGCATTTTTGTCATATTTTTAAGCCAATCCTTCTTTAGTCATTGTTTCTGAGATAGCTGCGATAGCATCATCAGCGTCAGCACCTTCTGCAGAGATTACAACGTCTGCTCCTTGACCAACACCAAGGCTCATAACACCCATGATTGATTTCAAGTTAACTGATTTACCTTTGTATTCAAGAGTAATATCTGAAGCAAATTTGCTAGCAGTTTGAACCAACAAAGTTGCTGGACGTGCGTGGATACCTGTTTCTGCCACGATGTGGAAATCTTTAGAAGCCATAGTTTGACTCTCCTTTTTAAAAATAGTTTTTGAGTTACCTTTTGATAACCCTTACAATTTGGTATTATATCATCTTTTGAAATTTTTTTCAAGATTTTTATCACTGACTTACAGAAAAAGACTGCGAAAAATCCCAATTTAGATACATTTTAAGAAGCACCTGAAGAACAGAGAAAATATCTTTTCAATTTTCTACTATATTATAAGTAACATTTTCCTCCGCTTTCAATGAAAAGAAGCTCTTGAACCACAGGATATTGATTCACCAAAAAATTATAACTAATTAAAGATGCTTTAAAGCCTATTCCTATCCCATTTCTTCGATTTTCACACTTTTCACTCACCACAATATATTGTGCTTTGAAAACTCCATTTCATCTCTTTGCACAATATTTAGTTTTATTTTGTTGACAAGTTGCTGGATTTTGTTTATACTGTTTACAGATTTATATTTCGATAGGAGAACGGAAAAGAAATGGTAACCATTTATTCAAAAAATAATTGTGTTCAATGCAAAATGACCAAGCGATTCCTCGATAGCAATCATGTGGAATACCGCGAAATTAACTTAGACGAACAGCCAGAATTTGTAGAGCATGTTAAGAACCTTGGCTTCAATGCTGCTCCAGTTATTCAAACACCGGATGAAGTATTTTCTGGTTTTCAACCAGCTAAGTTGAAGAAACTTTCATAATAAACACAGTATTTTGCTTAAATAGGGTCTAGCGTTAGCAACCTAACACTAGACTTTTTACTTGGGAAGAGAGGACTTCTCCTCTTCATTTTTTTGAACTAGAAAAGGATTATTATGGGATTAAAATCTCTTGAAGATGTGACGTATTTTCGTCTTAACAATGAAATCAACCGTCCAGTAAACGGCCAAATCATGCTTCATAAGGATAAAGAAGCTTTGGATGCATTCTTTAAAGAAAATGTTGTACCAAATACTAAAGCCTTTGACTCGATTACAGACAAGATTCAGTACCTTCTCGAGCACAATTACATTGAGAGAGCTTTTATCGAGAAATACCGTCCTGAATTTTTAGAGGAATTGGCCCAATTTATCAAAGACCAAAACTTCCAATTCAAGTCCTTCATGGCGGCCTACAAATTCTATAACCAATACGCTTTGAAAACAAATGATGGAGAATACTATCTTGAAAGCATGGAAGACCGTGTCTTCTTCAATGCTCTCTATTTTGCAGATGGAAATGAAGCTATCGCGCGAGACATCGCAAACGAAATTATCCACCAACGCTACCAACCAGCTACTCCTTCTTTCTTAAACGCTGGACGTGCCCGCCGTGGAGAATTGGTTTCATGTTTCTTGATCCAAGTAACCGATGATATGAATGCGATCGGACGTTCCATCAACTCTGCCCTTCAACTTTCACGTATCGGTGGTGGGGTTGGGATTTCCCTCAGCAACCTTCGTGAAGCTGGAGCACCAATCAAAGGGTATGAAGGAGCCGCTTCTGGAGTGGTTCCAGTTATGAAACTCTTCGAAGATAGCTTCTCTTACTCTAACCAATTGGGACAACGCCAAGGGGCTGGGGTGGTTTACCTCAACGTCTTCCACCCAGACATCATCGCCTTCCTTTCAACTAAGAAAGAAAATGCTGATGAAAAAGTTCGGGTGAAGACTCTCTCACTTGGGGTCGTCGTGCCAGACAAGTTCTACGAGTTGGCTCGTAAAAATGAAGAAATGTACCTCTTCAGCCCATACTCTGTGGAACGTGAATACGGAGTACCATTCAACTACATCGACATCACTGAAAAATACGATGAGTTGGTTGCTAATCCAAACATCCGCAAGACAAAAATTAAGGCACGTGATTTGGAAACTGAAATTTCTAAATTGCAACAAGAATCTGGCTATCCATATGTAGTCAACATCGATACTGCTAACCGGGCCAACCCAGTTGATGGAAAAATCATCATGAGTAACTTGTGTTCAGAGATCCTCCAAGTTCAAGAACCAAGCTTGATCAACGATGCCCAAGAATTTGTCCAAATGGGAACAGACGTCTCATGTAACCTTGGTTCAACCAACGTAGTTAACATGATGACTTCACCTGATTTTGGACGTTCGATTCGTGCCATGGTTCGTGCTTTAACCTTCGTTACCGATAGTTCTCATATCGTGGCCGTTCCAACCATTGACCACGGAAATAAACTGGCGCATTCGTTCGGACTTGGAGCAATGGGACTTCACAGCTACCTTGCGCAACAATTGATTGAATACGGATCACCTGAGTCTGTTGAGTTCACAAGTATCTACTTCATGCTCATGAACTACTGGACTCTCGTAGAATCAAATAACATTGCGCGCGAACGTGGTGTTACCTTCCACAATTTTGAAAAATCTGATTATGCCAACGGTAGATACTTTGATAAGTACATGACTGGAGAATTTGTACCAAAATCTGATCGCGTCAAAGAACTCTTTAAGGACATTTTCATTCCTAGTGCAGAAGACTGGGCTGAACTTCGTGATAAAGTCAAGGCAGATGGTCTTTACCACCAAAACCGCTTGGCTGTGGCACCAAATGGATCTATCAGCTACATCAATGACGTATCTGCTTCTATCCACCCAATTACACAACGGATTGAAGAACGCCAAGAGAAAAAAATCGGTAAAATCTACTACCCTGCAGCAGGATTGTCAACGGAAACGATTCCTTACTACACTTCTGCCTACGACATGGATATGCGAAAAGTCATCGATGTCTATGCTGCTGCAACTGAGCATGTAGACCAAGGTCTTTCACTGACTCTCTTTATGCGCAGCGATATTCCAAAGGGTCTTTACGAATGGAAAACGGAAAACAAACAAACCACTCGTGACTTGTCTATCCTTCGGAACTACGCCTTTAACAAGGGTATCAAGTCTATCTACTACGTCCGTACCTTTACAGATGATGGTGGAGAAGTTGGCGCCAACCAATGTGAAAGCTGTGTCATCTAATCCGCTATCCTAGATAGCTATCAAAAGTCGGTTCGCCGACTTTTTGTGCGGTATTCTATCAATTTATGGTAGAATAGTAACGATTGAATGAATAGAAAAAGAAAGTGATGCAAATGGAAACATACTACAAAGCCATTAACTGGAATGCGATCGAAGATGTCATCGATAAATCGACCTGGGAAAAACTGACAGAGCAATTCTGGTTGGATACACGTATCCCTTTGTCAAACGACTTGGATGACTGGAGAAAGTTGTCTAATAAAGAAAAAGACCTAGTTGGTAAAGTCTTTGGGGGATTAACCCTTCTAGATACCATGCAATCTGAAACAGGTGTTCAGGCTCTTCGTGCGGATATTCGTACTCCCCATGAAGAAGCTGTCTTTAACAACATCCAATTTATGGAATCTGTCCATGCTAAGTCATACTCTTCTATCTTTTCTACTTTGAATACTAAGTCAGAAATCGAAGAGATTTTCGAATGGACCAACACCAATCCTTTCCTTCAAAAGAAGGCAGAAATCATCAACGAAATCTATCTCAATGGGACCCCTCTTGAAAAGAAAGTCGCCAGCGTTTTCCTTGAAACCTTCCTCTTCTACTCTGGTTTCTTCACACCTCTCTACTATCTTGGAAACAACAAATTGGCCAACGTAGCTGAGATCATCAAGTTGATCATTCGGGACGAATCAGTTCACGGAACCTATATCGGCTACAAGTTCCAACTTGGATTTAACGAATTACCAGAAGAAGAACAAGAAAAACTCAAAGAGTGGATGTATGATCTGCTCTACACCCTCTACGAAAATGAAGAAGGCTACACAGAGAGCCTCTATGATGGTGTGGGCTGGACTGAGGAAGTCAAGACCTTCCTTCGTTACAACGCCAATAAAGCTCTCATGAACTTAGGACAAGATCCACTTTTCCCAGACTCAGCAGATGACGTTAACCCAATCGTCATGAACGGAATCTCAACCGGTACCTCTAACCACGACTTCTTCTCTCAAGTCGGAAATGGTTACCTTCTCGGTGAAGTAGAAGCCATGCAGGATGACGATTACAACTACGGCCTATAAGACAAAAACCTTTCCAGATGGAAAGGTTTTTAAATATAGACAACCTATTGTTTTACATAAAACAGATAGATGATTTTCAAAAAGTGACTTTTATTTTTTGAAGATTAAAAACTTTCCGCCGTGAGAAAAGTGCTAGAAACAATCATGTTTCTAGCACTCGGGAGTTTTGGAACCTTAGGTCCAAAACTAAGTCATGGAACTTCTTTGAAGTTCGCTGACGTCCGTACTCACCTAAGGAAAGTTTTTTAGAAGACTTTATCTTCAATCTGAAACCTTTCCAGACGGAAAGGTTTTTTTGTTGCAATCTTTTTCTAATTGGATCTGCTTTTTTTTGAAAAAAGAGGTTGGACAAACATCCAACCTCTCCGATTATTACAATTTACCTGCTACAGCATCCAACAATTCTTGGATTTTCGCTTGGTTGCTTCCTCCTGCCATGGCCATGTCTGGTTTACCACCACCACGTCCATCGACGATTGGAGCCAATTCTTTGATCACATTACCTGCATGAACATCTTTTGTCTTGCTGGCTACAAGGACATTGACCTTGTCACCGATGGCTGCGACAAGAACAAGCACATCAGAGTAATCTTTTTGTTTCCAGTTATCCGCAAAGGTACGAAGAGCACCTGCATCTGATACAGAAACTTGGCTGGCAATGTAACGGTGTCCGTTTGCTTCTTGAACATTCTTGAAGACATCGCCTGCTGCTGCAGCCGCTGCTTTTTCCTTCAATTTTGCATTTTCTTTTTACAATTGACGGAGTTGCTCTTGAAGACCTTCCACCTTGTGAGGAACTTCCTTATTTGAATCATTTACTGGAGTTGGAACTTGTACAGCTTTTATGAGATTTGTAAGACCGTTTCCATCTCCTCTCGAGGGTTTGGTGGCTTCCTACTTAAAAATAATCTTACGTTTTTTAGTGTTTTTCATTTTTAGTTTCTCCTTGATTTTAATGAATTGTGTTTTTATCAGTATAATAGATATCCCCTATTTTATAAATATCATAGTCACTGGGGTGAACGTGTATTTTGTGTTCTTTTTGGTTGTATTCATCCCACAAGATGAATTGTAAGTATTCACCATCATCAGTTTTTCCAACAATTTCACGATCTTGTGGATTAGGGTTTTTCACTATCTGCTCTTGTTTCTCTTTCTCTAATCTATCATAGATATTAGATAGGTCATTTCCAGCCTTGAAAATGAACATAATGACTATTGTACTAAAGAAAATCCCAAAACATAGTAAATTGAGTAATGCTCTATTAAATCTTCCCATTTTATTCCTTTCTTATAACTCATCGTCTAAATATTTAATAATTTCACCAATAATTTTCTCTTCTGTATCAGATGAAAACTTGGAATTAACTTGTTTCCTATAGCTCCCTGATGCTTCTCTGACAATATCAGAATAATAGATACATTGAATGTATTGCAAGCGTATAACATCAGTCATTAAGCTGTATTTTGAACCTTTACGCCCTCCATAACTTTCATCAAACGTAGAAGGAATTTGAGCTCTTTCAATCCACTATCAAGGGTTAGGGGGGCCTACTTCATATGCTGCATCCCAAAAAGGGAATCAACACACAGTATAGTTCCTACCTGGAAACAATCCTAAGTATACCATATTTTACTAGAGCTTTCAGCTAGAAGAACAAACAATCTTCACGTTCTATTGATCTCTCACCCCATTCAAACGAACGGTTTCCTCCAAACTACCGACATAGATGATATTGTTGTCCTCTTGCTTGGCATCATAAGAATTTTGACGAGCACCAAGTAAAAGCTGATAACTAGAGACCTCTAACTATAAATCAACCTCAAAACAAGAGCGTTGCACTCGAATACCAAATACCTCTAGAAGTTTAGCCAATTTCAAGCTCCGTTTAATGCTGGTGATATCGTAGATAATCGAGCAAAAGAGAGACTTTTTCTTGGCGAACTCTTTCTCATCTCCTGATAAACGATAGAATAATCCCATTATTTATCTCCTGTATCACATGTTCGATAAGATTGAGGACCTAGCTCCTCAAACGATCTGATCAAGCTTTTGATTTGCTGATCAGCAGTATAGAAAAAACTGTAACGTTTGCTATACCTTGAACATATGGATGATTTTCCAGCATCCTTTCCCTCATACCTCGGATAAAGATTTCACTTCCCTCATCTGTTCATATGACAGCATCATCCTCCTCTTTTTCAAATAGCTCCTTTTCTAGCTCTCCCTGAAAATTTCACCATTCCCATTTTTCACGATAATTCTGTATTCAGATAGACCTAAAACATAGTCCGACTTTTGTACGAAAAAACCACTCATGTCCTAACACCTCCTCAATGGATAAAGGATATTAGTTTATCACGTTTTCAAAAGTAGTCAAGCCATATATAAAAAAATACACAAGCAAAAAGACCTACCCGAGGGTAGGTCTTCTCTAGATTACAATTTACCTGCTACGGCATCCAACAATTCTTGGATTTTCGCTTGGTTACTTCCTCCTGCCATGGCCATGTCTGGTTTTCCACCACCACGTCCATCGACGATTGGAGCCAATTCTTTAACCAAGTTACCTGAGTGGATGTCTTTAGACTTGCTAGCTACGAGAAGGTTGACCTTGTCACCGATTACTGCGACAAGAACAAGGACGTCAGAGTAATCTTTTTGTTTCCAGTTATCCGCAAAGGTACGAAGGGCACCTGCATCTGATACAGAAACTTGGCTGGCAATGTAACGGTGGCCGTTTGCTTCTTGAACATTCTTGAAGACATCTCCTGCTGCAGCTGCTGCCGCTTTTTCCTTCAATTCTGCATTTTCTTTTTGCAATTGACGGAGTTGTTCTTGAAGACCTTCCACCTTGTGAGGGACTTCCTTAAGTTGAGGTGCTTTCAAGGTTGCTGCTACTGCTTTCAGTGCGTCTTCTTGTTCACGGTATGCTTCGAAGGCTTCCTTACCAGTCACTGCCAAGATACGACGAGTTCCTGATCCGATCCCTTCTTCTTTGACAATCTTGAAGAGACCAATTTCAGAAGTATTGCCTACGTGGGTACCACCACAGAGCTCAACAGAGTAGTCCCCGATAGTGACTACGCGAACTTCCTTACCGTATTTCTCACCAAAGAGGGCCATAGCTCCCATTTCTTTAGCAGTATCGATATCTGTTTCAATCGTTTCGACTGCGATCGCTTCCCAAATCTTTTCATTGACTTGTTGCTCAATAGCACGCAATTCTTCTGGAGTCACGGCTTGGAAGTGGGTAAAGTCAAAGCGAAGGAATTCTACTTCGTTGAGAGATCCTGCTTGGGTTGCATGGTTACCAAGGATATTGTGAAGAGCCGCATGGAGCAAGTGAGTCGCAGTGTGGTTCTTCATGACACGATGACGACGATTGGTATCGATAGCCAAGGTGTATTCTTGGTTCAAGGCAAGAGGAGCAAGAACTTCAACCGTATGGAGTGGTTGTCCATTTGGTGCTTTTTGAACATCTGTCACCGTCGCTACGACGTTTCCTGCAGCATCCAAGATTTGACCATGGTCCGCAACTTGTCCACCCATTTCAGCGTAGAATGGAGTTTCTGCAAAGATCAGTGATGCAGTTCCTTCTGAAACAGCCTCTACTTCTGCATTGTCCGCTACGATAGCCACCAACTTAGAAGGCAATTGGCTAGCATTGTAGTTGAAGCTACTTTCAACTGTAATGTTTTGAAGGGTTTCATTTTGCATCCCCATAGATCCACCTTTGACAGCAGATGCACGCGCACGTTCTTGTTGTTCCTTCATGGCTGCTTCAAAACCTTCACGATCGACTGTCATTCCAGCTTCTTCAGCGATTTCTTCTGTCAATTCTACTGGGAATCCGTATGTATCATAAAGTTTAAAGACATCTTGACCAGCAATCACTGTTTGACCTTTGGCTTTCAAGTCTTCAACGATGGTTTGGGCAAAGTGTTGACCAGAATTCAAAGTACGAGCAAATGACTCTTCTTCACTCTTGATAATTTTTTCGATAAAGTCTTGTTTTTCAAGTACTTCTGGGTAGTAACTTTCCATGATCTTCCCAACGGTTGGAACCAATTTATACAAGAAGGTTCCTTCAATCCCCAATTTTTGACCATGCATGGAAGCACGACGGAGGAGACGACGAAGAACGTAACCGCGTCCTTCATTACCTGGAAGAGCCCCATCACCAATCGCAAATGAAAGCGAACGGATGTGGTCAGCAATCACCTTGAAGCTCATGTTATCGCCATCTGGATCATAGGTCTTACCAGACATCTTTTCCACTTCACGGATGATTGGCATGAAGAGGTCTGTTTCAAAGTTGGTCTTCGCTCCTTGGATAACGGCTACCAAACGTTCCAAACCAGCGCCCGTATCAATGTTCTTGTGTGGCAATTCCTTGTATTCGCTACGAGGAACAGCAGGGTCTGCGTTAAATTGTGACAAGACAATGTTCCAGATTTCGATGTAACGGTCGTTTTCGATATCTTCTGCAAGCAGACGAAGACCGATGTTTTCTGGGTCAAATTCTTCTCCACGGTCGAAGAAGATTTCTGTATCTGGTCCAGAAGGCCCTGCACCGATTTCCCAGAAGTTGTCTTCGATTGGGATCAAGTGACTTGGATCCACCCCAACAGCGATCCAACGGTTGTATGAATCCTTGTCATCAGGGTAATAGGTCATGTAAAGTTTGTCTTTAGGGAAATCAAACCATTCCGGACTAGTCAAAAGTTCATAAGCCCAAGTAATGGCTTCATCACGGAAGTAATCTCCGATTGAGAAATTCCCCAACATTTCAAACATAGTATGGTGACGAGCAGTCTTCCCTACGTTTTCGATATCATTGGTACGAATAGCTTTTTGAGCATTGGTAATCCGTGGATTTTCAGGTTTGATGGTTCCATCGAAGTATTTTTTAAGAGTGGCAACCCCTGAGTTGATCCACAAAAGTGTTGGATCGTTTACTGGAACCAAGCTAACTGATGGTTCTACAGAGTGGCCTTTGCTTGCCCAGAAATCAAGCCACATTTGACGGACTTGTGCACTAGATAATTGTTTCATATTTGTCTCCTAATTTTTTTAAGATTAATTTGCGCTAGCTTCTAACATTTCGACATAATCGATGGCGACACAAAGTGAGATGACTAAATCAGCGTATTCATCCTCATACACCGATACTTGGTAGGTAGAGGTTAGATGAAAGAGTTCCTTGCTAATCTCAGCGACGATTTGATCCCGATCATCGAATAATTTGAATTCTAGGTCCCAGATATTTCCCTGTACCCGCAGTCCCAAATCTTCGATATCGTATTTATCCCTGAAGAGCGTCAGTTTTTTATGGATAAAAAAGCGGTCCCCATCCTTCAACTCAACCACAAACTTGGGAAGAAAGCTGATTGTTTTTTTAGTAATGTGGCTCACTTCTTGACCATTCTTATCATAGATGGTAAAAGTCTTGGGAATCTTAAGAAAAGACCCCTCAACCTGGTACTCAACATTTCCCAATTCATCTTTGATATCGAACCGCTCGCCACCCAATCGAAATTTTTGTTTCACTTGATAGGTTCGCATCTTTTGATCTCCTTTAAAAAGCTCCAGACAACTGCCCATAAACAAAAGACAAGCCACTAAACGAAGGGCGAAAAACCGCGGTACCACCTTCATTCAATGAACTTGTCATTCTTCATTTTATATGCAATTGTCTCAGCCGAGTAGCAAAATCATTTCTCTTCCATGGCTCGCACCCCCGCCACTTCTCTGATTCCGAGTAACAATGATTTATTCTCAACTATTTCATTATACAAGTTCCAAAAGGAACCGTCAACTATTTTTTAGATGATGAACTGCTATCGCTCGTTTGAACACCGATATTTTGCAAATATTGGTTGAAGGTTGATTTGAAGGCATCATCTTTGACCTTGATATTGGCATTGGTCATCGCTTTTGCAATAATGCTACGGATGTAGTTGGTATCTTGCTTACGACCATCAACAATGATCTCTTTCAAACGTTTTTCGTATTTCTTCCAGTCAGAGCCTTTTTCTGTCTTCTTATTCAATTTGACAATATAGTAGCTAGCAGAATAGTTTTGACCTGCTGAAACTGTGATCACATCTGAAATGCCGTTTTCATCCAATTTAAAGGCAGCTTCTTTGACTTGAGATGGGATACCTGCTGTTCCTGAATCGAACTTGACTTCGCCACCTTTGTCTTTTGTAGCAGTATCTGTTGAATTGTCTTTGGCGATTTGGGCAAAGTCTGCACCTTCCGCTTTAGCAGCTTCCAACACTTCTTTTGCTTTATCTTCTGAATCTAACTTGATAATTTGTGCTGTTACTTCTGGTGTGTAAGATTCAAAAGCTGCCTTATAGTCAGACTCTTTGATATCTTTCTTAGCCGCTTGGTTGACTGCATATTCCAACAACATATTGCTACGGATTTGTTTCTTCGCTGTTTCTTCCGTCAAGCCTTGTTGCGCCAAGTATGCATCGAATTGGTTACCTAATTGTTTCTTTTGTTTAGCCAATTCTTTATCGACTTCTTTATCAGAAACTTTTGATCCATATTCTTTTTCAAAGACTTTATTGATTGTCATTTGGAAAAGAACTTGTTGAGCACCTTGGTTGGTTTTGATTTCATTATAGAAATCAGAAACTGTGATCGTGTCCCCTTTCATGGTCACGATATCTTTGTTTGTGCCATTGGCACACGCTGCTAGTGTTACGACTGATAGCAAGGTCACAGCACCCGCTACAAGTTTTTTCTTCATGAAAATTATTCTCCGTTCCTTTTTAAACTTCTTCTATTTTACCACAAATTAGAGAGAATACCTTAAATTTACCTAAAAAGAGCTAGGATCTGGCAAGGTTACCGTCTCTGCATTTTTCCGAATCATCAAAATACCATCTCCAAGTGGCACCAAACTAGCGGTCAAATCTGGATGATTGAGAGTCGCATTAAAGAGGTTCTGAAGCCCCCGGTAAATGGTTCGTTGTCCACGACGCACTTCCATGATGTCCTTGGCAACATCTCCTCCTTGGAAAATATCATCCAGTACCACAATTCCCCCAACCTCTAAGAGTTCGAGAATCCGTGGTAAAAAGACGATGTACTTAGACTTAGCAGAGTCCATAAAGACAAAGTCATAGGTCTCTGTTAAATCCTGCAAGACATCTACCGCATCTCCTTCAAGCAAGGTGATTTGCTTTCTCTGATCGTATTTAGCCAGATTTTCCTTGGCAAAGCCAATCATCTCTTCATTCCGATCAATAGTGGTAATTTGTGCATCGGGAGCATTTTCAGCCATTAAGAGCGCTGAAAATCCAATTGCTGTCCCAATTTCCAGGATTTTCTTTGGTTGTAGGGCTTGCAGGAGTAGTCTAAAGTAAGCTACCGTTTCATGCGGAATAATCGGAATATTTTCCTTGCGGGCGAATGCTTCTAACTCCTCCAAGGCACCTGCTACCGGTTTTTGACGCGTGCGCATAAAGTCAACGATCTCATCTTTAACCACTGGCCGGCGCATATTGTGGTTGGCATTTTTACTATAAGACTCTACCATCTTATGCGAGTCCTAATTTTTCTACTAGGGCTTCAAATTCATTCAACCGACGTTCAAAGACCGCAAAGGCTGCGTCCAAGTAGTCTTCTTTTTCCATATCCACACCTGCTTTGCGGATGACATTGAGTGGATAATCAGAATTTCCAGCTTTCAAGTAGTCGATATATTTATCACGATCTTCTTGTGTTCCATGAACAATCTTTTCAGCTAAGGCTGAAGCTGCTGCAAAACCTGTTGAATATTGGAAGACGTAGTAATTATAGTAGAAGTGAGGAATTCGAGCCCATTCATATTGGATCTCAGGGTTGTCTTCTTTTGAAAGACCATAGTATTTTTCATTGAGCTCTGCATAGAGGTTGTTTAAGAACTCACTAGTCAAAACGGTACCTTCTTGGTCTGCTTTATGGATAGCATGCTCAAATTCAGCAAACTGCGTTTGACGGAAGACGGTTCCACGGAAGCCATCCAAGAAGTGATTCAAAATAGCAAAACGAGTTGCATCGTCTTCTACTTCTTCTAACAGACGTTCGGTCAGGATATTTTCATTGGTTGTAGAGGCGATTTCGGCAAGGAAGATGGAATAGTCCCCATAGACATAAGGCTGGGTTTCACGGGTATAGCTAGAATGCATACTGTGACCAGTTTCATGCACCAAGGTGAAGAGATTATCCAATGTATCTTGCCAGTTCAACAACATGAAGGCATTGGTATCATAAGAACCACCTGAATAGGCACCTGAGCGTTTTCCTTGGTTGACATGCACATCAATCCACCGTTCGCTAAAGGCCCGTTTCACACGAGAAAGGTAGTCCTCACCCAAAACAGCCAAGACTTCTTCTGCTTTGGCCAACGATTCTTCATAGGTAAACTTGTAGTCTGTATCGGATAATGGCGTATACATATCGTACATCTTCAAGTCTGAGATTCCTAGAATTTTTGAACGCAATTGCACATAGCGTTGCAAGAGTGGCAAGTGTTTATTCACAGCTGCTACCAAGCTATCATAAACACTTTCTGGTACAAAGTTTTCAGAAAGGGCCGCTTCACGGGCAGATGAGAATTTGCGAACTTTGGCATTGAAGTTGTGAACTTTCACATTGGTTTGCAAGGTTTTAGCATAGGTATGTTGGTACTGTTCATAAACCTTGTAGAGACCTTCGTAAGCTTCTTTACGAACGGCACGATCTTTTGATTCTACCAAAGAAATATAGTTTCCATGGGTTAATTGAACTTCTTCGCCCTTGTCATCATGTACAGTTGGGAAAACAATATCTGCATTGTCCAAGATTTCAAAGGTTTCCCCACCAGCCGCAAAGATCTCACCAGCTCCTGCAAGTAATTCCTCTTCTTTTTGAGACAAGACATGTTCCTTTTTCTCTAGCAAACGATCAAAATAATGACCATATTGTTCCAAGGCTGGAACCTCACTCACAAAGTCCTTGTATTGCTCATCCGTAATGGCCATGAATTCAGGCTCATAGAAGGCAAAGGTTTCACCCAACAAGCTATAAAGAGACATCCCTTTTGATTGGTATTCTTGGTATTTAGCCACTCGTGTGTCTTGGTCATTTTTCATATGAGCATAGACATAGACCTTTTCCAAACGACGGCTCAATTCCAAATATGCATTGGTTGTATCCAACAGTGTTTGCGCTGAATCCAACAAATGACCAGCATAGTGGCTTGCTGCTTTAATATCTGCAGCTAAGCTTGCTGCTTCTTCTTCCCAAGCTTGATCTGTCGCAAAAATTGTCGACAAATCCCATTGGTATTTTTCATCAATTTCATTACGTTGTTTTACCATTTCGATTAATCCTCCAATGGTACTATTTTAGCATAAAAATGAACATTTCGGGAGGATTTCTATCTTAGAAAGTTAGCTTTTCTGTTGAGCATAAAAACGTGGGGGATAGAGGATCTGAACGGGTTGGATCCCTTGCGACTGATAATAGGTCATAAATTGCTGGTAGTAACCTTCTACATCCTCTTTAATTTGGAGCAAGTTCTGTGAAAGGATCGGACGACAAAGAGGATAAAAGAAATCCAGCCCCAGTTCCATCAGATGGTGTCCCTGCATATAGAGTTCTTCCTGAAGCTTCAGCCACTTTGGATGACGATAAAAGAGTTGCTGCTGGATATACGTTAAAAATGTACGATCGAGCTCGACTGCCATTTGCCGCATGGGTTGCGAAAGATAAGGAGTCCGTAAGACTTCCAGTAAAGACCTTTGGCCAAAAGGAAAAATTTCTGTTTGATAATGCAATCGCCCTCGTAAATCCTCATGGATGAGGTATTGCAGACGTAACTCTTTCTTTGTCAAATCCAATTCCCAAAGATGGAACCCTCGATTCTGACTAAAATAAAGAAAGCCAGCCTGCAGCTCTGTTAGTCTTTTCTTGAGCCACAACTTTTTACCAAGTAACCAATAGACCTGATAACCGTAGGATCGATAAGCATCGCTTCTCTCCTTCAAGCGTTCTAAAGATAGGGAGCTGCACTGCACTTCCAAAGCTAAATTCTTGTCTACTACCAAAAGATCGGCAATTTGTTGAAAGTCTGCTAAATAACTTTCTACTTCTGTATGAGACTCCTTAGAGGCCCAGTCATAAAGACTGGCTTTCAATTCCAGATGTTCAAAACTCTCAGCTTCGTGATGATAGGGACAATGCTGTAATTCTACATGAGCAAAATGAGCCCGTAGAACCGAGCCATTTTTTAGACGCACTGGACTATGACAAGCTAAGCAATAGAAGGGACCTTCTGTCACAGCTGGGATCTCTTCCATACAGTTCCACCGCTTTTGATTGTTATCCATGGCAATAAACATAGCCCCACCTCCTCATCTATATCATTCGAAAAAAAATAAGAAAAAGGCTGGAAATTCCAACCTCTTCTTCCTTTTATTCTTCAGAATCTGAATCATCACTGTCGTCATCTGCAACAGGAGATTTACTCAATTCTTTCTGCATATCTTTCATTTCTTTACGAGTACTTTCCAACTCTTCTCGAGCATCTTTCAAGCTTTCGATCAAAGCTTCACGCTTTTCTTTAGGAACGACTGTGCTATCTGAACCGATGCTTTCCAAGCCTTCATTAAAGATATCTTTTTGGTTTTCCAATTCTTGCTTCAAAGCACTAATCGTTGCATCGTATTGTTCTTTTGCAGAACCTGTCACAGAAGTACCTGCTTCTTCAGTAATAGAAACAGATTGATCCATTAATTTTGCAAACAACTTTTTAAAGTCTCCAACTGTTTTAGCCTTGCTGATTTCAGCGTCTGTTAAGAGGCTAGAAGATGAAGTCTCTTCTGAATCTGTTGAAGTATCCTTGCTTTTTGAAGTGTTGGCAGATTTGCTCGTCACTTTAGTAGTTGATTGACTGTTTGAAGTTTCCTTCTTTGTGTCTTGTTTGTTTGAACAAGCAGCTAGGGAAACAATCGTCAAAAGAGCAGCTGTCGATAAGATCATTTTTTTCATAAAATGGTCTCCTTTATATTTATTTTACCTCATTCTACCATCGAATACTTTGATTGTCAAATTAATCACTAGTTCTTAATAATAGCAAAAAAGTTGGACAAAACACTGTGAAATCAGTGTTTCTGTCCAACTCCTCGATGATTAGTCATACAATTGTGACAATTTTATTAGTCTACTTTGCCACTAAAAAGGCCGTGAGCCTTCCCTTGGGGCATTTTTAAGGCAAAGCTCAGCAAAAAGACGATCCCTACAACCCCTGCTAAAAAGAAACTCATGACTTGGTAACCACCTCTTTCAATACAGAGGGCTGCGAGAGGTTGTAAAAGAATGGTTCCTAAATAACGAGCTCCTTGGACAATAGCCATGGCAAGAACCAAGTCTTTGCCATTCACCTGTTGGGCAATAAACCGTAAGGAGACCATAATCAAAACCATCCCTGTTGTATGCTTGGCTAAAAGAGTCAAAAGCACTTTTAAGAAGACAGGACTTGGAAGAGCGTAGACAACATATTGAGCAAAAATAATCCCGATTGGAAGAGCGATCAAAACCCGTAAAGGCCAGTGGTCCATGAATCGATCAGAGAAAAAGATCAAGGGAGCTTCCACTACGACGGAGATAGCCACAACTGTTGAGGCAATATGAACTGGTAGACCACTATCCATGAGTAGCTCAGGAATATAGGTATGACCAATATTTCCAACCCCTGAAGCCAAGCCAATCAAAATGATAAAGAAGAGGTAAGGTCCATTGTGAAGAAGGGGACGAATAGAAACTGGCTCTTTAACCTTTTCTTCTTTTTTCTCTCTTGTCTTCATCCGAACGGCACTTAGACAGAAAATGCTGAGTACAATGGTGATCAAAACCGTATAATAGACAGCTTGGGGGCTAAACTGATGATAGACCCAGCCGGCTATTTGAACACCGACCGAGTAGCCAATGGTTCCCCAAACGCGAATCTTCCCAAAAGCGTATGGACTTTGCGTTGCAAAAACTTCCATCATGGGAGCTGTCCCATTCAAACAGACTAGAACAATTCCGTAAAAAACGGTCAGCCAAAAGAGATTGGGGGCCCAAAGAAAACCGAAGACACCACCAATGATCACACTCAGACTGAGGGTCGTCATTTTTACGATTCCAAATCGCTCATTGATATACCCAAAGAAGGGTTGGGCTACCATAGATAAGAAAAAGGCAACCGATACCAAGGTCGACACTTGAGTTGCACTATAGTGCTTTCCCATCAAATAAACGGAAATAAGGGTCGTAAAGAGAGATGTGGACATAAAATAAAAACTATAGAGCAGCATATATGCCGCATAAGAATTTCGGAATTTTTTCATATAAATCCTTTCTAAAAATATCGGAATGGGACAATGACAAAACCCAACTGACAATCAGTTAGGTTTTATTTTATTCTTTATTATAGCGCTTTTGAGCCTCTTTTTTGCGTCTCTCACGACTTTGTTTTTCAATCGAGAGAATGATAACAAGAATGAGAATTGGAATCAAGATCAGGAAGTGATCTAGCGAAAGCCATTTACTGTGCTTAGCCGTTGTCTTTTTCCCACTTGCTGTTTCTTTGACAAGCTCTGGCTTGGATCCTTCTTCCACCTTCATATCATCTCGGATACCTTCAGACAACGTGTAGAGATCATTATCTACTGTCAGATAGCCATCTTTTACCGCAAGGGTCGGTTCTTTAGCACCTTTTTTAACCGTTGCATAGAAGGGTTTTTCAAGTGTATAGGTCTTTCCGTCAATCTTCTGGACACCTGCATCTAGCAATTTTTTATAGCCAAAATCTTTATAGGCTTTTTCGATCAAGGCATTGCCAAACGGGTGACGGTAATATTCCCCATCTTGGTCTGCCCAATCTCCTACGCCCATAATGACAGCAATTAAGCGCTGATTGCCCCGTTTGATGGTCGCGATATAGTTGAAAGCTCCACGAGGGCTTGATCCAGTTTTTAAACCATCCACACCTTTCAAAGCATACTTGGCTCCTGGCAATGAATAATTGTAGGTATCAAAGGTTTCCTCATACGGAGTCCCTTTTTTGACCGTGACTTGTGCTTGATTGGTATAGTTTAAAATATCTGGGTATTGATTGATAAAATGATAGACCAAAATCCCTAAATCACGCGCAGTTGTCTGATTGGCCGCATCATTTGGATAATTGTTTACCTGATAGTAGCCTTGCAAGGTGGAGATGGCCGCCCCACTCGGGTTATTCCAGACCGTATTGGTCATCCCTAATTCCTTAGCCTTGGCATTCATGCGCTCGATAAAGGCATCTGGATCATTGTTGGACATAAGATTGGCCAACATGAGGGTCGATACATTTGAGGATGGAACCACTGTCATGGTAATCAACTCAGGAATTGTGTAGTCTACCCCAGCAACAATATTATTGTTGGAGATCTCATAGATCTTTCCGATCGCTTGGTCTGAAGCGGTCGCCTTGATCACTGTATCCTTACTGATCTTGCCATTTGCCATATCTTCAAACAAGAGATAGAGCGTCATGAGCTTACTCATGCTGGCAGGATCTCTGACTTCATCGATATTGTCCTTCCAAAGAACATTTCCTGTATTTCCATCAATAACAAGCGAAGAATGCGGACGGTTAATGGCTTGGACATTGTCATTTGGGTACATCTTTTGCGCCATATCCACCAATTCATCCGCACTCGCTAGAATTGGCTGGCATAAGAGACTCAGAAGGAGGCAAATATGGATCAAATATTTTTTTATCATAAACTTTTCCTTTATAACATATAACAGACTAATCAGCTGGAGGCTAAAATAAGCTTCTAGCCCTCATGCCCTTTCCTCTTGTCTCCCAGTAGATGAAAAGAGCTAATCACAGCAGATAATTACTTGTATTGTACCATATTTTGAAGCAGAAAAAAACCTATCTGGCCTGAATAAATCGGCGATAGGTCCTGTTTTTTATCGACTTAACAAGCTCAAAGCTTCCTTATCCGCAATAATGGTCACATTTGGATGTCCTTGAAGGGCACTAGCTGGCACTTTTTCTGTCCTTTCACCTTCTACCGTACCTTTGATCGCTTGAGCTTTCGATTCCCCATAGGCAAACAAGACAATCGATTTCGCTGCTAAGATATTGGCAATCCCCATCGAAATGGCTTGAGTTGGTACATCTTCGATCTTATCAAAGAAACGAGAATTAGCTTCAATGGTAGAGTCATCCAACTGTACTAAATGGGTCTGACTATCAAAGGATGTCCCTGGCTCATTAAAACCGATATGCCCATTGCGTCCGATTCCCAAGATTTGAAGATCCACTGGATGGTCTTCGAGTATTTTGTTATAACGGATCACTTCTTGATCGGCAGATTCTTCAACACCTGATGGGAGATAGCTTTCTTTGAACGGTTTGGCATCAAAGAGATTTTTCTCCATGAAGTAACGATAAGATTGAGGATCATCTCCCGTCAAGCCTACGTATTCGTCTAAGTTTACACTGATTAGAGTAGACAGATCCAAATCACTTTCACGAATTTGTTTATAAAACTCAAGGGGACTGCTTCCAGTCGCAAGACCTAAGGTTTGAGCACCTTCCTTTAAGGTTTCTTTTAATATATCAAAGGCAACTTTTCCACCTTCAATTTGGTCCTTTACTTCAATAATTTTCATTGGATAGACCTCCTATTTCTCTATGCTTTTATTATATGGTATAGACCAATTTTTGTCAAGTGAAACCGCTATCTTTTTCTGGCATTTTTTTCATTTTCAAGTCGATTCATGATATAATGAAAGGTATGATTGTATCACTATTATTCATCATTTTTTTGATCGGACTCCTTGTCTTTCTCTTATCTTTCTTGATTCATCAAAGAAAGATTCTCAAGGTCCTGATCTTTTTGATGGGAATCTGCCTGATGCTCTTAGCTGTCGGGACTACCATCTATCTACTCACAAATTTATTATAAAAGGAGCGCAAATGAATACCAACGACTTTGACTTTGATTTGCCTGAAGAACTGATTGCCCAAACCCCTCTTGAAAAACGAGATGCCTCTAAACTCTTGATCCTTGATCGAAAAACAGGGCAATTCCAAGACCGTCATTTTGATGCAATTTTGGATGAATTGGAGCCAGGAGATGCTCTTGTCATGAACAATACGCGCGTGCTACCTGCCCGTCTTCATGGAGTCAAACCAGAAACAGGTGGTCACGTCGAATTCCTTCTCCTTAAAAATACGCAAGATGACTGTTGGGAAGTCTTGGCAAAACCTGCAAAACGCTTAAAGGTAGGTGCCACAGTCAGCTTCGGAGATGGTCGTTTGACTGCAACTGTTGAGGAAGAATTGGAGCATGGAGGCCGCATCGTTCGCTTCCACTATCAAGGGATCTTTTTAGAAGTTCTAGAAAGCCTTGGCGAAATGCCACTTCCTCCCTATATTCACGAAAAGCTTGCTGACCGCGAGCGCTACCAAACCGTTTACGCCAAAGAAAATGGTTCTGCTGCAGCTCCGACGGCAGGTCTTCATTTCACCCAAGAATTGCTCCAAAAAATTGAAGCAAAAGGGGTTCACCTGGTCTATTTGACCCTTCATGTGGGCCTAGGAACCTTCCGTCCAGTATCTGTGGACAATCTTGAAGACCATGAGATGCACTCTGAATTCTACCAACTTTCTGAAGAAGCTGCTGCGACCCTTCGTCAGGTAAAAGCTGCAGGGAAACGCATCGTAGCCGTCGGAACGACTTCTATCCGAACTCTTGAAACGATTGGAAACAAATTTGATGGTGATATCCAAGCCGATTCAGGCTGGACCAATATTTTTATCAAACCAGGTTATGAATGGAAAGTCGTCGATGCTTTTTCTACCAACTTCCACCTTCCAAAATCAACTCTGGTCATGTTGGTTTCTGCCTTTGCCGGCCGTGAATTAACCCTAGAAGCATACCACCATGCGATTCAAGAACGCTACCGGTTCTTCAGTTTCGGGGATGCTATGTTCATCAAGTAAAGGAGTCTCTCATGAATAAAATTGAAAGCCGCCATCGCTTGATCCGCTCGATCATTTCTGAGCGTAGGATTCATACCCAACAAGAACTCCAGGAAGCCTTAGAAGCCAATGGTGTTCTCGTTACCCAGTCCACCCTTTCACGGGATGTCAAATCCTTGAATTTGGTAAAAATTAACGAGGGGGATAGTTCCTACTATGCCATGAACACCATCGCTCCTTCCCGTTGGGAAAAGCGCCTGCGGATGTATATGGAAGATGCCTTAGTTATGTTACGGCCCGTTCAAAACCAGGTCGTTGTAAAAACTCTTCCAGGTCTGGCCCAATCCTTTGGAGCTATCTTAGATGCATTGGAACTCCAAGAAATTGTAGCCACCATCTGTGGAGATGATGTCTGTTTGGTTATCTGCGAAGACAACCAAGGAGCTTTGGATTGTTTTGAAAAATTAAAAGAATTCACCCCACCCTTCTTCTTTAGTAAATAAAAAGTTTGGAAACCAAGTTTCCAAACTTTTTTATATGGTGGCTAGGCGTTGAATGGCTTCTCGATAGATTTCCATCGCAGCATAGAGATCTTCAATTTTTGCACGTTCATTGGCTTGGTGCTCGGTCTGTTCTGCACCTGGGAAAAGAGCCCCAAAAGCAACACAATTCTCCATGGTCCGCGCAAATGTCGCACCACCAGAAGACATAGCTGGCGTCTTATCACCAGTTTCTTCCTGGTAGACGGCCATCAGAGAGCTGACTAAAGGACTATCCAAAGGAACATATAAAGGAGCCAGATAATCAAACTCTTCATATTCCAACTGATAGCTAGCTGCAATTTCTTGCAAACGAGCTACCAAGGCCTCCTTATCTGCTAAGACGGGGATCCGGATATCAATCCCGATTTCCGATTGTTCTTGATCGATCACAAGGGTCGCAAGATTAAAGGAAAGATCGCCACTTGGTTCATCTGAAATAGGGCCAAATAGAGCCTCACCAGTTGCATCCTCACCAACTGCATCTGCGATAAAGAGCAAGGCTGGATGGGGTTGAATGAGGGATAAACTTTCCGCTAAACCGACAATGGCATTCACTCCTTCAGCTGCATCTTTAGAGTGCTTGGAAACACCCAAAACCGTTACAGAATTTTCTGTTTGGCTATACTGAACCCCACTTTGATCCAAAACAGGAAGCAACTCTTCCAAACGATGACCAGCATAGGTCGCCTTGTCTGGAACAACATTGAGGGCCTGACCAGCCTGTAAGGGAAGATCATCCCAACCTGGACCATGCAATTTCACTTGTAATAAGCCTTTTTCAGCATAGGTTAAAGGGAAAGAGGAATCCGGTGCAAACCCAAGATCTGCTTGTTCTTCAATTTGATTGTAGCGGTTCATACACCGCCACAAGGTTTCTTCATCCGTCCCAAAGATAAAGCGGATTCGTTTGGTAAACTGGATGCCATCATCCAGCAAACTCTTAACTGCATAGAGAGCAGCGAGTGACGGCCCCTTATCATCCTGTACACCACGACCTACTAGATAGTCACCGACAACAGTCGCTTCAAAGGCTGGCGTTTGCCAATCTTTCAGATCACCGGCTGGAACAACATCCAAGTGACAAAGAACGGCCAGGAGTTCTTCCCCCTGACCGATCTCTGCATATCCATAGTATCCTTCAGGATCTATATAGGTTTGAAAACCTAATTCTCGAGCAAGCTCTAAGGTTTTTTCTAGGACATCTTGGATAGCTTGTCCAAACGGTGTTCCATTTTCCCCTTCATTTAATACAGAAGGGTAAGAAATGATGGTTTGAAGAGAGTCTAAAAACTGCTCTTTCACATCGTCCTTTATTCTATTTTTCATGAAACACCTCACTCACTTCTTATAAGAATGTAACGAAGGTTCCAAGAAGAAGGAGAACAATTGTTACTACTATAATTGCAACAACAAGTTTTGCCATGAATTTCCACCAAGTAGCAATGTTGATGCGTCCAAGAGCAAGAGCTCCCATTACAATACCAGAAGTTGGTGCGATCAAGTTCAAAACACCAGATGCTGATTGGTAGGCAGTGATGATCAAGCTAGGACGTACATGTACGAATTCTCCAAGAGGAGCCATGATACCCATTGTCGCGCTGGCAAGACCAGATGATGATGGGATCAAGAATGACATTGGCAAGTAGAAAATGTAAGTCAAGACGATGAAAACTTGAGATGAAAGTCCACTGAGTCCTTCTTTACCCCAGTTCAAGATAGTATCAGTGATCATACCGTTGTTCATGATGACTTGGATACCACGAGCGATTGCTACGATAAGAGCAACACTCAAGAGGTCAGCTGCACCATTCATGAAGGATGAAATAATTTTTTCTTCTTTCAATCCGTAAACAATACCGATTAAAATACCCATAAAGGCAAAGAGCATTGCTCCTTCAGGGAAGTACCATGAACCGAGAGCTTGAGTTGAAGTACCAACAATCTTACCAACTACTGGAAGGCCTGTTAACCAAGTATTAAAGTCACTGAAAATAGTAACATGGAGATCATTCCAAGGAATGAAACTCAAGACCATCAAGACAAAGGTCAAAACAAAGAGTACAAAGACTTGTTTTTGTTTCTTTGAAAGAGTTGAATTAACATTTTCATCATCTTCACCAACATTGAAGAATTTCATATCTTCATCACGAGTTGCATAGGTGAGAGATTTGGTTGGGTCTTTTTGGATCTTATCTGCATACTTGTAAACAAACCAAGTGCTAAGACCAGTTAAGACAACCCAGAAAATCAAACGAAGGATGATACCTTCACCAAGACCAACACCTGCAGTTGAAGATGCGATACCTGTTGCAAATGGGTTCAAGGTAGATGCCAAACATCCAATCTGTGAACCGAGCAAGATAATGGCTACCCCAGTCAAACTATCAAATCCAACGGCCATCATAACTGGCACAAGGAGAGGATAGAAAGCCATGGTTTCTTCACCCATACCATACGTTGTACCACCAAGAGCAAACAAAGGCATAAGAACCAAAATCAACATTTTTTCGCGACCTTTGTATTTCTTCACGATGGAAGCAATACCAGTGTCTAGCATCCCAGTTTCATTGACAACACCAAGGAAACCACCAACCATTAAGATGAAGAAGGCTACATCAATCGCCGCACTAGTTTCTTTAATCAACGAACCTTTTTCAGGTGTTGTTCCTAGCATGGCACGAACAGGAGCCATCAAGACATCCCAAATCCCTTGAGGATTTTGCGGTTGTGACTTATAAACACCATCCACAAAAGCTCCAGCTGGGATAATCCAAGTCAACACTGCCATAATAGCAATGATGATCAACAATACGGTATAAGATGAAGGCATCTTAAACCCTTTTTTAGCTTTTTCACTCATTTGTCTTCCTCCTAACGCAACAAAGTGTGAGTGATGTTTTACAAGAGCATCTTGTAAAACGCTTACCTATAGATTTATTCTATCACAATAAGCTTTAAAATACTAGTTTTTTCCTAATTTTTCATTAGTCTTTTTGGATGATTGTTCCACTTTCAGACTCAATCAAAGCGCCAAGGTTTTCAAGTGACGTAATAACTGCTTTTCCTTCTGGACGACCATTGACGAAGGCAATGGCAGCTTCTACTTTAGGAAGCATGCTTCCTGGTGCAAATTGGTCTTGTTTGATGTACTCTTCCAATTGAGCCACATTGACATGTTCCAATTTTGCTTGGTCTGGTTTGTTGTAGTTGACAAAGACATAATCGACACCAGTCAAAACGATGAAGAGGTCTGCTTCTACTAATTCAGCCAAACGTTGAGAGGCGAAGTCTTTATCGATTACCGCTTCAACACCAGATAAGCTACCATCTGCTTCTTTCACAACTGGGATACCGCCACCACCGGCAGCTACAACGACTTGACCGTTGTTCAACAAAGTACGGATGGTATTGATTTCTTTGATATCCACTGGTTTTGGTGAAGCCACAACTTTACGCCAGCCACGACCAGCATCTTCTTTGAAAGTTGCTCCTGATTTTTCAGCTTCTGCTTTTGCTTCTTCTTCTGAGTAGAATGGACCGATTGGTTTGCTGAGGTTGATAAAAGCTGGGTCGTTCTTATCAACAACGACTTGTGTCACAACAGAAGCCACGTCTTTTTCGATTCCTTCTTCAAGAAGAGCATTTTGAAGAGCATTTTGAAGCCAGTAGCCAATGCTTCCTTCGGTCATAGCAACTAATGAATCAAGTGGGAAAGCAGGGTTCTTTTCAGAGTTTGCTGCCAAGTGTTGGAGCAAGAGGTTCCCTACTTGAGGACCATTTCCGTGAGTGATGATCAAGTCATCCCCGTTTTTGATTAATTTGACTAAGTGTTTTGCCGTTTCTACAAGTGCTTCTTGTTGAGCTTGAGCAGAAGGATCAGATGAGAGAATAGCATTTCCTCCCAAAGCAACGACGATTTTTCTTGACATAAGGTATCCCTTTCTATAAAAAATAGGAGCAGGACTAAAGCTAGCAGTCCAGCCCCTATAGCTGTTGGTATACGGTTATAAAGTCTTAAACTTTTGGAATGTACAAGTTACCAAGAGTAGCTGCCATAACCGCTTTGATTGTGTGCATACGGTTTTCAGCTTGGTCAAAGTGACGAGCATATTTGCTGCGGAACACTTCGTCAGTAACTTCCATTTCTTCTACGCCGAATTTTTCAGCAACATCTTTACCGTAAACAGTATTTGTATCGTGGAAGGCTGGCAAGCAGTGCAAGAAGATCAAGTCTTCGTTATCAGCTTTCTTAATCAAATCCATGTTTACTTGGTAAGGTTTCAAAAGGGCAACACGTTCTGCAAATTTGTCTTCTTCACCCATTGATACCCAAACGTCAGTGTAAAGTACGTCTGCACCTTTCACTGCTTCGTCAGCATCTTCAGTGATCAAGATATGAGCGCCACTTTCTTTTGCAAATCCTTCTGCCAATTCAACGATTTCTTTTTCTGGGAAGAGTTCTTTTGGTGAGAAGATGTGTACGTTCACACCAAGGATAGCACCTGTTACAAGAAGGCTGTTCGCAACGTTGTTACGTCCATCACCACAGTATACAAGTGTCAAACCTTCCAAACGTCCAAAGTTTTCTTGAACTGTCAAGTAGTCTGCAAGCATTTGAGTTGGGTGCCATTCGTCAGTCAAACCATTCCAAACTGGAACACCTGAGAATTCAGCCAATTCTTCAACCATACGTTGGCTGAAACCACGGAATTCAATACCGTCAAACATACGTCCAAGAACTTTAGCAGTATCTTCTGTAGATTCTTTTTTACCAAGTTGGATGTCGTTTGCACCTAGGTATTCTGGGTGAGCACCAAGGTCGATAGCTGCTGTTGTGAAGGCAGCACGAGTACGAGTTGAAGTTTTTTCAAACAAAAGCGCAATGTTTTTACCAGCAAGATAGTGGTGTTCAATGTTGCGTTTTTTAAGGTCTTTCAAGTGAGCTGAAAGTCCGATAAGGTATTCTAACTCTGCACGTGTAAAGTCTTTTTCTGCCAAGAAGCTACGTCCTTGGAATACTGAATCTGTCATTTCTAATTGTCTCCTATTTTCTTTCTAGTATTGATCAGTAAGAAGGAAGAGCTGATCCCTCAAGACCAGCTCTCGGTCTTCTCTATTAGATTTCTTCACGTTCAAATGGCATTGACATACAACGAGGTCCACCACGACCGCGAACCAATTCACTTCCGCGGATCTTAATCAAACGAAGTCCGTATTCTTCTAATTTCTTGTTTGTAACTGTGTTACGATCGTATACAACTACTACACCAGGTGCGATTGTAAGAGTATTTGAACCGTCGTTCCATTGTTCACGAGCAGCTGCAACCACATTGCCATCACCACAAGGGATCAATGTAACTTTTTCAACACCAAGGTTTTCAGCAAGCAATTCAGCCAAATCACCTTTTTCTTCAACAATCTTCAATGCTTCATTTTCATATGTTACAGAGAAGACGCGAAGGTTGCCTTGGATTTCTGGGTGGATAGTGAATTTATCGTAGTCCACCATTGTGAATACTGTATCCAAGTGCATGAATTTACGGTTGTTCGCAAATTCGAAGGCCAATACTTTCTTGAAGCCAACGTTCTTCTTGAAGATGTTTACCAACAATTTTTCAATTGATGCAGCATCTGTACGTTGTGAGATACCAACTGCCAAGACATCTTTAGAAAGGACCAATTCGTCCCCACCTTCGATACGAGTATCTTCTTCACGGTTGTATACCAATTCTACATTACCACCATATACTGGGTGATATTTGAAGATGTATTTACCATACAAAGTTTCACGGTTACGTGTATCAGCATACATGTGGTTCAATGATACTGCATTCCCAATTGTAGCAAATGGGTCACGTGTGAAGTACAAGTTTGGCATTGGATCAATCGCAAATGGGTAGTCAGATTCAACAAGGTCTGTCAAGCCTTTGTCAGCTTCTGGAATTTCTGGAAGCTCAGCTTTTTGGAAACCAGCCATTGTTTTTTCAACCAATTCTTGGTTGTCTTCAATACCACGAAGGATTTCGCGAATAGCGTTTTTAGTTTGGCGTCCACGAATGTTTGCTTCATCAAGATATTCTTCGATGAATTGTTCGCGAATTTCTGGAGTAGTCAATGACTCAGCTGCCAATTTTTCAAGATAAAGTACTTCGATTCCTTCGTTACGAAGCGCTTGAGCAAAATTGTCGTGTTCTTTTTGTGCATCTTCCAAGAATGGAATATCATCAAAAAGAAGACGCTCTAGATAGTCAGGCATCAAGTTTTCCAACTCTTTACCTGGACGGTGCAACATTACTTTTTTCAGTTTTCCAATTTCTGAGAAAACATGAATTGGTTTAGTTGACATCTGTCATCCTCCTTTTTTCTTTGAGCTTGTTCACAAGCTTATTACAATTGTTATTATATTCTTTATTGGTACCGCTTTCACAAAGGATTCTGCTTTTTGAATGCAAAGAATTTGGCGTTTTTTTGAATCTTTCCTATTTTTTAGTTAATATGAAGCGTTTTCTTTGCATATTTTGTCTTTTATATTATTTTTATGAATATATATTTTTTTGTAAAAAATAAAAAAAGATCAACGAATTAGTTGATCTCTTCAAAACTTTTTAAAAAGTAGGCTGTATCTAGAAAAGTTAGTTGTTTTCTCTCATACTGGATCTTATGAGAATCGATGAGTTTCTTTAAAACTTGATTGACTGTTTCTCGAGTTGTGGCTGCTAATTTGGCCATTTCCTTCATACTAATTGGAAATGGAAGTTGATTTCCAAGGCTTTCATAGTCCTTGCACAGAATGGCTAAGGATTGAATCACGCGCTCACTAGCACTAGCTGTCACGACATTGCGCAAGCGCAACTCTTGAAATTCTAGGATGGAGGAGAGCTTTCTCATAATAAAGAGCAACTGCTCCTTACTCTCTTGGGCATATAATTCATAGAGACTGACGGGGATCACGAAACAACGCAAATCCGTCACCGCACTAGCTGTATAATGGTAACGCTCATCCTGGAACATCCCACCATAAGGGAACAGAGCCCCCTTCTTTATATAATCCATATAGGAGAATTGGTCAGACGAATCAAATTGCTCAATACGAGCAAAGCCTTTTGCCAGAAGAAAAATACGCTCCCGCCTATCTCCTGCATAAAATAAAATTTGTCCTTTAGGGATATCCCTGGCATGAATTTCAACAGCTAATTTATCAAATAGCTCCACTGGTAGCGCAGAAAAGGCTGGATGCGAGCGGAGCAACTGGTAATCTTCCTTTGTAATCATGTCTATACTTCCTCTTATTACTATTAGTAGTATAACATACTTTTTATAGAAAAGGGAAAGAAGTCTCTTTAAAACAGAAAAGTAATTCGAAACACCAAGTCATTTTCATGATACTTTGTTAGAACAAAAGGTCTGAGCAACCCTCAGACCTTCTGTCGATTATTCATTCATATTGACACGATGCCATTCATTGATAACATAAGCCAATTGCCCCAATTGATAAAGACCAACGCCACTGATTTCAGAACTTTCCGGAGTCGTACCTCCAAGTCCTGCAGTGTAGATGGCAACCAAATAAGGAGTTGATTCACGGACAATCGCATCCACATTGAGTGCTTCAGCAACATAACCTGGTTTTTGTTGAATGACCAAATCTGGCAAGAATTTCTTATAGTACTCACCTGGGAAAGACTCCCCGATCAGTTCTAGTAAATCTGCATATTTTTCTTGATGATTCCAAAGATATTCCAAGACATGGATGTAATAATCTGTTGTCGTTTTATTATCTTCGCTAAAGGTTTTGACTTCTGGTGAACGAGATTGACCATAGCGACTGAATAGCTTACGCGCTTGCTCCATTCCCCCTAAACGATCTGCCAAGGCATAGGCTGGAGTATTTTCAGAGTAAACCAATGAATAGCGCTGCATATCAGGAATAGACATGGCTCCATCAAAGGCAGCAACGTAATTGTCATGCTCCCCTACATATTCATAGTAGGTATTGGTAATGTCAAACCGGTCTGTTAAATTGAGTTTGCCTTTTGCGACTTCATCCACCACCAACATGTTCAACGGTAGCTTATAGGTACTACCTGCCGTCATTGGTTGAAGATCATTCATGGCAAATTGCTCTCCAGTAATGGCATTGCGATACGTGAAGGCAACTTGTGACGGATCAATTCCACTTTCCGCTAGGAAATCCTGAACAACCTCTACCAAGCCTTTATTAGCATAATCATAGACAAGGCCATAAGCACTCATCGTTTCCATGTCTGCATCTACTACTGCTTGCTTAGCTTCAGGAGATTTGACACGTGGTTTTTTCGTCTCAGGGGTAGACTTTTCGATATCTTGTTCTTTTGCTTCTTTTGTTTTCTTTGCTTTTTTTTCAATTGCTGATGCTGTTGGTTGCGTAAGATGCAAGTAGCCCAGTGCGCTTGTTCCCACTAAGCACAATAAAATACTGACCGCAATCATGATCGAGCGTAGATTAAAATATTTTTTCATACGAGATTAATTATAAAAGATTCTACTGAAAATAACAAGAATTATCAGAAAGAGAAAACGGTTTCTTTTTAAAAAGTTTATTTCTTTTCATCAAAGGCTTATTTCCGTTTAAAGGAGCCCATAATTAGCTTAGCAATCTCACGCGCAATCGTCCGGAATAAGGAACTCAAGAAGGAATCCTTGGCTTTTTCAAGACTGGATTTTCTTGGGCGACCTGGACTGCGTTTTTGCTCTGCTTTTTCCACCGCAGCTCGTTCTTTTTCTGCTTCTTTTTGCTCTTCTTCTTGTGCTTCCTTGCTTGCTTTAGCTGCTAATTTTTCATAGGCAGATTCCCGATCAATCGTCGTCGCATACTTTTGATGGAAAGGCGATGTTGTGATCAAGGCCAATTGTTCACTCTCATTTAAGAGGTCAAAACTCGATTGAGGAGAGAGAATATAAGCACGCTCAACCACACTAGGCTGTCCCTTTTCATTGAGGAAAGAAACCAAGGCTTCCCCTGTCCCTAACTCTGTGATCACTGTTTCAGTATCAAAATCTGGATTTGGACGAAAACTTTGGGCAGCAACCTTGATCGCCTTCATTTCTTTTGGTGTATAAGCTCGAAGTGCATGCTGAACACGATTTCCAAGCTGTGCCAAAACAGATTCTGGAAGGTCTTGAGGATTTTGGGTAATAAAGTAAATCCCTACACCCTTCGAACGAATTAGGCGTACCACTTGCTCAACCTTCTCAAGAAAGAGCTTGCTTGCATCCTTGAAGAGAAGATGCGCTTCATCAAAGAAGAAGACCAATTTTGGCTTTTCAGGATCCCCAACCTCTGGAAGTGTTTCAAAAAGACGAGACAGCATCCAAATCAAAAAGGTTGAGTACAATTTTGGTGAATGAAAGAGCTTTGTAGCCGAAAGAATATTGATATAACCACGACCAGATGCATCAAGTTGCATGAAGTCATTTAAATCAAGTGCGGGCTCTCCGAAAAACTGGTCTGCTCCTTCTTCTTCGAGAACCAAGAGACTTCTTTGGATCGCTCCGACAGATTGTTTGGTGATATTGCCATATTGGGCCGAATAGTCTGAACTGTGTTCATAGACTTCCTTTAAAAGGCTTTGCAGGTCCTTCAAATCAATCAAAGGCCAATCTTTCTCTTGGGCTACTTTAAAGACAATTGCGAGAATTCCTGATTGGGTTTCATTCAAATCAAGTAGACGAGACAGAAGCAATGACCCCATCCCTTCGACGGTCGCCCGAACAGGATGACCAGCTTGGCCAAAGACGTCCCACAATCGAACTGGGAAGGCTTGTGGCTCAAACGGATCTGTGATCCCAAGAAGTTTGTAGCGTTCTTCCAGTTTTGGCGTCCATTGCCCGGCTTTGGCTAAGCCAGATAAATCTCCCTTGATATCGGCTAGAAAGACCGGAATGCCTTCTTTGCTTAATTTTTCTGTTAGGACCTTGAGCGTAACCGTTTTTCCTGTTCCTGTTGCACCTGCAATCAAGCCATGACGATTTAACATCCGCAAATAGATAGGCGTCTCAACGGCTCCTTTAGTAATGGTAATACTAGTCATTTCATTTCTCCCTGAATGTTTCAGTTTTCATTTTAAGGTTTATCTTTTCCTTGCCTAGGCCCTTCAAACCAGGCTTCAGACAAGTAAGACACACTCCTACTAGTGTATCATTTTCCTGACCAAACGCAAGAAATTATACTCCGATTTTTCGGATGCAAATAAAAAAATCTATAAGAGCCAATACTTGCTCTTATAGATTCCTTCATTTTATTATTTTGCTGCTGCAAACAATTCATTAACTTTATTCCAGTTGATCACTGAGAAGAAAGCTTTGATGTAGTCAGGGCGTACGTTACGGTATTTCACGTAGTAGGCATGTTCCCAAACATCCAAACCAAGGATTGGTGTTTTACCTTCAGAGATTGGTGTATCTTGGTTTGCTGTTGAAGTCACTTCGAGTTTGCCTTCTTTGTTAACAACCAACCATGCCCAGCCAGAACCAAAACGTGTCGTTGCTGCTGCTTTGAAGGCTGCTTTGAAGTCTTCAAATGAACCAAATGTAGCATCAATCGCTGCAGCAAGTTCTGCTGAAGGAGCTGTTTGTTCTGGAGTCATCAATTCCCAGAAAAGAGCGTGGTTCAAATGACCACCACCATTGTTGATCACAGCTTGGCGAATGTCAGCTGGAATGGATTCAACATCAGCTAACAAGCTTTCAAGGTCTTCTCCAATTTCAGGATGTTTTTCAAGAGCTGCATTCACATTGTTTACATATGTTTGATGGTGTTTATCATGGTGCAAATGCATGGTTTCTTCATCGATATAAGGTTCCAATGCATCATAAGCATATGGTAATTCTGGTAAAATGATAGCCATTTTATGGTCCTCTTTTCTTTATTACTGACTTGATGATAACGCAAACAGCTAAATTATTCAACTAATCTGCTTGCGATTTCATTCATCGTTAGACGCTATTCGCTACTTTCAACAGGGCCAAATCAAATAAGTAGTCTTTTTCATATGTTCCACTTTTAATCGCATAATCCGTCTCGATGAAGGTCATCATAGCTTGCTTCAAAAAGGATAGGGAAAGCCTACGGCTATCCCGTAGGGCGAACTTCACCTGGTAAGGATTGACCTTGCGTCCTGACAAGTCCGACAAGTTCGCTACAATTTGGCTTTCAGTTTGGCCTTCTTCTGAGAAAATTTTAACCTGAGAAAACATTCGGAATTGCCCCAACAAAATAGCGATCAATTTTATCTCATCTTCACCTTGTAGGCGAAGATCCTTAACCAAATTCCGGGCTTGATCGATTTGGCCTTTGAGAATCATCTGTGTCAGATCAAAAATATTATCTTGCAAGGACTTTGGAACAACCTCCTCGATATCTTGGAGGGTAATCTGACCATCTTCTTTATAAGCCTGCAATAGAGCGAGATTCTTCTGTAACTCTCCAAAATCATAGCCAGATTTTAAGAGCAGCTGGTCCAAGGAATCGCCCACAAAGTGTAAGCCCAATTCTTGCGCCTGACCAGAAAAATAACGCTTTAAATCTTGCTCTTTAGGAGTGGTCGCTTCAATGATTTGGGCATCCCGTTTTAGGAGTTTGACCAAGCGGCGCTTACTATCTAATTTTCCTTCTGCAAATATCACCAAACGGGTCGATTCAGAAGGATTTTCCAGATAGTTTTCAAATTGTTTCAGATCTTCATCGGTTAAATTGCGTTTCTTGGCAGTGGTCAGATCCAATAAGTGATCTAAAATCACGATTTTTTCATCTGCAAAAAAGGGAAGACTAACCAAATCCAGCTCGACCTCAGCATAGGAGGCTTCCTTCATATCAAAATAAGAATAATTCAAATCTGAAGGATCATAGCCTATTTTTTTTAAAATGTCTTTTTTTAACCATTCAAATTGACCTACATCCTCACCCGTCAAGACAAGAATAGGAGGCAGAGTTTGAACCGTCAGATGTTTAGTGTCGGTAATTGCTTGCATGAAACTCTCTTATCTCTATCAGTTTAGTGGATTTCGTGTTCAGCAGCCATTTTTTGTTCCAATGGTGGTTTTTCATCAGACAAATCAGGTGCTGCTACAAAATTAGGAATTTGCTCAAACGAGTTTCCTCCAAAGCTCCCCCCTGTCGCTGTGACCTGTGGTTCAGAAGCCACTCCCATAGGAGTTTCTACTGGTTGTGGGAAGGTGTTTTTCCCTGGAAGCATCATGAGAATCAAGAGGGAAATAACTGTAATTACCCAGAGAAATAGGAAAATATCTAGACCCGTCAACAAATAGAGCAGAACCGGACCAAGGTTCAAAAAAATCCAAGACCAATGAATCCCAGCATCCCGCAAGCGACGCACACAAATGGCTTGACTGGGTACCAAAATGAGGAAGTAAAAGAACGCTAAGAAAGCGAGCGCCCATAAACCTGTCTTAGAATGAACAGTTGAAAAATTGAGCGTTTCTTGAGCATTTTGATGGGATAAAGAGGTCACGATGTAAAAAACCCAAAGAGGCAAAGAAATCAGGGAATTCCAGAAAAAAGCTAGCCAAAAATGGGCCCGACTGGTCTTACTTGAAAAATCTGCATACTGTATCCAAAATTGCTTAAATGCGTTCATACGATTCTACCTTTACATTGATTTCACTTTCTATAATAGCAATTTTCAGCATAGAAAGCAAACCTCTCCTCGTCTCTAGCGGACCGTTTCTACCCTCCAATGGTCCCACCCAATCAAGCGAATTGCTCCCCTTTCATCGGTACGAAGATAAGAAATAGAGCGTTCCTCTAGACGATCGAGCAATTCTTTATGGGGATGTTGGTAGCGATTTTTCTTTCCAACAGAGATCAAGGCCAACTGAGGATGTAACTGGTCTAAAAACACATCACTAGAGGAACCTTTAGAACCGTGGTGGCCTACTTTCAAGACATCTACTTGTAATTGTGGATCGTTTTTCAATAGTTTTTTCTCTCCAGCTTCTTCCAAATCACCCGTGAACAAAAATCGTTTCTGATAGAACTGCCCATAGAGGACAATCGAATCATCATTTTTACCATCCCCCACTTCATCAGGGGATAAGACTTCTAGATGATGATCAAAAATAGGAAGTTGATCTCCTCTCTGGACTACTTTAATCGGACTATGAAGCTGTTTCAATTTCTCTCGAAATTGAGAATTAGTTAGACTACCTGGACTGACATACACTTTTTTAACTGGGATTTGTTTGGCAACCTCCACCATATCGCCCATATGGTCCTGGTCTGTATGAGTCAAGACCAAAGCATCGAGTTTTCCAACACCTCGACTCTTGAGATAGGGAATCAAGGTTTGATCCGCATTGGCAGATTGACTGCGCTCTTGCCACTTTTCTCCACTTTTAAAAGTGACACGTCCTCCGACATCAATCAATATGGTTCTTCCTTTCCAATCGCGTAAAAAGATACTGTCTCCTTGACCGATATCCACCATGGTAATCTCATTTTCTAAAGGGTGCTTGGTCCAACAAAAGATGAGTAGAATCATACCTATTAACAGAAAACGACGTTTTTTTTGCTTTCGAAGATCATACAAGATCCCTAAAAGAAGGAAGAGAGCGATCAGAGCTGGTCCCGTCGGCTGACCAAATACCAAAGGTAGCGACGTGAGCTTTGAAATCCAACGAATACACTCCTCTATGAGAAGAAAGAAACTGTTAAAGATTGTAAGGGGCTTTAGAATCGATAAGATAAATAGCACCGTTAAACCTGGAAGAAGGACAAGGTCAAATAAGAAAGAAAAGAGGAAGGTTAAAGGGAGTGACCAGGGTTGAAAGACGCTAAAGTAATAGGTCAAAAGGGGCAAAATCCCCAGGCTAATCCAGAAACTTTCCACTAGTATCTTTTTAAGTCCTGAATAAGAACTGGTATCTACCAAGGTCAAAATAAAAGCATAGGCACAACTCAAGACCCCTCCAGCTGTCAGGAGAAACTTGGGCACAAGCAGCATTAAGAGCATCAGGGTCATCGCCATATTCTCCATCCCTCGGATCCCCTTTTGAGAGAGGATCTTTTGCAAGAGACTGCGAACCACTGAAACTGAAAAACCTGTCAAGCCAGCATAGACCAAAGAAATTGGAACCATCCAGATATCGACTGTCTCTTGCAAGATTCCTAGACGTAAGAGACCTTTTCGGATCCCATTGATGAAAAAGCCGACCTGCATCCCAGATAAGGCGAATAAATGGATGATTCCTAAACTCGTGTAAAGCTGGTCCATCTCTTCAAAATCCCTATCTAAATAGCCAAAAAGAAGGCCGGTCATATACTGGTTCATTGGCTGCGGAAAGTGCTCTTTACTCCAAACAATGGCCTGGCGCCTCCATTGAGATAGGCTATCGAAAACATTCCAAGTCTGTATAGGAAGCGCGGATTGGATCGCCTCAATTTTTATTTGATAGTGAATCCCCTGTGTTTGCAAATAAGACCGGTAGTCAAATCCTCTAAAATTTCGCTGCCCTTCTGGCTCTTCTATAGCACCTTTATACGTCAACTCCAACAAATGAGTTTGACTTTGCCACTGTTGTTTTTCTTTTTCTGATTTTAAAGTATAAAAGACTTGGTAGGTCCTACCCTGATTTTTAGCACGAAAAGACAGGGCGTCCCCATTGATCTTGATGCTATCTGGAATCAGGCGTAAGTGGGGTGGCAGCTGACTTTCTGCTTGTACTGGATGATCCTGTAGTCGCTGAAAGACAAAGAAGGCCGCAAAACAAAGGGTTGCTAAAGCAAGCCCTAGCAAACTTGAGCGCTCCCCTTTATAGTGATGAACCGCTAAAACTCCCACTACTACTAGACCGCTGATCGAAAGCCAAGATGGTTGATAGATACTAAAATACAGCCATAGGAGCACAAAGGCGAGATGGACAAGCGAAAAAGGAAGGTCTTTAATCCACCGTGAAAGCATCTCTTAGTTTCTCCAGTGTTTTCTCTCCGATTCCTGAAACATTCTTCAGATCATCCACTGATCGAAAAGGACCATTTGCTTCGCGATAGGCGATAATGTCCTGGGCACGTTTCTGGCCAATGCCTGATACTGTCTGGAGATCTGACTCGGTCGCTCGATTTAAATGGACCTTGCCTGTTTTTTCTGCTGGCGCTGACGAAGTTGCAGGACTTTCTGAACTTCCAAGTACTGGAACATCCTCTCCTTCTTTAGCAACATAGATCTCCGCTTCATCGGTGAGTTTTTGCGCCAAGTTGACCGATTGGCTATTGGCATCTGCTGTCATCCCGCCTGCCTTATAAATGGCATCGTGGACTCTGCTATTGGAGCGCAACTCATAGACCCCTGGTTGTTTGACGGCTCCTTTGACATCGACCGTAATGATCTCGGGTGCATCAGACACTGAAGTAACCGTCTTTTCTTCTTTGGAACTAGCGGTCTGCACCTTTTCTTTGCTCGAAGTTGAACTAGAAGACTGATAAAGATCCGGTATGGTGGATGCACTTGACTGAGGTCGATGAAAAAGAAAATACCCTCCAAGTAAGAGTCCAATAGCTGTAAGAGCCAAAAAGAGCTTATATTCTTTGATTTTTTCGATGATATCCTCCATAAGAAACCTCCTCTCACTTTTATTATTCGTAAAAATAAAAAAAAACTGAGAGAAACTCTCAGTTTTTTTACTTGTTTTTCCGATGTTTGTCCGGATCCCATACAAAGCTGGCCAGGTAACTAAAGAGCAAGGTCAAGATGCCCACGACTAAGACAAGGGGAAGCAAAAGAATTTTTAACAAACGAATCAAGATAAACGGTTTTGTTGGGGTGTTGATCGCTTGTGCTTCCGCATCCAAGCGATCAAACTCCTCTTGGATACGGCGGGCAACTTCTGCCACTCCTTCGTCATTCATCTTTTTAATATCCGAAATATCAATTGGATGTCCAAAGTTCATATCAATGCGTTCACCCGTTGCCAACCCTTTCAAGTCTCTTGGACCAGTATATGTCACTGGCATGATACGAACCTTCGCCATTTTGGCAATGATAGCAACACCGCCTTTGACATCTTGAGAATGACGGCTTCCACTTGGAAACATAATCAAAGAACGGTTGCTCTTTTTCAGCATATTGACAGGATACTTAATGGCTTCTGCTCCCGGATTTTCACGGTCGATCGGAAAAGCCCCACACATACGAATCCACCAGCCAAAAATACGATTGGTGAAGAGTTCTTTTTTCGCCATAAAGATAAACTGCTTTGGCTTGGTCGCAAAGGCCATATAGACTGGATCCCACCAGGTCCGGTGAGGCGATACCAATATGTAGTTCTCTTCCCGATCTGGAATATTGTCCTTATGATGGTAATGGGCATTCCCATTTAAAACCCAAAGAATAAAGGCAACAAGGCCTCGTAAGTAGGTGTAAAACATAGTTGTTCCTCAAATCCATTTCATTCGTCTCTCAACATGATAGTTAATCATATTGAACCTTCTTTCTCATTATACCGTATCCTGATTTTGACCGCAAACTTTTTTTAGATAAAAAATGTCTCAGCGGACCGATTCTAGATAGTCTTTTTCGCAAAAAAATGATATCATATTGTCTATGGAAACGAATGAATTAAAGGGGTTATCCCTCAGTGAAGTTCGCAAGAAAATGGATCGCGGACAAACCAATGATTTTACAACGAATACCAGTACCAGCACCTGGCAAATCATCAAGCGCAACGTCTTCACCTTGTTTAATACCTTAAACTTTGTGATTGCTGTGGCCTTGGCTGCTGTACAGGCCTGGAGCAATATGATCTTTTTTGCAGTCATTTGCTTCAATGCCATTACAGGGATCATGACCGAGATGCGCGCCAAGCGGATGATTGATAAGCTCAACCTCATGAGTCGTGAGCTAGTGACTGTCATTCGTGACGGGGAAAAAGATGCGATTCCACCAGAAAAGCTTGTTCTAGGTGATTTAATGCTCTTATCTTCGGGTGAGCAGATCCCTAGTGATGCCGAAGTCATGTCTGGTATTGCAGAAGCCAATGAGGCTATGCTGACTGGTGAGAGTGATCTGGTCTTAAAAGAAGTTGGTGATGAACTGCTTTCTGGTAGTTATATTGCCAGTGGTCAAGTCTATGCCCGTGTCAAGCGAGTTGGAGCAAACAACTATGCCAACAAACTGATGATGGAAGCAAAAACCTTGAAGCCGATCAATTCGCGTATTCTTTATAACTTAGCGAAAATTTCAAGCTTCACTGGTAAAATTATCATCCCATTTGGCCTTGCCCTCTTCTTTGAAGCATTGTTGATCAAGATGCTGCCAATCAAGGATGCTGTCGTGAATTCTTCCACAGCTCTCCTGGGAATGTTGCCAAAAGGAATTGCCCTACTGACGGTTACGTCTCTCTTGACAGCGGTTATTAAACTCGGCATGCGCAAGGTTCTTGTCCAAGAAATGTACTCAGTAGAAACCCTGGCCCGTGTGGATACCTTGTGTCTTGATAAGACCGGCACCATCACTCAAGGGAAGATGACAGTCGAAGCTCTCCATAGCTTATCTGATCATTTTTCGGAACAGACGATCCAGGTCATCCTCTCTGCTTACATGCAAAATAGCGAGGACACCAATCCTACTGCTCAAGCTATTCGCAAGGCTTATGGGGAGTTGGAACATGCTTATACTGCGGAAAACATTATTCCTTTCTCAAGTGATCGGAAATGGGGAGCCATGCACCTATCCAACCTTGGAACCGTCTTTCTCGGTGCTCCTGAAATGCTCCTTCAAGAAAATCCAGCTGCTGTCGTCGAAGCACAAGCTCGTGGATCACGCGTGCTCGTCTTGGCTCATAGTTCAGAACTGATCAGCATGCAGGAATTGAATCTGCCTGAAAATCTTGAAGGGATTGCGGTTATTGAGATTACAGACCCCATTCGTGAAGGGGCTTCAGATACTCTTGAGTATTTGCGCTCACAAGGAGTGGATCTCAAAATCATCTCTGGTGACAACCCTGTGACGGTCTCTTATATCGCTCAACAAGCTGGCTTCAAAAATTATGAGAACTACATCGATTGTTCAAAAATTTCTGATGATCAATTAGTGGATCAAGCTGAAGAAACAGCTATCTTTGGGCGCGTGTCCCCTCACCAGAAAAAACTGCTTATCCAAACCTTGAAAGCAGCTGGTCGGACGACTGCTATGACAGGAGATGGGGTCAATGATATTCTTGCTCTTCGCGAAGCAGACTGCTCCATCGTGATGGCTGAAGGAGATCCCGCAACCCGTCAAATTGCCAATATTGTTCTTTTGAACTCTGACTTTAATGACGTTCCAGAAATTCTTTTTGAAGGCCGTCGTGTGGTGAATAACATTGGACGAATCGCTCCAATCTTCTTTATCAAAACGATCTATTCCTTCCTCTTGGCTATCATCTGTATCGCCAGTGCTCTCTTCTTTAACGTCAACTATTTGCTGATTTTCCCTTTCATTCCTATTCAAATCACCCTGATCGACCAATTCGTCGAAGGATTCCCACCATTTGTTTTGACCTTTGAACGCAATATCAAACCGGTTGAAAAACACTTCTTGAGACGTTCCCTTCTGTTAGCCTTACCAAGCGCCTTGATGGTCGTCTTTAGTGTCTTGTTTATTCGCCTTTGGGGAGCAAGCCATGGTTGGTCTGCAGCCGATATGTCTACTGTATCCTACTACTTACTTGGCTCCATCGGTTTCCTATCCGTTATCCGTGCTTGCCTGCCACTAAATATCTGGAGGGCCCTCCTCATCCTCTTCTCTGTAGTAGGATTCTACGCATCTGCGGTCGTGTTGAAAAACTTGATCGAGATTTCCCTCCTTACAGCCACTACTTTCCCAGTTTATCTGGCATTGATGGCTATCTTTACAGGAGTCTTTATCCTCACTACGATTCTCCAAAAATATGAATTTGATTAAAAAGTTGAGAGTTTTACTCTCAACTTTTTTTACGGTGCATCAAAAGCAACAATCGCAGGTTTTTCATTAAATGCAGCAAATGGTTTTATTTCCAGTTCTAATTTGCCATCCCCTTTTACACCAAAATGTTGTATAGCACCTTCCATTGATCGACCCGGTGAAATTGACCCCATTGTATTTGTATTAGGATAAGTCTCCATTTTATTTCCACCAACAAATAGATCAATGTCAACCCCAACTGCTAGATCACTATCTGATAGATTTTTCACATTATAGGTCACTTTTAATACTTTATCGGGATTTGTTTTATCAAAATCATTCCGTTCATCAGTCCATTCAACATTTGTAATAGTGTACTCAGCTTGTTTATCAAAAACAATCTTATCACCAATTGCATAGGTTGATTTCTTTTCACTACTCTTCTCAGTAGATGCCTTTTTCTCTGTTTTAGCTTCTTTTGAAGTATCATCAGACTTACTACTAGAATTTCCACAGGCTACTAGTATACTTGCTGAAAGCAATGTTACCCCCAAGCCAAACCATTTTTTCGTTTTGTTCATTTACAAAACCTCCCACTTTTTTAATATATAGTAACATATTTAAACAAGAAAAGAAAGCGTTTTTACAAAAATATATCATTTTAATATATTAAAAATTATCATCTTTCCCCAAGACTCTTTTCATGCTATAATAGAGCCATGACAGATATCGAATTAAAAGACGGCGAGCGCGTCAATCAACTCTTTTCAAGTGATGTGAAAATTATACAAAATCGGGAAGTCTTTAGTTACTCCGTGGATAGCGTCCTGCTCTCACGCTTTCCAAAATTGCCCAAGCGGGGCTTGATCGTAGATCTCTGCGCGGGAAATGGGGCTGTGGGACTCTTTGCGAGTACGCGGACAGAGGCCCAGATCATTGGTGTCGAAATTCAGGAACGTCTAGCGGATATGGCTACCCGCTCCATTGCCCTCAATGACTTGAACCAGCAAATGTCCATGATCACCGATGACCTTAAGCATTTGCCTCAACATATCAAGGGCAGTAAGGTGGATATCATCCTCTGCAATCCTCCTTATTTCAAGGTGGATGAGCATTCCAATCTCAATGAGAGTGAACACTACCTCTTAGCTCGGCATGAAATTACCACCAATTTAGATGAGATTTGCCATGTGGCCCAGCGGGTTCTCAAATCAAATGGTCGACTAGCGATGGTCCATCGTCCAGATCGCTTTTTAGATATCATCGAAACCATGAAGCGTTACAATCTTGCACCTAAGCGGATCCAGTTTGTCTATCCAAAAGTGACCAAAGAGGCGAATATGTTGTTGATTGAGGCGATCAAGGATGGCTCACTGGACGGTTTAAAAATTCTGCCTCCCCTCTTTATTCACAATGAAGACGGCAGCTATACAGACGAGATTCATGAGATCTACTATGGAAACTAAGGCTTACATGTATGTTCTAGAGTGTGCGGATGGCTCCCTCTACACTGGCTACACCACGGATGTCGAAAAACGCCTAAAGACTCACAATGCTGGAAAAGGCGCCAAATACACACGGGCTCGCCTCCCCGTTAAACTTCTTTACCAAGAATCCTATCCAGATAAACCCTCTGCTATGTCTGCCGAGGCTCTCTTTAAAAAGAAATCACGCCAAGCAAAACTAAACTATATCAAAAAGAACCGTCGGACTCCATAGTCCAACGGTTTTTCATTTACAAAATGGTGATACGGTACTGGTGACTCCGTGTTTCTTGAGGAGCCAACTGGATCACACCTTTTTTATCTTCGAAGAAATCGCCCTCTTCTGCAGATGTGGAAATACCCGTCCAAGGCTCCAAGGCAATGAAAGGCCCCTTGTTATTGGTAGACCAAAGGACGAGATTCTCAAAATCTGCAAAGGCAAATTCCAAACCTTTACCAGATTTTTTCGAGATAAGCTTCACAGATTTAGAGGCTAATTGATCTAAAATAATGGCGTCTTTTTCAAACAGTTCATGGCGCAAAGGTAGGCTACGACTATGGTCTAAAAATGGCGTCCGCTGCAGGCGATCAACCAAACCGGTTTCTGTGAACAAGAGAGGAACGCTACAGCTTTCTTCTTTTTCAAAAATCAACTCGTAGTCTTCATAGTCTTCATCTGCTAAAAGGGGACAACGAAAGGCTGGATGCCCTCCAATGAAATAAGGCATGACTTGATCTGACTCTAGATTTTGCACGCGATAGGTGATGGTGATCTCTTTCCCTTTCAATTCATAAGCGATTTCCACTCGAAAATGGTAGGGATAATTTTGAAAGCTCTCGTCGTTAGAAGTAATTTCAAAGACAAGACGATGGTCTGTTTGTTCTTTGAGTTCAAACTCTCTCTTGCGAATAAGACCGTGTCTTGGAAGTTGGCCTGTCTTCACTCCATCTTTTAGATGATACTGCACTTGGCCATTACGAACGCTCCCGCAAATCGGAAACAGAACGGGCGCTTGTCCTGACCAGTACTCTGGATCACCTTGCCAGAGATATTCTATGCCTTCTTTACTTCGAATGGAGCTCAATTCTCCACCAAATGTCTTAAATTGTACTTCTAGATCATCATTTTTTAATGCAATCACCATGGACAAGACCTCTTTATAATTAGTATAGTTATTATATTCATTATAACCTTTTAGAAGAGATTGTCAATTTTTATTTTTCTAGTCAAAAATTTTAAAAAAATAAGAAAAAATCCTTGACAAGGCTTGGAAATAATTGTAGACTTAATATGTTAACAGAAACATTCCGTTTTAGGAATTCATTCTTTCTGTTGTCTGACTTTTTTGGATGCTCCTTATCATGATACATTTTTCTAAAAGAGTCAGTTATCATTTAGGTCTCCTTATAAATATACAAGGGTTAACAGCTAGTTAACCCTTGTATTTTTGATTTTCATATAAAAAACGGCCTATTGCTAGACCGTCCTTCGGACTTATTTATCCCCTTTGTTGCGGATGATAAATCCATTTTTCTTTTCATTGGAAGTACGATGAGGACGTTTGTTGCCTTTGCCTTCAAAGTCTCGGCTATTTTTATTGGACTTGCGTTTGAAATCACGGCGTCCACCTTCACGGTCATCTCTGCGATTGCGGTCACGGCGTTGGTCTCCACGACGGCCATTTCCACGGCCACCTTTGCCTTTTCCACCAAAGCCACCACCAGATGGTTTGAATGGCAATGGTTTTTCACGCGCAATTTCAACTTCTGGAAGGCTGTCTGGATCTTGAACAGTCAAGCTCAAGATATACATGGCCAATTCTTCAGGAGTGAATTCTGCAGCCAATTTGCGAGCATCCTTGCCAAACTTCTCAAAGTTGGTCCGGATCTTTTCATCTTCAAAGTCTCGCTCAATTTTCTTCAGCGCTACTTGTTTTTTCGCTTGGAAGGCTTCTTCTGCTGTTGCAGGTTTCATTCCCTTCATCCGCTTTTTGGTCAAGTTCTCAATGATTTGCAAATAGCCCATTTCATTTGGCGATACAAAGGTAATGGATTGCCCTGTTTTCCCAGCACGACCTGTCCGTCCGATCCGGTGAACATAGCTTTCTGGATCTTGTGGAATATCGTAGTTGTAGACATGGGTCACACCTGAAATGTCCAACCCACGTGCCGCAACGTCCGTTGCCACCAAGACGTCCAAGTTCCCATTTTTGAAATCACGAAGGACTCGGAGACGTTTGTTTTGATCCAAATCTCCGTGAATTCCTTCTGCCCGGAAACCACGAATCTTCAAGCCACGAGTCAATTCATCAACCCGGCGTTTTGTCCGACCAAAGACGATGGCAAGTTCAGGTTGCTCGACATCCATCAATCGAGTCATGGTATCAAATTTTTCGCCTTCTTTGACACGAATATAGTATTGATCGACCAAATCGGTTGTCAATTCTTTGGCCGCAATCTTAACGTGTTCTGGCTCTTTCATAAACTGCACACCGATGCGTTTGATGGCTTCTGGCATCGTTGCTGAAAAGAGCAAGGTCTGGCGTGTTTCTGGAACACGGCTAATGATGGCTTCGATATCTTCCAAGAAGCCCATATTGAGCATTTCATCTGCTTCATCCAGGATCAAGGTTTCAATATGATCGAGTTTCAAGGCCTTGCGCTTGATCAAATCTAGCAAACGTCCAGGTGTTCCCACAACGATGTGAGCGCCTGACTTCAAAGCTTTAATTTGCTTTTCAATGCTTGATCCACCATAGACAGAGCGAACCTTGACACCCTTACTGCGTCCAAAGCGGAACAATTCTTCCTGACTTTGAACGGCCAATTCACGCGTTGGGGCAATGACAAGGGCTTGGATCACTGTGTTATCGACATCAATCTTCTCCAACGTTGGAAGACCGAAAGCAGCTGTTTTACCAGTCCCTGTTTGCGCTTGACCGATGACATCTTTTCCTTCAAGAGCCAAAGGAATGGTTTGTTCTTGGATAGGGCTTGCTTCTACAAAGCCAGCTTTTTCGATTTCTGCTAATAATGCAGCAGATAAGTTAAATTCATTGAATTTCAATTCTTTCTTCTTTCTAAAAAGTGGTGCGAAGCCACTTTATCAAACTTCTTTCAATGCGAAAACGCACTGATTGCATAGGAAGTCACCTTCCCGGTCACCTGTCGCAAGACTCATCTAAAGGAAAAGCCAATCGTTTTTCAATGGAATTCCCTTTGGCGAAAAATGTTTTCGCACTAGCGGATTTGGTTGATTAAAGTCGTTTTTCAAACGAAGAGACACCAAGATCCTTTTTGCGGGAGTCTTCTTTCGAACAGAAGCCTTCCATCTGCTCCGCCTCCCCACCATTTCTCTCATACAAGTTTGCAACTTATCTAGTATAACACAATGAAGAGGCAAATGATAGTCAAAGGAGAATAATTTTATTTTTTAGGAAAAAATCCTTGATAGCTTGAAATCATAAAAGTGACGAAAAGCCAATCCAGGACTGTTTTTTTTCATGCAGCCATCTAATATACTTCATCATAGGAGTATAAAAAAATCGGAAAAACTTTTATTTTTTGGTAGTTCTTATCTTGCGTTTTTACAAATAAATATGTATAATACAGTTAGTATCTGAAATATTTCTGTATAAAGAAATAGGATCATTTTATCTGATTCAACGATTTATTCTACGTTCTAATTTTTTTAGAAACCACTCAGTACTATTAAATCTACTCCTACTATTTCCAAGAAGATTTTGTACAGTCAATGAACTATTCACACTGCCCCTTCTTTGGAGAGGAGGGCAGGTGTCTAGATGGTTCCTATTTCTCAGATTATTTAGATACGAAGAGGCTCGGATTTCTCCAAGCCTCTTTTTTTATCTTTTTTTAACAATCCACCGCATCACTTTTGCCAAAAGGAGCCATAAAATAAAGCTGCATACCGACACATAAATCCATGCATTGGGATCTTGTGTCAATGGAAGAGGGATGTTCATACCGAAGAAACCTGTGATCACGGCTAAAACAGCCAACAAGGCTTCAAAGATGGTTAGGGTGGTCAGGTTGTCATTCAGGTTATTGTTTAGGATATTATTGTATGATCCAGACAACTGCTGCAAGACGTTGGAAATCAACTCAGTCATTGAAACCAACTGACGCGCTTCGATCATGGCATCATCAAACTGCTCTTTTTCAACATCATCCATCCTTCGATAGATGGCGTGCGCTTTAATATGCTCTAGCAACATCCGATTTTGCTTGGCTGCTGCAACTAGATAAACCATACCGGTCTCAAGGTCAGACAGGGCATAGAGATTCTTGGTCGTTGTAGTTTTTCGAAGCAAGCGATTGAGTTCATCCTTGTGCTTATCTAAGCGATCAATAATCGGATAATAAGCATTACTGATCATTTCAAGACCTGCAAAAAGCAGTTTATAGATCGATAGTTCCTCATGGCTTTCCAAATAGCGAACCATTTGTTCAATGATATAGGCATTGTCTTGGTTACTGATGGTGACGAGTCGCGTATCTTGAACGATAAAGGTCATGGGGATGGTTTCGTAGTATTCCTTGTCCTTTTCTAAATCCAATACATTGTAGATAAAGGTGATCGTTCCGTTTTCTCGATTGTAATCCATATGGGCACGTTCGTTCTTATCCATCGCGTACTCAATGGTTTCTTTGTCAATATCGTATTTTTTATAAAGATATGAATTTTCAGCAATCAAATCCGAGTCGATATTGATCCATTTCCGATCTTGACCCAATTGTTTATCGATAAACATTCCGTCTCCTTTCTCAACTGTTCTCTATCAACATGATTTTTTATTTAAAGACCGCACTGGCTAATGCTTGCTGGATTTCAATGACACTGTTGTCACTCTTGAATTGTAAAACTTCTGAAGGTTCCACTGCTGAAGAGACCCAGATTTTTAATTCAGCATCCAAATCAAAATGACCGGAAGTTTCTACTGAAAATCGAGAGATGGAGCGATAAGGAAGGGATTTGTAGGAAGTTTTCTTTCCTGTTACTCCTTGCTTATCCACCAAGATCAAACGAAACTCTGTAAAGACGATTAAATCACGAATCAAGCTAAAAGCAAGTGTGACTTGCTCTCCCGGCACCAAGATATCTTCCAGATCTCTTTCTACTTTATCAACATTCTTTTGAGAGGCATTGCCCATCAAACCACTTAGTAATCCCATAGTTTCTCCTTTATAAGCGAAAACGGGTAGATTTTCGTCTTCTTATTCTATTGTTATGGATCGGTTTTGAAAACGTTCCTTATCCCATCTTTTCTTCCAACTCAACGTCAGGATACTTGTCCGCAAACCAACGGAGGGCAAAGTCATTTTCAAAGAGGAAGACTGGCTGGTCAAAGCGATCCTTGGCCAAGATATTTCGGCTTGAAGACATGCGCTCATCTAAGTCTTCTGGTTTGATCCAGCGAACAGTCTTTTTACCCATTGGGCTCATGACCACTTCGGCATTGTATTCATTTTCCATGCGGTGTTTAAAGACTTCAAACTGAAGTTGCCCGACAGCACCCAACATGTATTCACCTGTTTGGTAGTTGGTATAAAGCTGGATGGCTCCTTCTTGCACCAATTGCTCAATCCCTTTGTGGAAGGATTTTTGCTTCATGACGTTCTTGGCAGATACCTTCATGAAAATTTCAGGCGTAAAGGTTGGCAGTGGTTCAAATTCGAACTTGTTTTTACCAACTGTCAGCGTATCTCCAACCTGATAAGTCCCTGTATCGTAGACCCCGATGATGTCTCCTGCTACGGCATTGCTGACATTCTCACGGCTTTCGGCCATAAACTGGGTGACATTTGATAGCTTAGCGCCCTTACCAGTACGAGGCAAGTTGACACTCATCCCACGCTCAAATTCACCCGATACGATCCGCACAAAGGCAATCCGGTCACGGTGACGAGGGTCCATATTGGCTTGGATTTTAAAGACAAAGCCTGAGAAATCCTTATCGTAAGGATCGACAAGTTCACCGTCTGTTTTCTTGTGTCCGTGTGGTTCTGGAGCAAATTTCAAGAAGGTTTCCAAGAAAGTCTGTACCCCAAAGTTGGTCAAAGCGGATCCGAAGAAGACTGGTGTTAATTCACCCGCAAGGATGGCTTCTTCTGAGAATTCATTCCCAGCTTCTTGCAAGAGTTCGATGTCGTCTTTCACTTGCTCGTAGAAAGGATTGTTAGCAAAGAGCTTGTCTCCGTCTTCTAGACTCGCAAAACGCTCGTCTCCTTTATAGAGTTCCAAGCGTTGGTTATAGAGGTCATAGAGTCCCTCAAAGGCCTTCCCCATCCCAATCGGCCAGTTCATCGGGTAACTCGCGATGCCTAAGACTTCTTCCAATTCTTGCAAGAGATCCAGTGGCTCACGACCGTCCCGGTCTAGCTTATTCATAAAGGTAAAGACGGGAATGCCACGGTGTTTCACAACCTCAAACAATTTCTTGGTTTGAGCCTCAATCCCTTTGGCAGAGTCTACCACCATGACGGCAGCATCCACCGCCATCAAGGTCCGATAAGTATCTTCTGAGAAGTCCTCGTGCCCTGGCGTATCAAGGATATTGACCCGTTTGCCATCATAGTCGAACTGCATAACAGATGAGGTTACCGAAATCCCACGTTGTTTCTCAATATCCATCCAGTCAGATTTAGCAAAGTTTCCTGTTTTCTTCCCTTTGACGGTACCGGCTTCCCGAATCTCTCCCCCAAAGTAGAGCAACTGCTCTGTAATCGTCGTTTTACCAGCATCCGGGTGGGAGATAATGGCAAAGGTACGGCGTTTTTTAATTTCTTCTTGTACGTTCATATTCCTAGTTCTTTCTCTTTTTATTTTCTGATAAATTTACAAATTCATCTCTACATCGGATCTCTCCTCAATTTCTCTATCTTTTCTATTATAGCGAAAATAGGCACTTTTTTCAATGATGATTCTTCTTTGAGAGCAGAAAGAAAGACTAAAATCCGTCGATTCTAGTCCTCTTATCATGACTGTTAGAAGGCTCCAAATCCTCCGCCACCGCCACCATCAGAAAAGCCACCGCCGTCAAAACCGCCACTGCCATCTGAGGAGTTAGTAGAGAAGCTTGAAACGCTATAGGAATCATCTGCATAACTCATCAAGGTAGAGCCGTCTAGGAAGGAATTTGAAGAGGTCGTTATCCAAACAACAGCATCCCAATCCTCATATGGTAAGGAAATCTGATGATTTTTGAGTACCTGACTCACTTTTTTAGCTTGACCATACATAGTTGCATAGACTAGGATACGATTCCATAGGATGACACTCTCAAGTTCTGCTTGGTTGAAATTTGGAATACTTTCGATCATATTTCGAAAGGCCATCCATTGGAATTGTGAATCCAAGTTTTCTAAGGATTGGAGATGTTCTTCGCGAATTTTCACAAGAATATAAAATGGAATGAAGAGAACGACCAACAATACAATCATCCAAAAATAGAAGGAAGATAGGTGGGAACCAAATCCAAAAGATAAGAAACACATGCTCACAAATAAGATCAGTAAGAGCCAAAAATGTAAGGCACAGCCTGTTTTTGAAAAAGCTTCTTCTTTTTCAGATAAGTCTCTAAAATAAGAAGGCAATCCTAATTTCGCAATCTCCTTCTCTACCCCTTTTGACAATTGCTGGGCATCTTTTTTTAACAGTGATTGAACGTCATTTCCGACCTTTCGAATACGGTCTCGTTGGGTGTCTGATTTAGCAGCTCGAAAGTCTTTTTTTAGGGCTACTTTGTCGATTTTATACCTTGAAAATACTTCACTGATATTGATTTGAGATTCTTGATCAAAGATCATTTCAATAAACTTCAATTCAAAATCAGCCAAGCCTTCATAATGGAGACAGGTCAAGGTTTCCCCATTTTCATCCCTAGTCAACCGAATATTTCCTCGGTCAATGAGATCTAATATGGTTGCCTGGATGAGATGATTAAATTTTAGTTGCCCCTTCTCTCTAGACATCACCATCCGTTCAAAATCAAGTTGATACAGTGCCTTAGCTAGGACAAGAGGAGGTAAATTCTGTGGTGGTTCGTATAATCGTACTCCTTTTGAAATTCGACGAGTTCTGGTACTGATAAAATACCGGATCCATGGAATGAAAGCTAGGATCAATAAAAGAACCGATACAATTGGAACGACTTTGAGTAGAAGGGTCCGATAAAAGAATGTTTTTTGTTCAATGGATTTCTCTTTTTTGAGAAATTTCTCTTTTCCATTTCCCTTATTAATCTCATTTGCTTGGTCTCGACGCAGGGCCTCTGACATTGGCCAATAGGCATGCAGTTCGAGCTTGCCATTTTTGGGAAAATCCTTTGTCCAAATATGATAACCAGTTGCAGTCCGTTCGACATGGGCTGGTGGATTAAAGTAACCAGTATGGGCATACAGTTTTCCCTGCTTGGCATCCAAGCCATCCACATAAAAATCTAATTTCGCGACTTTCTCATCTCCATCTGAAATAGGAAACCAATTCAGTTCTGCAATATCCTTGTAGAAAGTCAAGAGATGATCAATCTTCCATTTTACTTTGATCTTGACCGTCCCTCCGACGATACGGGCATTGTATATTTTTAATTGACGACCATCTTCCAGGTCTGTCTCCTCTACACGAATCTCACGTTTTTCCCCATCCACATAGGCTTCCACCTCAGGATGACGATGAATCTTAAACCCTTTTGGAAGAGGATCTGCGCTTCCTAGAGTCACATATTGACCATGATAGCCTGTCTGAAACTGATAGGTAATCTCTTGTGTAAATGTTGCTTGGCTATCTTCCTGCAATTGGAGGTGTCCTACATAGGATTCAATCGAATAGCGAACTTCATCATCTGCATGTGCGATCGTGATTGTACAAACCAAACTCCAAATGAGGGAAATCATTAGCAAGAAACGCTTCATATATTCTCCTTTAATATAAAACAGGGTTGAGACCGAGATGTCCCAACCTTCCTACTTGTTATTTTCTCACTTTCACCCGCTCACTTCTGCGACTGAAGAACTGATTAAAGAGTAATAAAGCAAGGGCTAAAATACTGGATACAACCAGATAATTGAGCCACACCTTATCCCCTCTCATAATCGGAGGGCGGGCCATCAAGCCATAATTTCCTCCTGTCAATTGATTGACTCCAACCAGGAATAAATCTAAGGCAAAGGTATAGAGAACAATCTGACTATTTTTTAAGAGGTTTCGATCATAGCATCTCAAGAGATAAATCAAGGAATTGATGAGGAGACAGTAATGTCCGAGGAGGAAAGAAAAACTCGTAATATGAGGGAAAGTGTAGGGATCAAAGACTGGATAGCCCAAAGCAAAGATGGCTCCACTCACTCCCATCAAGGCAAAGAACTGTTTGCTTTTCCAGCTGTCTGGCAAAAACAAGACCGCAAACATGGCCAATCGACAATGATAAAAAGGTAAACTGTTGGACCAAGGAATGTGGTAGGCAAAATACCAAAGATACAAGCAAATTAACTGGAAGGCTTGTAAGTATTGAAAGCATTTGCGAAATTGCTCATTCTGATAATAGCGAAGTGACATCATGATCGCTGTCACAACGAACAAGACCATCACACTATACCAAAGTGCTGAGATTGCTGGTGGTGCTGTTGATTCTGTAGTGAAAAAATGATGCATAAAGTCTCCTTATTTAAACAGATTCAGGTATTCTTCTTTTCTTACTGTACTGAACGATCGTATTGATGAGGATCAGTGTCCCCGTCATTAGGACTGTCACGATGAAATAGTTGAGCACAAGGCCATGGTCTCCTAGCACAGGTGGCCGACGCAGAAAGCCATAGTTTCCGCCCGTTACAAGGTTGGCTAGAACAATAATGGCATTGACTCCAAAAGTCATCTGACAGATCTTCCAAACAGCCCCTTCTTCCACCTGGTAGGATTGAACCAGATAGATTAGGCAGTTGGCCAAGAGGGCCCAGTGACCAAAGACATTGTTGATCGAGGAAACGTGAGGAAAAGGGTAGGGATAAAAAACAGGATGAACCAAGGCCATAATGGAGCCAAAGACTCCGACTAAGGCAAAATATTGCTTGAAGCTTCCCTTGGGGGCCAAAAGGATAATCCACATGGCCATCCGGCTATGATAGAAGGGAAGACTCTCTGAAAAAGGCAAGCGAGCTGCTAGATACCAAGAGTTGATAATGAGCAACTGAATCAATTGCCCCCAATACCAAAAGTTTTGATAGCCTTTAGAGTGAGCAAATCGAACGGACAGAACTCCCACCACTACCAAAGAAGTCGGCAATAAGAAATACCAGACTCCTAATTGAGGAGGGGCCGTTGGTTGACTGGTGAAAAATAGGTCCCAAAGTGTCATGATTTCTTTCCCTTATCTGCTCTTTTTATTCTGAACGCGAAACTATACTCTCTTCGACCATCTTGTATTTGTATTTATAGCGTTGATTGACCAAGCAAATACCTGCCACCATCACAATGCTGACCAAGAGGTAGTTCAAGAGAGCACCGTGGTCTCCAATGATTGGTGGACGCTTTAAGAAGCCGTAATCTCCACTGGTCAAAAGGTTGACCAAAAAGATGACGGCATTCATGCCAAAGGTGATCTTAACAATTCGTAAGCTATCTTGCTTTTCCGACTGATAAAAATCTTGCAGGTAAATCAAACTATTGGCAAACAAGGCCCAGTGACTAAAAATCAGATTGAGCACAGTAATATGGGGGAAGGGGAAGGGGTCAAAGGCTGGATAAACCAAGGCCGCAATGGATCCTAGAACTCCCAACAAGGCAAAATATTGCTTGATATAGGTCCCTCTCGGTGCAAAGAGGATCGCAAGCATAGCCAAGCGACAATGATAAAAAGGCAAATTATCTGTCAAAGGCATGTGGGCTAGAATATACCAAGCATTGATGGTCAGGACTTGAATCAATTGTGCCCAGTACCAAAAGCGTTGGTAGCTTTTTGACTGCGCATATTTGATAGAAAAGTAGCCAACCACCAACAAGGAAACTGGTAGGAAAAAATACCAGAGTCCAAACTCAGGCGGGGCTGATTTTTGGTTCGTAAACAATAAATCCCAAAGTGTCATGTTCATATTCCTTTAGTTTATAGATCGTTTTTAATCACAATACAAATCTCGTTTCCCATCATAAACCTCCCAAAGGAAGTTCAATTGTTCTTCTGTATTGCGCTTGGTAGAAAGAGCAGGTATTTTTTCTCTCTCAAAAAAGGCAAGATCGGAAATTTCCTGATTCTGTTGAAAACTTCCATCCAGCAATTCACATTCAAATACCAATTTCACATATTGGCGGCTTTGCAATTGGTAGCGATTGGTATCAAATACTGCCAACAAGCGATTGACACGTGCTACATAGCCCGTTTCTTCTTGGATTTCCTTTAAAATATTTTCTTTAGGAGAATAGCCAACCTCACCAAAACCACCCGGCAAAGCCCAGGTCTCTTCTCCCTGACCTTTCACTAAACAAAGTTTGTCATCTTTGACAATCCAGGCCCTTACATCAATCAAGGGAGTGTCGTAATGGTCTGTCGGACGAAACAAATCCGATAATTCTTGTGGATTCAAATCAGTCGCTTCTCTGACAAGATCCTGTAAAATAGCACGAATATCCTGGTAGCGCTCTTGATCAAATGGATCTTTTGAAAACGCTAAGCCTGTATTAGTGATTGAAATCAAGCGCTGAATGTTCTTCAGTACATTATTACTCGCCATTCTCCAACTCCTCTACCAATTTGGCTAGATTCATGGAATTGCTTCCCTTGATAAGGATTTGGTCTTGCTCTTTCAAGCTTTCCTTGACTTGTTTGACCATATCCTCAAACTGGTCTTCCTCAGCTGTCTTCTTGAAATAATAGACATGTCCGAGTGGGAACATCTGGCTCGCTAACTGAGCCAATCCCGCAATGTCTTGGCCGTAGAAAATAACCGTATCCAAGACATCTGGCGAGAGACTGAGAATCATTTGGTTGTGTAGATCAATAGATTGCTCCCCTAGTTCTTTCATATCTGCCAGGACGGCTAATTTTCGACCATTTGGATTAGCAGGAATAGTCGAGAAAGTTTCTAAGATTAGGCGCATAGCCGTCGGATTGGCATTGTAGACATCGGATAAGATATCTGCTCCATTACTGGCCTTTTTCCATTCTGTCCGGTTGCGCGTCAATTGCAAGGTTTCAAAACTATCACGAATTGCAGCTTCACTCACTCCTTCTTTCAAAGCAACATAAGCTGCAATCATGGCATTGGTCGCATTGTATTTTCCTGTTACCGGAAGATCAATCGCTTCTTCTAAGAAATTAGCTCGGAAAGTTAAGCTATCCTTTCGCTCGATTAACTCAGTAATAAAAATCTCCTCGTCTGGCCCAAAGCGAACCAATTTTTGTTTTTCAGGGAGGTAGGCATTCACGATCGGATCAGCTGGAACCACCAGAAGGCCACCTTCTGGCATGCCATCCGCAATCTGGAGTTTTCCTTTTGCGATCTCACTTCGATCTTTAAAGAATTCCAAATGGGCTTCTCCAATCAAGGTGACAATAGCAGCTTTTGGATGCGCCAGTTCTGACAAGAGATGGATATCTCCTAGGTGGTCTTGCCCCATTTCAAGGACGAGTTTGTCCGTCCCTTCTGGCATATGCAAAACCGTATAAGGAAGACCAATTTCGTTATTATAGTTTCCTTGTGTTTTATAGGTCAGGTAGGTGGTGGACAATAGCTGTGCCAACATATCTTTTGTGGTGGTTTTACCATTTGACCCCGTCACTGCAAAAACATCCACTTTTGTCTTTTGAAGATAGGCTGCAGCTAATGTTTGAAAAGCGCTCAGCACATCTTCCACCAAAATATAAGGGTGGCCTTCTACCACTTTCTCTGAAAAAGTGGCTACGGCTCCGTTTTCAAAAGCAGTCTCAATAAAGTCATGACCATCACGCGCTCCCTTTAAGGGAACAAACAGGTCTCCAGGCCCAATCAAACGACTGTCAAATTCCGGCTTGATGAGGGCTACATCTTCAAATTGGCTGATATCATTTTTTGCGTGTACTAGATGAGCAACTTCATGTAATGTGAGATTCATATCCGACTCCTCAGTTCTCCGTAGCGTCCTCAAAGATTTGGACGCTCCTATCAAATTCTTCTCATTATACCATATTCTAGACCACAAAAAAAGTGGCTGGGACAGAAGTCCTAGCCTCTTGATTGTTTTTGGATTGTCGAGCAAGACGCAGTAGTTGAGTGGGCTCTACTACGCTGATTTTATCAGCTTTTACAGCCCTACTTAACTGTGCGGAGGTGGGACGACGAAATCGAATTCTAACGAATTACCGATTTCTGTCCCACTCTCTCTTTTCTTACAACAAATGCGCTTCGTGTTTTTGGAAGACTTCTTTTCCAAGCTCTACTAACTTGGTGATCAAATCTGTATATTTGAGTCCCATATTGTCCCAAAGCAGAGGATACATAGACCATTGGGTAAATCCAGGCATGGTATTGAGTTCGTTTAAGAAGATCTCTCCTTTATCGGTATAGAAGAAATCACAACGCGCTAAGCCCAGACCACCGATCGCACGAAAGGCTTTCTCTGCGTTGGTCCGCATGGTTTTCACAACCTCAGGGTCCAATTGAGCCGGAATCGCCATGGTAATTTTGTTGTCGATGTATTTGGCATCATAATCATAGAAGGCCACATCTTTCACAACTTCACCTGGCAAGGTGCTCTTCACATCATAGTTTCCAAGCAGTCCAACTTCAATCTCACGCGCATTGACCCCTTGTTCTACCAGGATACGGCTATCGTATTTGAAGGCCAATTCAAGAGCAGTCCGAAGTTCAGTTTGGTTTTCAGATTTTGAAATCCCTACGCTAGAACCCATATTGGATGGTTTAGTAAAGACAGGATAAGAGAGAGTAGCTTCAATTGCAGCAATTTTCTCATCTATATCATTGCCTTCCACTACAGCTACATAAGGAACTTGTGGAATCCCTGCAGACTCCAAGACCCGTTTGGTCGTGATCTTGTCCATCGCGACACTAGAAGCCAAGATGCCACAGCCGACATAAGGCATTTTCAAGACTTCTAAGAAGCCTTGGATGGAACCATCTTCTCCCATCGGTCCATGAAGCACTGGAAAGACCACTGCTCCTTCCTTGTAAATCGCTGATGGTGCGACTTTTTTAGACCAGTCCACTGTCTCATTGGTCATCAATTTCTCATCATCCGCTGGCTTCTCTTCAAAAGCTTGCGTCTGGATGAAGTCTCCTGACTGCGTAATAAAATAGGTTTGAACCGAAAATGCTTGGTAATCAATCGCGCGCATCACGCTTTCTGCTGAAAGAACAGATACTTCACGTTCTGCACTACGTCCACCATATAACAGGATTAAGTCTTGTTTACTCATAGTTTCTCCCTAATTGTTCCCTTGATTTCTTACTTGATAGTATACCACAATGATAGCCCTTTCGAAAGAACTTCTCTTATAATTCTGTCCGATTTTCGATCGCGCGAAGAAGGGTCACTTCGTCCGCATACTCGATATCGGCTCCAACTGCTAGCCCCCGTGCCAAACGGGTCACTTTGATGCCTGCTGGTTTGAGCACGCGTGAGATATACATAGAAGTCGCTTCCCCGTCTGCCGTCGCATTGGTCGCAACAATGACCTCAGTAACTGTTCCATCCATCAAGCGACTGAGCAAACTCTTGAGATTGATATCATCGGGTCCCACGCCATTCATGGGTGAGATCAAGCCATGCAAGACATGATAGCGACCGTGGTATTCCTGGATATTTTCCATAGCAGAGACATCCCGGCTATCTTCTACAACAAGAAGAAGAGATGGATCCCGCGTTTCATCTCGACAAATCTCGCAGGTTTCTTCATCAGTTAAATTGCCACAAATACTGCAATAGCCTAGCTCACGCTTGGCATTGAGTAAGTTCTTGGCAAATTCATTAACATCATCATCTGACATGCCAATGGTGTAAAAAGCAAGACGGGTCGCTGTTTTGATCCCAATTCCTGGCAACTTCGAATAGCTGTCAATTAATTTTGCAATAGGTGCTGGATAAAGCATAGTTTCCTTTCTAATTCATGGGGTGTTTCTGATTGTATAAGTTAATAATGTCACGCGTAATGGAATGACTGACCGTCGCTTGTAGATTGGTATTATGTGGAAAGACCACTGCTACAGCAATCTTTGGATTGTTTGACGGTGCATAAGCCACCACATTGGTATTAATGGCTTGTTTGCCTCCATCGACTGTGGTTTCGGCCGTACCGGTCTTGGCACTAATAGAGACACTAGCACCTTGACCGACGGTTTTCCCTGTCGTCAACCCACTCGTACCATTCGCAACCTGGTAGAATCCTTGCTTGATCAAGGCCATGTCCTCCGCTGAGATATGGACCTGATTGAGCTCCTTGGTTTCGATCGCTTTTTTCAACTGACCAAGGCCCCCTTGATCATTATTGTCATAGATGCCTTCGACGACATGAGGACTCACCCTCTTCCCATCATTCGCTACCGTTGCCGCATACTGGGCCAATTGCATAGGCGTATAGTTGTCAAACTGACCAAAGGCATTGGTCAAATAATTACCGACTGTATAGTCTTTCGGAATAAAACCGGTCGATTCATTGGGAAGGTCAATCCCCGTTGACGTTCCAAGACCATACTCTGCAAAAGTAGAGCGCAGTTTTTTCATAGCAGGTTCAACCTGATCCACTTGTAAGGTCATATTTGGAGTGTAAGGTTGCCCCATCATCTTTAGAGCAATTTGGACCATATAGGTATTAGAAGAGTATTCCAAAGCTTCTACCGCATTGATGGAACGACTACCGTATTGGGTAAACCAAGAATTGATAGGAGCTGATCCTGCAAAAACAATGGGCTGATCGGTCAGTACCTGATTGCCGGAAATGGCACCATTTTCCCATCCTGAAGTCAAGGTTGCTCCTTTAACGACCGATCCTGGGACGAAAACATTGGTGACTGTTCCCAAAGCATCGGTTGATAAATCTTGACTACCAGCCTGGTGTTTGATCCCTGCCATGGCAAGGACTTTCCCTGTATCAGGCTCAAGGGCTACAGCATAGACACCTTCGGAGTAGGTCGCATTTCCAGCTTGCAACTCTGCGCTAAAGGCAGAGCGGAGAATATCTTCCACCCCTTTTTGGAAATCCAAGTCAATCGAGAGCTTGAGGTTTTCTCCCTTAGCTCCTTTTGAAATGTCTACCACTTTATCCATGTTGCCATTTTTATCCAGGAGAATTTCTTTTTCACTGCGTTTTCCTTGAAGGACGTTTTCGTATTCCTTTTCGAGATAAGATGTTCCAACCCGGTCATTGAGGGCATAACCTTTTTTGACATATTCCTCGACTTCTTCTGCTGGAAGTCCTGCCTGCTCAGTCGAAACCGTTCCGATGATAGAAGCTAAAGGAGTATCCAAAACCTTGCGGTCCCAGCTGGTCGTGATCGCAATTCCAGGAAGGTCCTGACTGTCAGCCGCGATGGTCGCAATCTGCTCAGCTCCTAGTGCTTGCGTCGAAATAATCCCCGTCGCAAAATTCTCCACAGCATTCATTTGGCTATAAAGATAGATAATCTTTTTCTCATCATCTGTGTAACCGAGTTTTGAAGGGTCAATGCTGTCCACTGCCGCTTGATAGATTTTAGCTTCTGGTAGACGATTGCCATCAGTATCAAATTTCTTTTTCTCAGGCAGGTGCTCTACGACCTCTTGGTAGACTTTGGTATTGGCTAGATAGTAATCCACTTCTTGCCGTTCGGTCACTTGAGGATTTTCTACATCGACATACTGCAAGAGTTTTCCAGCTGTCTCTCGCATTTCTTGGGCCGTCATTTTACGATCCCGCGTAAAGGTCAAGACTTGTTTTCCCACATTTTCCACCAAGGGCTTACCAGAAGCATCATAGATTTGCCCTCGCACACTCCCTTGTTTGACCGTCTTTTTCGTAGCTTTTGCCAATTTATCCGTATAGTAGGCTTGGTGAGTGATCTGCATATAGCCAAGTCGGGCAATCAGCACCAAAAAAAGAAGGCAAATCAAACTAAACAGCAGGTAGAGTCTGCGTGTAATCGAATGATTCTCAAACTTCCGTATTTTCTTCTTCATGAAATTTTCTATCCTTCTTTTCTAATGAACACTTACCTTCCATTTTACTATTTTTCCCAGAGTATCTCAAGAAAAGGAAGAGGCCTTTCCTGGAATTTTATAAAGAAAAAAGATTGGACAGGCTCGTCCAATCTCTTCTTTTAATAGGTCACAACATTGATTTTTCCTTTGTCATACTCCGCAATGAAAATATCCAAAACATTATCATAGCCTTCTTTTTCCAATTCAGCCAACAACCACTCTTCACTTTTTCCAATTGTTTCCAAAATTTCAAGCTGAATCACTCCATCCGTAATAATCGGGTATTTAGGATTCTCATCCCCCGCACGGACAACGATCAATTGACCATTTTGTTCAATAACAGCGCGCTTCACATCTTTTAATTGAAAAATCCCTTGTCCACGTAGTTTCAAAGCAACATCTGAAGCAAAAAGTCCTTTGGAACGACACGCTTCCGGATCCAGTTTCCCATTTTTAATGATGACAGTTGGTTTTCCATCAATCAAGTGCTTCATAAAACGAACATTGGTATTGAGCCATTTTAAGAGCAAGATCAAAATAGTCCACATTAAGAGAATCACAATGTATTGAAGAATGGTAATGGAGCTATTGTAGATGACCCCACCAATAATGCCCCCAAGAACAAAGTTCTGTATCTGGTCTACTGCAGAATTTGGTGCTAAGTTTCCTTTCCCGGTCACATTGATGACAAATACCAAGGAAATCAAGCCCAAAGCTAATTTAATCAAGATGTTTAAAAAATTTACTATCATTTGTTCACCTCCACAAGTTCCACGTCTGTTTTATACAGATCCATCTTTTCTAATAGGTAGCTATCTGGGTCAGATCCTGCGATAGCTCGGTAATAAACCTCTCCAACCTTCAGGATCGCCCCATCTGTGGCTGCTGAAGTATTGACATAGACGTCTTCTTTTTTGACATCCAACTCCTTTGAGATGACCTCAATAAAATGCAGAGACCGTTGAAATTGGTCATTATTACTTTGGCTATTTTGGAAACTGCTGATGCCGATCAAGACCACTGCAACCAGAGTCAAAATCGAGATAATGGATAATTCACGGAATTTGCTATCTTGCTTATCCCGATAGGCTTTCACCGCAAAAAAACCAGTCAGTAGAATGAGCAAACCAGAGATCCCAATGGTCACCCAATTTTGCTGACTGATCTGACTCAATACATAATCATAAGAGTAAAATTTCATAATGAACTCCCTTTCTCCAAATGAATTCAAGCTATTATAATGTATTTCAGGAGAGAATTCAAGGCATTCTAATCAGAAAAAAATATATTTTTTGTTATAATAAAGTTATCTATCATGTCAAGAAAAGGAAATACAATGAAACTCATTTCATGGAATATCGACTCGCTTAATGCTGCATTAACTAGTGATTCAGCACGCGCCAAACTCTCTCAAGAAGTCCTCCAAACCTTGGTTGCTGAGGATGCGGATATCATTGCCATTCAAGAAACCAAGTTATCCGCCAAAGGACCTACCAAAAAACACCTTGAAATCCTTGAGGAACTCTTCCCTGGCTATGAAAACACCTGGCGCTCTTCTCAAGAACCGGCTCGTAAAGGCTACGCTGGAACCATGTTCCTCTATAAAAAAGAGCTCACACCCGTTGTGACTTTCCCAGAGATCGGAGCCCCTTCGACCATGGACTTGGAAGGTCGGATCATTACCCTAGAATTTGATAAATTTTTCGTTACTCAGGTATACACACCTAACGCTGGTGATGGTCTCAAACGTTTAGAAGAACGTCAAGTATGGGATGTCAAATATGCTGAATATTTGGCTGAATTAGACAAAGAAAAACCTGTCCTTGCAACCGGTGACTACAACGTTGCTCACAAGGAAATCGACCTTGCTAACCCAGCCAGCAACCGCCGTTCGCCAGGATTCACAGACGAAGAACGCGAAGGATTTACAAATCTTTTGGCCAAAGGATTTACAGATACCTTCCGCCATGTCCATGGTGATGTCCCAGAACGCTACACTTGGTGGGCGCAACGAAGTAAAACCTCAAAAATCAACAATACAGGCTGGAGAATCGACTATTGGCTCACAAGTAACCGTGTGGCAGACAAAGTTACCAAGTCATATATGATCGACTCAGGCGCTCGCCAAGACCATACACCAATTGTATTAGAAATTGATTTGTAAGGATGGTCTTTATGAATTTCAATGCAGTGATTCCTGAGTTTATTGTATCGAATTTAGAGCAGTCCCGTTCCTTCTACTGTGATTTACTGGGTTTTACCATCGAATACGGGCGACCAGAAGAGAACTTCCTCTTTCTTTCTCTTGAAGAGTGCCAGCTAATGATAGAGGAGGGGAGTAAGGAGGAACTAGCTGAACTGACCTACCCCTTTGGTCGTGGAGTTAATATCTCCTTCGGCATAAAAGATGTCCCTAGACTCTATCAAAAAGTAATCGAGTCTAACTATCCTATTCATCGTCCTTTGACCAAAAGAAAATTTCGTGTTGGTGAACAATATATCTATCCCCATGAATTTGCAGTTCTAGATCCAGATGGCTATTTTTTAAGATTTAGTGAATAAGAAAATAGATCACTAGAGTAGAAAAAGAAACAAAAAAAGAAAGAGGCTGGGACAAAAGTCCTAGCCTCTCAATTATTTTTGGATTGTCGAGCAAGACGCAGTGGTTGAGTGGGCTCTACTACGCTGATTTCATCAGCTTTTACAGCCCTACTCAACTGTGCGGAGGTGGGACAACGAAATCGAATTCTAACGAATTACCAATTTCTGTCCCACTCTCTTTTAGTCTTTTGGGGATTATTTCCCAGGAATATTTGGATCTAAGCCCCAAGATTGCTCGAGAACAGGTCTTAAGGCTTTAATCATATCTTCTGAACCTACGATTGTGATATTGTATACTTTATCGCCTTTTTGGAATACCCATTCGTACAAAATGTTCCCATTTTTAAATGTTACTTTTATTAAGAAAGCGTCCTCACTGGCAAAAATAGCTTTTACACCTTCTAAACTAGTTTGATTTTTGGCTTTTCCCCAGAAGCTATATAAACGGTCCGCAAGTAACTGTGCGTCAAAGGTTTCGTTGGGGCCAAGTTCAACAGTATCTTTAGTGTTTGATTCCATTAACAACATATTGTGTTTGTCTGGTGATGAATATTTGAGCGTTTTGCTACTTTGAGTTTTGCTACTTTGAGCTTTGAAATTATATACGACCCAATCTTTAGGGATATTGATATAACCAAAATTTTCATTTCCGATACGTTGAGTATCTGCAAGGGATATTTCTTTTGCCCTAGAAGAAGACCCAGGAGTTGTTGTTTGAGCTTTTGTCGTTGATGCAGCCGTAGTTTCTGTTGCTTTCTTCTCTCCGTTTCCGCATGCTGCTAGTATAAATGCAGATAGAAGCGTTACAGAGCTTAATATTATTTTGTTTTTCATCAGGATTGTTCTCCTTAAAGTGGTTGACTCACATGTATTATATCATTTTTTATAGTTTATTTAAATTAAAACAGGAAACGCTTTCACTAAAAAGCATAGGGTATAACAAAAGAAAATTTCGTGTTGGTGAACAATATATCTATCCCCATGAATTTGCAGTTTTAGACCCTGATGGCTATTTTTTAAGATTTAGTGAATAGAATGAGACGGACTGACTTTCAAGACTTAAAAAACCGGAGCCCTTACATGACGGCTCCGACTTTTTTATCTTCATTGATAGACCAATGATTGATTTTTTTTATTTTTTCTTCTCAATGTGATCTTTGAGATCTTCTTGAGCTTTTTTATTGGATTCTGCTTTTTTCTTCAACCATTCTTCTTTGGCCTTGTTAAAGTCTTTTGTAGTGACAACATCTTTAGACATTTCAAGGTATTTGTAGAATGTTCCTGTTCCTTTTGTACCAACCCATGAAGCAGCACGGCTGTATGGCACAGTCCGTTGAAGCATTGGAGCACCACCATTTGAGACTGTTGGAAGCGTAATCGAGCTATCTGTCAACCAAGCTTGCGCTGCTGCATATTTTTCATAGCGTTTTCCTTGATCCAACAATTCAGCATCGGCGTCTTTCAACATGTTAGCGTATTGATCCAAACCAACTGTTGCAATGGCTGGATTGTTTGAACCTGCATCAATACCAAGATAGTAGAAGACAGAACCATTTACTGGGCTGATACTTTCGAGGTAAGTCGATGGATCTTGGTAGTCAGGAGCCCAACCACCGCCTGAGATATCGTAATCTCTCGCAGCTGCTGTATCGCTGAAGTAGGTGATATTTTGGAAATCATCATCCGATACCTTTTGAAGGTCCACAACGACATTGTCTGCACCAAGCGCTGACTCTACAGATTGTTTGAAGGAGCTAGCTTGTTGGACCATGCTGTTGTCCACTTGGCTGACAATGTAGTCCAAATGAATTGGGAACTGAACGCCTTGTTTTTGCAATTCAGCTTTGGCTTTCGCAAAGGAAGCTTTGGCTTTTTCTGGGTTGTAAAGGCTCGTTTGACCATCGGCCAGGCTCACACCCTTCCATTGATCCCCATAGGTAACCAATTGTTTTTCAACGACCTTACCAAAATCTTCTCCATTGACTTGGACATAAGTTGGTGGTACCAAGGTGCTACGAAGGGTATTTTCAGCCGCATCAGATCCAGATACTTGTGCCGCATATGATTTGCGGTCAAAGCCAAAGTTCACCGCTTGACGGAAGTCCTTGTTCAGGATTGCTTTCTTGGTAGAAGCTTTTTGTTCATCCGTTGTTTTGGCTGTGTGGTCATACTTTTGACGGTCCAAGTTGAATCCAAGATAGTAGGATGTTCCCAATTGCAAACCGTAGACAATGTTGTCACCAAAGTTTTTCTTGACACTCTTGTAAGTCGAGCTGTTTGGCATAACAGATGCAAAGGAATATTGACCTTTTTCAAAGTTCTTAATGATAGAATCTGGGTTTGATCCATCGTTAAAGGTCAATTTGACATTGTCGATATGAACATTTTTCGCATCGTAATAGTCTTTGTTCTTGACCAATTCAATCTCAGATTTTGAAGTCAATGATTTCAGGTAATATGGACCATTGTATAAGATGCTGCTAGGTTTCAACGAACCAAAATCTTTCCCTTGAGATTTCAAGAAATCCGCATTGACTGGGAAAAGAACACCTGAGGTTGTTTTTGAGTTCCAGAAGCTTTCTGGACGAACTAAAGTATATTGTATGGTGTGGTCATCTAAAGCTTTCACTCCAACTGTGTTAAAGTCTTTGGTTTCCCCTTTTACGTAGGCATCCAAACCTTTGATCGAATTTTGAATCAAGAAGAGACCTTCTGATTTAGACTCAACCGCGTGTTTGATCCCTGTAATAAAGTCTTGAGCCGTTACAGCACCATATTCTTCTCCTTCACTCGTATACCATTTGGCATCCTTACGAAGTTTGTAAGTATAGGTTAATCCATCTTCAGAGACAGTCCAATCTTCTGCTAGACTTGGCACAAAGTTTCCGTATCGGTCGTTTTCAAGAAGACCATCTACAAGGTTACTTGTGACATCTGAAGTTGTTGTACGAGTTGCAGCGATGTAATCCAAGGTATTTGGATCCGCTGAATAGACGAATGAGTAGGTTGCTTGATTGCTACTACCACCGCCACACGCTGCTAAGAAAAAGGCACCTGCAACAGAAACTCCTGCAAGAGCTAACAGTTTTTTTGCTTTCATCACTATCTCCTTATGTTAGATTTTCTACCATTATACACTATTTCTTAAAAAAAACCAAATTTATTTTAAAAAAGTTCGTTTTTTCTGAATGAATATAATAAGATATAAAGAAAAAGCATCTTGAAATCGACCTCAAAGAAGCCGGATAGGGGAGTCTAGGCACCTACCACCAGATCCAACAAAGATATCACCTTTCAATCCTTTTAATAAATATACGTTTCATCACAAAAAAGAACCTCTGCACTTTCGAGCAGAGGAACTGATTCCTAATCAAAATGATAGAGTTGTGGGTACTGGTCACATTCAGGATTTTTCGGGTGGCAGATAGCCCTTCCAAAATAAATCATGGCTTGATGGGCAGCTAGCCATTCGCTCTTTGGCAGAACATCCATGACCCGCTTTTCAACTTCCAATGGCGTAGCTGATTTCTTGACAATATCATGGTGCTTGCAGATCCGCTCCACATGGGTATCGACAGCAAAAGCTGGAATCCCAAAACCTACACTCATGACGACATTTGCTGTCTTGCGTCCTACTCCTGCTAGACTTTCTAACTCTTCACGAGTCTGAGGCACTTGCCCATCAAAATTATCTAGCAATTGTTGGGCACATTTTTTGAGAAATTTGGCCTTATTTCGATAGAGGCCTAATTTAGAAATATGCTTGGCGATATCAGCCTCACTGGCTACTGCCATGGCTTGGGGGGTTGGAAAAGCCGCAAACAAACCTGGTGTCGCTTTGTTAACAGCCGCGTCTGTCGTCTGAGCTGAGAGCATGACTGCTACTAGTAATTCAAAATGATTACGAAAATCCAGACTTGGCTTGGCATCTGGAAAGAGGGCGATAATTTCTTCAATCACATGACGTGCCCGTTTCTTTGATAAAACCATATTCTCTCCTTTACATTACTAGTCTTTATTATAGCATGAAAGTTCCCTATTTCTGAAAGATTCGGCTTCAGAAAAAAATGGAACGAGGAATGAAATTGAATCTAACTTCATTCCTCGTCCCACTTCTATCATCAGATATTCCTTGGCCCTATTGTTTATTTTACACCAATCTCTTCAAGAAGGTAATCAGGGTTTGAGCAGAGCGTTCGCCAGCCTCTACGATAAATTCATCAAAAGAGATATTGGCTGCGTGATCTGCCGTATCACTCATAGCTCGAATGACCATGAAGGGACGCCCAGCTGCATGAGCGGCTTGGGCAATAGCTGCCCCCTCCATCTCAACTGCCAAGACTTCTGGGAAATGCTCCCGAATTGCTGCGACTTTTTCTTCACTCGCGATAAAGCTATCTCCTGTTGTAATCAAGCCCACATGTGTGGTTGCAGCTTCTTCTTCCAGAACTTTTTTCATTTCTGATACGAAATAGCGACTAGATTCAAAGTAAAGCGGTTGGCCTGCCATTTGACCGTACTTATAGCCAAAAGCTGTCACATCCACATCATGATAGGCCAATTTGTTCGCAAGGACGATATCCCCAACAGCCATTCCTGGGGCAACGGCACCTGCAGAACCCGTATTGATAATGGCTTCCACTTTGAAATCATTGGCCAAGACGGCTACACTCATAGCAGACATGACTTTTCCGATACCACTTTCCACCAAAACGACCTCATGGCGTCCAATTGATCCTGTATAGTACACTTTTCCAAGACGCAGATGCTTTTCCCCATTATCAAGGGCTTCAACCAAGATCTTCAACTCCTGGGGCATGGCTGCGATAATTCCAATTTTCATGTCATTTCTCTCCTTGTGACGACCCTATAGACGCCAAATAGCAATGATCAAGGCAATGAGGAGCACAATGATCCAGAACAAAATCTTATTGAGTTTGGATTGGACCACACTTTGTTTGCGTTCTTCAATGCGACGACTCTTGGTCACTGTGGGCTCCACTTGGATCTGCACAGTATCCTGAGAATAGCTCTCCTGTGGACGCTCCATACGACTCTCTCTCATAGGACGTTCGTAGCCAAATCCTCTGTGGTCTGTCCGAATAATCTTCGTTTCTTCAGCATCGACCATATTAGGACCGGTGATGTCCTCACCTCGCCTTGCTCGTTCAATCATTTCATCGGTTAATAAAGGTTTTCCCATCGGATCCTCCTCTATTTATTGATTAAGTCCCAATATTGGATAGCCATGATGGTCTTGGCATCACATATTTCGCCAGTTTGGATTAAATTTTTGGCTTCCTTCAAGGTCACTTCTAATAACTCTAAGGTCTCATCCGCATCTTGTGGACGTGGATTTTCCACCTTTTTCAAGTTGGTCGCACCATAAAGTTTGATCCGCTCATTACAAAATCCAATGGCTGAATAAAAATCATACAACAACTCTAGATCCGCTGTGTAGCCAATTTCTTCTTCCAATTCGCGCAGAGCAGCCGCTTTAGGGTCTGCATTTTCTCCCTTTTCTAACTTCCCTGCTGGAATCTCCACCGAAGTCTTTTCAATCGCCTTGCGGTACTGCTTGACCAAGATCGTTTTCCCATCTTCTGTGATCGGCAAAACCGCTACTGCTCCGTTATGGAAGATTAAATCACGCTGCGCTTGGCCTTTCCCAGCGGGTAGTTCTACTTGATCAGTGACCACTTGGAAAATCGGCCCCTGATAAATCTCCTTGCGCTCAATGGTTTTTTCTTCAAATTGCATGAGAATCTCCTATTTATTTTTAGGATGGTGTGGCAAGCGAAGGGCATACTCTTCTTTATTCACTTGACGGCCACGACCAATCGCAATCGCATCAGCTGGTACATCCTTGGTAATGGTTGATCCAGCACCGACTAAGGAATTGTCGCCTAATTCAACTGGCGCAATGATCGTCGAATTGGAGCCGACAAAGACATTGTTTCCAATCGTCGTTTTAAACTTGTGTTGGCCATCATAATTCACTGTGATGGTTCCTGCACCAAAATTAACGTTGCTACCAACTTCACAGTTTCCAATATAGGTCAAATGACCAGCTTTGGTATTTTCGCCAATAGACGAACCTTTGACTTCGACAAAATTTCCAATATGGACATCTTTTGCAAGGCTAGATCCTGGACGAATGTGGGCGTAAGGTCCCACTGTCACGCCATCAGCTACTGTGCTCTCTTCAATCATGGAGTTGGTAATAACGGCACCTGCCCCAATTTCACTATCCACAATATAGGTTCCATTGGTTAAAACTGTCTCAGCCCCAATTTTTGTGTGACCTTTTAGGGTAACATTGGCTTCGATTTGCACTTCTGGTGCGATCTCAACATCGACATCGATATAGGCCGCATCTGGATTGACAAAGCTCACCCCATTAACCATGTGGGCTTGGTTAATGCGACGACGCATGATGCCTTCTGCTGTTGCAAGGGCCACGCGGTCGTTAACCCCCAGGCTTTCATCAAAATCTTTGAGCGTATAGGCTCCAACTTTCTCTCCTGCTTCTCGGAAAATCCCGATCACATCTGTGATATAGTATTCACCTTGGGCATTGTTGGTATTGATATTCTTCAAAGCTTCAAAAAGGCGCGCATTGTCAAAGACATAAGTCCCTGTATTGATTTCTTTGATTTGTTTTTCAAAATCTGTCGCATCTTTTTGCTCAACAATTCGAAGCACTTCCGCATTGTCATTACGAACAATCCGGCCATACCCAAATGGATTGGCTGCTTCGGCTGTCAAAATCGTTGCCACATTCTTGTGGTTGATATGGAAGTCAATCAAGTGTTTGAGACTGTCACCCGTAATCAAAGGAGTGTCTCCTGCAATGACGAGGGTATGCCCTTCAAGACCTTTCAAGACTGGCTCTGCCATCATTACCGCATGACCAGTTCCCAATTGTTCGATTTGTTTGACAAACTCTGTTTGTCCAGCTAATACTTGCTCCACCAATTCCGCCTTGTGGCCCACAACCGTTACAGTCTTCTCAGGTGAGATGGCTCCAACACTACGGAAAACATGTTCCAACATAGAGATCCCAGCAACCTTGTGAAGAACCTTAGGCAGATCTGATTTCATACGGGTACCTTTCCCCGCTGCTAAAATAATGGCATAATTTGGCATAACATTTCTCTTTTCTGTACAATATCGCTTACATTATACCATTTTTTAGCCCTTTTGGAAAATAAGACCCAAACCAAAAAACTCTCCTATAAGGGAAGCTCGAATGTAGACAAACTATTTTTTAGTAAGATAAGTAACGTTACTCAACAAATAAGTAATAATAGTTTTAATTTTAAAAATTAATCAAAAATATACTAAAACTTTCCGCTGTGAGAAAAGTGCTTGAAATACGATCATTTCAAGCACTCGGGAGTTTTGAGACCTTAGGCTCAAAACTAAGTCATGGAACTTCGAGGAAGTTCGCTGACGTCCGTACTCACCTAAGGAAAGTTTTCAAATTAATTTTGTCTTCAATGTGACTCTCCTAAATGGAGAGCGTATCTATAATGGATAAATCTTGCGAAATTCTTCTAAAACCACCTTGCTATCAGGTGTAAAAGTTAGTCCCGCTTCTCCTAAACAGTCTGTGAAAAAGTCTTCATGAACCTGACGCCAATAAGCTAGAGATTTGTCTCCCTCACCTTCCTTGTAGGCATGGTCAGCTGAAACCTGTTTGAAAGGCTGAACAGAAACCTTTGTAACTTCAACAATGCAGACAGCCTGATCTTGACTGTCTAAAATGACATCAAAAGTCCCTTCTTGGGGAAGGGGTTCGTCCTCTAATGCGTAGAGGTCGTAAGCTGAGGCTGTTGCTGTTTTTTCGCCTTTAAAGACCAGTTCCGCTAAAAGGTCTGGTTCCGCTCCAAAAGCCCAGGCGTCTATCTCATCTCCGATAGAGGGGTTGATTTGCTTGTAGGCATTCCACATTTCTTGAGGTGTCATGGGTTCTCCTTTGTAATTTTTTACTTTCTTCTTTTATATGTTTAAGATGGTCTGGATGGTCAATTTCTAAATCAAAAATCTCTGGAATAGAGCTGTAATGGAGAATACATTCGATACCCATCTGATTCATTTTTTGTATGAAAGAAGTATTCAGATAGCCTGCTACAGCAAAATCAATCTTGTTCTTCCTTGCTTTATCCTGCATCTGTCTCAACATATCTAACATAATTGGACTTTCCATATCATGCCATTGACTGTTTCTCACAGTCGCAAAAATAAAAGAAGTTAAATCATTCATTCCAACTACAATCTTTGAAATACCAGTTTCCAGTATCCTGTCCAAGTCGAAATAAGCTGATGGTAATTCAATCATCGTGCCAACTTTCCCGGTAAAACCATACTGACGCAATACTGTAATAGCTTGTTTTAATTGTTCGGCATCATTGACAAAAGGAAAAATAACAGACAGATTGGGATTGGTTTGAAAAACTTCGGTAACAACATTTATCTCAGCCTGAAATTCATCTGGACACGCCAACAAACGCCTGATACCTCTGTATCCAAATAAGGGGTGGCGTTCGTCAAAATACTCTTTAGTCCCGTCTAGAATATTTGCTTCTGCATTTGTTAACTCTGAAAAGCGATACCAGACTTCTTCATCTGAGTACAAATGACAAATAGTGTCTAGATAATCTTTCACAAATTGCTGACAATTTGGTAATAGTATGTTTTGGTTTAGTTCTCTCAACAAGTATTCCCCACGAATCAAGCCGACGTGGTGCAATAAATGGGGATAAACTTTTTCAACAATTTTTTCGCCACTAAGACCTAGTTGATTTTGCATTTTCATTCACCTCGTCTTAAAAGATACAATATCAGATATCATTATATGATACTTTCCTCTAGTTCAAAAGCTTCATAAGGTTCAACTAACTCGTATCCTAAAAATTCTGCTACTTTTTTGGAAGCCTCGTTATGAGCATCCCAAAGTGGAAACATATCTCTATTTAAACTTTCTAGAATCATTGCAGCACCAAGCTTTTTAGCAAATCCATTTCCTTGTTCGTTTGGTCTAGTTGCAACTTCCACTTCAACTGCTCCATGGTAAACTAAACCTGAGGAAATCCCAGCAATCAGTTCATTATTTTTAAGAATAACAAAGCCAAATCCACCTTTTAAAGTAAAATCCTGGTAGGACTCAAAATCCCCCTGTAAATCTTGTGACCATTCTTCCTCAGAAAGATAGTTATAAATACGATTATCAATAGGTACAATATTGTAACCTTCCTCTAAATGAGTAACTATATCATTTAGAAATTCAACTTGAAAATTTGCCTTATCCTTAAAAGAATAGCGAGTAAAAGAAATTAACCCCACTTGCTGATGCAGAAAATCTTGCCACTTAGTGTCTTCTGAAATAATAATCTTATAATCTAAACCATATTGCCTAACAAAGTCTTCCCAAAATCTAGAATTTAATTTCCCTGCTAGATATAGAAAATTCCCAATATCATAAAAGCTCGTTGTCCTATCACTGTTTCGATAAACAGTTCCAATTTGAGATTTAAGACCATAGAGAACCATATATTTCTTCCATGTTTTAAATAGTTCCATTCTCCCTCTATTTTACCTTCCAATTTCTATAGCTTGTCATGTCTAATTCTGGAAATCCTCGTAACTCTGCCTTTACCTTTAATACTAAAGGCGAAGCATTATCGGCAGTAATCTCTTCCAAATTTAACCAAATTGCCTTTGCTGAATCATTGCTTCCGTCAAGAACCTCCTGAGGAAGGGGTTTTTGAGGGCCTTCGAAATCAAGTTCTATATCATAAAAGACCATGATATGGTGTACAGCAAAGTCTTTCCCTTCTTCTTGAACCATCACATCGTAAATTCTAGGATTTGAAAAACTGCTAAGCGTATAGCCTGTCTCTTCAAGAACTTCTCTCTTGAGGGTTTCTGTCAACCCCTCACCGAGTTCCTGACTACCACCCGGTAGATCAAAGCGATGCTGATAAGGTCCTCTCGTTTTTTCAATGCAGAGCAGTTTCCCTTCTTGAAGACAGACTCCGTAGACGCCAAAATGATTTTTGATTTCCATATTCCACTCTTTCTATAATTCCAAAATTGCTAGCTCACCTTATCCCTTAAAAGGAAATAGGCAATAAATTCCATGCTCCTTGATATACTTCTTCAGTATCTCTATATTTTCTTCTATTTTTTCCTGTATATCTATCTCTTCACAAGTTGACTCAGCAATAAAGAGGTAAATTTTCAACAAATCTGTCAAATATAACAGACGACGTTCCATTTCTGATTCAGAACTTGAAGCTTGCTCGATTTTTGCAAGCTTTTGCTCCAAGCTATCACCATTCAAAAATCTCTGATGAACTCTCCTTCTTATGTTTTGAGTGGATTCCTCCCCTTGTTCTAACGGAAACAAAAGGAGTTTTTTATAGGCGGATAGCTTATTTTCTGCCTCTTTTTCCAGATAGGCCAATAAAACCAGAGAGCTATCAACAAAGGTCCAAGTGTTATAATTCCCTTCAAATGGAACTTGTATGATCCTATCTAATAATTCCTTAGTCATTTCCTCTTGACCATCCAGATAAAGTAAATAGGCCAGATGATTTAGCGATTCGAGATAGGTGGCTTGAGTCTTCTTATTCTTTTTTGGTACAAGACTGATGTAGGTTGCTAACTTGACATCATTTTCAACCTCTTCGATTAGTTCTTTCACATTCATTCCTTTTCTCCTACCGGTTTCTTTCGTCAGGATATTGATCAGTAAATCTGCACTTTCACTCCGCCCTAATAAGTAGTTTTAATTATTTCTCCTGAACGAATATAGGTCTTAAAGAATTTTTTAGGAACAGAAGCAATCTTAGGTGTAATGGATAAGCCATAGTTTGCAAAATCTAAAGCCAACTTCTTAGAATCGATTGAATCATAATACTCAACATATAATCTGCATAAGTTCACTTTGCTGATAGAGAATTGTTTTAACAACCAATCCTTCTCAAGATCCTTCTCGGGATCTATGCTCGAAAATACGGTAGAATACGATGAATACTGAGCAGTAAAATCAATGGCCTCTTGGACAGCTTTTTCCAATTCAGCTTGATCCATGCCATTTCTATGATCGATAGAACCTAATCGCGTCCTTAAAGCACAATCCACTTCTTCTAACAGTCCCGCGTCCAGAAAGAGAGGATGAAGGCCAATATTAACGAAATAGGCAGTCCCATCTGATTTTCGTTGAAAATAGATGACCGTGTAAAAATCATGATCAATTTTATAATAGTTATGGGTCCGCTTTAGTCGCGAAAAGCCATTTTTTACGAAGAGTTCTTTGGCCTCTTTCATTTCATTACCTCTATTTCTAACAGAATGTGGGGAGTTCCTCATTGCATTTTCCTAGGAATCTAAATGGATATAGGTGATTCCTATAATTCCTTGCGATTGCATGGGTTATTGACGGTCTCCATCTATTCTACACAACTAGTCTAAGATCGTTCCTAGAATCATCTTGTTTTGCTCGGATAGCTGAAAGTTATCCATGAAATAGGGTAAAAAGTCATCAAGCAAGGGATGGCTAAGCCCGTCGATTGGGAACCCTCTTTTCTGACGTTCTTTTAGTAAAACTAAGATTTCAATTGGGAAATATTGCCATAGTAAGGTATTGAAGTCTACTAAATGACTATCTTTGGTGTTCGCTAAATGATAATCACACATGGATAAAAGTGTTTCTCTAAAAACATCAACATCCTCTGAAAAAATAGTTTTCATAACCTGTTTATAGACATCATTCACATTCTGATAAGGATTCTTGTCCAAGGGTTGATATTTGGCATCACAAGCATTCTCCAGTAGGTTAGCAAGTCGATCACCCTTACCATTTCCATAAAGAAAAACGACTAAAGGCAATAAACTCTTGGCTGAAAAGAAAATAACTTTTTTCCCTTTTTCAACTTGGGCTTCTTTAAAATAGGCTAATTTATCAATTAAAAACTCTACATAAGTATCATCTAAATAGGCAAGGGCAAATAAGATATTCAAACAAATATCTGTATCAAAGTTTGAGCCCCCTTTAGCCAAATATTTAGCAGAAGCCATATCGGCCATTACAGAACAAAAACAGCCATTTAGCAAAGATTGATAGGTTTCAGATGTCTTGTTTTCTATAAAATTAGAGACTAGAGGATAAGGACTTATAGAATCAATCATATCTAAGTGATCATACAGGTATGATCTTACCTCACCATTTTCTTCGTAGTTAACTTTAACGCTTTTCTTATCAGATTTTAGAGCTGTTAAAATGGCTTCAGTATTTGATCGGTTTTCTGCCTCTAAGTGAAAATCTCTCGCTTTTAGTACTTGATTTCTAATGGTTGTTAATTTTCTTTTTTGATTTGAAAGTGATTTATTCATATTGACCCCTAGCATTTCATTACTTACACTTAAACTACCACTGTCTTTTGAAACACATTTCTTCCTGTCTTCCTACATTTTTCAGTATATCACAAGGAAGAATTGATCCACTTCCCATCATCAAGCCATTCCTTCTTATCAATCCACCATTTCCCCTTTTGAAATACCATTCGAAAACGATAGAGAGTTTCTAAACCAGATCGATTCTCCTTAATATACAAATAAGTTTGATTCCCGTCATACTCTTCATCGACGATGGGATGCGTTTCTAATTTATAGTCAAATGGAAATCGAACAGATAAAGATACTTCCCTTTCTCTGAGTGTTTTTTTAGATCTACAAAACTGATCAAATATAGCAGCTAATTCATCCTTCAACATCTCTTTATCGGCTTGGTTTCTTAGGCTCCTTGTGGCTTTCCTCTCCCAAGAATACATGGCCTGCATAAACTGGAGTAAGGTTTCTTTTGCTAGATTCGTATGGGTCATATTTCCTCCTACTTAAACAACGGGACTAAAGGTTCGTTTATTATGAAGACATCGGTCATAAAAAGCTGGATTAAAGGCATTTTTTACCCCTCACGCATGCAAACATGTGGTAACTCTCTTCTAAGAAGTTCCCTTTGCTTTTGATTTGTTCTTCCCGTTGTTAAAAATCGGAGATGTTTCAGACCCTTCAGGTAGCTAACTGTTGTTGCGTAGTTAAAAATAGACGTATCGACAAAATCCAAAAAACGAAGCTCACTAGAGGACTGGATAAAATCCAATTCTGGTAATTTTTTATTTGCCGTAAATGAAAGATAGAGTAACTGATTTAAATCTCTAATAAAATTTAAGTTGGGCAACTTTACACCATAATCAAAGTGCAGATAACGCATGCCTTTATGAAAAGAAATGTTCTCTATCGTTTCCAAATTTGTCATGGAAGATATCCCTAGAGCTTTCACACAATCATTCTGGGGTAAGATGATCTTTCTTACTTTTCTAGCCCCAACTATTAAAATCTTTTCTACTTGTTCATATTTTGAAAAGTCTAGCACATCAGATTTACTTCCCATCAAGTAAATCACCCTCGTATTGCTAGGTAAAGAAAGCTGGTTAAAATCTACATCTTTCAGCATATCCTCTGGGTTTTCGACAATGTACTTTTGTCTTAATAAGCGATTGATATCGATGAATTCATTATAAGTCAATTTTTCATCCAATAATGGTGCAATCTCTTCAATAGAATGCAGAGGCTCCATTGCCATTAGATTCTCTCTTTCGGAAAATCCTTTTTTAATGATCTCTAAATATTTATCTAAACTGGTCATTATTCACCTCTTTTCATGAATAAAATGCTTCGTTTTCTATTTTCAACCTAAATCATTTTACAATGACACCCTGACTAGAAGACTAAATCATCGCTTGTCGCCAAAAGGTTAAAATCATGAATCTCAAGAGTACTCTTTTCTATATAAACTTTATCCTGCTTGCTCAATCTCGATCAAAAATGACCTTGACTCTGGCTCTACCCGAAGCGTCTAGATATTGCTCTAGTTTCGTAATAGACTCCTCTGAATCAGACAATTGAACTAACAAATCCCCATTGATGGTCATGACATCCTTTGTCGGTAAAAGCATGAGATTCTCAACGCTTGGATCATTCACCATCATTAAGGAAGGGGAATAAATACAGCTTGTGGAGAGGTCTAGATTTCCAAATCGTTCCCTAGCAGAAACAAAAATAGATTCCATCCCACCTTGGGCTTTCAGAACAAATTCCCTCTCAAAAAATGCTTCAAAACTGTCATAGATCTCGATGACATCCATCGTAATCCCATCTAAATAATAAACTTGATGACTTTGAATGTTCCCATCCTTCAATCTATAAGCGAATTGATCTCCAATAGCAGACATACCAAAAAAATAGTAGTCTGATACATAATCTCTCCAGACATCTTTCCATAGCTCATCAGAATTCCAGGAATCTAGCGTAATAGCTTGAGTAGAATCCGTCCCAAACAAGCGATAATAGCCACCATAAAACTCCAAGCCATTGGTCATGGAGAGCAAATCCAGGTGAGCTTGAGGAAACTGTCTGGCTTTGAGTTTTTCTAGTTCAAGAGCTGAGGCCCCACTTTCTTGTATAATCAGATCCTCACAACATTTTAAAAAATTCTTCATTTCCATTTGCTTCTCATCTCTCCATTTTTGGCTTTAGCCAAGCATAAATTCAATAAAGTCTTTTCGATAGGCTTCAGGAAGTTGCTCCTCGATAATAGCCATGATTCCTGTTAAAAAACCTTCTTTATAGTCCGACAAGTCCTCATCAATGTAGATGTCATTCTCAAACTTGGTGATTTCTAGCTTTTTCATCTGACTATAAGTAGACAAGAAAGTAGATAAAGAGGGGCTTAAGCAATAGAGCTTAGAATTTCCAGGAATCTTGCCAAATACAGGACTAAGCTCGCTAGTTAGATCACAAAAAATTGGCTCATCCCCCATCATGTGGGCAAAAATCACATAACTCTCTTTCCAGCTAGTATCCTGCCATCCTTCTGATGCAGCTTCACATAGAGGGAGAGGAATTAGAGCAAGATCATAGGGAGCTCCTCTAAAATAAGCTTCTTCCTCAAAGCTCAAATGTTGGTAGAACTCTTTCAATTGACCAGACAAATCTGGCTTTTCGACATGGAGACAGTTACTAGTAAATACAAGCTCTCCTAAGCCCTTGTTTCTATGATAGACTTCTACAAATTCCTTCAACAAATTGAACATCATGATTGGACTCCTCTCACATTTTTGGGATTATATTTAGCTATTTTCAACTGACGATTACGTATCATTCTGACCGCTAGCGACAGCCTGAGCCCAAATTCGTTCAAATTCCTCTTGACTAATCTTGATGGAGTCTGATAAATCCAACTCATCTTTTCGACCATCATAGAGTAGAAACCCTACTTCTGGAACATAATCCTGTAGGCAAGAGGAAGCATAAGAGTGCCCATTCAAAACGTTAATTTGTCGACTTGCACGCTGACCAGTAAACTCTGTATAAATAACTCCTAGGCCTGTCATAAACTCACTATTGCCATAATAATAATATTCTTTTTCACACATTAGAATCTTCCTTTACCATTTGTCTCTCCAAGAATGGCATTCTTTCCTCTTTGCCTCTTTCATCGACTAATTCTATATTCATTTTCAATTTATAGAATCTACGGGCTCTTAGATTTATTCTCCAAGACTCTCACTTCTACTTTATCCTCCGCTAAATGGAGATCCAGTACTTTTTCCTGGTCTTGAAAGAATAGCGTCAGGTCTCTGGTAGAAAATTCAGTAAAATAAGAGGGCAAAAAGTCATCCAAAGACTCCATTTGAAATAAGACATAAACTGGTAAAAACTCCCACAAAACTAGGATAAACTGCCTTCTATTTCCAACTAGACTTTGAATTGACCTACTTAGATCTTTAGTAGTAAGATTGGCAGGAAACTCATAAAGGCAAGGAATCGGAGAGTCTATAGGATTCAACTCCCCAGCATACCAAGCAATTTCTTTAGGTTTATCGGTCAGAAAATAGACATCCTTAATCCCCTTCAACTGATTGATTCGTCTTTTCACTTTTAACAAGGATAATTTCTTTTTTAAGTCACTCATTGTTCTCACTCTCTCGTTAGCTAACGGGTGCTTGCTTCATGAAAAACATTTGATAGGTCAGAATAAATCTCTAGCAAAGCCTCATACTTTTATATTTACTTTTAATCATGTTATCTTAAATAGCAAACAGGATCCCTTCAAAATACCCTATCGGCCAATGTCCCATATAATACAAGTTAACAATATTTTCCCAATAAGACCCTAACGACAAGGACTTTTCTACTAAATATTGTCTAAAAGCAAAGGCCATTCCCATTTTAGCAACATTTGAAAAATCATGCGCTCTGGATACAAACAGGCTTTTATCCATCTCTCTTGCCTTTTGGAATATAATTTGACTAACCATTTTCCTATAATCTACAAGTTCCTCTGGAACCTTAAGATCCCCATAAAATGGATCTTTATCACTCAGCGACGACGGAAGCCAATTCATTTTTTTATATAGATTCTCAAAAGCTTCTTCCGTAGGATTTATAAAAGCTTCATTGACGGTTTTTATAAAGATAACATGATCTATCTGTTCAGTTTCTCCCATTTTAAAAAAGAAATCACTTTTTATAAGACGTTCAATCTCATCATCCCAATTCAATTAGTCTACCTCAATTCTGTCATTTAAAAAAAATTATCTGATTTCATAACTAAATGTTGATTACTCTTGCTTTTAAACTTTCAATAAATCTTTTTTCTAAATGAGAAGAAAGCCAAACTGTCCATTCTTCATAATCCTTGCTCTCCTCAAAAGAAATAAACTTTTCTTGACCATTCTGCCATAATCTAGGCTTTTCATGCGGTAAGGCAGGAAGAAGTAACTGTATTTGAGAAAAATGAGAATCTATTTCGCAGTCATACTTCTCTTCTTGTCCGACTTTCGGCCAACGTTTTTTATATATTCCCAGACCATTTATGGTAATTGGCGGAAATAACCTTCCTGATTGGATGATGTCCTCTATTTCAGGAGACAATCCATTGATTAAAGTAAAAACCTCTATGAGTATACCGCCACCACCTAGATCTTTGATGATTCTACAATAGGCGAATTTTTTATTTTCCCCAGAGAAATCAGATTTTTTAAATCTCTCTAAATCGGATCTATCAGATAAAAACAAAGGAATTGCGAAAATTTCTCCACCGCTAACATTTGCTAATTTATTTACCATTATTTTTACTCCTCAATTGTTTTATATCTTTGTTTGCTGATTACCTCACGACTAGAGAAGAAGATAGTGAATACTTTTAAACTTGACTAAGCCCTTCAACTGATTTAGAAAGAACCATCTTTTTCTTTCAAGCTAGTGATAATCCTAGTTTCTAAGTGTTGCGCACTCCAACTCCTTGAGGATTCATACTGTTCACTCTCTTCAAAAGAAATTTCCCTTTCTTGTCCACTTTTCCTTAATCGAGGTGTACCACCAGGTAAAGCAGGATAAACAAATTGGATATTGGAAAAACCTGAATCAACTTCTTTATCATAACTCTCTTGCTTTCCGAGTAATTTCCATCTTTTTTTATAGATACCGAGACCATTTATCATGATCGGATCATATAGACGTCCTGAATTAAGAATATTTTCAAAGGTCACAGGTAACTTGCTCACAAGTTTAAATACTTCAATTATAATGCTGACACCCGAATCATCGATAATCCGACAAAAAGCAAAGAGTTTATCATCTCCTTCTAAATCAGCTTTTTTAAATCGTTGCGTCTCTATATATTCAAATAGAAATAGAGGAATTGCATAGAATTCGCCAATTTCTACTCTTGCCAATCTTTTAGCCATAACTTTTCTTCCTTAATTGTTATTATATCGGAACTTATGTTTTCCCTAAAATTAGCTCCATAATCCATCTCACAGTAAATCGTAGCTTTGATTCACTTCCGACTTAAGGTTTGGTCTGCTCAACCATCAAAAGGAAAGCGCATTAGTGAACATAAATGTTTCAATCACTCTGATAAATTCTTCCTTGTCTCTCGTTTTAAATTCTCCAAGGAATTGATTGATTTCCAACCCACAAGATTCTTCACAATCTTTCATAGAATAAAATCGGACAGTAAGAAATCCTTCTGGATCCCCCTCTGGTTCATAGGAGGAATCAAAGCAAACTTTCTTTTGACTATGTGTTCCACACAATAAAAATTCACCATAGTACCAATCCAGATTTTCTTTATTCAATTCAAACTGATAAAAATTATTAATATCAATAGTCCACCCGTTTGCCACCCTTATCGGCTGCAAGTCTTTCCAATTACTCCTCATCACTTTGCTCCCTGATTTTATTTTAAGATTCGTTAAATCTATCACGATTTTCCATGATTGGATTTTTCTATTTCTACTTCTAGCATTCTATTATTAGGAAAGAGATCATCTCTTAGAACGATTCCATCGTCTTCTATCAAATAGGCCATGTGCTCCCAGAAGGGCAATTCTTGTTCAAGGGACTTTTCCAAGGCAAGTACTTGGTTCTTCAAATTTGCTGCAATCTCTTCGACTTCATCTTGCTCAATCTCATAAAACTTTGCTTTCAAAAGAAAGATGCCTGATAGAAAAAGTGAATAAGAGGAAACAAAAGTATGTAAGGAAGAATTGACATAAACCCTCGCTTCTTGAAAAACTTCTCTTCCTTCTTGATTGCAAAGTAAGAAGACTTGTTCCTCTTCTCCAATTACAAAAGCACCTAAAAAACACTGGCCAAAAAGCCTATAACTCTCTTGCTCTTTCCTTAGTTCTACTAGATCCCTAGCTACTTTAACAAAAGAAAATCCCATTTTGGAATAATCCTCTAAATAGGCAAAAAAGTTGAAACGAACCACATCCAGACTAAATGGTTTCTCCTCTGTAGGCACCAGACAAAAACCAAGCTCCTTCACTAATTCATTGATAGTAACTGTCATTTTTCTATCCGATCTCCTAGGTTATTTTCACCCAATTTTTTAAACTTCCAAAGTTTGATAGCCGCATCTTTTCTAAGTCCCATAAAGAGGCTTGCTAAGGTTACTGCTTCCTCTTTTTTATAGACTTGAGAACTAATACTGGCCCATCCATCTTGCAGGCATTCAATTTTTAAGTAGAAATCTCGCTCTTGTCCAAGTTTCCCTGTTACATCGTCTATTTCATAAGAAGCGGACAGCAAAGACACTGAGATAAAGTCCCCCGGTCTTCGATACATTCGCATGACGGATTCTTTCTGATTAACAGAGTGGATATCCTCTTTTGTTTCAGCTCTATCACGATCGGATAAAATCACCCACTCCCTATCATCCTCTGATGAATAAAAACGCCATTCTTTCTCTACCATATCCTGCTCCATCTTCTAGTGCTTCTCTTGTTATAGACTACACCTAATAGTAAGCGACTTCCCCTAAACCATATTCTAAAATTTCAAGACTATTGTGGGAGAATTTAAGTCCTCTACCATGCTCCGAGTCCTCTTTCAGTCCAAATTCCAAGCCGAAAATTAGGTCTACAGCCCTTTGTTCAGACAAGATAAAAATTGAAAGGAGTCTAGCATGTGCTAGTCCTGTAAATTCCTCCTGAATTTTTTCCAAAGCTTTTGGATACCATACTGATGATTGATCCAGTAGATTATCGAGTTTTGCTTTATAGGACGGAGTCAACTCCTCATTGATAACCTCTAAAGAATCACTTAAAGCAAGGCAGACCTTTTCTCTTTCCTCTGGAATTGCTACATACATCTCGTTATGGACATCAAATTTATATTCTCTCATCATTTTCTCTCCTTATGCTATCAGTCATCAGATACCATTTCTCTAATCAACCTAGCTAATCATTAAAGGGCATAAAGTTATCGTGCTGCTGATAATATTTCAAAGCCTCGACCAAGTCTTGGTGACTAGCATCTGGCTTTTCTTCAAGCGCTACGGTGAGGACATCAATCAACTGTTCTCCATAGTAGACTAGCTGAAGATCTTGCTCCGCAACATCTGTCGGGTAGACATCACGGTCATCTACGACATCTGGATAATCCGATATCCAATAGAGCCTATCTAGTGCTAGTTCTCCATACTCCTTACCATAGAGGCAAAAATCATCTGAAGAAGACTCGTCCACACGCATCTGCTCGATGATCTGCTCTAGTGAAAGTTCTTGGTGTTTCCGCATCTCTTCTCCTTTTTGAGTCTCTCTTTCCATAGTTTGACCTCCATATTACAGGTCCCTTTTAGGCTATCATACCATAAGATTCCCTTTCCATAAAGCTAAAACAGAAAATGAGCCTAGCGGTTTTACTAGACTCATTTTATCCTTATTATTTCACTTTATTATTTTCCCTTTTCAACCCATACTGATCGCTCAATCAACCGTCTTAGACAGAAGTCTTGTCCTGGATCTGTGGGAAAGTCACACGAAAGAGACTTCCTTTTCCTTCTTCAGAGATGATTTTCACCTCTGCTCGATGGAGGTCTGCAATGTCCTTAATAAAGGACAACCCAAGTCCGATACCACTATTGAGGCCCTTGTTCCGAGAATCCTCCACCTGATAGAAGCGATCCCAAATCTTGCTCAAATGGTCTGGCGCTATCCCAATCCCATCATCCGCTACCTTGAGAACAGCACCAGCTGGACTAGCCACCAAGTGGATGGCAACCTTGGTCTTGGTAAATTTCACTGCATTGCTCAATAGATTATCCAGCATCCGAGTGACCAAAACAGCATCCCCCTGAATCCAGAGGTCCGGCTGAATGCTCACTTCAAAGGCTATGGGGCTTTCGCCCCACTTTCTTTCCTGTCCCTGACAATAATCTGACACCAGGGTTGATAGACAAACGGGTTTTAAATCCGACCACTGCAGGTGTTGGGTCTTGGATATTTCCAAGATCTGCTCGGTCATCGATTTCATTAATTTAGCCTGCCGATGAATGACCGTCAAAGATTCCTTGGTCTCCTCTAGGTTATCTGCATATTTGGAGCCAAACTCACTCTCCGAAACGATGACTGACAGAGGGGTCCGCAACTCATGGGATACATTTTGGTTGAATTGCTTTTCTTTCTCAAAAGTCGACTGAACAGAAGAAATCAAATTATTAAAGACCTTGGTAAGACGAGACGTTTCTACATAATCCTTCTGATGCTCGGTCGACACGCGCTTACTGTAGTCTCCGCTCTCTGCAATTTCCTCTGCCATTTGGGTCACCTCTCTGATCGGCAGAAAGGCCTTACGAAGGATCCGACGTCCACCCCAGGCCATCCCAAGGATGGACAGAGGAGCTAGAATGGCCAAGGAAAGAAGAAAGATACTTAATTCTCTTCCTAGACCAGAAGCAAGGCGCACGCCCCGTATCCATTTGCCCTCACTTTCATTATAGACATCAAAATAATAATAGGTTGCTTGGGAAGAGGTATACGTCGACAATTTCCCAGACTCAAAGCCAGCATTGATATCAAAGCCACTTGGCAGAGCACCCTGCTCCAACTTCATGTTTTGATTGTAGAGTGCAAAATAATTTCCGTCATCAAAGGGCTCAAATTCCTCAAGGTCTGAAGCTACTTCCATGGTCTTCTGCTCCAGTTCCCCACGTGAGCTATAGCTGGACCAGGCTCCGGAAATGATAAAAGAAGCACAAAACATAAGAACAAAGAGAAAAGAAACAAAGAGGGTATACCACAATGTCACCTTAGAAACGATGGAGGGAGACTTAGAGTCCTTCTTCATTTTTGAAAACATAGCCCATCCCCCTTTTTGTCTGAATAATCGATGGATTACCTAATTTTTTGCGGATATTCTTGACTAAAACATCAATGATATTAGACTCTCCAACATAATCAAAATCCCAAATATGCTCACGAATCTGTTCCCGACTTAAAACCACATTGGGATGGCGCACCAGACACTCTAGTAACTCATACTCCTTGGAAGTCATGTCAACCAAAACACCCTTGTGTTGGATGGTCTTTTTTGCCAGGTCTAAGGAATAGTCACCAAATTGGACCAGGTTGGTCAAGTTTTCTCGATTATTTCGTCTCAGCATGACGCGAATCCGAGCCAGTAATTCATCAAATTCAAAGGGTTTGACCAAGTAGTCGTCTGCACCAGCATCCAGTCCTGTTACCTTGTCTTCTAGGCTATCTTTAGCCGTTAGCATCAGAACTGGGGTCTTAATCTGATGATTTCTCAAGTAGCTCAATACCCCCAAACCATCTAGCTGCGGCATCATAATATCTGAAATAATCACGTCATACTGGGACACACGAATGTAGTCCAAGGCCTCCTGACCATCATAGGCCGCATCAACACTATACTGCTGGGTTTTCAGTAATTTAACGATGCTACGATTCAAATCTACTTCGTCTTCAATCACTAATACTTTCATAGCCACTTACTCCAAATTTCTTCCCTTATTATACCATGCTTCCATAAAAAATCTCGGCTAGGAAAAGCCTAGTCGAGATCTTACTCTAGTTAATCGTGATCCAGCTCCACATCTTCTTCCAATACGGTACCTGTATTGGCATCTAACTCTAACTCAATTTTTTGATTGCCTTCTCGCAAGCTAACGCTATAGACAAGTTTACCATCTTCTACATCTAACTCTACTTTTTCGATACTAGCATTCGAGTATTTTGATTTCAGCTGGCTCTCTACCTTAGCCAAGTCCAACTGAACACTTGCTCCGATTAATTGCTGATCTTCACGATCCTGACTCAGATCCTTAGTTTTTGACTTCAAGATAGCACCAGACTGGCCATCGATCTTATATTCTTTTTCATTTTTTCCATCCAAGATGGTCACTTCATACACTGCTTTTCCATGTTTTTCTTCTTGCTCGTAGCCAATCACTTTTCCACCCTTAGCTTCTTTCAGAGCTTTTTCTTGAGCTTGTGCAAGGGTGACAGATGCAGTCACTGTTGAAGAAGTAGTCTTTTTACTTGTTCCAGTATCGGCAAAGGCTACTACAGAGCCTAGAGCGGCAGTTGATAGAGAGAAGATTGCGAGACTTGCAACGGCTTTTTGTTTAATTGATTTTTTCATGTTAGTTACCAACTTTCTTTTTTTCTTATCAAGTTCTTCTTGATGATTCTATTTTATCTAAGAAAGATGAATCCAAAATGAATGAGAAAAGATTTTTTAAAAAATTTTTTAAAAAAGACTGAGTAAATCGACGAGCTTTTTGCAGCTATCTTTCTCAGTCCCCTTTCTATTTCTATCTTACTCCTCCTGCAAGATCTGATTAATAAAGTCTGTAATTGATTCAGCTACCTTTTGCATTTCGAGAGAACCTAGCGCACCTAGATCATTTTCATAAATGCTATCGTCCCCATTCTTTTTGAGGAAATAGGCCATATCCCCATCTTGACCGATCATAAAGAAATCTGGTTCATCCTCATCAATCTGGTAGGTTTGATTGCGTTCGGTAAGATCTTCTTTAGCATAGAGACAAATACCCGTCTCACCAATGTCATAACCTAGCTGATCCCCTAAGTCATCAAGAAATACCTGATATCCTTTCGGTAAGGAAAAACCAAAATCATATTCGTGCATGCTTTAACCTCCTGCTTTCTCAGTTCTCTACTTCAAACTCCAGCCACCATCAATGGTCAGGAGTTGTCCCTGCATAGCAGAGGACTTCCCACTAGCCAAAAAGAGGCTGACTTCTGCCACTTCCTTTGGCTCTATCCAGCGTTTAATAGGGGTCTCACTAGCTACCCAATCTGCCAGACCACCTGGTTCAAAGTCAGCAGCGGTCATACCAGTCTTAACTGCACCAGGAGCAATGCCAAAGACCTGAATCCCAGCTTCAGCATAGTCTAGAGCTAATTGCTTGGTAAATCCTGCTAAGGCATGTTTAGAAGAGGTATAGGCGTGCCCACCTCCGCCTGCAAGGCTAGAAGCAATGGAGCACATATTGATAATGATCCCTTGCTTCTTCTCCATCATTTGAGTCAGATAATGCCGTGTCAGCTCTACCGGAGTCACATAGTTGATCTCAAAGATCTCCTGAATCTCCTGAGCGCTTTGCTCAAGAAGCGGTTTGTAATCGTCCAATACTCCCGCTGTATTGCACAAGACATCTACCTCAGGACACCAGTCGAAGATTGGTGTCAAATCCAAGGTTAAGTCTCGCTGTAAGAAGTGAAAATCGCCTGGCAACTGAGGATCCGCTCCTTGGTCCACTCCAAAAACCTGATAACCCTTTTCTAAAAACAAACGAGCTTGCGCCAGACCAATCCCGGAGCTCACGCCTGTAATCAAGACCCCTTTAGTCATGCACTTCCACCCAATCTGTCGCTAGAACATCACAGGGAGTTGGACTCCACATGGAAAAGCCTTCGCCTTCACCAGACACGTTAATGAGGAAATAAGGTGTCACTTCCAGAGCCACTCCATTTTGCTCGATGGTATCAAACAATTGGACATAGTTTTCTGCTCCACCCCATCCTGTTCGTACATATTTTTTCTTGGCCTTTAATCCTGGTAAAATCTCTTCAAATGTCATGGTGTTCTCCTTTGTTATCTATTTAACTTTCTCCCTTTATTATACCAAAAAAAGAGCTTTCTCTATACAAAAAGCCAGAGTTCTTCTACTCTAGCTTTCATCTTTTATTTATGTTCTTCTGAATGGCGATACCCATAGCCAAAATAAATTCCTATCCCAATCAAGAGAGCAACTCCGAAGGCCAGCCAGGTCGATAGAGAATACTGGGTCATAAAGGACACACAGACCACAATCGATAGGATTGGTAAGACCGGAACCAAAGGCGTTTTAAATTCACCAGGTCCAGGAACCCCGTGTTCCTTGCGCAATTTCAAGAGGGCAAAGGCCAACATAACCAGGTAAGCCAAGGTACAGATATTTAAAAAGGAAGCGATACTAGCTAGCGGAAAAACTCCACCAGCAATGGCAGCCATCAATCCAGCGACCAATGTCGCATTTTTTGGGATTCTGGTTTTAGGATCGAGCTGTTTCATCGCTTTTGGCAAAAGGCCATCTCGCGCCAAACTGTAAATCATCCGTGAGAGGGCAAAGGTCATAGAAATGCAGACGGTAATCAGGGTCAAAATAGCGACCAACGATACATAATTCCCTGCCCAGCTAGCTCCTACCTGACGGAGGGCAAAGGCAACTGCATCATCTACATTTAAGTTCTTAAAAGGAACCATGCCGGTCAAAACCAGGGTAACCAAGATATAAAGAACCGTTGTGATCAAAAGACTAAGGACAATGCCGCGAGGAACGTTCTTTTGTGGTTCCTTGATTTCATCGACCGCCATTGAAATGGACTCAAAACCAAGAAAGGCAAAGAACATGAGCGAAGCGCCAGCCATAATACCTGTTTGACCACCATAAATTTCGCCAAAGCCATAAGGGGCAAAGTTTGCCCAGTTGCCAGGGTTTAGGTGAAAAATCCCGACAAGAATAAACAAGGTAAGAGCTGAGAACTTGAGTAAGACCAGCAAGGAATTGAAGCGTAAGACGGCTTTTGCATTCATAAGGACCAAGGCTGTGACGAGGACCATGACCAAAATAGGTAAGAGATCCACATAAGTTCCCGCAACTGGATCAAAAGTCCCATTTAAAGCCGTCGGCAGACTCCAGCCAAGATTGGCCAATAAGCCCTTGAAATACGCAGCCCAACCTGAAGCCACCCCTGATACGGCGGTCATGAATTCCATCACAGTCAACCAACCTGCAATCCATGCGGGAAACTCTCCAAAGATGGCATAGAGGTAACTATAGGCTCCACCAGTTGAAGGGATGCGAGAGGCAAACTCAGCAAAAAAGAGGGCAGATAAGCCAACGCAAAAAGCCGCAATCACAATCGAAATGATCAAGGCTGGACCAGCTAAATTCGCTGCTGCAGTTCCCGTAATCGTGAAGATTCCTGTCCCCACCATGGCACCGATTCCTAAAATAATCAAATCCCACAATCGTAAATGGCGATTTAGACCCGGGTGTACTTGCCCAAGTCCCTTTTTTCGAAACAAATTCATGTATATTCTCCCATCTAATGAGTTTATTCTATCATACTTGGATCAGAAAAGAGAGTGAGACAGAAATCGGTCATTCGTTAGAATTCGATTTCGTCGTCCCACCTCCGCACAATTGAGTAGGGCATCTTTGGAACTTGAAAAGCGAACAAATACTTAGGAAACTTGCTTAGCAAGTCCTATCTACCACCTCAAAGCAGTGCTTTGAGCACTCAACCACTGCGTCTTGCTCGACAATCCAAAAACAATTGAGAGGCTAGGACTTTTGTCCCAGCCCTCCTTTTCTTTCTATTTACCACTTTCCGTCCTATTCTTTTTCAAAGAACGAATGGTAAACCAATAGTATATAACTAGCCCAAAAACAATGACGCCTGTTGGCAGGAGGACAGTCATACTAGGATTCTGAATTCCTTGTGCCAAGGTCCAGCGATGCAAGAATCCCACTACTAAGAAGGACAGAATAGGAAAGATGAAAGCACGAGCAAACTCTTCTTTCCATTGCCAAAGAATGAGAGCTCCACTAGCTCCTGTCATAAGGAGAGTATCCCATGGATTCGGCACTGTCAACCAAGCAAGGGCTGGTAAGAAGCGGACCCCCACGATCTCACTAGCGAAATAGACTCCTAAAACCAAAACAATTGCCACATGGATTGCTTTTCTCGACTTTTCTTCTGCAAAAATGAGGCGACGAAGGAGATAGAATAGTAGCCCAATTGCTAGGAGTCCCAAAATGATGTCGGTTAAATAGACTAGAGGCTTGAGCACAAGGACTGCTTGTGAAGCAAAATCACTTAAGAGGCGATAAAAAATGACAACTCCTGAGACGATTGCCCCATATTTTAGAACGGATCGCGTGGATTCTTTAGGCATGTTCTCGATGATTTGGTCTGCCATTCCCTTTGGATCCTGTCCAAAATAGTCCTTGGCTGTCAATCCATCACCGCTTGCTTGCGAAAAGTCTAGTGCTAAATTATAGACCTGCTCTCTCAAAGCCTTCTCCTCATATAAGAAACCGGCGAAATTGAAATAATCCCAGAGATCTTGGAAATAAGCTTGGTCCTCCTGGCTAAATGTTTGAACCAAAGCCTGCGTTTCTTCATAATAAATAACTGATGTCATCTTTCTTTCCCCTTTCTTTGGAGACGAAATACAACGAAGGTCAAAACTAGTCCTATGAGAGGAAGTAGCCAGCCTAATAAATGAGCAGTTTCCTGATTCACAAGACGAATCCAGCATCCCGTAACTAGGAAAGTCAGGCCCATGACCAGTATACTCATCATCAAACGCTCCCTGCTTCTATAAGCCATAACCGCAAACCCAAGTAGGACTAGGACAGCAAGAACAACCGCCCAACCATCTGATAAGAATAGACTCCCAATGTGGCCAAAATAGATCGAAAATAGTCGTACGATGTTCAGAAATACCATCAGGCAGATCACACTGATAAAAATAGCCCAAGACCACTTCATTTCACCATAGCTCTGTTTGGACCAAAGCCACGTGATGAACTGGCTAAACACCAAGAAATTGAGTAGAATGACAACATAGGTCAGGGGTTCGATTTTCAGTGGCGTCATCCAGGTGAAATCCATTAAATAACGCATGCCAACTAAGATCACTCCAAGTAGGAAGACGAGTCCCACATAAGATCCTAAAGAGCGTTTAGGTAACTCTGAAAGAACTTGGTCCACCATAGCCCGTGGATCCTTTCCAAAATAATCCACTGCCCGAATGCCTTCTTTCTCAGCAACTTTTAGGTCGCAAACCATATTGTAGAGTTGTTCACCGAGTGCTTCATCATCATAAAAATAGGACTTAGCCCCAATATAAGCGACCATTTTTTTCACATAGGCTTGATCCTCTTTATTTAAATGAATCAATTCATCTGACATTTTTTCTGTATAACTTTCTACCATTCTTCCCCCTCCTTCTTGATACGTTCTACTTTTGTGACTAGCTCCTGCCACTGGTCCCAAAATTCCCCTAAACGCTCTTTTCCAGCATCACTGAGTGAAAAATACTTACGATCAGGACCATCTGGAGACGGCCTCATTTCCCCATGAATAATTCCTTGTTTTTCTAATTTTTGAAGTAGGGGATAAATGGTCCCAGCGACAATCTTATCAAATCCCATCTCTTTGAGACTTTGAATCAATTCGTAGCCATAAATGGCCTTTTTGGAAATAATCTCCAGCACACAGCCCTCCAAGACTCCCTTTAGTAATTGGGACTCTTTCATCCTTCTCACCTCTTTCTTCACATATTCACTAGTTTGTTTTACATACTAGTTTATTCACTATCAGTATACTCTTTCTCAACTAGTATGTAAAGCAAAATAGTAACTTTTTTAAAAAAATTTTATTCCTTAAAAATCCTTTAAAATCAAGGCTTTCACTGTATACTGGTGTGTAAATATACAAAAAAAGTTCAAAAAACACTTTATTTTATAGATTGATTGGAGTATAATAATTAAAATTATTCAAAAGGAGACACGAATATGAAAAAATCGAAGCTTGCTCTTTTAGCAGGTGTTGCCGCTGCTTCAACGCTTTTCCTTGCTGCATGTGGCTCATCTTCTAATGCGTCAAAGGGAACAACCTACAACTACGTGTATGGTACAGACCCTGATTCCTTGAACTATTTGACTTCAAATCGTTCAACTACAAGCGACATTACTACCAACTTGGTCGATGGTTTGTTTGAAAACGACCAATACGGTAACCTAGTGCCTGCTCTTGCTGAGGACTGGTCTGTTTCAAAAGACGGTCTGACTTATACCTACAAGCTTCGAAAAGACGCGAAGTGGTATGATTCAGAAGGAAATGAATACGCTGACGTCACTGCAAAAGATTTCGTGACATCTCTGAAATATGTAGCCGATAAAAAATCTGATGCACTTTACTTGGTTCAAAACTCAGTCAAAGGTTTGGATGACTATGTAAATGGGAAAACCAAAGACTTCTCAACCGTTGGGGTAAAAGCTGTTGATGATCATACTCTTCAATATACTTTGAACCAACCTGAATCTTTCTGGAATTCTAAATTGACGACTGCTACCATGATGCCAGTTAATGAAAAATTCTTGGAATCAGCTGGTAAAGATTTCGGTAGCGTGAAACCAAATGGGATCCTCTACAACGGGGCCTACATTTTGAAGTCCTTCACTTCAAAATCACAAATCGAGTTGGAAAAGAACCCTGAATACTACGACAAGAAAAATGTTCACATCGATACGGTTAAATTGACTTACTTCGATGGATCAGACCAAGACTATCTTGCTCGTAACTTCTCAGATGGTAACCTATCTACTGCTCGTCTCTTCCCAACAAGCTCAACCTACAGTACGATTGAGAAGAAATTCAAGGATAACATCGTTTATACCCCACAAGATTCTACTGTTTACTACGCTTACTTCAACGTCAACCGTCAAAATTACGGCCATACCAAGAAGACATCTGATGAGCAAAAGAACAACACGAAGACAGCCCTTCAAAACAAAAACTTCCGTCAAGCTTTGAACTTTGCTTTAGACAGAACTTCCTACAGCGCTCAAGTTAACGGGAAAGACGGAGCATCAAAAACTCTTCGTACCCTTCTAGTTCCACCGACATTTGTGCAAGCAGACGGGAAAGACTTCGGTACTCTCGTTGAAGAAAAACTTGCCGCAACAGGAGATGAGTGGAAAGGTGTTAGCTTCGCAGATGCTCAAGATAGCTTGCATAATGCGGACAAAGCCAAAGCGGAACTTGAAAAAGCGAAGGCTGAATTGCAATCACAAGGTGTTCAATTCCCAATCCATATCGACTATGTCGTAGACCAATCTTCTAATGCTCTTGTCCAACAAGCAGACTCTATGAAGAGCTCAATCGAAGCAGCTCTTGGTAAAGACAATGTCGTAATCGATGTACAAAAATTGTCTACAGACGATGCAGACAACGCTACTTACTTTGCCCAATCACCAGAGCAAAAAGACTTTGATATGGATATCACTGGTTGGGGACCTGACTTCCAAGACCCATCTACTTACTTGGATATCTTGAACCCAACAGATGGTTCAACCTTGACTGGTATGGGACTTGATCCTAAGAAAGACCAAGCGCTCATCGAAAAAATTGGTTTGAACCAATACAAAGAATTGTTGGATGCTGCCAATGCTGAAAAATTGGATACCAATGCACGTTATGAAAAATACGCTGCTGCCCAAGCTTGGTTGACAGAAAACGCCATTGTTCTTCCAATCTACTCTAAGGGTGGAGTTCCATCTATCACCAAGGTGACGCCATTCTCAGCAGCAAATTCTGCAATTGGTATTAAAGGTGAAACAAGCTTCTTCAAATACCAAAAAGTGCAAGACAAGACAGTCACAACGGCTGACTACGAAAAAGCTTATAAGAATTGGTTGAAAGAAAAAGAAGAATCAAACAAAAAAGCGCAAGAAGAACTTGCAAAACACGTGAAATAATCACGATAAAAACACCGAGGATCAAATCCTCGGTGTTTTTGATTAAGGAAAAACCTATCCTTGAAACTTTCCTTAGGTGAGTACGGACGTTAGCGAACTTCTTCGAAGTTCCATAACTTAGTTTTGGACCTAAGGTTCCAAAACTCCCGAGTGATAGAAATACTAGTATTTCTATCACTTTTCTCACGGCGGAAAGTTTCGGTATCTATTTAAATAAGCTTAATAACATACATTATTATAATTCTTTCCGCAACACTTGGCTTGTCCTATGTAAAAAACAGTTTGTTTATTTATTGGATTTTTCATTTCTCAATCTTTTATAGACTCTGCGCTACCTCACGACAATTTTCCGATAACTTCTAGACGTCAGTAGAAAGACGAGGATATAAGAGATGAAAAAGACAGCGCAGATGGCTAAGGTTGTTTGAAGGACCAAGCCCGCATTGTTCGCTCCTAAGAGAGCAACGATTTTTGCAATCATCTTATAGGCCACTCCTAGGTAGAGGAAGGAGAAGAATAATGGAAGGAAAAAGACGGTGAGAATCTGTTTGCGTATGGTGGTGCCGGTTTGCTTTTGGTCCAATCCTACTTGTTGCAAGATCACAAAATTTTCCCGGTCCTCATAGCCTTCTGAAATCTGTTTGTAGTAAATCACGAGAACCGTAGCCAATAGAAAGATCACAGATAGGAAAACACCAATAAAGAGGATTGTCCCTGCTGATTCACGCCACTCCTTCTCCATGCTGTATCGATCAACCCCACCAAACAAAGTCCCACCATATTGACTCATTTTGTCTGTCGAATAAAGCTCTTTGGCCATTCCAGCTATAAAATCTTGGTTTTCTTTATTTTTAGCACTAATAGAGAATTCCAAATTTTTATCAATTTTTAATCCCAGTTGGTTCAAGTCAGGGAGGACAAGATACAAGCCCATTTGGTGTTGAAACAGGTCGGCTTGAGGGAGTTTCCCTTGGATAAAATTGGAGTCTAGTTTTTGCTTAATCGCGAAGCTCTTTCCATTGATTTCTAATTGCGAGTCTAGTCTTCCAGGATACTGATACCCATAGGCTAGGATTTCATTTTCCCCAAGCTCAACTTTTTGACCCGTCAGTTGCTCATAAGTTGCCTGATCAAAAAAGTAGACTACTCCTTCTGTCTTCAATTCCTGACCAGTTTCTTGATCGGACTGGTCATAAACCTCTAAGACCTTTCCATCAATCTTTCGAATTTCAGCCGACCAGTATGTTGTCTGATTCACTTGATAATCTGATAGATGTGTCGCATCGGCCACTTTCTTAATTTGTGCTTGAACCTCCTCAATAACCGGTTCTGTTTCAGCTTCTGAAGTCATATGCCCCACACTAATATTGTAGTCCGAAGGGTACATAGTATCTAGGTAATTCTGCCCTCCAATAAAGAGATTCAGCGACCCTGTTAAGGTGACCAAGACCATGGTGGAAAGAATACTAATGGTCGCAAGGCCCGCTGCATTTTTTCGCATCCGTGCTATTAAGTTGGAGACGGATATAAAATTCTCTGGCTTGTAATAGTAGGATTTCCGACCTTTGAGAAATCTTAAAAAGGTAATGGTGCCTGCGTTGAATAAGAGATAAGTCGCAAGAATGACCAAGATAACGGCAATAAAGAATCTTTGGACAGCCGCAACTGGACGCTCTGCTGTTAGCGCTAAATAGAAAGCAATTCCTAAGAGTCCTAGTCCTAAAAGAGTTTGGACCAGCAAGAAGCGTCCTTTCTTCTCTCCTGCCTTTTTCTGTTGCATGAGGTGGAGGGAACTGTAGCGCAAGAGACGGAAAGAATTTAACAAGAGAATGAGGGCAAAAGCTAAGGCTAGCCCAAATAAAGTGTTAAGAACAGCCCCTATCTGGAAGGTCGATTGAATGACGACTGGAAGCCCCATACATTTTAAGAGGAGGGCAAAAATCAAGGGATCAAACAAGAGCCCCAAGCCCAGTCCTACTCCAACTGTGAGGATATAGAAGATAAGCAATTCCCATAAGGTCATGACGAGGAGGTGCTTCTTCTCCATCCCCAAAACACTGTACAAGCCCAGTTCTTTGGAACGATTTTTCATAACATAGCCATTGGCATAAGCCACTAAAATGACGACGACCAGCTGGACGATGAAACAACCAAAACCAAGGACAGCTCTTGCCGTTCGTCCTCCGTAAGAAGCTTCTAAATGAGGGGTCGTTGCCAGGGCGATAAAGCTATAGAGGATCATAGTCGTTAAAATGATAGCTATAGCAAAAGGGTAATAGAGCTTACGATTTTGTTTGAGGTTGGAAAGAGCTAATTTACTTGTTAATTTAAACATCACGATCCTCCTTACTCGCCATGACCGTCAAGGTATCCGAGATTTCTTGGAACATCTGACGTTCTGTTTTTTCCCCGCGGAAGATCTGGTTGTAGAGAATTCCGTCTTTGATAAAGAGCACGCGCTTGGCCCGAGCAGCCGCTGCAGTTGAGTGGGTCACCATGAGGATGGTTTGGCCCATTGTATTAATATCTTCAAAGACATCGAGCAACGCAGCCGAAGACTTGGAATCCAGCGCCCCTGTTGGCTCATCAGCAAGGAGAATTTCAGGTGAGGTGATGATGGCACGCGCTACAGCCACCCGTTGTTTTTGCCCGCCAGATATTTCGTAAGGATATTTCTCAAGAAGCTGGTGAATACCCAACTCCCGACTCACGCTATCGACTTTACTCATCATTTCCTTGACGGGCCTGCGAGAAAGGACCAAAGGTAAGAGGATATTGTCCTTGACAGACAAGGTATCCAGCAGGTTGAAGTCTTGAAAGACAAAGCCTAGTTTTTCCCGACGGAAGCTCGAGGCATCCTTGTTCTTGATAGTTGAAGTATCGGTACCGTTGAGGTAGACCCGTCCTTCGGTCGGCTGGTCCAGCATGGCTAGGATATTGAGGAGGGTCGATTTCCCGGATCCTGATTCCCCCATGATGGCGACGTATTCACCCTTTTCCACAGTGAAGTGAATATCCTTTAAGGCTTCGACTTGCGTTCCTTGAAAGCGCGTTTTGTAGATTTTTTTGATATGTTGAACATCTAGTAGGGTCATGGTCCGTTCCTTTCTAGCTCGATAAAAGCTTCAATCCATTTTTACAAGTCTATTGTACTAAAACTGAAGCGCTTTCACCATAACCTAACCTTACATTTTCCCCTTTATTTCTTACATTTTTGTAAGAAAGCGAAAAAACAGGCTAGGACAAAAGTCCTAACCTCTTAATTGTTTTTGGATTGTCGAACAAGACGCAGTGGTTGAGTGGGCTCTACTACGCTGATTTCATCAGCTTTTACAGCCCTACTCAACTGTGCAGAGGTGGGACGACGAAATCGAATTCTAACGAATTACCGATTTCTGTCCCACTCTCATTTTCATTTATGAATTATTCGGCTGATGAAGAGAGCAATGGTGCAATTGATTGATAAGCACCTTCAAGAGCTTTTTGGGCAATATCGCGAGCATTTTTCAATTGTTGTGCGAATTGACTACGAGCTTGTTCAGGAACAACTGTATCATCAGAACCTGCAGCTGAAAGTGTATCGTTAAATGTTTTTCTTGCAGTTTCCATAGATTGGATCCCAGGAGCTACTTGCTGATTATAGGCATCTTTACCAGACTCGGGCATCTTATCCCCAATCTCTTTGACATATTTTGTGTAGTTGTCAATCATTTTTCCATAAATGGTTTTCATATCACCAAGTGTTTTGGCATTATCAATTTCTTCATCAGTCAACAAGACAATTTCTGGAATTTCAACAGAAGAGGTTGCTGATTTTGATGTTTTTGATGAACTGCTTGATTTGCTTTTTGAAGTAGATGATTTTTCTACTTTGCTAGAAGAAGCCTTTGCATCTTTGCTTGATGATTCCGAAGCAGTTTTACCAGAACATGCTGCTAAGGTTGCAACTGACAAGAGAGCCACACCGGCTGTAAGAAGTTTTTTCATATTTTTTCTCCTATAAATAAAGAATGAATATATTCTAAATGATTTTCCTTTGCTTGTCAAATATTTTCCGTTTCTAAATGCAATTACACCGTTAATTATCACTAGTTTTTAACATATTTTCTATCCCAAAAAATGTCGTTTATTTTGTATTTTTATTCATACATTGAATAAACAAAACCAGAAAAACAGTCGTTTCCTGGTTTTTCTTTTTTTATTGATGAAGCAGTTGCGTAAATTCTTCTTGAAGTTCCTTGTTGTCCGTTGGTTTTAGATACATCTTTCCACCATTGGTCGTTGGAGAATGAAAGACAATGCCTTCTCCTGTATCTGTAATAGCAAAGAAATAACTATGCACATCTGGATACTTGTCCCAATTGCTATAGCGTTCTACGATTCGGTATTTTGCATTTCCTTGGCCAGTATCTGTATAAATAGCATCCATCTTGCTATTGTCCCCTAGAGTATAGAGGTTGTCAGGTCCTACATCACCGCCAGCTATGCCTTTTTGGTAGTTGGGTTGCCCCATCTTTTCGCCCCAGGTCTTCATAAATTCTGCTAATTTTGCTGATTTTTCAGCATTCCACGGCGTTTTTTCCTGGCTTTGGCTATTTCCTGCTGATGGTGTGCTTTCAAAGGTTTGCCAGTCAAAAGCCTTGAGATCCAGTTTATCCTCATCAGATTTTCCAAAGAGGGCATTCAGATCTGACCCAGGTACTTGGACTTCTTCTTCCTGGACTTTTGTCGCGGCTTGAGGTGTCTTTTCTATTCGTGAAAGCACGGCTACACCACGGCCAGTTCCCGACAACCAGCTGACTTCTAAGACATCTCCTCCCTGATAGAGGGTTGTCGCATTGCGCGCTCCTCCGTGTCCAGCGACGAAACCTTCTGCAAGCAAGGTCGGCTTTTGGTCCTTGAGGTAGTAGACTCCTGTCGCAAAGTAGCTCCCATCGGTTTGCTGGTTGGCGATGATCATCTCATCTACCCCATCGCTATTTAAGTCCTTAAAGGCATAGCGAACAGCTGCTGGCTGATTGATGACAGTCTCGATCACCCAGCTATTGATCATCCGATCTTCTTTGGCTAATTGAGAATTCAATTTTGAAATAGCATCCACATCCTTTGAAGTAGCAAAAATCTTTTGATAGTCTGAAAAAACAGACTGGTATAATTGTTTGTTATCTGCTTTTTTCGTCTGTTTATTTGTGCTTGTCTGGCTGGTTGCAGCCTCTTTTTTGGGACTGGATTTGCGTTGGTATCTCTGGTAACATCCTGTTAACAAAATCATACTTGAAACCACTAAGCCCAACTGCATCCACTGTTTTCTTTTCATCTGATCTCCTTTCGTCTCCCCTATTTTCATACTAAACTTTATTATACTAAAAAAAGGGTGAGGAAGGAATCCCTTCTTCACACTTAGTTTATTTTATTCGGTTTGGCTCGACGATCCGTTTGACTTTCAATATGCTCTTTCACCAAGGCAACCACCTCATCATTGGTTGGAAGGTCCGAGTGCTGGGCATCTTCCCCTGTCACCGTAATCTCCGTATAGCTAGCCGCTTGGTTTTGGTAGATATATTTCCCAGCGGAAACACTGGCGTCCGGGACCAACTCATCTGAATCATAGGTAATGGTCCCTGCTACTGAATACATATGAAGGGTTGTGGGGATAGCTTCTTTTCCCTTGATAAAGTCAGCCAACATCTCAGATTTATTTTTGATATTGGTTTCCGTGAAATTGTAGGGAGTTCCGATGGTCATGAGGGTCTTGAGATCCACATCATAATCCCCCAGGTAATTTTCAATAAAGGCTGTATAAATCAAGCCACCGTTGGAATGACCCAAGCCCTTAAAATTATTAAAATTGTATTTTTCTTGAAGGGCTTCAAAGGCTTGATTAAATAGTTTGGCTTGCTTTTTAATGTTGCTATAGCCATCTTTGTTGTTTTCAAAACCAACTACAATTACCGGCTCATTGTCCTTGGCATCAATACTACCACTATAGGTGATATGCCCATCATTCCAAACCTTAACCTTGAGCAGACTGTGTTTGGTTCCTTGACGGTCTTGGTTGAGCTTGGTCACCAAGCCATCGAAGCGGTTCTCTGTCGCAGAGCTTCCCGGGATCATGATGATGGGAGACAATTTTGAATTATAAAATTTCTCGATTTTTGAAACATTGGTCCGAGTCCAACTATAAGAAGGAATGGCTAAAGCGATTAAGAAAAGACTGACCAAAGTGAGGACGATCGCTGTTTTTTTAGATTGTTTCATCGCTTTCTCCTTTCACTTTTAAATCTTTTCGGATACGATTTCCCATGCGGACAAATGGTAGATAAAGGAGCACATCGACGGCAAAACAAAGTATACTGACAGCTAAGGCTCTAAGACTCCCTCCCGTTCCAATAAAAGAATAAAGAAGGCTAGGAGTCCCATCTGGCACCGGATAGACGGCTGCTGGCATCAGTTTGAGGCACAAAGCTACAGCTGCTATCGCCATATTCACCAAAGGGATCAATAAAAAGGGAATCACATATAGGAGGTTGAGAAGGACCGGTATCCCTACCATGAAAGACGCTCCGTTGTTAAAGAGACTTGGAAACAGACTGAGGAGGCTGACTTTCTTGTCCTTTTGACTTCGTGAAACCAATAAGATTGCAACCAAAAGCGCTAGGACAGCGCCGACACCAGCCACCAGACCAAAACTGCGGTACAAATTGGTCAAGGTATAGAGATGAGGAATGCCTGTCGTTGTATGATGGGTCACAGCGTAGGTGAGATTTTCCAAAGCAAAGTTATCATCCGCAATTGAGTTCAAGGCAAAGGCTTGACTATTTCCAAACCAAGCAGATAGCCCACTAAATAGTCCCATGACAAAGGTGGACAAAAGATAATGACTGCTTACCGTGAGAGAAGCCAAGAACTGTCGGATAGTCTGAAAAATATTAAATTGGTTCCCAAGAACCAAAAGAAGATTTAGGCTGACCCCTAGAACTAAGGATAAGAAAATGGGACGCACCGTCTTGGGTTGATAGATGAAGTCTTTGTCCACAATCTGATCGTCACTGGCTTTAGATAGCCGAAAGATCTGTCCGATAAGATAGCCTAAAACAATGGCTAAGAGGATATTGGTCGTCGCAGGTAAGTTAATGCGTGTCAGTTGCCCATCATGGAGTGGTCCCACCAACAATTCCTGAGACCCTACAATCAAGCTGACCAAAAGAGCAGTCACGCCGGCTGTCCCCGTACTTCGACCGTAATGCCCAGCTGTGTATTTTCCAGCGAAGTAGGTCGCTAAAGGCCCAGCTAGACCTCCTAAAAAATTGGAAAAATTAATGAGGACTTGACTAATGGCCTGATCCCATGGCAACCAGCTATCCATCGAAAAGAGCTGATGGATATAGCCTCGATCGGAGAAGACCGATAGAGCGATCACCCGAATGATTCCAGAAAATAGGAAAAAAGGAAATAAGGAAACCAGGGTTTTCTGGGAAATTTGAATCAAACTTTTTTCTCGTAACCAGAAAAACTTCTGGACTAAATACTTGGTCATGGGGCCTCCTGTTCGAGTTGATTGACTTATTCACGTTGCTTACTTTCTTCTTATTATACCATACTGGCGAGCCTTTCCTTTCGTTTGTAGAGACGTCATCAGTTGAGAATGCTGTTAAAATTTTCAAAACTTTTCAAAAACTCTTTGACAGGGGTCTTCATTTCCTCTATACTATTTGTTAGCTAACAAAACGATGAATCATGTTAACGTCAGCCTTGCTATGCTCCTAGCGATTGGAGCTAACGGAAAATCAGATCGTAACCATGATTTTTATACCATAGTCCATATCTTTAGGAAGATTTAGGAGGAATCAGACACCGATGTCACAAGATAAAATTTCAGCCAAGGTCCTGTTTGCAATCTTTGCGACGGGGATCCTTTCTTTTTGCGGGGTTGCTGGAGAAACTGCCATGAATATCACCTTCCCAATATTGATGAAGGAATTTGAAATCAATACCGCAACCGTTCAGTGGGTCACCACCATCTATCTTCTAGTAGTTGCCTGTGTGGTCCCCTTATCTGCCTACCTCAAGCGCTCTTTCAAAATGAAGTCCATCTTTTTAGTTGGAAATCTCCTATCTGTTTTAGGTGTTCTCATTGACTTCCTAGCTCCAAGTTTTGGCTTTGTGGTCTTGGGTCGATTGGTCCAAGGAATGGGGGTTGGTTTTGCCCTTCCTCTGATGTTTAATATCATTTTAGAGCAGGTCCCAAAACGCAAGATCGGTCTCATGATGGGAGTGGGGACCCTGATTACAGCTATCGCTCCCGCCATTGGTCCTACTGTCGGTGGTCTCTTGACAGCTAACTTCGGCTGGCGCTCCATCTTTTTGGTTCAATTCCCGATCCTTCTAGCTTCGCTAGTTGCAGGACTTCGCTCCATTGAGCAAATCAGTAAAGTCAAACGAGAAACCCTTGATATCATGAGCCTTCTCGCCATTATTGCATCATTTTTAGGCTTGATTCTAGGCATTCACGGTCTCTCTGACCATGCTTTCTTTAGTTTTTCTGTCCTTGGTTGGCTGGTGATTGGGTTCTTGGGACTCGTTCTCTTAGTCTGGCGGTCCAATCAGTTGGAGAATCCCATTATCAACCTTGCCATCTTAAAGAACCATCTCCTCACTGGCCATGTTCTTGCCTTTTTCACTTTCCAATTAGGTTCTCTGGCCATGAGTTTCCTCTTGCCCAATTATATCCAGTTGGTCAACCACTCTAACACCACACTTGCAGCTTTGATGCTGCTTCCAGGAGCCATCATCGGAGCTGGCTTTGCTCCTTTCTCCGGTCTCATTCTAGATAAGTTGGGCGCTCGCAAACCGATTCTCCTTGGAGCTGCTTTAATCCTTCTAGCCCATTTCCACTTCACCCTTTTTGCTCTGAAGCTGACAAATGGCTTGATTCTCATCTTTTACATGATCTTCATGACCGGTATGGGGCTTGCCTTTGGCAATATCATGACCAACGGACAAAAACAACTCTCTCTGGAAGAGCAACCCGATGCGAACGCGATCTTTAACACCCTGCAACAATTTGCAGGCGCTGTCGGAACAACCCTGGCTTCGCTGATTGTTGCCATGAGCCAAGCTAATCAAAAGATGGACTTTACTCAAGCCACTGCTAAAGGAAGTCGCAACGGTTTTATGGTCTTATTTGCCTTGGGCATCTTCCAACTCCTTCTCTTATTTTGGGTTGTTGGGAAAGAACAAGATACGAATTAATTTTTCTCATCAGAAAACAGCAATTTGCTGTTTTTTTGTTATCCTTTTCTGACCCGTGTGACAATGCCATCAGTATCCTCAAAGGTAAAGTCACTTCTGCTAAATAAATCTTGCTAGAATAGGCGTATGACCTATTCTTTCTTTTTGCTTGCAATGCCAAAGATTATAACTTAAATTTCATTAAATTGTCGAACTTTTATCATTTGAGTTAAAATCCTTGCTTTCTTTTTGTATTTTATTTATAATCATTCTAAATAAGATAAAGGAGACATTGTATGACTGAAATGAAACATGGAGTAGATGAATCATTTAGCGATCGATTGAATATCTTGAGAGCCGCGGTTCTCGGGGCCAATGATGGGATTATTTCTATTGCTGGGGTGGTGATTGGGGTGGCCAGTGCCACACCAAACATCTGGATCATTTTCCTATCTGGCTTGTCGGCGATTCTGGCAGGTGCCTTTTCGATGGCGGGTGGTGAGTATGTTTCTGTTTCCACACAAAAAGACACGGAAGAAGCCGCTGTGAACCGCGAACAAGCCTTGTTGGATCGCGATCCAAAGTTAGCGAGAGAATCTCTCTACCACGCTTATCTTCAAAATGGAGAATGCGAAACTTCCGCAAAGATTTTGACAGAACGGGCCTTTCTGAAACATCCCCTCAAAGCCCTAGTCGAAGAGAAATATGGTATCGAATATGAGGAGTTTACCAATCCTTGGCATGCTGCTGCATCTAGCTTTCTTGCTTTTTCGGTTGGTTCCCTTCCTCCAATGCTCTCTATTATTCTCTTTCCAACTGCCTATCGCATCCCGGTGACGGTCTTCGTTGTTGGACTATCCTTGATCTTCACTGGCTATACCAGTGCAAAACTGGGAAAAGCACCAACCAAGCCAGCCATGCTTCGCAACCTCATCATTGGCCTTCTCACCATGGGTGTGACTTACTTCTTCGGACAACTCTTTAGTATCTAAAAAGCTGAGACTTCTGTCTCAGCTTTTCTTATGCTTCTAATAAGGCTTGTGCTTGTTTTTCCAGTCCTGCGACCTCTTCATCTGTCAAGACTAATTCACCTGTTTCCCAGGCTTCTGGGTTAACGGTTGTTCCAGTAAACTCTCCAACCACTTGAGTCCGAACGAAAGGCAAAAGCGCTTGGTATGCCGCAAACATTGGTTCGTGTCCGGCATTGGCTACTGAAGAAACCGTTACGATCTTATCTTGAAGGGCAGATGGACCACGAGTTTCTGACAGGTCAAGGGCACGGCTAAGCCAGTCGATCAGGTTTTTCACTACACCTGGAATAGCAAAGTTATAGACTGGCGAGAAGATCCAGATGGCATCCGCAGCAAGGACTGCATCACGCGCTGCTTGCACTGCTGGTAAGGTTGGCGTTTCCAAATCTTGGTTCATCATTGGGATGTCTTTGTAGTCCAAGTAAGTCACTGTTGCTTTTCCTTCAAGAAGGCTTTCTGCTTTCTTAGCCATTTGGTGGTTAAAAGATCCTTGACGAAGGGATCCGACAATAAATAAAATGTTTTTCATAGTTGCTTCCTCTTTCTGTTGTAAGATTATTTATTACAATAGCTATTATACAGGATCACAATGTAATATCAAGGATTACAACTCGTATTTTTAAACTTCTATTCCAGTTCACTAGGTGAGGAGCAAGAGGAGTGAGAAAAAAAGGTTGGATAAAAGTTTCCAACCTTCAATAAATCATAACCGTATAAATCTGTAGAGGATCAAGATCCAAAAATAACGAACTCCTGACGATCTTTACAATCCATTTTAGAACTACTTTTTTATAAGCAAGGTAATTCTCAAGCCCCAAATTCTGTTCGCGCTACTACTCCTCGTTAGACGAATCCGTAGCCAACATTATTTTGATGGATTCGCTGGATAAATCCGTCATTTCAGCAATCATCTCAATACTCATCCCCTTCAAAGATAGTTTTTGAATCAGAGACTGCTGACCAGCTTGAACTCCCAACTCCATGCCTTCTTGTCTGCCTTGTTCCAATCCCTGTTCGAGACCACGCTCGAGTCCTTGTTCGAGACCTTGTTCTAAACCTTGTTCAAGACCTTGTTCGAGTCCCTGTTCGAGTCCCTGTTCAAGACCTTTTTTCAACCCTTTCTGAAAACCGGCTTCCAGTTGTTCTTTCCGAAAGGTATCCATGCTCATTTCCCAATTTTCTCTGATACGAATCCGTTCATCAATCATTTCTTTTTCCTCCCTTGTCCAATTTGATGGGATCAGGAGTGATTCTGCCTGCTCGATCACTTGATCTGGTTGATGACTGAATGGGCGATTGCCAAAAAATTCAAGCCATTGTCTCCAGTGAGCATTCAACTCCGTATCTCTACTTTCATTATACTTATCCAACTCTAAAAAGGCAACCTTTAACATATTATGAGCTACTCCATCCTTTCGAGAGCTATAAAGAGGTGTCCCATCTACTGTATGGCGCATTTCATAGACATTGACAGGTGAATCTAAATGAGGAAAAATACTTCGCTCCAGGATAGCGATCCCATAGACCGGCTCCAGCTCCTGGTACATAGAATGGGTTGCCCCTTTCTTTCGCTTGCGTTGGACATTTTCTACCAGTTGATTGGCTAAATAATAGTGAAAACGATTCAAGAAATACTCTTGCTTCAAAACTTGAATCTCAATGATGACTTCAAGCCCACTATCTAGTCTTGCTCTCACATCAACAGATGTTTCAAAAGGAAGATCTCCTAAAAACCCCTGCTCATGGATCTGGTCTCCTTCTAAAATCTCAACGGACTCTACTGGCAGATCCAAGACTTCGCGGATGAATTTCGCTGTCACATCCGGCAGACTAAAAATCTTTTTCGCCATTAAATCCAAGGTGGGCGATACATACTCATGTCGTTTTTTCATAGCAACCTCCGATGATTTCGTATAGGGAATCCCCTCACTTATACTATTCGAAAAAATTGCAGAAAATGAGGCTGGGACAAAAATCCTAGCCTCTCAATTATTTTTGGATTGTCGAGCAAGACGCAGTGGTTGAGTGGGCTCTACTACGCTGATTTCATCAGCTTTTACAGCCCTACTCAACTGTGCGGAGGTGGGACGACGAAATCGAATTCTAACGAATGACCGATTTCTGTCCCACTCTCTTTGCTTTTATGCATGCTCCAATCCTTTTCGTGTGTTTTCCTTAATGGTTTCGGCTGAATGGAGCAATTTTTCTTTTTCTTCTTCTGTCAAATGCAAATCCAATCGTTCAAGAATTCCTTTTCGACCTACAATTGCTGGATAGCCAAGATAGGTTCCATATTCTGGACGATAGTTAGACACTGGCATTTCCTCGTGGCTATCATTGATCACAGCTTCTGCCAGGCGTTGGGCTGCTGCTGCAATCCCAAAGTTAGTATAGAATTTACCAAAGAAGACCGTGTGACCACCGCGCAAGGACTCGTAGTTGATGGCGTCAAGCTCTTCTTGAGAGAAGAGATCGGTAATAGCGTGTCCCTTGACACGGACCTGACTCCAAGCAACAAATTGAGAATTTCCATGCTCACCGAGGTTGTAACCTGATACACTAGCAGGAGAAACCTGCAAACGATCAGCGACTGCACGCTTCATCCGAGCTGTATCCAGTAACGTCCCTGTCCCAATCACCTGCTCTTTTGGAAGGCCAGTATATTGTTGATAGAGTTGAGTGACGGCATCGACCGGATTGGTCACTACCAATAAGACCCCGCTAAAGCCAGAAGCCTTCAGATCACGCGCTACTTGCACCACTTGCTTGCTGGTAAAGGGAAGCTCCGCAAAACGGTCATCAGTGTTATTAGCCTGCAACTCGATATTTCCAAGAGTCGACACCACGACATCCGCATCTTCTAAAGCTGCGTAATCATTGACCGTGATATGAACTGGATACCCCGTATTGGCAACCGTATCACAGAAATCCAAGGCATCTGCCTTGACCTTTTTCTCATTGGTATCAATCAAGACCAAGTGATCACAGGTGTGTTTCAAAATCATGCTGTGGGCCAAGGTGGCACCCACATGCCCCAAACCAATAATACCAATTTTTCTTGTCATCAGAATCCTCTTTTCTAGTATCGATCACACTGTTGGTGAGGATAGCTCTTTGTTGACTCTATTCTACCACAATTCTAGAAAGGCGGATTGAAAAAATGGGAAAATTTTCAAGTTTTTTCAAAAAAAGAGGCAGTGCCTCTTTTAACGACTCAGGAAAGAAGAGTCTCAATTTCTTCAATGGTTAAGCCCGTCATATCCGAGATCAACTCAGGCGACATTCCTCGTGATACCATCTCGCATACCAACTGTTTACGACCTTGTTCGAGACCTTCTTCTCGCGCTTCATCAATCGCTGTCTCCAGGGTCATATCATAATTTTCTTGAATCCGAATCCGCTCGTCTATCATGGTCTTCTCCTCCTTGGTCCAGCTAGATGAATCTAATAATGAATCTGCGTGGGCAACGGCTTGACTGGGAGCTTTTGTAAAGGGAAGATTCCCAAAAAACTCCAACCACTGTCTACCTACATCTGTCAGGTTCTCATCTTTATTATACTTGTCTAGCTCTAAAAAGGCAACCTGCAGAAGATTTTGGTGCTTGCCATTTTTATAATAGGCCTTGAGTTGCTTCCCGGACCGGCTATTGGTCAGCCAGTATTTGTTGATGGCGGCCTCTTCGTCCAGTAAGAGCGACTTCTCCAAAATGGCAATTCCATAGACGGGCTCCATCTGCTCGTACATCTTATGTGTCTGTCCTTGCTGACGCAGTTTTTGTACATTCTCCACAAGCTGATTGGCCAAATAGTAATGGAATCGATTCAAGAAATACTGCTGCTTGCGAATCTGGATCTCGATGATCACCTCGGTCCCGTCATGGAGCTTGGCCCTCACATCCACCGCAGTGGAGAACAAATCATCCTCCTCATAGGCCATGCTGTGGGGTTGGTTTCCCTCCACAATCTGAGCATCTGCCACATCTAGCTCTAAAATGTCCCGAATAAATGCTGCCGTCACCTCCGGCAAACTAAAAATCTTCTTGACCATGATGTCCAAGGTCGGCGATACATGTGCATGTCTTTTCTGCATTCCTGCTCCTTTTCGATAAAAAATAGAGGGAAGGCCCCTCTACTTCTATCATTCGAAAAAAATTTGGGAATAGTTGAAATTTAACCTCTACTGTTTTTTCAATCCACTTATTAATAATATCCTTCATTATTAAACCCAAAATTTCTTAATAGTGAATTGATCTTTCTCTTAGGTAATTATTCTTAGTTTCATGATCAAATACCTGAGTATACTTCTACTAATGTTTGAATCTGATGTAGAACTTCTTGTTTCTTACGTTCACGAGCTCCATGTCTACGAGAAGTCGGTGGAATAATCGAATCCAAATCAGCTCCACTATTCTCAGCATAACCACGTTGAATAGAACGATCAATGAATAATTGATAATCTTTTACAAGATTTTCAGATTCTGCCAATTCACGAATAGCGACTGCTTTACGTTCTTTACCATAAGCATAGAATGCATTGATAATTTCATCATGGTCTTTCAGACTCGCTAAATCAGTATCATTGATAAAGCCAATCACTAACTCTTCCTTAGCACGAATATCAATACTTGACCGAATAACACGGCTAACTTCAGCTTTCATTGCTTCCTTAGACTCAGAGTTCTTCGATTTTTCAACAATTAATGCGAGGATATAGTCCAGATTAATCTCGTCAGTTTTTAAGAGCTCAATCTCAAATTCAACATCTGAAAGGTCAACACCTAAATCTTTTGTTCTTTCATAGTTTTTAAGGTTTAAGAATTCATCTCGAATTTCCACGTAAGAACTTCTTAAATCTTGGAGATATCCTTCCGAGATAGGCTTATCGATTTCCTGAAACTCATCATAATTTCGAAGCACGTTATCAAGTTTCAGAAACTCACCAAATAACTTAACAAACTCTTTTTTATCATGTTCTGTTTCAATCTCTTGTGGATTAGGGAATCTTTCCAGAATTTCCTGACAAACTTCTGTATAACCTTTAACCTTGATACCAGTTACCTGATCCACGAAACCATCCATGTATTCGCTAAAACTTTTTTCTAAGATAATATCAAGCTTATTGGTATCCCCAAAGGTTCTAATAGCTTCTTGAGTAGCTTTCTCTAAATCACGGAAACATACGATATTCCCAAAAGGTTTAACCTTGTTAAAAATTCGATTGGTTCTAGAAAAAGCCTGAATCAAGCCATGATAACGTAGGTTTTTATCGACAAAGAGAGTATTCATGGTTGGCGCATCAAAACCTGTCAAGAACATACCCACTACAATCAGCAAATCCACTTCTTTGGACTTAACTCGTTTAGAGAGGTCACGATAGTAATTTTGAAACTCTTTCCCATCAGTCGAAAAGTTGGTCTTGAACATTTGATTATAGTCGTAGATTGCCTTAGAAAGAAACTCTTTAGATGAAAGAGGCATAGCTGTATCTTGAGGTTCTAGCTCTTCATCTTGAATTTCTCCATAAGCTGACTGTTCTTCGTTAGGTGCAAAGCTAAAGATAGTTGCGACCTTCAAACGCTTAGCTTCTGGTAATGATGCTTGTTGTCGCTGAAGTTCTTCATAGTATAATTTCGCAGCTTCAATACTTTGTACAGCCAGCATGGCATTAAATCCCGACAGTTGTTTTTGTTTATGAGTATAGTGTTGATTTCGATGTGTCTTGTCGTTATAGACTCGCAACAGGTACTCAGTGATGGTTGCAATCCGTTCAGGATGTAAAAGGAGTTCCTTCTCCATCTTTTTGAGTTTCTTCTCATCGAGCTCTCGGCCAACTGCCTTTTCTGCTTCTCTATACTTATTGATTTCAGGCTTGATATAGTTATAGTCGACTTTGAACTTCAACACTTTTTTATCTCGAATAGCATCTGTGATAACGTAGTTATGAAGTTGTTCACCAAAAACCTCTTGAGTTGTTTCTCCCGTTAAACTATTTTCTGGGAAAATTGGAGTACCTGTAAATCCAAATAAAGCATACTGTTTAAAAGCTTTTTTGATACGCTTTTGCGCCTTCCCAAATTGAGAGCGATGGCACTCGTCAAAAATCAAGACACATTTTTTGTTGTAGATTTCATGATTTGGATTCGCAGTGATAAACTTATTTAATTTTTGAATGGTTGTGACAACAATTCGATCATCATTTTCTTCAATACTACGTTGGAGTTCTTTTGTATTGTTACTACCATTGACTGAATTTGGTTGGAATTTTTGATATTCCTTCATGGTTTGATAGTCAAGGTCTTTTCTATCCACCACAAAAATCACTTTGTCAATATAGTCCAACTCTGTTGCTAAACGAGCGGTCTTAAAACTAGTCAAAGTTTTCCCAGAACCAGTCGTGTGCCAGATATAGCCACAAGCATTGATCGTACCGAAATTCTTCATTTCATTTGTGGAATGAATCTTTCGTAAAATACTCTCCGTTGCTGCTATCTGATAAGGGCGCATGATGAGTAAGGTATTATCAGCATCAAAGACACAATACTTGGTCAAGACTTCCAAGAGGACTCGCTTACTCAAGAAAGTGACAGTAAAGTCTTCTAAATCGTGAATGGTTTTATTTTTTCGGTCTGCCCATTCACAGGTGAACTCATAATGATTTTTATTTTGAGCTGTCGTATTTGCAAAGTAGCGTGTATAAGTTCCATTAGAAATAACAAAGATCTGAATGTATTTGTATAAAGAATTTTCACTATTGAAACTTTCCTTACTATATCTATGGATCTGTTCAAAAGCTTGTTTAAGACTAACCCCTCGTCTCTTTAATTCAATCTGAACTAACGGCAGACCATTCACTAAAATAGTAACATCATAACGGTTGGTATGGCTACCTACTTGAGTCACTTGATTAATGACCTGCATGCTGTTGTTATGAATATTTTTCTTATCAAGGATGAAAATATTTTTAATACGTCCATCATCAAAGACAAAATCATAGATATAATTCTCTTGGATTTTTCGAGTTTTTTCAACTAATCCTTCATTGGGACAATCCAGATACTCTACTATAAGGCGATTCCACTCAGCATTCGTAAAAGTCACCTTATTGAGTTTTTCTATTTGCACCTTGGCATTTGCTAAGAGCTCTTCCGGTGTATGAATACTTAAGCGTTCATAGTTGAGGTGATTCACCAAATCAGAAATCAACTGATTTTCTAAATCAGCTTCTGACTGATATTCTCTATCCGTGCGATACTCTGGTTGATACTCAGCCAAGAGAATCCCTTCATTTGTTTCCGCAATTACTTCATGTATTTTTGAATAATCAACCATAGCATGCTTCCTTTTTTGTTTTAATTGAGATTCTATCTCAATATGATTAAAGAGTTTGTCTAGTAAAGTTTAATAATTGTTCTCGCCAATATTCATACTGCTTCTGTCTTAGTTCAATTTCCTTTGGAAGACCTTCAGAAAGAGAATTGGTTAAGGTGTTAAAATTATCAAGAATAGAGACGATTCTTTCTTGTTCAGTAAGTGATGGCAATATAAACTTATATTGCATAATTGCTTGCTTATCTCCTCGTGGCATCTTAGAACCTTTTGAGTATTGCACATTATAATTAAAGAATCGATCATCTGATAAAATATAATATAAATATTTATTTTCCATAAAAGGGATTATAGAATTTTGAATTGTCAAGACATCTCCACTTGTCCCACCAACTTGATTAGAAAACCAAATTTTTTTGAGATAAGGTCTGATATTACCAATCAGTATATCACCCTGATTATAGGTTGTAACACTTCCTTGATTAGGTAAGAATGTAGCAACTGTTTTCCCTTTTCTATCTTGTAACAAATTATCAACTCCAACATAAGTTTCTGGAGTTAGTTCTGTCACACTAATCCTCTTTTGACTATATTCTGCAACTGCTCCCAACTCAACTCGAATTGGTCCAAATACCCACTGTAAAAGTTTGATAATAGCGGAGTTGTCCCACTCCTCTACTCTACTCTACTCTACTCTCAGTGTACTCGCCTTCGGCGACGAATGTCAAGAGTTTATCTCGAAAATATTCGTACTGATTTTGACGAAGTTCAATCTCTTTGGGAAGTCCAATATTCAAGTCGTTACATACCGTATCAAAGTTGTCTAAAACTTGAACAATACGAGATTGGATTTCGATGGATGGATAAGGAATTTTAATATTATTTAAATTTTGTTGATTTAGCTTTGGTTGCGCGGCTCCAGAAATATAAGGTGATAAATCAATGTTGTTTAAATAATAATTAACAAATTTTTGATTTATCATATTATCAAATTTTAATACATGAGCATGGTTATTGACCCAAGTTTTACCCGTAATAGAAAATGCGATAGGAGTTTTACGAACAACTAAGTTTGCCCCGTCCTCAGATACCAAAAGAAAATCTCCATCAAATATGAAGTCATCAACGTAATCAACTATCCCAGAAGCTCCATAATATGGATAAACGCCTGAACTACGTCCCCCTTTCGCAACTGGCTGTCTCTTACTATCTAGATTTTCTGCTATCTCATCCAACTTCTTCCACTCAACCTGATAAACCTCATCCTCAAAAGATAAAAGTTTATCTCGATAATAAGAATATTGCTTTTTACGTGAGGTCAATTCTGAGGTCAATTCTGAGGTCAATTCTGTAACATACTCAGTCATTTTGTCAAGTATCTGCACGATTTTTTCTTGAATTTCTAGAGGAGGAATTGGGATTTTAATCTTTGATAGATTTTTAGGATAAAGCTCTATAACTTTAGTGCCAATTACTTGTTTTTCTTTCTGTTTTTGAAAGAAAATAGATTGCATATAATAGTTTATATACTTTGGATTTTCATTCGTTTTTATTATACAAGAATGACCTCCAATGCATACATCACCATCTCCCAACCAAACAATAGATTTTCCTACATCTTCTATATTTTCACTAGTTGTCGCTACAATAATATCGCCAGTTTGTGCTTTTTTCAACTTTTCAGACAAAGAAATAGAGACAAATGATTTCGTTTTATATACATAACTACTGTAATATGTATATATTTGTCCATAATGAATACAAGGTATGCCTTCATCTACAAAATCTTTTTTCTGTAACCCATTTCCTCTGACAATTTCACACACTTCCCCCAACTCTTTCCACTCAACGGGACAGTTCTGGATTTCTTCTAGGATACTCATCATTTACCTCCTAGTTCCTCTACAATCTTGTCTATCTCTGCACGCAAGTGGTCAATCTTAGCAACAGTCTCTTCTATTTCTTTATTGAGAACATCAATATCAATCTTCTCGCGTGTATCTTCTTGTTCAACATAGGTAGATACGGAAAGGTTATAATCCTGCTCTGAACCAATCACTTCATTATCAACAAGAGCTGATTTGTAGTCCACACTTTGATAATTAGTAAATAATTCAACGATATGGTCGATATTATCATCCGTCAAGATATTGTTATTGGTCTCTTTTTTGAATTCCTTGCTCGCATCAATAAAGAGTGTTTTATTTTCTAGTTTATTCTTCGCCAAAACTAAAATCGTAGTCGCAATAGGAGTCCCAAAGAAGAGATTATCAGGTAGAGCAATCACTGCTTCAACAAAGTTGTTATCTACTAGATACTGACGAATGGTCTTCTCAGCACCACCACGATAGAAAATACCTGGGAAACAGACAATAGCTGCTCGACCTTTGTTAGACAAATGATTGAGACTATGCATGATAAAGGCAAAGTCAGCTTTTGACTTAGGAGCTAGTTTCCCTGCTGGCGCAAAACGGTCATCGTTTATGAGAGTTGGGTCTCCATCTCCTACCCATTTGACAGAGTAAGGAGGGTTAGAAACAATCGCATCAAATGGTTTTTCATCCAAATGCTGAGGATTTAAAAGGGTGTCTCCTCGCTTGATATCGAAGTTATTGTAGTTGATATTGTGCAAGAACATATTCATTCGAGCCAAGTTATAATTGGTCATATTGATTTCTTGACCAAAGAAACCATACTCTAAGATATGGTCTTCGTATTGCTTTTTCATCTGAAGCAAGAGTGAACCCGACCCACATGTTGGATCGTAGACCTTGTTAATTTTCACCTTACCAACCATAACCAAACGAGCCAGTAATTTAGAAACTGTCTGAGGTGTGAAGAATTCACCTCCACTTTTACCAGCATTACTCGCATAGTTTGAAATCAAGAACTCATAGGCATCCCCAAAGGCATCAATGTCATTTTCCTCGAAGTTGCCAAAGTTAATGCTATTGATACCATTAAGAATATCAGAAAGACGTTTATTTTTTTCTGGGACAGTACCACCAAGGACGTTACTTCGTGTGTCCAAATTATCAAATAATCCTTTGATATCATCCTCAGACTTGAATCCAATCGCTGATTTCTCAATATCTTGGAAAATATTGGCTAAATCTTCGTTTAAATTTTCATTTTGTGAAGCATTTTTGACGACATTCTCAAACAATTGACTAGGAAGGATAAAAAATCCCTTATCCTCAACTGTCCCTGGTTTGAAATCTCGCTCAGCTTCTTGGTCACTCAAATCAGCATAACGAAATTCTAAATCTCCAGCCTCGTGCTCAGCATGATCAAAATAGTCAGCCATATGCTCAGAAATAAAGCGATAGAATAGAATTCCAAGTATGTACTGCTTGAAATCCCAACCGTCTACTGCTCCACGAACAGCGTCTGCAATCGCCCAAATTTTACGGTGAAGCTCCTTGCGCTCTGCATTTTCTTTACTTGCCATTTTTACTTTCCTTAATTAATCTATTATCCTTTCTATTTTATCATATTTTAGATACTAAAAACCATTCGTAATAATTTGATTACGAATGGTTTAGCTTACATTTTTACTTAATCAATGATTAATCTAAATAGATCCCTTTTTCTACTAGGTTATCCAGGCACTCCTGTAGGTAAGTGTCCTGATGCTCAGGATAGATGGGAGTGCTCAAGGCTTCCTCTTCCAGCTCTGGATAAGCTGGGCAGGTCTTACCTCGGTAGGTCGGCTCCCACCACTCTGGGCTGACCTTGTAGCCACGAGCGGTCATCTCCTCCATGATCAGGCGGTGATAGGCATAGAGACGATAAGGCGAGTAATCAAAGACATAGTTGACCGTTGCGTGCTTCTTTCCCCAGCCATTGCCTCGAAGGGCGCAACATTCCCGGTGTTGGCCTAGAAGCTGGGGTCGAGGTAGTTTGGGAATCAAGTCTTGGTGCCACAGTCTCATCTATTGACCTCCTAGTAGTGTTGACTCTTGCAAGTAGCGATTGGGATAGCGCTCAAGGAGCGTTTGGATCCCCTTGATGAGATCCTCTTGGCTAGCTTGGCCATGCTGGTATCTCTCAAGTAGCAACATGAAGTCGGCCTTTTCCTCAGGAGTCGCCTGCTTTTTGAAATAGCCCCAGATATGCTGGAAGGCATTGGATACCTGGCCACGATTTTCCGGCAAGGCCAGCGCTTGCTGGATCAGGTCCTCGACATGACTGACCTCCACCTGGTCTTGCTTGAGGTATTCCCGGATCTCCTTGTAAATGTTGCTGGAATGACTCAGCACCAGGTATTTATTTTTCGCCCATAGGACTTGGCAGTGACGTTTTTGATCCACTCGTGTCTCCTTTTGATCTTCTCTATGAATAGTCCTCCCATTATACCATGGAAATGAGTGAAGTCATAAAAAAAGAAGCAAGACTTTTGTCCAGCTTTTTTAATTAATTACAAGGCTGTGATCGCTGTGATCAAACCAAAGATGATCCCTGGTGCATTGGCTGCAGCAAGTGGGATATCGCGTTCTTTTTTAAAGAGGCCGTAGTAGACCCAAAGGCTACAGTTGATGGCTGCGACAAGCGGTTGAATAAAGTTTCCTTTGTGACCAGCGAGGTTGTCCATGATTTGTGGAAAGTAAGACACATACATCATGACAGACATAAAGGTTGCAACCCAACCAAGGATTTTCATTTGTTTTTCATTCATTTTCATGATACCTTTCGTTTTTTAAGTACGTACTATTCTAACGCTTGCCCTCTTAAAATTCAATTACTTTTTTCAAATGTTACCGAACTGTAAAGTGTCACAATCTTGTGATTTTGCAGGAAGATGGATTTCTTTTCGAATGGATTTTCTCTCTAGTTGCCATTTTTTGACACTTTGTCTAATTCTTTTGCAAATGTGATCGTTTTCATTTTGCGTAGCATGCAAATTAATTGCATTATCTTCCTACTTATGCTATTTTAATACACAGAGGTAAAATTTTATGAACAAACAAAAAATCAACCAAATCGTTGGCTCGATCGGTGCCTTTATTGGGATTATCGTTTTCATTGCCTACATCCCACAAATTATTGCTAATTTACAGGGAAATAAGGCCCAACCTTTCCAACCCTTGTCAGCTGCTATTTCTTGCTTGATCTGGGTCATTTATGGTTGGACAAAGGAACCTAAAAAAGACTGGATTTTGATCATTCCAAATTCAGCAGGTGTCATCCTAGGGGGATTGACTTTCCTTACATCACTTTAATAGAAAGTGAACAAAGACTGAACTCTACGGGTTCAGTCTTTTTTGTGTATCCCTTTGAAAAACAAAAACAATCGCAGTCGGTTTTCGTACAAAAAAGCCCGCTATGAGCAAGCTAAAAAAATTGACAATTCTTTTCTTTGAATAACCTATGCTGGATTATTGTGCAAAAATATCCAAATAATATCTGATTATTATTAGAGTATATTGAAACTTTCCGCTGTGAGAAAAGTGCCTGAAATAATTATGTTTCAGGCACTCGGAATTATTGAGACCTTAGGCTCAATAATTAGTCATGGAACTTCTTCGAAGTTCGCTGACGTCCGTACTCACCTAAGGAAAGTTTCTAATTTAATTTGAGTTTCTTTTCCTAAATCTGCACAATCTTACGATAACTCCGAGAGGTGATCCAAAAGACGATTAGGTAGGTGATGAGAAAGACAGCACAGACGCTGAGGGTGACGACGAGGACTTGGCCACTATTGATGACACCGAGCACTTTGAGAATGAGGCGAATCATATGGTAGGCAAAGGCCAGGTGGACAAAGGCAAAGATGAGGGGAAGGAAGAAGACGGTCCGCACTTGACGGTTGATGGTCCGTTTGACCTCGTGTTCATCGAGCCCCACCTGTTGGAGGATGACGAAGCGGTCACGGTCTTCATAGCCTTCTGAAATTTGCTTGTAGTAGATGACGATGACCGTTCCGACCATAAAGATCAGTGACAAGAAAATCCCGATAAAGAAGATGCCACCAAAGAGGCTATTCAACTCTGCCACATCATTGGCTCGGTTACCTCCATAGATAAATGTTCCTTGGCCCTGTTGGCTGCTCAATTCATCGATCATCTTGTCATAGCTGGCTGCTAGCTTGAGTTGCTGATCTTCATCGACATTGACATTGAAGCCACCGTAGATATTGGTATTGATGGCCAGGTTCGGAAACTGAGCGACAAAGGCTGAGAGGTCAGGCACGATCAGGTAATTGAAATCCTCCGTCAGCATATTAAACTGATTTGGCACGTGGTCGGTGATAAAATCCTTGCTCACCTCTTCCTTGACTTGGAAGTCTTGCCCATTGATAGTGAACTGCTTTTGCCCTTTAAGATCCTTGTTATGAGCAAAGAGGATGACTTGGTTGCCAGTCAGATCGATCTTTTCTCCTGTCATGTGTTCATAACTAGCTACATCAAAGACCATAAAGACGGTTTTAGGAGTGACGCTGCGTTCATCAGCTGGATAGACGGTCAAGTCTGTGCCCTTTTGTGATTTAACCCCAAAGTTGGCATAGGTCATCAGATCGCGATTTTTGATCTCAAGATGATGCTCAGAAGCAAATTCATCAAATTTCTGATTAATCTGCTCCAGGTCTACCCCTTTTCCTTGGACTGAGAAATCATGAGGAGCCATGATTTTCTTGACCATTTCGCTACCGACATAGATGTTGGTTGCTGCAGAGATGGTTACCAGCACCATGGTCGAGAGGATGGCAATGGTCGCAAGCCCCACTGCATTTTTCTTCATGCGATAGATGAGGTTAGAGACCGAGATCATATTGTTGGGCTGGTAATAGTAGCTCTTCTTTTTCTTAAGCAGATGCAAGAAGACGGTGATCCCAGCATTAAAGAGCAGGTAGGTTCCGATCATGACCAGGATAACGGCTAGAAAGAAGGTCACAAGCGCAATAATGGGGTCTTTGACAGACACAGCTAGGTAGTAGCCAAAAGCAAGAGCTGCTAAGCCCAGGATGGTTTGAGGCCACAAAAAGCGGGCTTTCTTTTCGCCACTAGATTTCTCACGCGTCAACTGCAAGGCATTCAAACGAAGAATGCGCCAAGCATTGAGAAGAATCAAAAGTCCAAAGATGAGACCAAAGGTGACAAAGACCAAGATGACAATCCCAGGTTGGAAGGTAGATACTAGCTGGACCTTCATCTTCATGAGTTTCAAGAGAAAGGCAAAGATCAGCTTGTCAAAGAGGGCTCCAATCAAGACTCCGGCTGAGATGGTTAGAAAGCCAAACATCAAGAGTTCCTTGAAGATCATGCTGATGAGATGGCGTTTCTCAAGACCCAGCATGCTGTAGATTCCCAGCTCCTTGGAGCGATTTTTCATGACGAAGCTATTGGCATAGAGCACGATGATAGCTCCCGCCGCATTGACCACGAAGAATCCCAAGCTGAGAGTGAACACTATAGAAGAGCCCCCTCGAAGCTCGGAAATGCGGGGATTAAAGGTCAGGGAGTCAAAGAGGTAAGCGATGGTCACTGCGAGAATGACCGCAATCGCAAAGGGATAATAGAGCTTGCGGTTCTTGATCAGATTGGAGCAAGCTAGTTTAGTGGTTAATCGAAACATCTACTCCACCTCACTTGCCATGACTGTCAGAGTATCTGAGATTTCTTGAAACATCTGACGCTCCGTCTTTTCCCCACGGAAAATCTGGTTGTAAAGGATCCCATCCTTGATAAAGAGCACGCGCTTGGCACGTGCTGCCGCTGCGGTTGAGTGGGTCACCATAAGAATGGTTTGGCCCATAGTGTTGATATCCTCAAAGACGTCCAGCAAAGCAGCTGAAGACTTAGAATCCAGCGCCCCTGTTGGCTCATCAGCAAGGAGAATTTCTGGCGAGGTGATGATAGCCCGTGCTACGGCTACCCGTTGTTTTTGCCCACCAGAGATTTCGTAAGGGTATTTTTCAAGCAGTTGGTGGATGCCCAACTCCCGACTGACGCTATCGACCTTGCTCATCATTTCCTTGACCGGTCTGCGAGAGAGGACTAGAGGGAGAAGAATATTGTCCTTGACAGACAAGGTATCAAGTAGGTTGAAATCTTGAAAGACAAAACCTAGTTTTTCCCGACGGAAGCTCGAAGCATCCTTGTTCTTGATGGTGGAGGTATCGGTGCCATTGAGGTAGACCCGCCCTTCGGTCGGCTGATCCAGCATGGCTAGGATATTGAGGAGGGTCGATTTCCCGGATCCTGATTCCCCCATGATGGCGACGTATTCGCCCTTCTCAACGGTAAAATGAATATCCTTTAAGGCTTCAACCTGCGTTCCTTGAAAGCGGGTTTTGTAGATCTTTTTGATATGTTGAACATCTAGTAATGACATGATTTTCTCCTTTTACTAGTAGATCAAGAAAAATTCTTGAGTTTGGTGTAATACTTGGCGACCAAATTCTACCTTTTCCAGATCGGTTTGGTTACTTGGTTTCTCAGTCTTTTTGAGTTGTTTCATCCATTTCAAGAGTTTCATTTTCTTGACCTCCTTCATTTGATGAGACTATTGTATAAAAAATAAAAGGCGGCTACCATAACCTAACCTTTCATTTTGACCTTTATTTCTTACATTTTTGTAAGATGGGGATTTTATTTCTCAAAATCACATGATCTAAGCAATGACAAATCTTCTACATCATTTATCTTCGCTTGATCTAATCTAACAGATTGATTCATTACGAGATTTTCATATATATTTCGAACAAATCTTCCATTCGAAAAGTTTTTCTCATCATTTTGTATACTTGTTTCGAAATAATTGATCAATTTCAATTTCATATTGTCACTTAGTCTATAGTCATCTTTTTGACACAGAAATTCTAATATTTTCAATAATTCATCTGGTATATAATTTCCAAATTCAATAAAGTAATTAAATCTAGATTTTAACCCTGGATTTGAAGAAAAGAACTGTTCCATTGGCTTTGTATAACCCGCAACAATCACAACTAAATCATCTCGATAATCTTCTAAGGCCTTCGTTAATTCTGTTAAGCATTCTCTACCATAAGAATCTGAATTTTCATTTTCGGTAATACTATATGCCTCATCGATAAAAAGAACTCCTCCCTTAGCTTTCTCAATCACATTTTTAACTTTCAAAGCAGTCTGACCTTGATATCCTGCAATTAAATCTGTTCGTGAAACTTCAATAAAGTGACCTTTAGATAACAAACCGAGTTGTTTATACATTTTTCCAACAATACGAGCTACTGTTGTTTTTCCTGTTCCTGGGTTACCTGTAAATGCCATATGCAAAGTTCTATTCGGAATTTTCAGTCCTTTTTCTTTCCTTATCTTTTGTATTCTTTGATAGGAAATCAGATGATTAACTTCTTCTTTGACATTTTGTAAACCAACTAATCGGTCAAGTTCTTTTTTTAAATCATCAAGAGAGCATTCTTCCGTCACTTGCTCATTTTTATTTTGTTTATAACCTTTTAGACTTACATAGCCTGCATATTTCAGAAGCGCTTCTGACAATTGATTTGCTAGAGTGGCGATCTTTTGAGAACCCTCTTGTTTTTCAATAACTAAGTATTGCAAAATATCAATGACTAATTTTTCAGAGTAATCATTGAGCAAAATAATTACTCGTTCATGAAATTTTCCTTTTGAATCTGTTTGGATATCAAATTTTTTTGCTAGTTCAATTAATTCATCCTGATAACGGCTCATTTGCTTACCTCATCAATAAAATGATCAAAGTCACAACAGCAACTCCGGTAGCTATGCCTATCAAAGCGAAAGAAGTTGTTAGCTTATTCGATAGGATATTCACTTGGCCTTTTACAGCATCCAATTCATTCTTTAACCGATTAATTTCTGTGCTTTCATCCTTCAAATCACTAGAAGGTTTTTCCAATGTCTCAACCCTACTCTCAAGTTGTTCAATAATACTGATAAGTTGACTAGAATCAATTTCAGATAATTGATTTGACACACTTTCTTTAAACTGTTTTAAGGCGATTAAGGTAGCTTTTTGTTTCTCAATCGTCTGATCAATTCGCTCTTGCTCTATTAAAATCTTTTCATTTGTTTTTTTGATCGCAGAAACAGAAGTTAGTATAGCCTGAATGTAATCCTTATCCAATGCTTCTAAGGCTTTATAAACTTCACCAAATTCTTCAATTAAGTTTTGATCACGATCATAAACCTTTGAAAAATATTTCTGAAGTTTTTCAATCAATGAATTAAGTTCTTTCCCAGTCACTCCGTGTTCAGCCCACTCTAATCCAAAGATGTCTTCATGTGTACGAACTTTATCAAACTTCAACTCTTCTACATCCTGTTCAGCAAATTTTTTCAATTGTTCTTTTGCTGCATTAAAATCATGATTACTGACTTGTAAGTCAAATTCATTTTCCATAATAACTCCTAATCTGTTAACTCTGCCAACAAGGCGTCGATTTCTGTAAATTCATTGTCATTTTTTTCTTTTTCTTCAAGTAAAAAAGAAAGCTCATCCCGCATTATTTCTGCTGCTTGGTGATGTCGATCTTCCATTTGGCTCAAAGACTCCATTTTATCCACTCGAACAAGCGCCATTCCAACCGCATTCATTTGGTCTTGTACAATTAGTTTATCATTATATTTATCGATTTTTTTATTTGTTAATTCGTCAATCTGTTTGTCGACAATCATTTGATCAATTAATTTCAAGACAAATGCACCGGCTATACCAGCTACTGTTGCCCCCATAAATGTACCGATCAGACCAGACAAACTTCCTAGCAATGGGATTTCTACACCAAGTGGAGGAAAAATAGATAACAAAGTTGCTCCAATTGCACTACTTAAAACGATCGCTCCAGCAGCTGTTACTCCTGCAACAATAATTTTTCCTATCTCAAGCATTTTTACACTTGTACTTTTATTTTTATTTTCTGGATTTTTTAAATAGTCAATCGCATCGGTAAGAGATCTCCAACCTTGCTGAATAAAAGTCCAGACCTGCATAAATGTTCCAACTACAGGACCAATTATAGAGGTAGCTAACATCGTAACCATCGATTGCCCTACACCAAGGACATGATGAGAAAGATTGGTGATAAAGTTTGTAATTGCTTCCTTTACTTTTGCAATGAAGTTCCCGAAATTCTTCTCTCTTTCACCCAACCAAGAAATAAACTTCTTAACAATCTCTCTCAAAAATTCTGTCAACAATTGAAGAACAGCAGCTTTTAAAGCTTTCCCTGTCACTTTCAAAGCCTCTTTACGTCGTGATTTTTTGCCAGACTGTATGGCAATATTTTTATTCTCATCTTTTCTATTTTTTAGCTCTTCTCTAGCTTCTTTATCATCTTTTTCTAATTGTTTTCTATCAATATTAAAACGCTCTTCAGGCTTCAACCCGTTTCTTTCAGAGTTTAAAAACTCAGTCATAGTTTTATCATTCTTAGATTTATTTGCAGAGGCATCTAAATCATGTAAATTTTTAGAGCTATTGGCAAACTCTTTAACTTGCTCTTTAGAAAAAAATGCAGCCATTTCGATATCATTTAATTGTTCTTTAATGGAAACCGTATGATCTTTATGAACAGCTGCAGACCCCATATCTCTTCCCTTATCAAAAAATTGACGGGCTTCTTTTTTTAAAACTCTTTCACCTTTTTTATTAGTGGTAAAATTATCTTGCCATTTGTCATATCTTTCTTGATAATTAAACTCTCTATTGTGTGATGCAAATTTCCCTTTTTCAAAATTTTCAGTAGTTTGTATATGTGCGTCTTTTCGTAAATCTAGTTTTTGTCCGTTGTTATCTTTAATAAACTCTTCACCAATTTGGACTGCTAATTGATTTTGAACTTGGTCCCAAATGATGTCTTGAATGGCTTCTTCAAGATACTGGTTATTTTGTAGTTTTTCTCTATCCTCCTCAATTGAAGAAAGTTCATCTAAAATATCATTTAACTCAACTTGAAGAGTACTTTTTAGATCTATCAAATTGTCATATTCTAATTCATTATTAGTAATCTCTAATGTTTCATTTTTATTTTCCATAATAATCCCTTTTTCTTAATCCATGACCAACTTCTTTTCTTCAAAGCGAATGGCAACGGTCGTGCCTTGTCCGACCTCTGAATGGAGGGTGATCCTGTGGCCCAATTGCTCTGCGATTTTCTTAGATAGATAGAGCCCCAGCCCTGAAGATTGCTGGGTCAGGTGGCCATTGTAGCCGGAGAAGCCCCGCTCAAAGACACGGAGAACATCGCTATTTTTGATCCCAATCCCGCTATCTTTTATATAGAGAGCCTGGTCTTTAAAATAGATTTCAATCCCACCAGTGCTGGTGTACTTGAGGCTATTGGACAAGAGCTGCTCGATAATGACCAGGAGCCACTTACGATCGGTGATGACCTCCTCTTCCAAATCATGCAGATCCACGGTCAAGTTCTTTTGGATAAAAAAGAGGGCGTACTTGCGGACTACTTCTTTGACCAAATCTTCTACCAACACGCGCTTTAAGACCAGATCATCATGAAAACTCTCCAGTCGCAAGTACTGCAAAACCAGATTGGCATAGGAGTCAATCTTAAAGAGCTCCTGCTCCATCTGCTGCTTGACAATGGGCGTCTCGACATCTTGCACCAAGAGCTGGCTAGCTGCAATGGGCGTCTTAATCTGGTGAACCCAGAGGGTGTAGTAATCCATCAGGTCATTGAACTTGGCCTGGGCTGTTTTGCCTTCCTCCAGGCGAGCCTGCTGTTCTTCAGTGTATTTTTCATAAAGGAGATGTTCTAGTGGCGAGGCAACTTCTATTTCCTCATATAGCGCTGCTTTGCGATAGTCCTGAAAGGTCATGGCACAATCCCAGATCAAGACACAGAGGGCAAAAAAGCCTAACACCAGGGTCGCATAGAGGAAAATCGTCCCCGTCTCTGGAAAGAGAAAGGCAAAGACCAAATCGACGATCAAAAAGATGACCAATAGATAGAGTAGGCGCCTGCGGGATACCACATATTGCCAGAAGATCGTTCCAAATTTATTCATGGGTCAACCCGTAACCGATGCCTTTCTTGGTTTCGATGAAGTTTGACAAGCCAGCCTCCTCTAGTTTCTTGCGAAGGCGGGCCACATTGACAGACAAGGTATTGTCATCAATAAAGAAGTCGCTATTCCAGAGCTCCTTCATCATATCATCACGTGCCACGATACTGCCCGCATGCTCAAACAGGACGCGCAGGATCTGAAATTCATTCTTGGTCAGCTTGATGACTTCCCCTTCATACACCAAGTCCGTGGACTTGAGATTGAGGATAGCACCCCGGTGCTCCAGCAGATTTTGATCTGTCCCAAATTCGTAAGAGCGGCGCAAGAGCCCTTGGACCTTGGCAAGGAGGACATTTTGGTCAAAAGGCTTGGTGACAAAGTCGTCTCCACCCATATTGATGGCCATGACAATATCCATGGCTTGATCCCGTGAAGAAAGAAACATGATCGGAACCTTTGAAACCTTACGAATCTCCTGGCACCAGTGGTAACCATTGTAGAGAGGCAGGCCAATATCCATGAGGATCAAGTGGGGGTCACTTTCGACAAAGATCCCGAGGACATCCATAAAGTCCTCTACTGCGACCACTTCATAGCCCCATTGTTCCAATAATTGTTTGACTTGTTGGCGGATAATTTCATCGTCTTCTACTAAGAGAATTTTATGCATGGCTTTCTTTCCTTCTTTTTTTCTTCCTATTATAACAGATTAAGCAGCAGAGAAAAAGATCCAGCGTAATCTTCATAACAAGAGTTGCTTTTTCTAGTCCCATTTTTGTGCTATACTGAAAGAAATAAGACACGGGAGGCACAGATGTCGACGATTTTTGATTACCTAAAAGAAGTGACCTACGATTCCATTTATGACCGTCCCTTCAATGAACTGGATGTTCTCGCATTGACAGAGCTGACCTATCTGCCCTTTGGACACATTGTGCCTCAAGGAGATACAACAGGGATCCCAGTGCGCCTGTCTGATGCGATGGAACTGATCGACCGGACTACCGATTTCATCGTGAGTAACCAGCACCTGCAATTAGTCGATGAGTTGGCTAGTTCAAAGCGCTTTAAGAACATCAAACTCCTCAACTATGTCGATGAATACGATCCCGATGTGCAAAAACAGTTTGCGGCCATGACCTATCAGCTTAGTCTGGATGCGTATTTGGTCGTTTTCAGAGGAACGGATGACACCTTGATCGGCTGGAAGGAAGACTTCCACATGACCTATATGGACCATGTTCCAGCTCAGAAGCGCGCAGCCACCTACCTGCAACATGTCATGAAGGAATTTCCGAAAGGGCGCTTCTTAGTAGCCGGTCACTCCAAAGGGGGCAACCTTGCGACCTATGCCTGCTCTTATCTACCTGATTCCTTATTTGAGCGGGTCGACGCGATCTACAGCTACGATGCTCCTGGCCTCAACAAGGCCATCATCGAAACCGAAGGCTACCAGCGCACGTCCCCAAACATTCATCGATTTGTCCCTCAGGGATCCATCGTTGGCATGATGTTGGAAGTGCCAGAACCGACGACCATTGTCAAAAGTCGCGCCTTTGGTGGCTTTGCCCAGCACGACGCCTTTACTTGGGAAATCAAGGACTACAGCTTTGTGACCGTTTCTGAAACCAGTCCAGATAGCCAGCAGACCGATCTGACCTTGAAACAATGGGTTAGCGAAACATCGGCAGAGGAGCGCAAGAAATTTTTTGACACCTTTTTTGGCATTTTTCTAGATGCCGGCATCACTTCCATCAATGATCTAACCGATCTCAAGCAGCTAGCTAAGGCCAAGGAAATCCTCCAAAATGCCCAGGATTTGGATCCAACCGAGCGAGAAATGCTGGAACGTCTCGCTAAACAACTCATCGACACCCGGGTACAAGCTTGGAAAAAATGGCAAACAGTTCCCCGTATCCTGGTTCAAATGGCCGCATTTTTCAAGCGAAAAAAAGCAGTCGAGCTTTCCTCACCACTGCTCTTAGAACACAAGGAGTGATGCTCAACTACTGACCTCTTCACGCAAAAAGCATCTGAATAAATAACTTCAAGCGTACAGGACATTGATAAACCACTCTTTACAAAAATAATACAAGATATTCTGCAAAGAAAAATTATATGTTATTAGTTATCCATGTCTACTTTGGACTTTCCGCCGTGAGAAAAGTGCTTGAAATAATATTTCAAGCACTCGGGAGTTTTGAGACCTTAGGCTCAAAACTAAGTCATGGAACTTCTATGAAGTTCGCTGACGTCCGTACTCACCTTAGGAAAGTCTTAAGAAGATTTTTTCAAATTCAAGCATCTGAAATTTCCTTTCAGATGCTTTTCTATTTTCTATTGGTTCTGAGGAGATGGAGCATCTGGCGTGCTTTCTTCTGTTACAGCTGCGCTTGCAGGCTCTGTTTCTGTCTCAGTTGTGGCAGGCTTGCTTCCTTCTGAAGCTGCTGCTTCTTTTTCCACCGGAGTTTCTGTAGCGACAGGTGTTTCAACCGTGGTAGCTGGTTTGCCCGCTTCGCTTGTAGATGGCGCAGCTGCCAACTCTGCCTGGAAGGCTTGGATGGCCTGTAGTAAGGCTGCTTTATCACTCTTTGGATTAGCCAATTGGTCAAAGAGAGCTTCTAAGCGATCAAATACCGCATCACTAGCCCCCTTGTCCTGCAATTGTTGGTGTAGGGCCATCAATTGATTATAGAGCTGTTGATAAAGAGCGACATCCCCAATTTGAGGCTCTTCGGTTTGCTTCTGTTTTTGCTTTTCAATACTATCACTGATTTCGCGTAGAAGTGCTTCCCCACTTGGAATAGCCTTGTCTGGATCAGATTCTTTTCCAAGTTGAGCCAAGCCTGCTTCAAAAGCAGTTCGTTTGCCTTGGTCTTCGACTTGTGGCAAGAGCGACTGGATTTGCTCTAAGAGAGCTGTCAGAATCTTGTTCTGTTGACGAGCTTCTGTTGCCTTATCCAACTCTCCATACAAGCCTTTGAGGAAATCATAAACCTCTACGTTGTAAGATGGGGCTTGACTTCCTTTTTGATCCAAAACTGTTTTTTCAATAGGATAGGTTTGGCCTTTTTCTTGGGAGAAGAGCTGGTCAATAGCTTGCTTAGTTTGGTAGAGCTCCATAAAGTGAGACTTGGAATCCCAAGCTTCTTCAAAGGCTTGAGCTCGGTAGAGCTTCAAGGCTAGATCTGCCGCCTTGGTGCGGAGTTCTGGTGTCAAGCGCGCATCGCTCAAGCTTTGGTAGAAATACTTGAGGTAGTCGACAGATGTCACACCCGTCCGATCTTGCATCTCCTGAACAGCTTCTAATAGCTTCCCTTCCTGCTCTATACGCTTGCTGTCCTTGGCAGTATAGGCTTCCTGCAGTTGAGAGACCAACTCTTCCTTCTTCAATTGGAAGGCCTCTGTATCTAGCAAGCGCACTTGTTCCAGCAATTCTTGGTAACGACGATCTAGGGCTGTCTCTTCTTTTGGTTTGACCGCTTGGGTCGCATGAATATACTGATCATCAACCTGTTTGAGACTGGCTAGATAGCCTTCCGTCGAGTTGCTTGGGAAACTCTTGACGTTTTCCAAGAAGTGGCCCAAGATGAGCTCAATCCGTCGTTGCTGCAATGGATCAGAAGCGTAAAGAGTTCGGCTTTCTGCTAAAAGTTGGTTGACCCTGTCCTCTACTGCTTTTTTATCCAAGTCTCCTTTTTTGTAAGGCGATTGGATGGTAGGAAGGCGATGTGCTAAGTAGTCTGCTAGTCCCGCTGATCTCACCTTGATGTAGTGGTTGTGATCGCCATGCGGGATGACAAACTGACCATTTTCAATCTGGAGGCTATAAGGAGAAATCCCCGAACGAAGCGCTGTTGCATAGAGTTCATTGATAAAGTCTAGTTCAGGATTGCCAGTTTCAAGTGGGATCCGGACATGTTCCTTACGAACAGCATAAGGATGGATGTGGGTCGGATCGTATTCTTGGTCTGGATTGTTAAAGACAAAGAAACCATTGGAAATCTTAATGGCCTCACGAGGGACACCATAGGTCTTGCTGATGTACTGGATCTTTTCCTCATCTGAGGCATCACGAGAATAGGTCGCAACATCATCTGTCAGTGGCTGCCCCTTGTCCTCTTCTTTCTTACCTGCCAGAGTTGCCTCTGCTGCTGCAATCTCTTGAGGAGAGAGGTCCTTTTTATAGAAATAGTGGGCATGGTTGCCATGAGCGACCATATAGCCTTCCTCATCCTTGCTGATGACCTTGTCTGCGTGGAAACCATGATCGTGCTCCTCTTCGTGCTCGTGACTGTCGCCATGCTCATGATCATGCTCATGTTCAACTGGTTTTGTGCTTGGATTTGAAGGCAAGCTTGGGTTTGTTTCGGTTGGACTACTAGTTCCTTGAGCACGAAGCAATTGGAATTGTCGCGCCAACTCACGCTCTAAAGGCGATAGAGAGCTGTATGGGATAAAGTGGAAATGATCCCCATGAGGGTAGACAATCCCTTGATCGGTCCACTTGGTAATCTTGCTTGGATCAAAGACAGAACCATCAGACTCCACATGACGAGAAGACAACGGGGCTTTCTGCAATTCTTCGATTAGATTGCTCAGGCTTGGACTCGGTTTAGAGGTAGCCGGTTTAGAAGTCGTTGGTGTCGTCTGTGTATTAGTTGGACTGACTGATGGCTGGTTGCTCGCTTGCTTCCCAAGGTTTGGAGAGGCCTGATCTGGAGTTCCTTGCCCTTGTTCTGTACTTGCTCCAGCTAGGCGTGAGTTTCCAGCCTGATGGCCAGCTTGACCACCTAAGACAGAGAGGGCTGCTGCTAACTCTCCAGCAGATAAGGCACTCTTTGGAATATAATGGAAATGGCCGCCATGGGGTACAATAAAGCCGTCCCCTGTATCTGAAATGACATCTCCAGGGCTAAAGATATAACCATCGTCCGTACGGTAGCCACCACCTGTATGGTTCTTAGCCGTCAGCATCTCAAGGGTCTTTCCTTCTTTCAGCGCTTGACTCGGTTGACGGAAGTCACGGGTCTTGCCTGCCTTGTGCGAGGAGCTCGCTTGCACCGATCCCGTTTCCCCTTCTTCTTTGGTGCCTCCTTTTTGTTGTTGGGCGATCTCTTCGATCGAGCGCACATTGACTGTATGTTGGGCATCCTTTAAGTAGAGATAGTATTTCCCAGCGCGTTTGATGATATAGCCATCCTTGACCTTGCTCACGATATCCGCTTCTTGCAGCTGATAAGTTGGATCCCGCAAAATCAACTCTTCACTAAAGATGGCATCAAATGGGACCTTGCCGCTGTAGTAATGAAAATGATCCCCATGAGAAGTGACAAAGCCTTCATCTGTAATCTTGATGACAATCTGCTCTGCCTGGGTCTTTTCCTTGGCATTGACCGCTTCGATGCTGTCTTCCTTTTTACTTGAGGCAGACGATGACGATTTCTTGTCCGCTTGCAAATACTGAATCTGATTCTTTCTCTCTTCCTTGACTTGTGGTTGCTGACTGAGCGCATAGGCACAAAGTCCTAGCCCCAAGGTCGCTACAATTCCAATCGTTCCCTTTTTCTTCATTCTTGTTTTACTCCTCTAATTCCTTGGCCAAAGTTGCCATATTTTCTTCTAAATTTTCTAATAGATCCTTATCGTTTTGTGGATCGGCTTCCAGTGGATCCAGGACCTTGACACGCGCCCCTGTTGCCTTGGCAATGCTATCTGCCACTTTTGACGACGTGTGCTTTTCCACAAAGATCGTTTTCACCTTGTAGTCTTTGACAAACTGCTGGATCTCGGCCAATTGCCGAGCGGTTGGTTCTTGCTCTGGGGAAATCCCTGCAATCCCTAACTGCTTGAGACCAAAGCGTTTGGCCAGATAAGAAAAGGCCGTATGCTGGGTCACAAAAGTCTTTTGCTTGGCCTTGTCAAAGAGAGGCTGGTAGTGAGCTACTAGTTCCTCACAGCGCTTTTCAAGCTTTTGAGCATTGGCCTGATAGAGTTCCTTGTTCTTTGGATCGATCTCTCCCAAACGTTGGGCGATGATCTTTCCTTCCTCTGCGATTTTTACAGGATCCAACCAAGTATGCGGATCATACAAGTGCTTGGCTTCTTTTCCCTGACCAGCCTCGACATCCTCTAATCCAGCCACCTTATCAAGGGTCATTCCTTGGCTACCTTCGATCACTCGCAACTTGGAACCTTGAAGATTAGGATCTAAGCGACCGGCCCAAGATTCCAGGGTCTGAGAATGATAGACAAATACATCCGCATCATAGATCTGGGCTACTTCCTTGGTTGAGGGTTCATAATCATGGATCCCTGCACCTGACTGAACCATCCAGATGTCATTTTGATCGCCAGAGATTTCCTTGACCAGGGCATAGATAGGATAAAAACTCGTGACAATTTTAAGACCTTTTTTAGAAGGGGGCTTGCCCGCATTTCCTTGACTTCCACAAGCTGTCAGCAGAAAGAAACCGAGAAACAAGAGTCCCAGAACCTTCATTCTTCTCCAATTCATCCTTCACCTCTTTTTCATTTTCGTTAACTAGTTTATTAATCAGTTAATTAACTAGTTAATAATACTGCTAATCATTTGCTTTGTCAAGCCTTTTTTACATTTTTTTCCTTTTAATGCTAGAGACTAACAGTTGCCTAGACTCCACGAGCCTTCCTTGCAGTAAAAAAAGAGAGTGGGACAGAAATCGGTAATTCGTTAGAATTCGATTTCATCGTCCCACCTCCGCACAATTGAGTAGGGCTGTAAAAGCTGATGAAATAAGCGTAGTAGAGCCCACTCAACCACTGCGTCTTGCTCGACAATCCAAAAATAATTGAGAGGCTAGGACTTTTGTCCCAGCCTCTTTTCCGACTCCTATTCTTCTTCTGGGTAAACCAAGCCCCAGTCTTTGCGGAGTTGAGTCATGAGGTCCATGACATCACGGCTGTAGTTTAGGTAGAGATGATTTTCCCTTCCTGCGACTGCTGCTTCCATATCAAGGACTTCATACTGGAGGGCTTTAGCGGTTTCTCCTGCTTCGATCACTTCTTGTGATCCATCTTCCGTATAGGTGATGACCGCTTTTTGCCCACGCGGGTATTCGTAGAGTTCGATATAGCCCTTGTCATAAGCGATCGTCCCACGTTTCGGTTGTTTGGCGTGAAGACTCAGCGTCACCGTTGCCATTTCCCCTTCACGATTCGTAAGAAGGATCCCCGCTTGCTCATCGACACCAGTCGGTGCCAGCTTGACCTGTGAAACCATCTCTGTCGGCTGTGACGTCATAAACCAACGTACGAAAGACAGGGCATAGACACCGATGTCCAGTAGAGCTCCACCTGCCAGATTGCGATTGAAAAAGCGGTTGGTCATGTCGTATTCCTTATAGGAACCGAAGTTCATCTGGATAACCTTAAGGGGTCCCAGCTTGCCACTTGCTACAATTTCAGAGAGTTTCCGATAAATAGGCATATGGAAAATGGTCATGGCTTCTGCTAGTTTGACATGGTTTTCTTCAGCAAGCTTTATCGCTTCTGCCAATTCCTCACTGTTGAGGGTGATGGACTTTTCGCAGAGCACGTGCTTGCCAGCTGCGAGGGCCTTACGAAGATACTGGATATGAGTATTGTGAGGCGTTGAGATATAGATGATATCCACTTCAGGGTCTTCAAAGACTTCATCAATCTCTTTATAAACCTTTTCGATCCCGTATTTTTCAGCGAAGGCTACCCCCTTGTCATAGGTACGATTGGCAACGGAATAGAGTTTCCCACCAAGCGCTTCAAGGGCTTGCGCCAATTCATTGGCAATAACGCCTGTTCCAAGACTCGCCCACTTATAGTTGATGTGATAGCCCATGGTTTAATCTCCTTTTTTATTGACGGTAGAAATATTGATCAGCCGGGTAGTTGCCTGCAGATTGAGTGACCACTAGACGTGGCTTGCTGGTATCAGACTGGTCTCCATCTGGATTTTGGAAACCGATTTTCAGAAGTCCAATCGCAGCACCAGTCTCCCCCATCTTCATCTCAACATAAGGAATCTTGCTCTTCTTATCCGAATCTGCAACAGCCTTGAGGCTGCCTTGGCCCTTGACTTTTCCGTCTGCTTGGATGACGATTTCAGCCCCCTTGCCATTGCGCCAGGTTCCAGCTAAGCTTGAGAAGTCTCCTCCGTTAATAGCCGCAATATCCAAGTCTTTCTCTTTTTTCGGTTGTGGGTAAGCTTTCCACCACTCTAGATGGTAATCACGGTAGGCCACGTCACCAAAGAGAATCCGACGTTCTTGGGAAGCTACTCCGTCAGGACCTGTCACACCCGCTGGGATCAAGTACAAGGTTTGTTCCTGCCCTTGGATCGCAGTCGCATTTGCCCCTGTGAAATAAACTTCATAATAGCCTTTTCGCTTCTTGGGCTCTTTTTCTTTATTGAACAAGTAACTTGCCCGAGTGCCTCCACTCCAGAAAGTCCAGCCAGTCTCCCCATTTACAATACTTGGAAAGGCATTGGTCTTGTTTTGGTAATATTCTTCTGGAGTATAGCCATAAAGTTTAAAACCGGAATCTGCGATTTCCTTTTCATAGGTATCATTGGAATAAGCACCTTCAAACGGTGAGAGATTGCCATCAAGGACGACATCATTTGGATCTGTCGATTTGAAAAAATCCTCCCGATTGGCAAAGACCATCTCGTGGTCGGGATTTTTGTCAGACATGGTGACCGTGATCAAAGGCTTCTTATCTGTCTTGTATTTAAAGACACGAACAGTGACTGTAAAGTCTGTATTGCCATCGGACTTTTTCATCTTGCCTGTCGAAACTTTATTAGACCCTTCGACCTTCCAATCCGTGCTAAATTCAGCGGATACCTTGCCGTCAGCTGTTTGGTAATCGATCTTCCAGGCCTTGCCTTTTTTCTCGATTTTGGCTTCATCCCGTTCATTAGAGACATAGTCACCACTCAGGTCAATAGCTTTTTCCTTTGGCTTGGTGACCTTCTTGCTAGTCTGGTTAAATTCCTTTTGATGGTCTGGTTGGATGTTGGAGCTAGAGTAGAGATAAACTCCTCCGATCAGAACAACTGCTCCGACCAGCCCCAAAATCGGCCCCAGGTATTTTTTCTTCCACTTAAGATTCATTTTACTACCTCCATGGAATAAGATCTTTACACTAGTATACCCTAAATCGAAAGTATAGTAAAATTCCCCTCTATGTAGTGGTTTTCCAGGTTTAAACTGACTAGTCTTAGCAGAGAATACCTGTTTCTCAAAAATAATATTTTGTTTATCGTTATTTTTTTATCGTTTTTCGATACTTTTTTATTGACTATTTTTTTATAAAGAGTATACTATAAGTGAAAAATAAATAAACTTCAAGGAGGCTTGCGATGAAAAACTCAAAAACCTTAAAAAATGTCATTGAAGTCTTGACGGCTTTCATTTACTTCTGTGGCTTTATGACTGTGGCTGCACTGGTCGTCCACCTGCTTTCACGGATGGGAGTGTTTAAAGATCTCATTCAAACTGGACGCTTGTCCTTTGATGTGAATGGCATCCAACTCTTCCCCAAACATCCGCAACCTCTCTGGCAGCTGCTCTTCCCACTAGCCTCAAGCGCTATCTATATTTACCTTCTCATCACCATTCGCAGCTTCCTCCAAAATCTCTACCAAGAAAAGATCTTTTCTCACTCTAACATTGATCTTTGCAACCGAGCTTGGAAGATTCTCTTGGTCTTGTCCTTTATGTCTGGCACACTTGAAACCAGTGGAAATGCTTATCTCCTTCCCTTCACTTTCCAATTTACCTTTAACACAGGGCTTCTCCTTGCCGTTCCAATCGTCTGGGTCTCTGGCAAGATTTTAGAGAGAGGTATTGAGATTGCTGAAGAAAATGAGCTAACCATTTAAGGAGGTTGCCATGATTATCGTCAATCTAGATGTCATGCTAGCCAAGCGAAAGATGAAATCCAACGAGCTAGCCGACAAAATCGGCATCACCACAGCCAACCTCTCCATCCTCAAAACCGGCAAGGCCAAAGCCATCCGCTTCACCACCCTTGAAGCCATCTGCAAAGAACTCGACTGCCAGCCAGGAGATATCCTAGAATACCGGCCGGATGAATAGGAAAATATAATTTGAGACCTTCCTTGGGTGAGGACGGACGGTAGCGAATCCCTTTGGGATTCCATACCTAATATTTGAGCCTACTGTCTCAAATCTCCCGAGAGTCTGAAATGATACCGTTTCAGACTCTTTTCTCACTGCGGAAGTCTCCGTTAACATCCATTGCTAATAGGACTCATCTACCATCCTTGTAAAACTCAATGATAGGAACCATATCAATACAACAAAAGCACTCCCGCGGGAGTGCTTGAGAGCATAGACAATCTGCTCTTCCATACAAATCAAATAAATTCTATAAAAATTAAAAAATTTATTCGTAAGAATTATTCAATCATCTACTGAATCTTTCCGCCGTGAGAAAAGTGCCTGAAATACAGTTGTTTCAGGCACTCGGAATTATTGAGACCTTAGGCTCAATAATTAGTCATGGAACTTCTTCGAAGTTCGCTGACGTCCGTACTCACCTAAGGAAAGTTTTTTAGATGATTTTTTCTTTGTCTATCGTTTAGCCAATGATACTTCCATTTGGTACAGATGGATCAACAGTTAAGACTGTTAATTGATCTCCGTATTCTGCGGAAAGAATCATGCCTTGGCTGACATATTTCTTCATCATCTTACGTGGTTTAAGGTTGGCTACGATTTGGAGTTTCTTGCCGACCAATTCTTGTTCATTTGGATAGAATTTCGCGATACCAGAAAGGATTTGACGGTCTTCGCCATCTCCTGCATCTAGGCGGAAGCGAAGCAATTTGTCTGAGCCTTCGACACGTTCCACTTCTTTGACTTCTGCGACACGGATTTCAACCTTGTCAAAGTCTTCAAATTTGATCTCATCTTTTTCAGACTTGAGTTCCACTTCTTCTGGAATCCATTCTTTTTCTTGTGGTTTACCAGCAGTCATTTGCGATTGGATGTAGGCAATTTCTTCATCCATGTCCAGACGTGGGAAGATTGGAGTTCCTTTGGCAACCACTGTAACATTTTCTGGGAAGCCAGCTAAGGTCAAGTTTTCAAGATCGAAGTCCATGCCCAAGCCTAGTTGTTCCATGATGGCATTTGAGGTGTTCATCATGAATGGTTGGATCAAGTGAGCCACAACACGGAGGCTGGCTGCCAAGTGAGTCATGACCGCTGCCAATTGTTCCTTGTCACCATCTTCTTTAGCGAGGACCCAAGGAGCAGTCTCATCGATGTACTTATTGGTACGAGAGATGATGTTCCATACGGCTTCCAAAGCGCGTGGGTAATCCACCGCGTTCATTTGCTTGTGGTATTCAGCGATGTTTTCTTCAACTACCTTAGCCAAATCTGCATCAAATGCTGTGACATTTTCGACATAAGCAGGAACTTGACCACCATAGTATTTATTGATCATGGCTACCGTCCGGTTAAGGAGGTTTCCAAGGTCATTGGCCAATTCATAGTTGATGCGAGCCACGTAGTCTTCTGGTGTGAAGGTACCATCAGAACCAACTGGCAAACTGCGCATGAGGTAGTAACGAAGTGGATCCAAGCCGAAGCGTTCCACCAACATTTCTGGGTAGATGACATTTCCTTTAGACTTAGACATCTTGCCGTCTTTCATGACAAACCAACCATGGGCAATCAAGCGTTCTGGCAATTTGATATCCAACATCATAAGAAGGATTGGCCAGTAAATCGAGTGGAAACGAAGGATGTCTTTTCCAACCATGTGGAAGACAGTTCCGTTCCAGAATTTATCAAAGTTTTCATGATCTTCTTGACCGTAACCAAGAGCCGTCACATAGTTGAGAAGGGCGTCGATCCATACATAGACCACGTGTTTGGGATTAGATGGAACTGGAACTCCCCAGGTAAAGGTAGTTCGAGATACTGCCAAATCTTCCAAGCCTGGCTCGATGAAGTTTTTCAACATTTCATTGAGACGGCCATCTGGCGTGATGAAATCCGGTTGGGATTTGAAAAATTCAACCAAGCGGTCTTGGTATTTGCTGAGGCGAAGGAAGTAAGATTCTTCGGAAACCCATTCTACTTCGTGGCCTGATGGGGCTACCCCACCGATGACCTTGCCATTCTCATCACGGTAAACCTCAGCCAATTGGCTTTCTGTAAAGAACTCTTCATCAGAGACTGAGTACCAGCCAGAGTATTCACCCAGGTAGATGTCATCTTGCGCAAGCAAGCGTTCAAAGACTTGAGCCACCACTTTTTCATGGTAATCGTCTGTCGTACGGATGAATTTATCATATGAGATATCGAGTAATTGCCAGAGTTCTTTCACTCCAACGGCCATCCCATCTACATAAGCTTGCGGCGTAATCCCAGCTTCTTCTGCTTTCTGCTGGATCTTTTGACCATGCTCATCGAGACCAGTCAGGTAGAAAACATCGTAGTTCATCATGCGTTTGTAACGCGCCAAAACGTCACAGGCGATCGTTGTATAAGCTGAACCAATATGCAATTTACCTGATGGGTAATAGATAGGAGTTGTGATGTAGAATGATTTTGTCATTTTCTTTTCCTTTCAGGGCTAATGGAACCCAATTTAGTAACACTCTATTATAACACTTTTAGGAGACCCTGAAAACCCAAAAGCGGCTAGGATCTAAGGAAGACAAGCAAAAAGAGAGTGGGACAGAAATCGGTAATTCGTTAGAATTCGATTTCGTCGTCCCACCTCCGCACAGTTGAGTAGGGCTATAAAAGCTGATGAAATCAGCGTAGTAGAGCCCACTCCACCACTGCGTCTTGCTCGACAATCCAAAAACAAGAAGAGGCTAGGACTTTTGTCCCAGCCTCTTCTATTATTGATAACGAATCACGCTATCTTACTTTCCAAGATAGTATTCTTTTACAACGTTCAATTTTTCGTCAAATTCGAATACCAATGGTGGGAAGTTAGGGATTTCCACATCCATGATTTCGTCGTCTGACAATTGTTTGATGTGTTTAACAAGAGCACGGATTGAGTTACCGTGTGCTCCTACGAATACGTTTTTACCATCTTTAAGAGCTGGAGCGATTTTATCTTCCCAGAATGGAAGGGCACGTTCCAAAGTAACTTTCAAGTTTTCAGCATCTGGAATTACTGAGTCATCAAGTGAAGCGTAACGACGGTCAGTATGTGCTGAGTGTTCATCATCACGGTCCATTGCAGGAGGCAATACATCGTAAGAACGACGCCAGATGTGAACTTGTTCATCACCAAATTGTTCAGCAGCTTCTGCTTTGTTTTTACCAGTCAAACCACCGTAGTGACGTTCGTTCAAGCGCCATGATTTTTCAACTGGAACCCACAATTGGTCAGAAGCTTCAAGAGCCAAGTTAGTAGTTTTGATCGCACGTTTCAATACTGAAGTGTAAGCTTGGTCAAATTCGATACCAGCTTCTTTGATCAATTTACCAGCGTCGATCGCTTGTTGTGTACCTTTTTCAGACAAATCAACATCAGCCCAACCAGTGAAAAGGTTAGCTTTGTTCCATTCAGACTCACCGTGGCGAGCAAAAACCAATTTTACCATTAGATGGATCTCCTTTTTATTCTCCGAGGTTTCCCCCGTTTATCTATTTTATTCTACTAGATTTTCAGTAAAAAATCTAGTGGCGACCATAGAAAAGTGCAATTTCTCACAAAAAAGAGCCTGACGACTCTCTTGGAATATCTTCATCATTGTTTTTGACACTCTGGGCAAATACCATAGACAGTCATTTGGGTCTTGGTGATCTGGTAGCCACTTTGACTGGCTGCTTCTTCGCGAAGATCTGGGACTTCAATGTCCACATCTGCGATACCGCCACATTTTTCACACACCACATTCAAATGGTCATGCCCCATGAAATCAAAATAGGTCGTGGTATCATTGCGAACCTTGATCTCAGAAACAACCCCCTCATCAATTAAAACCTTGATATTGTTGTAGACAGTTGCTAGACTCATGCTTGGAAACTGAGGCAATAAATCGCGATAGATCTTCTCAGCACTTGGATGTTCATGACTCGCCACTAAATAGGAAAGAACTGCTCTGCGAGTATCGGTAATCCGAATGCTCTTAGCACGCAAACTTTGCAAGACTTCTTCCACGCGCTCTTCTTCATGACGATGCAATGCGTTCACTATGATCCCCCCTTTCCAATATGATTTAATCGATTCGTTACCCCTATTATAGCATGTTTCAAAATAAATCACTATTTAGAATGCTTTTAATTAAAAAAAATGTCCAGTGGACATTGATTCACGAGCCTAAAACGGAAAAGCGAGTTCATGTCCAGTGGACATTGATTCACCAACTTGAAAACGGAAAAGCGAGGTTATGTCCAGTGGACATTGAGTCACGAGCCTGAAAATGAAAGAGCAAAACCCCTGGGGGACATTGAGTCATTCACTAATGTCTCTATCCCCTCTCAGCCGATCCAACTGGTCATCCAGCGCACGGTTCCTAGGATCATTTTAACTACGAGGATCATAAAACAGAATTCCAGTACGAACCACAGCCCTTTCAGTAGATACAAAATAGGTCGGATAAACAACAAGGCAAAGAGGCCTAAAATGAATCGCATGGTCTTTTCTCTCTCCTTCTTTTTTCCTATTATACCCTTATCCTATAGAGCTGTCCAACAAAAAAACCATCCTAGAAATCTAGGATGGTTTTTCAAAATGCAATTATTTAACTGCTTCTTTAAGAGCTTTACCAGCTTTGAATGCTGGAACTTTAGAAGCTGCGATTTTGATTTCTTTACCAGTTTGTGGGTTGCGACCTTTACGAGCTGCACGTTCACGAACTTCGAAGTTACCGAAACCGATCAATTGAACTTTTTCACCTTTTGAAAGGTATTCTGAAACTGCTGCGAATACAGCGTCAACAGCTGCTGCTGAATCTTTTTTAGTCAATTCTGTAGCTTCTGCCACTTTTGCGATCAAATCTTGTTTGTTAGCCATTTAACAAATCCTCCAAATTTTTTTAGGCTTTACGCCTTAACAGTACTATAATATCTAAAAAAAGCCTTTAGGTCAAGTACTAAACCTGTTTTTTCAAACATTTATTCAGCTTATTCGTAGCGCACCAAAACTGCAAATGCATTCTCACCTGTATGGGTTTGGATAATCGATCCAGTTTCGAGAACTGGGATCGCATTTTCAACGAGCGATTGCAACTGAGCCTTCATTTCATTGGCCCATTCCGGGGTTCCTGCATAAGAAATCCCGATCTCAGCAACCTTGCTGTGGGATAACTTCTCAGTCAATTCATCTACCCACTTCTTAAAGGTCTTGTTTCCACGCCCCTTGACGATCGGTTCTAACTGATGGTCCTTCATTTCCATCACGACACGGATGTTAAGAAGCGAGCTCAAAAGTCCGGTAACACGACCAATCCGACCACCTTTAACTAGATTTTCCAAGGTAGATACGCCGATATACAACTCTGTCTTTTCTTTGACTTCTTCAATACGAGCTAAAACGGTGTCTAGATCTGCTCCTTCTTTAGCCAACTTAGCTGCCTCAACCACTTGAAACTTCATGGCTTGGTCTGTAAAGCCACTATCAATCACGGTCACATCTACCCCTGACAAGGTTGCCCCTTGACGAGCTGCTTCTACTGTTCCTGACAAGGCATGAGACATATGAATCGAAACGATATGAGCTCCGTCCGCTGCTAACTTTTCATACACCTCTGCAAAGACTCCAACAGGTGGTTGGCTAGTCTTTGGAAGATTTTTGCTAGACTGCATTAAGCGCAAGAAGTCCCCTTCACCCAACTCACTGTCGGAATAAAGGACTCCATCCACCATAACAGAAAGTGGCACAATGGTAATGCCATATTCTTCAACCACTTCAGGCTCAATTGTAATAGATGAGTCTGTAACTATTTTAATATTTGCCATTTATTTCTTTACTCTTCCTATGAATGTTCTGGTTTCATTATATCAAAAAACACGAGGTTTTGCTGTAAAAGATTTCCAGACCTCCGCTCTCAATCGTCTGCAGCAGAAAAACCTGTATTGTGAAGGACATGGTCTTGGACAATGCCTTGATCATCCAAGAGCAACCCATGGAGAACTCCTCCATAAACAGCGCCCCCATCGACACCCATTTTTTGATCTGAAATCCAAAGATTTTCGGTACCGACTGGCTCATTGAGCAGTCCATAGACCGGTGTATGACCAAAGACGATCCATTTGCCTGTCTGATTCTCCGCTTCATGGAATGGTTTTCGGATCCAGACTTTTTGGTAGTCACTGGTTTCCCGCCAATTTTCAAGAGTTAAATCCACACCGGCGTGGACAAAGTAATAGGTTTCTGTCTCAAAGTCAAAGGGCAAACTACGGATGAAGGCTACCAATTCAGGAACAGCGCTCTCTACGGCTTGCGCATCGGCAATCCCATCTACAGGAGCATCGAGTGGCCGGCCTAAAAGAGAGTTGATGGTCGTATCGCCACCATTTCTTCGGTAGTGGTCATAACGCTCTTCTGGATTGTCCAACCAAGCTAAAAACATGTACTCGTGATTTCCGGAAAGGCAAACAGCTCCGTGATGGTCTACGTAGTCTTTTACGATCTCAATCGATCGTTTGCTGTTTTCGCCTCGATCTATCAAATCACCTAAAAAGACCAATTGAGCTTTTCCGTCCCACTCTGTCATGAGCTCTTCTAGCATTTGTGCTTTTCCGTGAATATCTCCGACTACAAAGTATGTTGACATGGTTATAAACCTTCTTTCTCTCTTAACGCTTGAGAAGTTGCTCTGCCTGTTGACGGGCAGCTTCCGTTAGATCCTCTCCTGCCAGCATCTTGGCAATTTCTTCGATTCGTTCTTCTCTATTGAGCAAGCGTACAGTTGATACGGTAGAGTGTGCATCACTGATTTTCTCAATATAGAATTGATAATCCGCTGCAGCGATGACTTGAGGCAGGTGAGAAATAGCAAGAACTTGGCCATTTTGACCAATCTTATGAATTTTCGCTGCGATGGCTTGAGCCACGCGCCCAGAGACCCCTGTATCTACCTCGTCAAAGACGATACTGGTTTTTCCTTCTTTTCGAGAAAAAGCAGATTTAATGGCCAACATCAAGCGTGACAATTCTCCGCCGGATGCAACCTTGACAAGGGCTTTAAAGTCCTCACCTGGGTTGGTCGAAATGTAAAATTCGACAGCTTCATTTCCCTCCCGATTAAACTTAGCCTTGCTAAAACGCACTTGGAAGCGCGCCTTGTCCATGTAGAGATCTGCCAATTCTTGCTGGATTTCATTTTCCAAAGCTTGGGCCAGAGTATGCCGCTGATCACTCAAATCTTGAGCCAAGGTGACCAAACTCTTTTCCAAACGTTTGAGTTCTTTTTCCAAGTCCTCAGACGAGAGGTCACTTACTGTGAGGAGGCCATATTCTTTGGTGATTTGCGCCAGGTATTCCAAGACATCCTTAACTTGACCACCATACTTGCGCGTGATGGAGTGGATCAAATCCAAACGCGATTCCACCTGCATGAGGCGATTACCATCAAATTCCAGACCATCGACCACATCTTCTAAGCGCTTGGTAATATCCTCAAGGGCATAGAAGGTTTCCGATAACTGGCTTGAGAGTTCTTTGTAGCTCGGATCATATTCTTCAATGCTTTCCAGATCATTCATGGCTGAGCGAACATTGGAAAGGCTCGAAAACTCTTCTGCATCCAGCATGGTATAGGCATTGGTTAGAGTATCTGCAATCATCTTGTGATTGAGCAGACGTTGGCGTTCTTGCTCCAGACGCACGTCCTCATCCACTTCCAAGGCAGTTGCCTCAATCTCTGCAATTTGAAACTCCAACATCTCGATACGGGCCTTGTTTTCCTGCTGGTTGCGCTGGAGTTCCACCACTTGTTTACGCAGGCGTTTGTAGTCTTCAAAGGTCTGACAGTAAGCATCTTTGGTTTGGAAAAAGGCTGCATCTCCAAATTCATCCAGCATAGCGATATGCAATTGAGGCCGCATAAGTTCTTCCTGATCGTGCTGGCCATGGATGTCTACCAAATGTTGACCGACCGCTTTTAAGACTGATAAATTTACCATTTGGCCATTGATTCGGCTGACACTTCGCCCATTTTGCAAGATCTCTCGGCGAATGATCAATTCATCGGTCCACTCTAATCCTTGCTCTTCAAAGAGCGCTGTCAAATGGCGATTGCTCTCAACAGCAAAGAGACCTTCGATTTCCGCTTTTGGGGCTCCGTGTCGAATGACATCCGTCGTTGCACGGCTTCCCAGCATCATATTCATGGCATCGATAATGATGGATTTCCCTGCACCTGTTTCCCCTGTCAGTACCGTCATTCCCTTTTCAAAATTTAAGGAAATCTCCTCGATAATGGCAAAGTTCTTAATCGAAATTTCTAATAGCATAGGCTCTTACCACCCAAAGATTGATTTGAGGATATTCTCTGCTTCTGGTGCGGAATAAGCAATCAACAAGATCGTATCATCATCTGCGACAATACTAAATATATGATTCTGATAAATATCCCGCAAACGACGTTTAACTAAAGGAGCTGTCCCTGGAACCATGGTGAAATTAACATATTCACCCATTCGACGATGAGACAAGATATTGCTTTCAATCATCCCGATTCCTTGGTGATGCTTGCGTGGCAATTCATAGACATAAGTCATATCTTTTAAAGGTCGTTTAACAATTCCCAGCTCTTTAATATCGCGTGACACTGTCGCCTGGGTTGCTGAAATCCCCTCTTCTTTCAAGTGTTCAACAATCTCTTCTTGTGTTCCCACTTCATGATCACGTATAAAGCGGAGAATTTTTTCTAATCGAATATTCTTACTCTTCATGTTTAAATTCCTTGTGCGCCTTTTCCACAACAGTCTCCAGCTGCTCTGTACTAGGCTTTGTTTTCTCTTCTTTTTTTTCTAGATACATCAAAAATTCGATGTTGCCATGGCCTCCTTGGATAGGGGAATAATCCACTCCCATCACGGAAAAGCCATGTGTCCCTGCAAATGTAGCGACCTTTTCAAGGACCGCTAAATGAATCTTGGGATCCTTAATGATCCCATTTTTTCCGATCTGCTCGCGTCCTGCTTCAAACTGGGGTTTAACTAGCGCAACCACTTGTCCATTATCTGCCAAAATCCTATGAAGGGCTGGCAGAATCAAGTCCAAGGAAATAAAGCTGACATCGATACTCGCAAAGCTCGGTGTCGCTTCAAAATCATCTGGCTCAGCATAGCGAAAATTGAACTGTTCCATCGAGACTACCCGAGGATCGTTGCGCAATTTCCAAGCCAACTGATTGGTCCCAACATCCACCGAAAAGACCAGGCTGGCTCCATTTTGCAGCATGACATCTGTAAAACCACCTGTGGAGGCGCCAATATCGATGGCAATCTTGTCCTCTACAGACAAACCAAATTGGTTCAGGGCTTTTTCTAATTTGAGTCCGCCCCGGCTGACATACTTGAGTTTTTCACCCTTTAATTTCAACTCAGTTGCTTCATCAATTTTTTCACCCGGTTTATCAAAGCGCTCACCATTGATAACGGCAACGACAAGGCCTGCCATGACCCCTCTTTTGGCTTGTTCGCGTGTATCAAATAGGCCTTGTTTATAGGCTAATACATCTACTCTTTCCTTAGCCATCTATTCGTAATCCTTCTATTAATTTCTTGATTGCTTGCGGATCAAAGTCGCAAGCAGCCGTAATCTGATCCAACAAGTTCTCGCAAGCATCTAATTCACTTGTCAGCAAAGCTTTTGATTCTTCCAATCCCAAGAGGGCTGGATAAGTCGATTTTTCTGCCACTAAGTCCTTTTGAGGAGTCTTACCCAGAGCTTCAAAATCAGCGACCAAATCCAAAATATCATCCCGTACTTGAAAAGCCAGCCCTAATGTTTTCCCAATTGTTTCTAGAAGCTGACCAATGTCTGCTGGCAACTCTAAAATCGAGGCTGCTGCGATGAATGGATAGGCAAGGAGTCGTCCTGTCTTATTGGCATGGATGGTTTGCAATTCTGCTAGAGTGAGCTGTTTGTGCTCCCCTTCCATGTCAAGGACTTGGCCAGCTACCATTCCGCGACTACCCGAAGCATCTGATAACTCAAGGATCAAAGAGACCTTGACCGCATCTGAAAGGTCACTCGCAGCAATCAGGCCAAAGGGATCGAGAAAAAGTGCATCTCCTGCTAAAATCGCCAAATCTTCTCCAAATTTCTTGTGATTGGTCAATTGCCCCCGACGGTAATCGTCATTGTCCATGGCCGGTAGATCATCATGAATAAGGCTTCCTGTGTGGATCATCTCCAAAGCCCCTGCCACTTGAAAATGAGCCTCTGTCAACTCCTGTCCGAAGGCTTCTAACAATTCTAGAAGAAGCATTGGGCGCAGGCGTTTTCCACCTGCTTGGATCGAATAAAGGACCGAGCCCACTAAATGGGGGGCGATGGATTTTTCCTCATAAAAAGAGCGAATCGCTTGCTCTACTCTATTTCGTTTTTCTTCTTGTCTCATGCTAGATCCGCTTCAGTACCATCTGCTTGCATGACCTTGACCAAGGTTTTCTCTGCTTGATCCAAGGTGTCTTGCAATTCTTTTGACAACTTCATTCCTTTTTGGAATTCTGTAATCGCTTCTTCAAGAGCCACATCCCCACTCTCCAATTTTTGGACGATGGCTTCCAAATCTGCTAAATTTTCTTCAAATTTCTTTTCTTTAGACATGTTTCACCTCTACTTCTAACTGGCCATCTCTCATGATGAGGGACAGCGGGTCTCCTTCTTTTACGTTCGCAACCGAATCCAAGACTTGATCGTCTTGCTTGACCATGGCATAGCCACGCGCAATAATCCGACTCGTATCCAGCATCAAGAGGGCTTCTGATAAGCCTTGAACCTTGATCTTTTGCTCTTTTAGGACTTGTTCCATGCGGCTGGTTAAGAGTCTCTTATCTTGAAAGACACGGTCTTGATAACGTTCGATACGATGCAAAGGAGACATAGCCTCTAGACGATGGCGCAGACCTTGTAACTGATTGTCCCCTTGTCCATAAGCTTCGCGCATCCCTTGTTTCAATCGCAATTGCAACTGGTCAATCTTTTGCAGGTAGCTATCATAGAGTCTCTCGGGCTGTCTAAAAATAACCGATTGACTTAATTTGGCCAAACGTTCACGATTATAGGCCAAACGATTGGACATGGCTGTTGCCATGCGATTCTCCTGCTTTTGTAAATGCGACAAGAGATCTAATTTCGTCACCGGAGTGGCTAATTCAGCTGCTGCTGTCGGAGTAGCGGCTCGTCGGTCCGCTACAAAATCTGCTAGAGTCGTGTCTGTCTCATGTCCCACACTGGAAATAATGGGAATTCTAGACTCAAAAATAGCCCGCACAACTGGCTCTTCATTAAAGGCCCAGAGGTCTTCAATCGAACCACCCCCACGACCGATGATCAAGACATCTAGGTCCGTCCGAGCATTGGCCTTCTGGATATTGGCAACCACCTCACTTGCAGCGCCTTCTCCCTGGACCTTGGTCGGGTAGAGCACGATGTCCACACCAGGAAAACGACGGCTCACCGTTGTGATAATATCGCGAATCACGGCCCCACTTTGACTAGTGACCACCCCGATCTTTCTTGGGAATTGTGGTAGAGCTTGCTTCCACCGATCCTGAAAAAGCCCTTCTTCGGTCAGCTTTTTCTTGAGTTGCTCAAATTGGATGGCTAAGGCCCCTACCCCATCTGGCTCCGCCTTTTCGATGACAATGGAATAACTCCCACTTGGCTCATAGAGTTGGATCCGACCAATGACATTGATTTTCATGCCTTCTTCTAGCTCAAAGCCAAAACTCTTATAGATCCCAGCCCAAACAGTCGCCTGAATCACAGCCTTTTCATCCTTTAGAGAGAAATACTGGTGATTAGGACGTTTTCGGAAATTGGAGACCTGCCCTGTCAGATAAACCCTTTCCAAATAGGGATCCTTATCAAATTTTAATTTCAAATATTTGGTCAAACTTGATACGGATAAATAGTTGGACATAGGAACTCCTTTCTGCAGAATATGATCAAGTTTAATTATACCAAAAAACACCAAAAAAGGCTGGCAGACAAAGCGAAATCATGAATTTCCTTTCTCTCCAAGCCTCATTTTATTCAAGTCACTTTCTACTGGTCTATTTTAAACCAGCTTCCCTATTTTTCACACTGCTCTAATCGTTCAATAAAGGAACTAAGAAGTGCTTGGGGTTCCCCTTCATTTGGATAGGCATAACTAATATAGAAGACTGTTTTTTCCTCTTCAACCAGCGGAATTTTGACAAGATTTGGATATTCTGGAAAGAGAGTCAGATCGGTCATGAGGCCAATTCCTAAATTTTCTTCGATGAAACTCAAAACCTATTTAGGATACAACAAAAAGACAAGTCTCAGGACTTGTCTTTTCTTCTTTAGGAGATTTTTGTGTCCCTATTTTTGATAGGCTTTTACAACTAAATCGACCCCTTCATCTGCTTTGAAGGTATAGACAGGATTCTCAGTCGTTTCATAAAAGGTCATTGATAGAGTTTTACCATCCACGAATACTTCAATTGAGTTGGTATCTCGAAGAATCGAGAAATGATGATCCTTTTCACCATCCAACTGAATCCATCTTGATTGAATTTCTGGGCTTTCTTTTCCAGAAATGAGGTGTCCAAATTGATCTCGACTCAAGCTAAAGCGTTTATTGGAGGCATCGTAAATCAATTGCAAGGTACTATCAGCATCAGATTCATTCCCATAGCTTAGGATAAAGGAGCGACCTGATTTAGCACCTATCTCAAACAAGGTTTGTTTCCCTCTAGCTTGGATCGTGATTTGATTGCCCTTTGCAATGGTTTCTGGCGCATTCTCTACAAGGAAGTGATCTTTCACAGACTCAGGTAATTCCTGAACCAATCTTCCGTCTCTCAAACATAATTTTCTAGGAACCGTCATGCTTCCTGCCCAACCATGACCTAAGTCATGACTAGGGATGGAACGTTGCCACATTTGCATCCAAGCAACCATGTATCGTTCGCCATTTGGTCCTTGACAAGTTTGAGGAGCATAGAAGTCCAAGCCACCATCAATTTCATCATATGAATCGACAACAAACTGACCCGTTTCCCAATTCATGTCACCGATAAAGGCAACAGTCGAATTTAAATTCCAGTATTTTTCTTGCTGTCTTTCCATTTCAATGGGAGACAGAATCAAGACCCATTTACCATCTAAGAGGAAGAAATCCGGACATTCCCACATGATACCTTGCCCTTTTTCACCTTCCAGTAAGACTGATTTAAAGCTCCAGTCCTCTAGATTACTTGACGCAAACAAGAGAATTTGCCCTCGATCATCTACTGTTTTGGAAGCAACTACAGTATAATAGATTCCTTGGTATTCAAAGACTTTAGGATCACGAAAATCAGCAATATCTGCGATACCATCAATATGCTCCACATGAATCACTGGATTAGTAGGGATTTTTTCAAAGGTAATGCCATCCGTCGATACCGCAAGACACTGAGTTTCTTCGCGCTTTTCCTCATCGTCTACATGACCCGTATACAGCAAGTAGAGCTTGTCGTCTTTCACGATAGCACTACCCGAGAAGCAGCCATCCTTATCATAGCTTTCACTTGGCGCTAATGCTACTGGCAGTTCTTCCCAATGGAGAAGATCTTTTGATTTGGCATGCCCCCAATGCATGGGCCCCCAAACACTATCATAGGGATAGAATTGGTAAAACAAATGGTATTCTCCGCGGAAATAAACAAAGCCATTAGGATCGTTCATCCAGCCTATTGGAGGTAGTAAGTGAAAGGATCCTCTATATTGCTGGTCAACCTTCTCCCTGTTTTCATTAATATACTGATTTGCTTTTCGAATGCTTTCCTTCATCCTTATCACCTACTTAATACCTGTACCAGATCCACCTAAACCTTGAATAATATATTTTTGTGCTACGATATATACTAGAATAAGTGGAATTGTAGAAATTGTCAAAACAGCCATTACTTGATTGATATAAACTGGTTGAGTTGTATTAATGGTTGTAATCGCTACCTGCATTGAAAATTTTGAAGAATCTGTTAAAACCATCAACGGCCAGATATAATCATTCCAACTAGAAATAAAGGAAAGAACACCGACTGTGGCAACTGCTGGTTTCGACATCGGCAACATAATCTTGAAAAAGATTCGCAAGATACTTGCACCATCTATTTTTGCAGATTCGATAATTTCTTCTGGAATGGCAATAAAGAAGTTCCGGAAAAGATAGATATTAAAGACACTAGCTAATCCAGGGATAATAACCGCTAAACGATTATTGACTAAGCCAAGTGAATTAATAATTGTAAATTGAGGAATCAACACTGTTTCAATCGGAATGATTAACAATGCCAATAAAAAGCCAAATAGAATTTTTTTACCTGTAAAATTAATTTTTGCAAATGCAAATCCCGCTAAGGCATTTACTATAATAGACCCCAGTGCAAATGTTCCTGCATAAAAAATACTGTTCCCTAAGTATGTTAGAATACTAAAACGTGAAAGAACTTCTTGGTAAGGTTTAAACCAATCAGCTGGATTAAAACTAGGTAAGAAAGCTTTCCAACTTGTTAAATTCTTATACACATCTGCTTCTGGCTTCATTGCTGAAACCACCATCCAGATCATAGGAAATAGAAAGAGGCCTGCTAATAGAATTAATAAAATATATTCTAAAATAGAAGTCGGTTTTAAACGTTTCATCCTAATCGTCCTCCTTCAAAACTCGCCGTTGTACAAGACTGATCATACCAATCAATGTTGTAAATACTAAGGCAATAGAACTTGAATAACCAACGAGACGGTCTGTGAAACCTTGTTGGTAAATATAATATACCATTGTAATTGTTGAGTTTAGTGGTCCACCTTGAGTCATGACCATTGGTTGTACAATCAATTTAAATGCTGAAATCAATGTCGTCAAGAGTACAAATAAGGCAGTTGGTTTCAATAAAGGCATTGTGATGTATCTGAATTGAGCCCATTTTGAAAATCCATCCAACTCTGCTGCCTCATAAACATCTTGTGGAATATTTTGCATTCCTCCAAGGAATAACAACATTTGATAGCCTGCACCTTGCCATGCAGAAACAAATACAATTGCATACATGGCCTGTTTTGGACTTGTCAAGAATGGTTGTGAAGAAATACCAATTTTATTCAGTAGGGCATTGAGCAAACCATTATTTGGATTTAACAAGTATAGCCAAAGAATAGAGATAACCACGAGAGACATCACAACAGGAGCAAAGAATGCTACCTTAAAGAACATGTTTCCTTTACGTTTCTTATTTACGATTAAAGCCATACCAAGGGCTGCCCCAAGTTGTACTGGAATAATCCAAACAACAAATTTCAAGGTATTCAGGAAGCTTTTTATAAAGATCGGATCTTGTGCTAAGCGCATGAAATTTTGTAACCCTACAAATTTTCTGTCCTCTGGGGTCAATAGGTAATAATCTGTAAAGGCATAATAGATGACCATACCAACAGGTATCACCAAAAAGATAAAAAGTAATACTAAGGCTGGAGCTAAAAAGCTATAGCCCATAATATTTTCTTTAAGACGTTCTTTCTTTTTTGTTTCGACTTTCTTTGTTTCGCTCATTGTTCGTCTCCTAAGATGAAATCATTAAATAAAATAAGGTGGAAGGTACATTTCATAACTTTCCTTCCACCTTTTGAATATCAACTATTTATTTAAAGATTGGTCGATTGCTGTTTGCATTTCTTTCGTACGAGCATCTAATACTTTTTGTACATCTGGATTATCTTTATAATAGCTGATATCTTGCATCGCTTGTTGGAAAGCGCGTGAAACTTGTGGATAAGCTACTACAACAGGACGAGGATGGGCTGATACAGCATTTTGTTCCATCAAGAAGCGCAATGGTTCAGATACTTTATCCTTAATATTTTTAATTGTTGATTTTCTGATTGGAAGAACACTGTTCCCCAAGCTTATAATTTCACTAGATTCTGTATTTGTTGCAAACTTAACAAATTCAGCAGCAGCTTCTTTTTTATCAGATTTTGTTGTAACAGCTAATTGCCAACTACCTGAAGGTGAGACCAATTTCTTCGTTTTATCTGAAACTGGATAAGGAAGAATACCAAAATCAATATCTTTGTAATTTGTTTGTAGATCCCCAATCGTCCAAGACCCGCTTAGAACCATCGGATACTCACCTGTTTCAAATCCTTTTTCAACAGGACTAACTGTAGTGTAATCCTCTTTTACTAGATTTTGAATAAATTGAACAGCTTCAACACTTTCCTTACTATTGAAGTAACCTTCAGCTTTTGTTCCTTTAGAATTTACAACAGAACCACCATTTGACCAAATAAGAGGCATATAAGCATATGGTAACATCTCATCATTTGAATTCAAACGGAAATCGATTGCTGGTTTATTAAAATGATCTTTTAATTTCTTAGCAATAGCATTAAACTCAGACCATGTCCATGGTTTTTCAAGGGTTGGCAAACTCGCTTCATCAATCCCAGCTTCCTTAAACATCTTCTTGTTATAGTATACACCTACATTTGATTCAGAAAAACCAAACGCATAGAATTTACCATCATAAGTTCCCTGTTGTTTAATACTGTCCAGTACATCATCCATGTCATTGTCCTTTAGATAATCATCCAAGGGAGCAATCACTTTTGATTTTGCATAGGCAGCAGTATTTGGTCCATCTAGCGTAATAACATCTGGTAAACTATTTGTCGTAACAGCAGCGTTGACCTTATCTTCATATCCTCCACCGCTACCACTACGTGGAATATATTCTGTCACAACCTTATATTTGGTTTTCTTTGACTTGTTGAAATTATCAACAACTTGTTGCCAAGCTTTTCCCTCAGCTGTTTCATCTGAGAATTGAACCCAGACTTTTATTTCGTCCGAAGAACTTGCAGTTTTGGATTTTGATCCCCCACCACATCCTGCAAGCAATCCTAATGATAGTGCTGCAACTACAGATAACTTAATACCTTTACGCATAGCTTCCTCCTTTTTGAAACGTTTCATTTTTTATTAATTTTTTAACTCAAACTAAAATAGCTGAGTTTTTTTGAAACGTTTCATTTTATGACTAAATTATAACAGCGCTTTCATAATTTGTCAAGCACTTTTTATAATTTTTTTGTTGTGTTTCCTTCAAAAAAATGTACCGGTAAACTTATGACATTCTGGTCTATTTTTTCTTCACGAATTAATTTAAGCAATAGTTCAACTGCTGCTTGAGCCATCTGAGCTATTTGTTGAACAATTGTAGAAAGTAAGTAAGGTTGATCAAAAGCTGGTCTTAATCCATCAAAACCAATAATCTGATAATCTTCTATAGGAATTTTTCCCATATCCCCTAAAACTTTTATCACACGAAGGGCCATAAAATCATTTACTGTGAAAATCCCATCAATCTGAGGATGCTTTTCAAAAAAGGTTCTTATTTGCTCTTCTACTTGATTCAGTGGTTCCGGCATTTCAAGACAATAAAGGTTCGTATTTTTCTGTTTAGCCTCCGCTTTGAAACCTCTCCCCCGTTCCGTTGTTTCATTCAAATGTTTGTTCACACCACTAATGTAAGCTAGATTTTGACAATCGCGTTTGACTAATTCGCGACAAGCTAGTTGACCACCATGAAAATTTTCAGAAGTTACGTAATAGACATTTTCAGAAAAATGACGGTCAATACTGACAAAAGGTAAATTTGATGAGACATACTTATCAATATCTGAATAGGTGATCCCTATAATCCCATCTACTTTATTTTTCTCAAGTAATTTTATGTATTCTATCTCATTTTTAGAATCTTTATCCGCATTACAAATTAATAATTTATATTGATTTTTTAATAGTGCTTTTTCAACATGATAAGCAAATTCAGAAAAGAAAGGATGCCATATAGTTGGAATGAGTAAAGCAATAATATTACTACGATTCGTTTTTAATCCTCTCGCATATTCATCTGGGACATAAGAAAGTTTTTCAATTGCTTGTTGAACTTTTTTTAAGGTCACCTCTTTAATGCCTTTTTCATTATTGATGACACGAGAGACTGTCCCAACACTAACTCCAGCTTCTGCTGCAACATCTTTCATGGTAATCGATTTTTTTTGCTCATTCATTTTTTCACCTCCTTTTCTTAAATACTATCATGAAAACGTTTTATTTTCAACATTTTCGTTTAAATTGTCACTCCACTTCTTCATCCATTTGGGAATTTCTTTGCTAATGCTTGTCGGTAAAACCACATAAGACTCCTTGCTCAAGTCTTCAGCAATCGCTGAATGAAGGTAGGTCGCGACTGCCACGCGCTCATAGAGTCCAACCTGTGGAAATTGACCTGCAAACCCCGCAATCATCCCTGCCAAGGTATCTCCCATGCCACCTGTTGCTTGGTAGGGACCACCAACATCTAGCTGATAGCCCTCTTCCTTCCCACTTGTCCAAATTCGTGTGTGAGGCCCCTTTTCTACTATGACAGTCCCTTCAGGAAAGTTCTGTACTGCTCTTTGGCTCTTCTCTTCTGTCTGGCTTGCTAGATCAAGTCCCGATAGTTTTTCCCATTCTTTTTGATGAGGGGTAAAGACCAACTGAGCTTCTGGCAAGTCAAATTGAGAGGTTGCAAAAAGACTAATAGCACCTCCATCTAATATCAAGACCTGCTGCCTAGAGACCTGCTCAAAAATCATTTGTAAGACTCCTTGGTTTTCATTAGATTCCTTTAAGCCCGGCCCGACTAAAATCACGCTAGCTTTTTGCACTTGCTCACAAAGGAGTTCGTGATCCGCTAGATCAAAGCCCATAGCTTCAGGAAGATGGCTATGAAGGGCCGTCAGATTGTCAGGATCTGTTGCAACAGTGACCAAGCCCGCCCCACTATGAACCGTAGCGATCGCTGCCATAATGATGGCTCCCCCATAGGGATAGGTTCCTCCAATCAGGAGCAGACGACCAAAATCTCCCTTATATGACGTCATTGGGCGCTTCACAATGACGCGCTGGATCTCTTCTTTCCGAACTCTTCTCATACCTTCCTCATTTCTAGCGAAAAAGGAGAAGCCACGACTCCCCCTCCTTCTTTTATTTTCCTCTAAATTCTGCGAAGACTTGCAAGATTTTAGCAGCAACAGCTTGTGGATGATTTTGCTTGGCCACTAATTGATCATCAGCGTAAGGCCGAAGGGATGGAAAATCGCCAATCTGAACTGCATAAAGAGCTTTTTCAAAGAGCTCGATATCATTTTGATCATTGCCAAAAGCCACGAAATTCTCTCCACAGAGTTCTTCTACGGTTGTCGCTTTATGCGTGTCTGCTGGATTGAGATAGATGCATTTTTCATGCGCATGATAGCGGATATGGGCCTTATCTGTCTTTTCGATCCGCTCGATGATCTCATCCACGAGCTCCTCATGGCCACCCATATAGATCACGACCTTAATCGGATCTGTCAGCTCCTCTAATGAACGATACTGAGCTTTCTTGAGGGGATCTACATTAGCAACAAAAGGAATCTTTTCCAAAATCTGTCCGCTATAATCAAAGGTATCATCCACAAAAAATGGTAGATTGTAATGGCGGCAAAAGCCAAGGACTTCCCGATACACATCCTTGTCCAATTGGTCCTCATATACCAATTGCCCCTGACGATAGGCCAATCCACCATTTAAACCAATCACGAGTTGCTGACTCAATGGGTCCCCTAAAAGGCCCAAGCAGTCCCGGTAAGAACGTGCAGAAGCAAAGGCGACTTCATGGCCAAATTCTTCTGCTCTCAATAAGACCTGTTTGATTTCATCATCGATTGTGACACCATCGAATGACAGGGTTCCATCTAAATCAAATACAAACTTCATCTTGTTCACACTTTCATTTTTTTAAGGCACGAACAGCTGCTTCGTAGGTCTGCTCCATCAGCATGGTGACGGTCATAGGCCCAACCCCTCCTGGTACCGGAGTAATATGACTGGCCAAAGGTGCAACGGATTCAAAATCGACATCCCCACACAATTTGCCATTCTCATCGCGATTCATTCCGACGTCAATAACAACGGCGCCTTCTTTCACGAAGTCTGCTGTTACAAATTTGGCACGACCGATCGCAACAACCAAGATATCTGCTCTTCTAGCAATTTTAGGCAGATGATGGGTCCGGGAATGGGTCAAGGTTACCGTCGCATTTTTGGCGAGGAGCAACTGCGCCATGGGTTTTCCAACGATATTGGAACGACCAATCACGACTGCTCGCTTCCCTTCTAGATCAATCCCATACTCTTTGAACATCTCCATGATCCCAGCGGGAGTTGAAGGCACCATGAGAGGATTTCCAGCCCATAAGCGTCCCATATTCAATGGATGAAAACCATCCACATCTTTTGTCGGATCAATCGCTAAAAGGACTGCATCCGCATCGATATGCTTAGGCAGTGGCAACTGTACCAAAATCCCATGCCAAAGGGGATCTTGATTGTAGTGTTCGATCACTTCTAATAATTCAGCTTGGCTGATGCTTTCAGGAAGTCGTCTCACTTCACTCCGAAAGCCTGCCGCAATAGCAGAACGCTCTTTATTTCTTACATAGATTTTGCTAGCTGGATTATCTCCTACCACGATGACAACGAGGCCAGGCACAACTCCTGTCTCTTCTTTTAATCGTGCTGTTTTCTTCGCAATCTCACCCTGTAATTTTGTAGCGAGCGCCTTCCCATCAATGAGTGTCGTCATATCAATTCTCTTTCTAGTCAAGTAATGAAAATAGTCCTCTCTATTATAGCAGATTTCAACTCTCAAACCTAACTGTTCCTAATTAGAATTTCCTATAGACGAAAACTATAGCCAGATGGACAAAAAATGAGCTTGAGACCACCCCAAACTCATCCACACAGCTGCTTAGTAAAGCAATTCATAAATTTCCATTGCAATTAAATCAATGCTATCAAATGTATAGGTTTCACGCGCTTCAACATCACGAAGTGTAAAGGTTGAACCTTCTTCTTCATTGTGGTTGTAGGCTACTTCAGCGACAACAACACCGTCACGTTCAAAATTACGTTTCAAATTTCCACCGTCTTTTGTCATCGTCTCCAAACGGTTGATAATCCGTACTAAATGTGATTCCATTTTTTTTCTCCTCTTTACTTTCTACTCTCCTATTTTATCATAAAAGAGAAAGCTCTTCCAATAAAAATTCACATTTTTCCATTGATTTACTCTCTTCTTCACTCCTTAGTGACATTCCGTAGCAAATTCTTGCAAACTTCTAGAATACTGATATAATGAAACTATAAATCTTTGACTATTTTTGACCTTTTTTAAAATAGGCTCGTCTCTTGATGGAAAACCATCAAAAACCTACTGTGAGGTATGTATATGCTTTGTCAAAATTGTAAAATAAATGAATCAACCATCCATTTATATACAAATGTAAATGGACGTCAGCAGCAAGTAGACCTCTGTCAAAATTGCTATAAAATTATGAAAACAGACCCAAATAACAGCTTCTTGAAAGGCATGACCCAACGGAGCCAACTGACTGGAGATCCCTTCGAAGATTTCTTCAATAACCTTGGAAACTTCCAAAGTCCGCAAGAGCCTCAAACCCCTCCAACTCAATCCGGAGGCAGTTATGGAGGTGGTGGCTACGGCCAAAACAATAACCGTAGTGGCAGTCAAGACCCACGTCAAGCCCGTTCTCAAAAGCCTAAAGGACTGTTAGAAGAGTTCGGTATCAATGTCACAGAAATTGCCCGCAAAGGGGATATTGACCCTGTCATCGGCCGTGATGAAGAAATTATCCGTGTCATCGAAATTCTTAACCGTCGAACCAAGAACAATCCGGTTCTGATTGGAGAGCCTGGGGTCGGAAAAACAGCTGTTGTGGAAGGCCTGGCTCAAAAAATCGTCGATGGCGACGTTCCTCATAAATTACAAGGAAAAGAAGTCATCCGCCTAGACGTCGTCAGCCTCGTTCAAGGCACAGGTATTCGTGGTCAATTCGAAGAACGCATGCAAAAATTAATGGATGAAATTCGTCAACGTGAAGATGTGATTCTGTTCATCGACGAAATCCATGAAATTGTTGGCGCAGGATCTGCTGGCGAAGGCAATATGGACGCTGGAAATATCCTCAAACCAGCCTTGGCGCGCGGAGAACTCCAATTAGTTGGTGCTACTACCCTCAATGAATACCGCATCATTGAAAAAGATGCGGCCTTGGAACGTCGGATGCAACCCGTTAAGGTCGATGAGCCAACGGTTAAAGAAACCATCACTATCCTCAAGGGCATCCAGAAAAAATACGAAGACTACCACCACGTCCACTATACAGACGGGGCTATCGAAGCGGCAGCTATTCTGTCAAACCGCTACATCCAAGATCGCTTCCTGCCAGACAAGGCCATTGATTTGTTGGATGAAGCCGGGTCTAAAATGAACCTGACTCTGAACTTTGTGGATCCAAAAGTGATTGATCAGCGCTTGATTGAAGCTGAAAACCTCAAAGCTCAAGCAACCCGCGAAGAAGACTTTGAAAAAGCAGCCTACTTCCGTGACCAAATCGCGAAATACAAGGAAATGCAAGGTCAACATGTCACTGATCAGGAGACCCCTGTCATCAGTGAAAAAACGATTGAACACATCGTTGAACAAAAGACTAATATTCCTGTTGGCGATTTGAAAGAAAAAGAACAGTCTCAATTGATCAATCTGGCTTCTGATTTGAAAGCTCATGTAATCGGTCAAGATGATGCAGTAGATAAAATTGCAAAAGCCATTCGACGCAATCGTGTCGGCCTAGGATCGCCTAACCGTCCGATCGGAAGCTTCCTCTTTGTCGGACCAACTGGTGTCGGAAAGACCGAGTTGTCTAAACAATTAGCGATCGAGCTCTTTGGCTCTGCAGACAATATGATCCGCTTTGATATGAGCGAATACATGGAAAAACATAGCGTAGCGAAACTAGTCGGAGCTCCTCCGGGCTATGTTGGCTACGATGAAGCTGGACAACTAACTGAAAAAGTCCGTCGCAATCCATACTCCCTCGTGTTGTTGGATGAAGTGGAAAAAGCCCATCCAGATGTCATGCACATGTTCTTGCAAGTCTTGGATGATGGCCGTTTGACAGATGGTCAAGGCCGTACCGTCAGCTTTAAAGATACCATTATCATCATGACCTCTAACGCTGGAACCGGCAAAGCTGAGGCCAATGTTGGTTTTGGAGCTGCTCGCGAAGGTCGGACCAACTCCGTACTTGGAGAACTCGGGAACTTCTTTAGCCCTGAATTCATGAACCGTTTTGATGGCATCATTGAATTCCAACCTCTATCAAAAGAAAACCTTCTTCAAATCGTTACCCTCATGCTCGATGAAGTCAATCAACGTCTCGCACAAAATGAGATTCATCTGGATGTGACAGAGAAGGTCAAAGAAAAATTGGTCGATCTGGGATACGATCCAAAAATGGGGGCCCGCCCACTCCGTCGTACCATCCAAGACCATATCGAAGATGCCATTACAGATTATTACCTAGAACATCCAAGTGAAAAACAACTCAAAGCAGTCATGACCAGCAATGGGAATATTAGCATCAAAGCTGTTCACAAAACGGCCGAAAAGAAGTCAGAAGCATAATCAGTAAATGTACATTCAGAGAGTGGGACAGAAATCGGTAATTCGTTAGAATTCGATTTCGTCGTCCCACCTCCGCACAGTTGAGTAGGGCTGTAAAAGCTGATGAAATCAGCGTAGTAGAGCCCACTCAACCACTGCGTCTTGCTCGACAATCCAAAAACAATTGAGAGGCTAGGACTTTTGTCCCAGCCTCTTTCTTTTTTCCCTCCAGATTTTTGCTAAAAAATATGATATAATGATGAAAAAATAAGAAAAGAGAAAACCATGACCATTCCAAGTTTTGGTGAAAAAAAACAAGATGTGACCTACGTCAATCGCTATGGTGTCTACGCTGTTATTCCCAATAAGGACAAGGATCAGATCATCCTCGTTCAAGCTCCTAATGGAGCCTGGTTCTTACCAGGTGGGGAAATCGAGGCAGGTGAAGATCACTTGCAAGCTCTGAAACGGGAACTGATCGAAGAATTAGGCTTTACTGCTATTTTAGGGCAATACTATGGCCAAGCAGATGAGTATTTCTATTCCAGTCATCGCGACACCTACTACTACAATCCCGCCTATATTTATGAAGTGCTAGGCTATACAGAAGCTCAAAAACCACTGGAAGATTTTAACAATCTTGCTTGGTTTCCTGTAGAAGAAGCTATTGAAAAACTCAAACGTGGCAGTCATAAATGGGGCATTGAACAGTGGAAAAATACCCACAAAAGATAAAGGAATTCTTTCACAAAAAATAAAAAAGTGCTATAATAAATGAAGATAGAGGTTAGGAGGAACTCATATGAAGCTCATTAATACCACAAATAGTCATGCTGCACTGGTCAAAAGCCAACTTGCTAGCACTGACGCCTTGCTTGTTGAGGTTTATTCCGCGGGCAATACAGACGTTGTTTTTACACAAGCCCCAACACACTATGAATTGTTGATCAGCAACAAACACCGAGCTATTCGTGAAACTGAAGTAGAAAAAATTCGTGAGTTCTTTTTAAAACGTAAGATTGATCTTCAAATTATTGACCAATCCGCTATTAAAACCCTCTACTCCGATAAACTAATTGAAATTTCCTTTCCAATTACAAAGTAAGGCCAATTTGCCTTACTTTTTTTATTTCCTTGATACATGAATCTATACACCATTCTAGCCATTAAAAAGAGGCTGGGACAAAAGTCCTAGCCTCTCAATTATTTTTGGATTGTCGAGCAAGACGCAGTGGTTGAGTGGGCTCTACTACGCTGATTTCATCAGCTTTTACAGCCCGCGGAGGTGGGACGACGAAATCGAATTCAAACGAATTACCGATTTCTGTCCTACTCTCTTAATGGCTTTTATTTAGCTTCAAATCCTTCTGCGACTGCGTCCGCAAAGTTCTCTTCGACGATGCTTACACAGTGATCACAGATGGTTGCGTGGTAGTGGCGTTCAGCCGTTGTTGGATCGATGCGACGGCAACGGTCACAAACTTCACCAGCGGCACGTTCAACTGTGAAGGCTACATCTTCAAAGGTCACTGCACCTTCTGGAGCTGGTCCTTCTTCGATGGTCAACTCGGAAACAATCAAGAGTTGAGCAACATTGCTATCAACAGCTCCAAGAAGTGTTTTCACAACTTCATTTGGATAAACAGTCAAATGAGCTTCAAGTGATTTACCAATCACTTTCTCATTCCGCGCTTCTTCCAAGGCTTTTTGAGCTTGTCCACGGAAGTCCATGAAGGCTGACCATGTATCTAAGATTTCTTCTTGGTTGGCAAAAGTCTGAGCTTCTGGTAATTCTGATAATTGAACGAAGTCTTCTGCCTCAAACTCAAGATATGACCAGATTTCTTCAGCAGTGTGAGGAAGGATTGGTGTCAAAAGCTTAGTGATTTTCACCAAAATATCATAGAAGACTGTTTGCATTTGACGGCGTTCGAGGGATTTAGCTCCTTCGATGTAAACAACATCCTTGGCAAAATCAAGGTAGAAGGCTGACAAATCAACGTTGATAAAGTTCACTAGCGCCTTGTAGATCGTCAAGAACTCAAAGTTTTCATAAGCGTCACGGATGGTCTTAACAAGCTGGTTAAAGCGAATCGTCATGTACTTGTCCACTGAACGAAGCTCATCATAAGCAACTGCATCCTCAGCTGGGTTAAAGTCTGAAGTATTGGCAATCAAGAAACGAAGAGTATTCCGGATCTTACGGTAAGTCTCAGACACTTGGCTCAAGATATCCATTGAGATACGCACGTCATTGCTTGAATCTACACTGGTTACCCAGAGACGCAAGATTTCGGCACCAAATTGCTTTTCAACATCACTTGGAGCAATGGTATTTCCAAGAGATTTAGACATCTTCTCACCTTTCCCATCCAAAGCGAAACCTTGAGACAAGATTTGTTTGTATGGTGCGACACCATGGTTCGCCACAGAAGTGATAAGAGATGAGTTGAACCAACCACGGTATTGGTCTGAACCTTCTAGGTAGAGATCCGCTGGATAAGTCAACTCAGGACGGTTAACCACAACCCCATTCCATGATGAACCTGAGTCAAACCAGACGTCCATGATATCTGTTTCTTTTGTAAATTCGCCATTTGGTGAACCCGGATGCGTAAATCCTTCTGGCAAGAGGTCTTTCGCTTCACGCTGCCACCAGATGATCGAACCATGTTCTTCAAAGAGTTGCGCTACATGTTCGATGGTTTCAGCCGTCATGATTGGTGTTCCATCTTCTGCATAGAAGATTGGAAGAGGCACACCCCAGGCACGTTGACGAGAGATCACCCAGTCACCACGGTCACGAATCATGTTGTAAAGACGCACTTTCCCCCATTCTGAGTGGAATTTCACTTTTTCAATTTCGTCCAAGATATCTTGACGGAATTTTGATACAGAAGCGAACCATTGTGGAACTGCACGCCAGATGATTGGTTTTTTCGTCCGCCAGTCAAATGGGTAGGAGTGAGAGATTTCTTCTTGAGCAAGGAGCAAATCACCAAGTTTTTCGATGACAGTTGGAACAACCTTGTCATAGAACTGACCTGCAAAGTCAGGTCCAGCATTCTCCATCATGATTCCACGTTCGTTAACAGTAACAGCAACTTCGAGGCCATTGGCAATCCCTACATTGTAGTCATCCTCACCAAAACCAGGAGCGGTATGGACGATACCAGTACCTGAATCAAGGGTTACATGCTCACCAAGGATCACCAATTCATCAACTTCAGGATCCCATGGGTGTTCTGTAACGATATGGTTCAATTCTTTCCCTTGGTAAGTCGCAAGAACTTCAGCATTTTCCCAACCAAATTTTTCAGAAAGGCTTGGCAAGAGTTCAGAGGCTACGACGTACTTGCGGTCAGATCCAGCAGGCTTCACTACGACATAATCAAACTCTGCACCTACCGTCAATCCACGAGAAGCTGTAACAGTAAATGGAGTTGTTGTCCAGACAACGATGTAGGTATCTGTATCTAGGACACCCTTACCATCTTTAACTTTGTTAGCATAGTAAAGAGACGTTGATACCAAATCATGGTATTCAATCTCTGCTTCAGCAAGAGCTGATTCAGAAGACCAAGACCAGTAAACTGGCTTAGCCCCACGGTAGATATAACCTTTATTGGCCATTTCGCCAAAGACGCGGATTTGCGCCGCTTCATAGTCAGGCGTTAAGGTCACATAAGGATGATCCCAATCACCTGAAACACCCAAGCGTTTGAAGTCTTCGCGTTGTTTATCTACTTGAGAAAGAGCGTATTCACGGCAGAGTTTCAAATACTCAACCAAGTCCATTTCTTTGCGTTTCACACCTTGTTTAGCCAAGACTTGCTCAATTGGCAAACCATGGGTATCCCAACCTGGAATATAAGGGGCGTAAAATCCTGACATAGATTTGGAACGAACAATGATATCTTTTGAGATCTTGTTCATGGCATGTCCCACGTGAATATTTCCGTTGGCATACGGAGGGCCATCATGAAGTGTAAAATGCGGTTTCCCTTCATTCAACTCTTGACGGCGTTGATACAATTTTGCATCTTCCCATTCTTTTTGCCAAACAGGTTCTTTCGTTGGAAGCCCAGCCCGCATTGGAAAAGCTGTTTTTCCAAGATTCAATGTTTCTTTGAGTTTCATTGTGTCTCCTTATTGATTTAAAAGCTATAAAAAAACACGAGCATCCTAAAAAGGACGATTGCTCGTGGTACCACCTTTGTTCGAGAAGTCGCAAGCGACCTTCTCCTCTCATCCCGTAACGAGGGAAACGTCCGTTCTTACTCAAGGGTTCAGAACGAATACTGTAAAAGGATCATCCATTAAGAGGGAGTGCAGACCTTCCACCATCATCTGCTCGCTAGACCTATCATTAATGGACCTGTTTTTACAAAATTATAAAATATTGACAGATTCACGATTCGTTTCGTCTTCTGGTTGAACCGGCTCCTCAACAACCGCCTCATTTTCATGACGAGCGTGCTCTGCTTCTTCTAAAGCGGATTGAACTTTTTCATTCAAACCTTCAAACGCTTGCGTTGCACCCAATTCTAAATTAGCTGCTTCGATGCGCTTTTGCAATTCTTCGATTTCAGCTGGTGAGAATTGACGAGTCAAATCGATATTCTCATTTTCTGGATGATGGTGCACTGATTCACCCAAAGCTTTTTCAACAATTTCACGGAAAGCTTCATCACTTGTTTGAATATACATAGCAGTTGGACGAAGAATTTCATCCCATTCAGGTGTATCGATAATACTCAATTGGCTTTCGATCGTTGATTTCAAACGTTGATGGAAGACACGTGTCTTGTTTTTCAATTCTTCCGTTTCAACTGCAACTTTCTTGGCATTATCCGTTGCGTGACGAAGAATTTCATTTGCTTTTTGTTTAGCCTCATCAACTAAATGTTGTGCATCTTGCTCTGCTTGACGAACAATGTTTTCTGAGCGCTCATTAGCAGCTTGTTTCACACGTTCAGCAGTATCTTGTGCAATCAAAACTGACTGACTCAATGAATCTTTCATTTCATCAAAATAGTTTAAGCGTTCTTCAAGGGCATGAATTTTTGTTTCTTGATCATGATTCAAACGAACAAGATCCTCATAATCACGCACAACGATATCAAGGAATTCTTCTACTTCATTCGCATCATACCCTCTAAATTTAACGCCAAAAGTTTTATCTTTAATTTCTAAAGCAGTAAGAGCCATAACTCCTCCTCATTTTTTACTTAAGAGTACTTCAACAGTTAATTTGTATTTTCCACTCTTTGAAATACCATTTTCAGAAACAATTTTAAGACGCCCAAAGCGTCGGACACTGACTAAATCATTCAGACCTACAGCATAGCTAATATTGGAAGTTGTCGCATAGTTAACTTTCACCAAACCAGAACTAATCAACTGACTAGCCTGTGAACGCGAAAGCTTGAAGGTCCCAGCAATCACCTTGTCTAGCCGAAAACTCGACACGAGAATATCTCGTTGCTGGCTTTCTTCCTCTACGATCATTTGTTCTGATAGAGGAACTTCCCTAAGCCTAACAGGTACCCGAGAAATTTTCTGGATGTGATCCATAAAATAGTGAACAAAACGCTGTTCAACAAACACTTGGATCTTTCCATCACTCGTCAGAATATCTCCAAAGGACTTGCGCTCCACTCCTAATTGGTGAACAATGGTCCCCAGTACCTGAGAATGACTCAAGTGATGAAATTTTGAAGCATAGACCATTTCCAATAAGGCCAGATCAAAGTCATTTGGATCCAATTGATAATAATCCGGAGCCACAATGACCTTAGCATACTCCATATTCTGCTCATCACTAGAAGCAAATACCTGTAACTGATAGCTTGCCGCAACATTTCGTAAAATAGTGACCTGATGAGGGTTTAAAAAACCCGTCACCTCAACAGAATAGCGTTCCATCACTCTTTCAGACAATTCAATACAACGATCAATAAATTCGTGATCTTCACGATTGAAATGTTGGTAAATCTCTTTCTGTCCCATCGTATACTAACCAATCAATTGTAGAAATAGTTGCCCCAACAACTGGTTTAATACATTCAAAACCAGTAGCGCTACAAGAACTGTAAAATCAAAGCCTCCAAACTGCAAGGGTAACTTTCTAAAAAGGCTCAAAAATGGTTCAACTAGGCGGTGAACCATTTGTCCAAGAGTACTCTGAGGTGCCCCAGGGAACCAAAATAGTAAGGCATAGATCACAAGTATGATGGAATAGATTTGAATGATATTTGATAGGTATTGAAAGATAATCATCTTAACGATTACGTTTCATATCATAGTCAAATTCTGTCACTTCCACATCATTTGGAAGGCGGATATCTTCAATGTTAACGACTACATTAATTGGAGTCAACAAGTACATCGTACTTGCAACACGACGAAGATTTCCTGCTAAAACATAACGAGCCCCATCCAAATAATCTAGACAACGACGTGCTTGTACTTCTGTCATATATTGGAAGTCAATCAAGATACTCTCATTAGATAGTAATAGATCAACAATTTCAGTCGCTTCCTCGTATTTGCGGGGATAGCGTACATCAATGGTAATCTTTTCATCTGTATTCGCACGATTAGCAGCCAATTCACGTTGACGTTCATGCAAGCGAGTAATATTTTCAGATGTATTTTTCGTTGTTGAAACAGGTTCCTTCACTGCCGCTGTAGACACTGGAGTCGTAACAGGTGCGACAGGAGTCGGTTTTGGTTTTACTGGTTCTCTTTGACTAATCTGTGGACGTGGAGAAGTCACTTGAGGAGTCGGCTGTGGCTGTGGAACTGGTTGTGTTTCCGCCCCAGCTGCTTTTGCCTCGCGAACTTCTACTTCTTCACCGTCTTCTGTGAAGTAGTCAATAAAGTTGTTAAATTTATCTTTTAATGACATAGTTCTTTCCTATTTAAAAAATGATGTCCCAATTCTTACATAAGTCGCTCCGTTCGCAATGGCTACTTCAAAGTCACGACTCATACCCATACTTAGTTCTGAAAAAGGCATATTTTTTAATTGTTTCTTTTCTAGTTGTTTCTGAAGTTGGTGAGTTTTTGAAAAAATATCCTGCAACTCTTCTTGACTAGCCTCAAAAGGAGCCATCGTCATTAAACCAACAATTTCAATTTTGTCCAGCTGTGCAATTTCCGCTAAAACATCATCCAGTTCATCGGGTGCAAATCCATGCTTACTTTCTTCACCAGAAATGTTCACTTGGAGGAAACACTTGATCGGGTGTTCTGCTCGTTTTTGAATTTCTTGAGCCAGCTTCACCGAATCCAAGGCATGAAAGTAATCGACGAAATTGATTACATCTTTTACTTTCCTCCGTTGGAGACTCCCAATCAAGTGCCAAGTAAGCTCATACTCTTTTAGAGCTTGATACTTTTCTAGGAATTTATCGACACGATTTTCACCGATATGCTGAATCCCTGTTTTCACCAGTGCTTCTGTTGTGGCAACATCCACATACTTGGTGACAGCTATCACATTGACTTGATCTTGACGGTTAGCTTTGTTTCTTGCAGTTTCTACTTGTTGCCGAACAAGATCAGCATTCTCTACCAGATTCATGATTAACGATTCCGGAAGAATGGTGGTGTTTCCAATTCATCATCATCTGAAGATGAATCTACGTAACGATCAACTTGATGAGTTGATGTTGGTTCAGTTTGGCGAACGATATTCTCACGACGGATATCCCAATCACCAAAAGCTGAGCCACGGTTTGGTTCTACCGCTGGACGACTTGGAGTTGTTGGCAATTCAACATCTTGTTTCAAATCAAATTCACGGTCAAATGGTGCAGTTTGTGGGCGTTGTTCCCGTGGTCCTGTTTTATAAGGACGTTGTGAGGAAGCAATTCCGCTGACGCGTTCTACCTTGTCTTGACGGACACCAGTTGCAACAACCGTCACGCGGATTTCATCTTTAAGGGTTTCATCGATAGATGTACCCAACCAGATGTTCACTCCGTGACCTGCAGCTTGGTTTACAATTTCTGAAGCTTCTTCAGCTTCGATCAATGTCATATCCAAACCACCTGTTACGTTGACGATCACGTCTTCTGCACCATCAATTGTAGTTTCAAGAAGTGGAGAGTAAATGGCTTTACGAGCCGCTTCGATAACGCGTTCTTCACCGCTACCAACACCAATACCCATGAGGGCATTCCCTTTGTTTTCCATAACGGTCTTCACGTCTGCAAAGTCAAGGTTAATCAATCCAGGACTTGTGATCAAGTCAGTGATCCCTTGAACACCTTGACGAAGAACGTTGTCTGCTTCACTCAAAGCTTCAAGAAGCGGTGTCTTCTTGTCCACAATTTCAAGTAAGTTGTTATTAGAAATAATCAACAATGTGTCAACATGTTCGCGAAGTTCATTAATCCCTTCAATAGCGAAGTTGCCACGTTTTGAACCTTCAAACCCGAATGGACGAGTGACAACCGCTACTGTCAAAGCACCTACAGCTTTGGCAATACGAGCGATGACTGGTGCAGCACCTGTACCAGATCCTCCACCCATCCCTGCAGTAATGAAGACCATGTCTGCACCTTGCAAAGCCTCTGTTAACACTTCTTCGCTTTCTTCAGCCGCCTTACGACCAACTTCAGGTTGACCTCCAGCACCCAATCCACGAGTCAATTTTGGACCCAATTGGATAACTGTTTCAGCTTTTGCACTTGAAAGTGCTTGAACATCTGTATTAGCTGCGATGAATTCTACACCGGCAACGCCTTCGTCAATCATACGATTGATGGCGTTACCGCCACCGCCACCGACACCGATTACTTTAATTACTGCACCTTGTGCCGCTGCTGTGTCAAATGAAAATGTCATAAATACTTACACTCCTTAATCAAACATATTACCGATTAAATTTTTCATTCGGTCTGTGAATGTAGCTTTTTGTTCTTGATTGCTATCACTATTCGCTGCAGGAATTTCTGGTGCAGCTACTGGAGATTCGATCTTTTCAGCACTGTAAGCTGGTACTACCGGTTGTGCTGGAATAGCAGGTTGCGGTTGTGCTTGAGGTTGAGCTGGTCGATCAAATTGAATTGGTTGCTGGCGAAGACGTTGGTCTCCATGCACAGCAGCCTGAGCAAGAATGTCCACATCTGTCAAATTGCCTGCATATTCAGACAAACTAATCACGTGGGCAAAGGCTGGATTGCGAATTCCAATTTGATTTGGAACAAATAATTTTACATTTACACCAAAGACTTCTTGAGCCAATTCTTCAACACCAGGAAGGATCGCACCTCCACCGATAATCACAATACCTCCAGGAAGATCCAATAAATGTCTTCTCTCAAGGTCTTGTTTGATTTGCTCAAAAATGTGTTTGATACGTGCCGAAATGATTTCAGCTAAGTACTTCTCTGTAACTTCAACTGGCTCTACTTCACCAATGACTTCTACATGGAATACTTCGTTTCCAGCAGATGGAACATAGGCTTCACCGTAGTTGAACTTCAAGCCTTCTGCCAATTTTTGAGAAGTCTTCAATACCTTAGAAATATCTTTGGTAACGTAATCGCCACCTTCTTGGTAAATATTTGTAAATTGAAGTTCTTGGCTACGAACAGATGCTACTGTTGTTTGGCCACCACCCAGATCAATCACTGTTGCTCCGAATTCACGTTCACCTTCGTTCAAGACTGTTTTGATCATAGCAAGTGGTGAAATAATGATGTTTTCAACTTGTAAGCCTGCACGTTCAACTGTTTTACGCAAATTGTGCAAAATGGTACGTGGCCCTGTATAAAGAAGTCCACGCATTTCAAGTCGGATTCCCATCATTCCACGTGGATCGCGAATTCCTTGGAAACCATCTACTGTGAATTCTTCAGGAATGAAGGTGATTACCTCACGATCCGGTGTCATACTTTTTGTGAGTGCAGATTTGACAACATTTTCAACATCTGCATCTGTGATTTCTTTCGAATCACTTGTGACTGGAATCATTCCTTGAGTTGCTTCGATTTGTAGTAAGTTTGCAGGCAACCCAACATTGACTAGATTGATTGAAATCCCTGCTTTTTCTTCAGCTTGGCTGATTGCATTTTTAATTGCAGTTGAAGCAGCTTCGATATCTACTATAATTCCATCTTTGACGCCAGCACTTTTTGCATTGCTGACTCCAATTACATTCATTTCTCCGTTGACATGTTCTGCCACCAATACTTTTATTGAACTAGTACCGATATCTAAACCTGTAAAAAAGCCGTCTCTAGCCATTACACCAGTCCTCTCTCTTTATTTTTTTTCACTTTACATCTATTTATAGCCCTTTTGGTTAGAACTATCCAAACTTCATTATATCACAAAGAAGCATATAATGGACATTTTTTCTTTAATTATTTGAGATAATTTATGGGCTTTAGTCATTTCCTGAAGGATTCCGTTCCTCTGTATTTGACTCTTGCGTTGATTCCTCAGAATGTTCTCCTTGGTTTTCGGAAGCTTCAGCTTTCTCCTTTTCGGCCTTCTCTTTTTCAGCCTGCTCTTTCGCATCCGCGATCGATTGTTCGCTATAGCTGAAAATCCCTGCTTCCATATCAATAGTTGAAGCATCATCCAATTGTTTACTGATAGCCTTGTAGTAAGAAAGTTTTCGGTTAATTTGCGAAATAGGAACCAAGATTTTATTTTCATTTTTCATGGTAATAGTTACCAGATCCTTCGTTACCTTACTAGGTGTCAAATCAACAGAAACAATACCATTGGTGATTGAAGAGGAAATGGACGACATTTCTTTTACAAATTGTCTAATCAATTCCCGATCTGAAAACTTCAAACTAATATAAGAAGACGGTAATTCAGACGTTGGAGTGACTATTTCAACGACCTCACCGTTTTCTAATACTGGGTAGTGATCTTCTCCCGTAACATAATAAGCAACCACTTTATGTTCTGTCACATTGACCTTAAAGGTCACTGGAAAGTGATAATTCATATGTATTTCTTTGATCCACGGGCTAGCTGCTTTCATATTCTGTTCATAAATCGACTTATGAATAAAGGTCGTCAGAGTATAATCTTCTTCTTTGATCTGGCTTTTTTTATACAATTGTTGCTGGTCAACCAATTTGTTTCCAGAAAATTCAATCACTTTTTGTGTAGATAAAGGACTTAAGAAATAAATAGAAAGAAGTGCAACCAACGAGCTAATCCCTAAAACAGGAAGGGCACGATAGATATGACGTTTTGCCACTGCCGGTTCCTTCTTCGATTTTTTCGTCTTCAAGCGTTCAAAAAATGAAGGCTTTTTCACTTGCTTCTCTAAACGATCTAGCTCCTCTATAGCTGGATCGTATTTTTCTCCATCTGAACCTTCCCCATCCGTTTCTGGATCCTCTTCGACTTCAGATTCATTTTCCTCTTCAGACTCTTTTATTTCGTCTGTTTCTTCCTCTGAGACAGAAGCTATTTCTTTTTCTGAAAGATCTTCGTTTTCTTTTGCTTCTTCTCTTTCAGTTTCCACAGCTTTAGACTCTTCCGTTTTTTCTAAGGCTTTTTTTTCTAAATATTCTTTATTTCTTTTTTGCCAGGCTGACAATTCTGTAATTTTGTCATCCGTTGGTGTTTTTTTATTGTCGTCCGTCATCTTTTCCCTTACTGATATCTTTTTGAAGCAGGCCATAAAAATCGGCTAGTGAAAGGAGTTCAGTCGATTTTTCCATTGCTTGGTGGTAGACTTGGCTTTGCTTCAACATTTCTTGAATGGTTTCATTAAAGTTTTCGAGCGTCAATTGATCTTCCTGCAATTGCTCTGCATAACCTTTATCCACAAAATACTGGGCATTTTCAATCTGATCGCCACGGCTGGCTTCTTTTCCTAGCGGTACAATCAGGTGGAGTTTATTCATGGCCAAGAGTTCAAACAAGGTATTGGCCCCACCTCTAGTCACCACTAAATCGGCCTTCTGGAGCATGGGCAAATACTGATCGGTTACATAATCTACTCGATACAAGCCACCCTCAGCCTGATTCAATGTTGAATCGCCCGTTAAATTGATGATATTGTATTGTTGCAAGAGCTCTGCTTGATGCTCTGTCACAAATTCATTAAAGACACGCGCACCTGCTGATCCTCCGACAAATAAAAGGGTCGGCAACTCTTTTCTGAATCCTTTTGTTTTTTCTTCTAAAACTTCTGAAGTTGGAGAAATAGGATCTGTGACCTTGGTCACCGCACCGATATGTGCACTCTTTGTCAAACCATGAGCTTGCTCGAAGGTCGTGTACATCTTGGTAGCAAATTTATAAGCAATTTTATTGGCCAATCCCATAGAAAGATCAGACTCATGGATATAGACTGGTACACGAGTGAGACGGGCTGCGATCACCGGTGGCACCGATACAAATCCACCTTTTGAGAAGAGAACTTGTGGACGCACACGAAGTAGGATTGCTATGGATTGAAGCGTTCCCCATGCTACCTTGAAAACATCCATCATATTTTGGAAAGAGAAATAGCGACGCAATTTCCCTGTTGCAATCGAATGGAATCGTACCTCTAATCCAGACTTTTTGATCTCTTGGTATTCGATTCCTTTTTTGTCCCCAATATAATGGACTTCCCATCCATCTTCGATAAATTTTGGAATCAAGAGGAGATTAAGGGTCACATGTCCCACGGTTCCCCCACCAGTAAACATTATTTTTTTCATCTTATTTCAACCCTTTTACTGTAGCAAGGAATTCATCCCCACGCACTTCAAAATTCGGATACATATCCCAGCTGGCATTAGCAGGACTTAGTAGCACAACATCTCCAGGGCTAGCCAAGTCAAAGGCTTTCTTTGTAGCATCTGCTACATCTGCCGCATCGACATAAGGGACGCCTGCTTTATCGGCTGCGCGTTTCACTCGAGGAGCCGATTCCCCTAGAATCACCATTTCCTTTAGGCCAGTAATGTGAGGCACCAATTCATCAAATTCATTGCCACGATCGAGCCCCCCTGCAATCAAGATCACCTTGTTGTTATCAAAACCAGAAAGAGCTTTTTGTGTTGCTAAAATATTGGTCGATTTACTATCATTATAGAATTTGACACCTTGAATTTCATCCACATATTGAAGACGGTGTTTCACTCCCCCAAAGGCCGATAAGGTTTCTTTAATGACTTGGTTATCCACTCCTCGGACTTTTGCAACAGCAATCGTTGCCAAGGCATTCTCTACATTGTGGCTACCTGGAACTCCCAGTTCATCTGCTCGCATAACAACTTCTCCCTTAAACTTGAGAAGTCCATCTTCCAAATAAGCACCGTCCACCTTTTCGATTGTAGAAAATGGAAGGACCCTTGCCTTGGTTTTTGTAGCGAGTTCCTTAGCCAAGTCTTGATTGAAGTTCAATACAATAACATCTTTTTCTGTCATATTCTTTTGAAGATTCCATTTAGCAGCTACATAATTTTCAAAAGAACCATGATAATCGATATGGGTTGGCATGAGGTTGGTAATCACTGCAATCTCTGGATGGAAGGCTTCAATTCCCATCAATTGGAAAGAAGATAATTCCATGACCAGAACTTCCTTTTCTGTCGCTGTTTGTGCGACTTGACTGGCTGGAAAACCAATATTCCCAGACAATAGACCACCTTGACCAGCAGCCGTCAAGACTTCCCCGATCATGGTTGTCGTCGTCGTTTTTCCGTTTGATCCTGTAATCCCAATAATTGGCGCATCCGAAATAAGATAAGCCAATTCTACTTCAGTAAGGACTGGAATACCCTTTTCAAGCGCTTTTTCGACCATCGGATTCGTATAAGGGATTCCTGGATTTTTGACCATGACCGCAAAGTCTTCATCCAACAACTCCAGAGGGTGGCCTCCTGTCACAACTTTAATCCCTTCTTCCAGTAAACTTTGTGCTGCTGGATTTTCTTCAAAAGGTTTGCCATCATTGACGGTCACAATCGCTCCTAAGCGCTCCAACAAACGGGCAGCTGACTCGCCTGACTTGGCCAAACCTAATACAAGAACCTTTTTATTTTCAAATTGTTTCACAAATTTCATGATTTCTTCGCTCCATTTTTATCACTCTCTATTTTACCTTTTTTTAGCAAAATTAAAAAGCCCAAAGGGCTTTAAAAATCACGTCATCGTTTATTTTTCTGTTTGGTTGTCATTTTTGAAATATCCACTAAAGCTAGATAACCAATAGAGGCGAGAAAGGCACCGACAAAAAATTCAGATGGTAATTGAAAAATTTGAAAAATAGCAAGGCAAGTGAGAACGATAATCGAGACGATCAAAATAACCAATACCACACTATCTAACGTGCCACGGATACTCTTTGGGGTCATAAAAAGATAAAAAAGGAGAATCAAAATCCCTAAGATAAAATAGACCATTTTGTTTCCCCTTTCTTTTCGTATTATTCAGCAGCTGCTGATTTTTTCTTTTTATTTGCTTTTTCGCGTTCTGCTTTGTTCAAGATTTGTTTCCGCAAACGGATAGATTCAGGTGTTACTTCCATGTACTCATCGTCGTTCAAGAACTCAAGAGATTCTTCCAAGGTCAAGATACGAGGAGTCTTGATAACCGCTGTTTGGTCTTTAGTAGCTGAACGAACGTTGGTCATTTGTTTTGCTTTCGTAATGTTTACAGTCAAGTCGTTCTCACGAGAGTTTTCCCCAATGATCATTCCTTCGTAAACTTCTGTACCTGGATTGACAAAGATCGTACCACGTTCTTCGATAGACATGATAGAGTAAGTGGTTGCTTTTCCGTTATCGATTGAGACAAGAGCACCACGGTGACGTCCACCGATTTCTCCTGGAATCACTGGCAAGTACTGGTCAAAGGTGTGGTTCATGATTCCGTAACCACGTGTCATTGACAAGAACTCTGTTGAGTATCCAATCAAACCACGCGCTGGAACAAGGAAGACCAAACGAGTTTGACCGTTACCAGTTGCGATCATATCTAACATTTCACCTTTACGTTCAGAAAGGCTTTGGATAACAGATCCTTGGTATTCTTCTGGTGTATCGATTTGCACGCGCTCAAATGGTTCACATTTGACACCATCAATTTCCTTGATGATAACTTCTGGACGAGATACTTGCAATTCGTATCCTTCACGACGCATGGTTTCGATCAAGATAGACAAGTGCAATTCCCCGCGTCCTGAAACTGTCCATTTATCAGGTGAATCAGTTGGGTCAACACGAAGAGAGACGTCTGTTTGCAATTCTGCTTGCAAGCGTTCTTCGACTTTACGAGAGGTTACCCATTTTCCTTCGCGACCAGCAAATGGTGAGTTGTTGACCAAGAAAGTCATTTGAAGCGTTGGTTCATCGATGTGAAGGATTGGAAGAGCTTCAACTGCATCTGTCGGTGTGATGGTTTCTCCAACGAAGATATCTTCCATACCAGAGATAGCGATCAAGTCACCAGCTTTAGCTTCTTGAATCTCACGACGTTCCAAACCAAAGAAACCAAAGAGTTTGGTAACACGGAAGTTCTTAGTCGTTCCATCCAATTTAGAAAGGGTTACTTGGTCCCCAACTTTTACAGTGCCACGGAAGACACGTCCGATACCGATACGTCCAACGAAGTCGTTGTAATCAAGCAGGGATACTTGGAATTGAAGGGGCTCATCTGAGTTATCAACTGGAGCTGGGATATGATCAATGATGGTATCAAAGATTGGTGCCATTGTGTGCTCTTGATCAGCTGGATCATCTGAAAGTGAAGAGGTTCCATTGATCGCTGATGCATAAACAACTGGGAATTCCAATTGGTCGTCATCCGCACCCAATTCGATGAACAGTTCAAGAACTTCATCTACAACTTCTTCTGGACGAGCAGATGGTTTGTCGATTTTGTTGACTACAACGATCGGAACAAGGTCTTGTTCCAAGGCTTTTTTCAATACGAAACGCGTCTGAGGCATGGTTCCTTCGTAGGCATCAACGACCAATACAACCCCATCAACCATTTTCATGATCCGTTCCACTTCTCCACCAAAGTCCGCGTGTCCTGGTGTGTCCATGATATTGATCCGAGTTCCGTTATAAGCAACGGCTGTATTTTTAGCAAGAATGGTAATTCCACGTTCTTTTTCAAGATCGTTTGAGTCCATTGCACGTTCTTGCAATTCTTTACGTTCATCCAAGGTGTGCGATTGTTTCAACAATTCGTCTACCAAGGTTGTTTTACCATGGTCAACGTGGGCAATGATCGCAACGTTACGAATATCTTCTCTTAATTTTGTCATGATTTCCTCTATAAAATTTTAAATAATATTTCTAACTGAACAATTATACCACAGTCCTATCTAAAAAACACAGTTCAGCTAGTTGTAAATGTTTTCATCTTCATTTCTTTTCTCCGACTCGATTTCCTTTTCTTTTCATGATACACTGATGATAAGAATTTCAGAAAAAGAGGCTCCCATGAGATTAGATCAATTGATGGCAGACCATCAGTACGCTCGCAAAGACATCAAACAACTTCTAGCCCGAAGGCAAATCTTGGTCGATCACCTACCAGCTAAAAAACTGTCGCAAAACGTCGACCCTGGACTCCAACAGATCCAAATAGAGGATTGGATCATTCAAGAACCGCGTCACCACTACTTCATGCTCCATAAACCTATCGGGGCAGTTACCGCTAAAAGAGACGCCCACCATCCAACGGTGATCGATCTAGTGGACCCTCAGCAAGAGTACCCAGACCTCTATCCTCTTGGTCGCCTCGATCGTGATACGAGTGGCTTACTCCTCATCACAGATAATGGTCCCCTAGGCTTTCAACTGCTCCATCCTCAATACCATGTGGAGAAGGTCTATGAGGTAGAAGTCAATGGTCCGCTCTATGCAGCCCACATCGAACAATTTCAGAATGGGATTTCATTCACGGACGGCCCTATCTGCAAACCTGCTTCCTTGACCATTCTAGAAAGCCACCCCAGCTACAGCAAGGCCCAGGTCCGAATCTCAGAAGGAAAATACCACCAAGTAAAAAAGATGTTTTTGGCCATTGGAGTCAAAGTAATGACCTTAAAACGCTTGTCTTTTGGTCCCTTCACCTTGAATCCTCAGTTAGCACCTGGCGAAAGCCGGCCTTTGAATGAGGTAGAGCTCACTTGGGTCAAAGATTTCCTTGAAAAAACAATTAAGAGGCTAGGACAAAAGTCCTAGCCTCTTAATTGTTTTTGGATTGTCGAGTAAGACGCAGTGGTTGAGTGGGCTCTACTACGCTGATTTCATCAGTTTTTACAGCCCTACTCAACTGTGCGGAGGTGGGACGACGAAATCGAATTCTAACGAATGACCGATTTCTATCCCACTCTCTTTTATTAGGCGTCTTTTTTCACTTTCCCATTCCAAGAATCAAGACCATAAGACAAGACATAAATGTCTGTATAGCCCTGTTTCTTGAGATAGAGGGCCGCATTGGTCACACGAGAACTACGGCTATTCTCATAGAGCAAAATCGGTTTGTCTTTGCGCAAGGCCGCAAGGCTCAACTTCAACTGAGTAGAAGGAATGTTGCGCGCTCCTAAAATATGCTTTGCATGAAACTCAACTGGCTCTCGCAAGTCAATCAACTGCCCTTTACGAATCAACTCTTCAAAAGCAGCATTGTCCACAAATTTAGCAGCTTTACGGATGCGGAAATAATTAAAGGCCATCCACCCAACTACTCCTAAAACAACCAACCAAAAAATGATATTTCCCATCACTCTACCTCACTCTTTTTCAAAAATTCTAATTCTTGTTTGTGCTCTCTTCTTAAAACAGTTTCAGCTTCTAAATAATCGAGCCGCTCCATCAAGCCTGCATCATAAAGACGTTGAAGCTCAATTTTCATCAATTCGATGTCATAGAGGCGCTTCCCTACGTAAATGATGATTCCAAAACGTTTTAAAAATTGTTGAACATCATACAGGTTTTTCATGTTCATTATTGTATCAAATTTAGAAAGGCTTTACAAGATTTTCAAGTAAATGATGACATTTTTCGATTTGTTTACGAATAAATAAGTATGATCAACTTTTATTTTTTTACCATCGGTACTTGTTTCGCCTCTTTTTTGGGACTAGTGGTCGATCGCTTCCCAAACCAATCCATTCTCACTCCTCGCAGTCATTGCGATCACTGCCAGCACGTCCTTGGAGTTTGGGATCTCATCCCCATTATCTCGCAACTACTGCATCGTTTTCGCTGTCGCTATTGTCATCAGACCTACCCATTTTGGTACTGCCTTTTTGAGATCTGGAGTGGCCTGATCTTCTTAGCCTGTGCCAATGGTTTTCTTTCTCTGCCTCAACTTCTGACGTTACTCGGATCTGCTGTTTTAGCCATCTATGACCTACGCTTTATGGAATACCCCTTGGCCATCTGGTGTTGTCTCCATGCCTTAGTCCTCTTTTTATCCGGTAGTAATCTCCTCATGCTGGTCTTTTTACTCCTTGCGATCGGTGCCCACTTTTTCTTTATTGGAATGGGGGCGGGAGATTTTCTCTTACTCGCCACCTTCTCACTCAGCTTTTCTTCTACCAAGATCCTCCTTCTCATCCAGATCTCATCCATCTTAGGCATTCTCTTCTTTGTCCTCAAAAAAGAAAGAGACCGGATTCCCTTTGTTCCCTGTCTCTTTCTCAGTTATCACGTTTTACTTCTTTATACGATGTTTTTTAGATAAGTTCTTCTTATTTTGCAGCTTTTGCTTCCAAATAATCGGCAATAGCAGCCACGTCCTTATCCCCACGTCCAGAAACGTTGATGATGATGATCTTGTCTTTATCCAATTGTGGAGCACGTTTGACCGCTTCTGCAATCGCGTGTGAGCTTTCAATGGCTGGAAGGATCCCTTCTGTCTTACTGAGAAGAAGAAGAGCTTGAACCGCTTCATCATCTGTCGCTGCTACATATTCTACACGACCAGAATCTTTAAAGAAAGCATGCTCTGGACCAACCCCTGGGTAATCCAAACCAGCAGAAATCGAGTAAACTGGCGCTACTTTTCCATCTTCGCCAAAGACAGCATAAGTCTTCATGCCATCGACAACTCCTACAGTCCCTTTGGTCATGGTAGCGGCGTGCTGATCGGTATCCAAGCCATGACCAGCAGCTTCTACCCCAACCAAACCGACTTCCTCTTCTGCGACATATTCAGAAAAGGCACCGATGGCATTGGAGCCACCACCAACACAGGCAATCACATAGTCTGGCAAACGACCTTCTTTTTCCAAGATTTGACGTTTAGACTCTTCGCTGATCACTTTTTGGAATTCATGCACAATGGTTGGGTAAGGGTGAGGTCCAACAGCAGAACCCAAAACGTAAAAGGCATCGAGGTCTGCCATCCATGCTCCAAACGCAGCATCAACGGCGTCTTTCAAGGTCTTGGTTCCTGTTTCAACCGCATGAACGGTTGCCCCCATCATTTCCATGCGGAAGACATTGAGACGTTGACGCTCCACGTCTTCTGCCCCCATGTAGACATCACAGGCCATACCAAATTTAGCTGCCGCAGCTGCTGTAGCTACACCGTGTTGACCAGCTCCTGTTTCAGCAATCACGCGTGTTTTGCCCATGCGCTTAGCCAAGAGAATTTGCCCCAAGACGTTATTCAATTTGTGCGAACCTAGGTGATTCAAGTCTTCGCGCTTCAAATAAATTTTTGCCCCACCTAAATGCTCTGTTAAACTTTCTGCAAAGTAGAGTGGTGTTTCGCGTCCAGAATAGTCTTTCAAATAATGTTTGTATTCTGCAATAAATTCTGGGTCATTTTTATACTGTTCAAAGGTTTCCTCTAATTGATTGAGCAAGTTTTGAATGGGTTCTGGTACGAAAGATCCACCAAATTGTCCGAAATAGCCTTTTGTTTCTGTCATGATTGTGTCCTCTTTTCTATATCTTCAATCCTGTTTATGATCCTTTTCTCTCGCTGGCCCTTTGAGCTGCAGTCTCACTGGGTTCCTTTGAGATACAAAAAACCTCACACAGAAAAATCTGTGTGAGGACGATTCGATACCGCGGTGCCACCTCCATTGTAGGAAGATAGTCTTTCTCCTACATCTCTGACCTGTCTAACAACAGGGTGCACGATAAGGTGTGCTCACCGAATTTTTATTGTTTCAAATTCATCATCATAAACGCATCAGCCCATTTCAAGATTTACCACTGCTTGTTCGCAATCACCACAAGCTCCCTGGAAGTGAGAAAAATCTCTACTTTTCTGATGTCTTGAAGCTATTATAGCTCCCGCTTCTGATTTTGTCAACAAAAATTTTAAAAAGGCGCTAAAATGTTCGGATTTTATATTTTTCCATCTTCTGCTAGCAATCGTGCTCGGAGATACTGAAATACTAGATAAGCCAAGTAAGCCCCTAAGGTATTGGTCCACAAATCATCTAGCTCAAAGACACGATTGGCATCAAACAAAAGATCTAAGAGAACTTGGCTAGATTCAATCCACAAGCTCATGGCAAAGCCGAAGAACAAGACCCTTTTGCGACTCCTCAACCAGGGCCATAGCCAGAGAAGTTGAAAGACCAGCGGGCTTAACAAAAAGACATTGGCTACGTTTTGTAGAATAACCTTAATGAGTTGGATGACACTGGTGATCTGGCCAAAATTCATCAACGAATTCAGTGGAACCAGTAGGACGACGATGCGACCAAAATGTTGAATTCCCGGTGTTTCCATACCCGGCTCTGGCTGTTGAGGCAAAAAGCACATCAGGCACAAGAGGATAAAATAGAAGAAGCTGCCACTCTGTAACAGCCTTCTTCCTCTCTTTGTTAGTTCTGTTTGATCCATCAGCCCTTGTTTAAGGTTGCGCATGTTCAACAATCGCTTTCTCCCGATCTCGTTTCATCGTATTTGAACGCAATTGGCCACAGGCAGCATCAATATCTGTACCGTGCTCTTGACGCACCACACAGTTGACACCTTGTTTTTTCAAGGTATCATAGAAGGCCATAACCCGTTCTTTTGGACTCCGGCTATATTGGTCATGCTCACTGACAGGATTATAAGGAATCAAGTTAACATAAGACAATTTCTTGATATTCTTGAGCAATTCTGCCAACTCTAAGGCTTGCTCAACCCCATCATTGACTTCATTCAACATGATGTACTCAAAGGTCACCCGACGGTTCGTGGTTTCGATATAGTATTCAATCGCTGCAAACAATTTTTCAATTGGGAAAGCCCGGTTGATCTTCATGATGCTAGAGCGCAAGTCGTTGTTTGGAGCATGTAGAGATACCGCCAAATTGATCTGCACACCTTCATTTGCAAAGTCGCGAATTTTATGGGCCAAACCAGAAGTTGATACGGTAATATGACGAGCCCCAATCGCTAGACCTTTATCATCGTTGACGGTCCGGATAAATTTCAAGACGTTGTTATAGTTGTCAAATGGTTCTCCGATCCCCATGACAACGATATGGCTGACCCGTTCATCTTGACCCCGTTCGTCAAAGTATTTTTGGACCAACATGATTTGAGACACGATTTCCCCATTGTTCAAATCGCGTTGTTTTTTGATCAAACCTGAAGCACAGAAGGTACAACCGATATTGCATCCGACCTGAGTCGTTACACAAACAGATAAACCATAGTGCTGACGCATCAAGACGGTTTCAATCAACATGCCGTCTGGCAATTCAAAGAGGTACTTGACCGTTCCATCTGCTGACTCTTGCACGATCCGTTGTTTGAGTGGGTTGACAACGAATTGATCATTTAACTTCGCAATTAAGTCCTTAGAAAGGTTGGTCATTTCTTCGAAAGACTGGACACGTTTACGATAGAGCCATTCCCAGATTTGGGCTGCACGGAATTTCTTTTCGCCGTTTTCTTCTGCCCAATCAATCATCTCTTGGCGTGTCAAACTATAAATGGATGGTTTCATTTTCTCTTACTCCTCTTTTTGACGAATCACAAAATGACGTTTGTTGTTCGTCTTCGTTGTTTTTTTAGTTTCAGCAGACGGTCTTGTTTTTTTCGAGTTATTCGTTGACTGTCCCTTGTCGCGTTCTCGTTTTTGGAAACGATCTTTTTGTTTACGATTGCGCGAACGCTTCTTAGGCTCTCTCTCTTCTGATTGAGCTTTTTTGACCGGTGATTTCTTATCAAAGGAAGCACGATGAGGCTCCTTATTTTCAAGGACAAAATAAGCACAACCATAGCTACAATATTCTAACAAATAATCGTCTAAGCGACTTAGTTTATCCATCGTTGCAACATTGCGTTCTTCCTTATAGAAGCCACGCAAGCGCAACTGCTCATTGCTCCAATCACCAACAATGTAATCAAATTTAGTTAAAATCTCAGAAAATCGTTGACCAAAAACGGTCGCATCAAATGCTTCCTTCTCATTTTTTAACAACTCAAAAGTGAGGTTTTCTGAAAGGATCTGGTCTCCTACCTGACGAAACACAGGTCCAGGAAATTTATTGTAATTATATAATTCAGGGTCAATCTCTTTTCGCATAGTGTTCCTTCATCAAAATCTATTTACTGTAACACTTTATTCTATCATAAATTTGATGACTTGCGTCAGATTTGACTAGAAAAGAGTTGAAATTCAACATTGAAAGTTTCCAAAAGGAAAAAGAGACAAAGAAGGCAATCTTTGTCTCTATACATGTTCATCAGATGATGAAAGGGGTAAAAATAGAGTAATTTTGGTATAGCTATCGGCTTTAGAATCGATCTCCATATGATAGGCTTCGCCAAATTGAAGACGCAATCGTTGGTCCACATTTTTCAAGCCAACACCTCCTAAACGAAGAAGGGTTTGGGCTGTTGATTCTGATCGGTCAAACCCTCGTCCATTGTCAAAAATCGATACGCAAGCGTAGTCTCCACTGACTTCAGTTGTCACTCGAATGAGACCAGGCCGATCGATCTCCTTAATACCATGGTAAATCGCATTTTCCACTAAGGGTTGAAGCACTAATTTGGGGAGCTGATAGTCGCTCAACCGTTTATCTTCTAGAATTTCATAGTTGAGCTTTTCTCCATAACGTTGCTTCTGAATGAAAAGATACTGGCGGACATGGTCAATTTCATCTCTCAGCAGGATTTGTTCCTGGCCTTGGTTGAGAGCCAGTCGAAAATATTGAGCCAGAGACTTAGTGATGTTGACCACGCGCCGACTATCATTAAACTCTGCCATCCAGACAATCGTATCCAAAGTATTGTAGAGGAAATGCGGATTAATCTGAGCCGAAAGTGCCCGCAACTCATAACGCCGCGCGTTTTGCTCCTCTTCCTTAACCTGTTGCATGAGGTTATCGATTTGGTCCAACATGGCATTAAAAGCTTGAGCGAGGTCCACCAATTCTGGAGATCCTTTGGCTACAGCCCTCACGTGAGCTTCTCCTGCTCCAATCCTCAAAATGATGGTCTGAAGGTCTCGTAAGGGTTTGATCCACAAACGCAGAACAAAGCCGATCCCTATCAAACACATGATCAAAGCTAGTAATCCTAGGCCAATGAAAGAGTATAGGAGTTGCGACTGAAGCATCTGAAGTCCTTCAAGTGAAGCTACTCCAATCAAGGTCCAATCACTATCTGGAATCGGAACCTGATAGATAAAATTCTGTCCTCCTTTAGCATAACCATCTGTCACAGCAATATAGGGCTGCATGGCCTGCATCTCTTGGCTGGAGGAATAGACCGCTTTTTTAGGATGGTAGACAAACTCATGCTTTTGATTAATGATAAAACTAAAGCCTTGTTTCCCTAGTTGAAGGTGATCCAAGTAAGCCTGAAGGCTATCGTAGCCAATATCCAAGCGTACTACTCCGAGATTTTGACCAGTCTGATCGACCACTTCTTGGGTAATAGAAACCACCCATTTTTCTTTTTCCGAGGTCAAGGATTCCTTTCGAGCTGGCGTCAAGACCGGCATGGCTCTTTCCTTAATCGCCTCTTGATACCAACTTTCATTCATCATATCTGAAGAAGTCTGCATGCTGATTTTGGTATCTGTCGCTACCAGACGTCCGTCCTTGGTCACCAAGACCGCTGAGACCAGGTCCGGATCCGTTTCAATCATCGTTCGCATCAAGTGCTGAACCGTTTCTTGATCCGCACTTCTATCTTGGGCAAATTGGCGAACAGCCTGTTCCTTACTAAGCACTGTTGTGGTCTGCTTTAATTTTTTTAGATAAGACGTGATAAACTGACTACTTTGGTCGATACTATTTCTTGTCGTCCGCTCCGTTAGCTGGCGGATCGCCCCTGAACTCGTTTGATAGTAAAGGCTACCGATGAGACCAAAAAGTAGGAGAATGAAGAGAAAAAAGTAGAGGACCAGCTGAATCAGCAAGGGATATCGTTTCATTCATGCTCTCCTTTTTTGTACTGCCTTGGCGTCACCCCAACAACCTGCTTAAAGCGTTGAGAAAAATAGTTCATATCTTCAAAACCAACCTGATCGGCGATCTCATAAATCTTTAAATCTGTCGTGAGAAGCAAGAGCCGAGCCTTCTTCATTCGCTCCTGGATAAGGTATTCTTGAAAGGGAAGTCCCAATTTTTTCTTGATCAATACACTTAGATAAGAGGGACTGAAACCAAGTTGATAGGCCAAATCCTTCAGGGTTAACTGGGAATCTGCTAAACGAGCATGAATGGCTTCTTCTAAGTCTGTTGAATAACCATGACTGACCAAATCTTCGACTTGCGCCTTTTTTCGCTCTTGATCGAGTTTTCCTTTCACCTTTGCTAACATCTCTTCGATATCATCTTTTGAAAAAGGCTTCAGCAAATAATCATCTGCACCTAACTTGATGGCTTTCCTCGCAAACTCAAAGTCATCATAACCTGTCAAAAAAATGATATGACAAGACGGAGACTGCTCTTTGACGAGACGGGCCAGATCCAAGCCATTCATTTGTGGCATATTAATATCGGTTAGAAGGATATCGGCTGGTTGATCTTGAAACTTCTCCCAGGCCTCACGGCCATTTTCTGCCTGGTTGATGACGGTCATTCCAAACTGTTCATAATCCACTAAGGAAGTCAGTCCCTGCCGGATAAGCTCTTCATCTTCCACAATCATGATCGCATACATGTCTTTCACCTACTTATTTTTGCTAGGCTTATTATAGCAAATTGTAGTTCCAAATGTCTCAGACATAGTCCAATAAATAACCGTAGCCCTTTTCCACCATCTCTGCTTTAGGGATGAATTTGATTGACAAGCTATTGATGCAATAGCGAAGGCCGCCTTTTTCCTTAGGTCCATCAGTAAAGACGTGGCCTAGATGGGAATTTCCTACTCGACTCCGAACCTCTGTCCGAGTCATATTGAAACTCTTATCTTCCTTGTAGGTTGCCACATCCGGACTGATCGGTCGGCTAAAGCTTGGCCAACCACAACCAGAATCAAATTTATCCTTAGAGGAAAAGAGGGGCTCACCGGTCACGACATCTACATAAATACCGGCATCAAACTGATCCCAGTAACGATTGGAGAAGGCACGTTCAGTATCATTTTTTTGTGTCACCGCATACTCTTCGGGAGATAACTTCTTTTTGATTTCCTCATCGCTTGGCTTGGAGTAGCGACTAGCATCAATAACAGGATAAGAAGCCTGATTGACATCGATATGGCAGTACCCATTCGGATGTTTCTTTAGATAATCCTGGTGGTAGTCCTCAGCCTTGATGAAATTGGTCAGTGGCTCTTTTTCCACTGCTAACGGTTTGTCGTATTTTTTTGCTACCTCTTCAAAGACTTGGTTAATAGTTGGAAGATCCTCTTGAGAGACATAATAGACACCTGTTCGGTATTGAGTCCCTTGATCATTTCCTTGACGATTCTTCGACGTTGGGTCGATAATCCGGAAATAATGCAGGAGCAATTCTTTCAGAGATACCTGCTTGACATTGTAAGTGATATGAACTGTTTCAGCATGGCCTGTTTGAGGGACTAATTCATACTTGGTGGTATCCCCTTTTCCATTGGCATAACCTGATTCGGCATCAATGACACCCGGAACACGGGAAAAATACTCTTCCACACCCCAGAAGCAACCACCAGCCAAATAAATTTCACGCTGATCCTTTGGATCAACCTTTTCCTTTGTTTCCTTTTTGGCTACTGGAGTCTGACTCATCGATGCTTTTTTGATACTCTCCGTACTTGTTTCTGATCGATCCATTCCGTTTGCTCCCTTACTAAAGAAAAAGAAACCAATCGATAGTAAGCCAACGAGAAGGATAGCAAACACTTTCCACTTTGTTTCCATTGTCTATCTCCTTACTGCATGTTCTCTAAGGTCTTGAGGATATCCTCTTTATTCATATAGCCAATATGACTCTTCGATAAAGTCCCATCACTATTGATAAAAAGTGCCGATGGATAAGAACGAATCCCATATTCTTTGAGCAGTTCCCCTTTACTATCTAGCAAGACTGGGAAATCCTTGTAATCCAAAGACTGGTACCAGTTTTTGAAATCTGCTGCTGATTTTTCGCCATTAAAGGTTGGAGCTACAACAGATAAAACCACGTAATCCTTACCTGCCTCTTCTTTTGCCAACTCATTGGTATCCTCTAATGTCGACAGGCAAATAGAGCACCAGGAAGCCCAAAATTTGAGGTAAACTTTCTTCCCTTTGTAATCAGATAAGCGGTAGGTCTTGCCATCCACTCCTTGCAAGCTAAAATCCTTCACTTTCTTGCCAGATGGTTGCCTAGCCCCAGCTTTGGCTGTTTGTTGGCTCATGTCCTTATTGGAAGTAGCCATTCCTTGACTCGAACAAGCCCCCAAAAGTCCAGTACACAAAAATCCTGCAGCTACTAAAGCTAATTTCTTCATCATTATTACCTCTTTAAACAAGGAGAAAGTCATCCTCAGATGACCTCTCCCTTCTTTCATTCCTTGTCTGATTTCATATCAGATGATTCACTCTTTTCATTTTTCATTTCTGAATCGCTAGATTTCATCTCATCTTTTTTCATATCGTCCTTCATTTCCGAACTGCTGTCAGACATCATAGATGAATCTTTCATGTCTTCTTTTTTCATTTTATCATCGGACATGGATGAATCCTTCATGTCATCCTTCTTCATATCGTCCTTCTTCATATCGTCCTTCTTCATCATACTACTATCGTCCGTTTTTTTCATATCTGAATCTGATTTCTGTCCAGAACAAGCTGCTAAAGTGACGATGCTAAGTGTAGCAATAGAAAGTGCAAGAATTTTTTTCATGATTTTTCTCCTTTAATCATTCAAGATTAGTGAAACAGGGATGCGAGGCTATTAAGATTTCCTAGCATCAGCAAGATGCCCATCAAGACGATGAGGGCACCACCAATTTTTTTCAAGGTTCCCATATGGGGCTTGAGTTTAGCAAAATGTTGTAGAACCCAGCTAGAAGCTAGAGCCAAGACTAAGAAGGGGAGCGCCAATCCTAATGTATAGACCAGCATCAGGAGAGCGCCTTGCAAAGCACCATCTCCTCCAGAAGCGGCAATGGCTAGAACAGAACTCAGAACTGGTCCGACACAAGGGGTCCAACCAAAACTGAAGGTGACCCCTATCAGAAAAGCATTGAAGAATTCATTGCGCTCCCGATTCTTATTGAGTTGGATGGTCTTTTGCTTTTGGAGTTGTCTCAGATTGATCACTTCCATTTGGTGAATCCCTAATAGGATCACAATCCCTCCTAGCAGATAGCGAAACCATGGAGCATAAAGCACCTGGCCAAGGGCCCCTGCACCGTATCCTAGAATCAGGAAAACAGTTGATAGACCTGCGATAAAACAAAGAGTCTTCACCAAGCCGTACCAAGAAATATCTCTTCCAAAAATCCGAACAGTTTTCACACGTTCAGAATCCAATAGAATCCCTACATAGACTGGCATCAGTGGCAAAATACATGGGGAGAAAAAGGATAGAACTCCCGCTAAGAATACTGAAATGGAAAACAAACTGGTTTGAATCATTTCACTACCTCCCTTTCTTTCTGATACCAGTATAAAGAAAAAATCCCTCTAAAAATAGAGAGATTGATAAGCAAAAACTTGAATTTGATTAGAAGGTGAATCTTCCTATCTGCCAACTCTACCTCGTACTTTCAAGTACGAGACTGATCTAACAAGATACTTCTAATTCTTCTTCAAATAATCAATAGCGTCTTGAAGGGTTTTGACGGGGACAATTTTCATCTTCGAATGAATTTGTTTCGCTGCTTCTTTCGCTGTTTCATAGTTTGATTTGGCCTTGGGATTGGCTTTCTTTTCTTCTTTGGAAACAGGATTATTAGGGGCAAAGAAAATTTCTGCTCCTTCTTTATCGGCTGCGACGACTTTCTTGTCAATCCCACCGATGTCGCCAACCGTTCCATCTTGGTTAATGGTTCCTGTCCCTGCAATATGGCGTCCCTGACGAAGATCTGGATCAGCCACTTGGGTGTAGATAGCTAGGCTAAACATCATGCCGGCACTTGGTCCACCAATCCCTTGAGTCGCAAACTGGACAGGAACATCTCCTTTGGCTTCAGTCCGGTCGATCAGGCTAATCCCGATTCCGTTTTTCCCGTTAGACAATTTGATGATCTTTCCGTCTGCGGTCTTGGTTTGTCCATCCTCAATATAGGTCACTGAAACAGGGTCGCCAATTTTTTGAGAACCGACATAGTCAATCAATTCTTTGGAACTCTTAAAGGTCTTGCCATTCACACCGGTGACGGTATCCGCAATGTTCAAGATTCCCTTAAAAGTCGAGTCATCTGCTACCTGCATAACATAAACACCAAGAAAGTCCATCTGGGTTTCTTTTCCAGCTGTCTTTAACCCTTGGTAGATGGCCATATTTTGCGAGGTTTCCATATAGAATTGGTTAATCCGTGTAAATTCTTGGCTCGAACTACCACCTGTCATATCCTTGGCAGAGTAGATATCTGTAAAAGGTGTCGCCCAAGCATAGATCAAATCAGCCGGGGTCGCTTCTTTCACTGCCACGGTTACAAAGTCATAGGATCCTGACTTGGTATCCGCTTTTCCATCGACTGTCATGACCGATCGAATGTCTTCTGCCGTTCCTGGCATCTCAATATAATAGGGAAGACGAATCACAAAGGCAGCTAGCAAGAGGAACAAGAAAAGAACGCCTGCAATCGGCCATCGGTATTCTTTCAATCGTCCTTTTTTCTTTTTTGTAGGCAAGCTTGGTTTATTCGCTTGTGTCATCTTTGATTTCCTCCATTACACTATTTGGTACATAAGGTGAGATATCCTGCTGAAAAGCCAGCAACTCTCGAATACGCGTTGAACTAATGGCCTGGTAAGGAGGCTGGGCATAGAGATAAACCGTCTCCAATTCAGGCGCCAACTGGTGATTAAAATAATCCATATTGGCTTCGTATACCAGATCCTGTGCATTGCGCAAGCCCCGGATCAAGGTGATGACCCCAAGATTGCGCGCCACTGTCACAGCCAACTCTTGAGTTGACGTCACAATTTCAACATTTTCCAAATGAGCCAAGGCCCCTTCTACCATGCGCACGCGCTGCTCAATAGAAAAGAGTCCGACTTTTTCCGAATTATAAAAAATTCCTACATAGACACGGTCAAACAAGCGACTAGCTCGCTCGATCAATTGCACATGCCCAATGGTAATCGGATCAAACGATCCTGTAAACAATCCACTTCTATCTGACATATACTGTTACCTTACTAATTCCATAGATTTTTTCTTTCCAGATTCCCACTTGTCCGATTTCCTCAGGAAGTTCTACGTGTTTATCGGTTTCGCACACAATCATGACGTCCTCTGACAAGAGTTGACGCTCGCACAAGGTTTCGATATCGCGAACAATCTCTTCCTTAGCATAAGGAGGATCCAAGAAAACTAAGTCAAAGGTGCCCGTTAAAAGCCCTAAGGCCTGCTTGGCCTCCATTTTTAGCAGTTGAAACCGTTCCTTTTCCTTGGTCATGGCAATATTGGCGGCTACAATCTCCTGCGCTCTACGATCTCTTTCCACTAGAACGGCCTCTGACATGCCTCGAGAAACGGCTTCGATAGAGAGCCCACCGCTTCCTGCATAGAGATCCAGCACTCTTCCACCATCAAAGTAAGGACCAATCATATTGAACATGGCCCCTCTGACCTTATCAGAAGTCGGCCTGGTTGTTTTTCCTTCAAGTGTTTTGAGGGGACGTCCCCCATAGGTTCCAGATACTATTTTCATAGGGACCATTATACCAAAAAAAATCAGAAAATTGCGATTTGATATGGTCAAGCAACAATTAAAAGAGGCTGGGACAAAAGTCCTAGCCTCTCAATTATTTTTGGATTGTCGAGTAAGACGCAGTGGTTGAGTGGGCTCTACTACGCTGATTTCATCAGCTTTTACAGCCCTACTCAACTGTGCGGAGGTGGGACGACGAAATCGAATTCTATCGAATTACCGATTTCTGTCCCACTCTCTTTCTTTCCTTATAGGATATTTTCATATTCATCGCGGACAGATTGAGGCCAGACACTGGTTTGGACTTCACCGATATGTTTCTTACGAAGTAAGAACATAGCCAAACGAGATTGTCCGATCCCTCCACCAATCGTGAGTGGGAAGAGACCATTTAACAAAGCCTTGTGCCACTCTAATTGGAGACGATCCTCGTCCCCTGTAATCGCAACTTGACGGCGAAGCGTATCTTCATCGACACGGATCCCCATTGAAGACAACTCAAAGGCTGAACCTAGAACGTCATTCCAGACTAGGATATCACCATTCAAGCCCTTATAGCCATTTTCAGACTCTGTTGTCCAGTCATCGTAGTCAGGTGCACGGCCATCGTGTGGTTTGCCATCTGCAAGCTCTCCACCAATCCCGATCAAGAAAACGGCTCCGAATTCTTTGGCAATGGCATTTTCACGCTCTTTTGGAGTTAAATCTGGATAGCGTTCCACCAACTCTTCTGTGTGAACGAAGGTAATTTGTTTTGGAAGAACTGACTCAATGTCATAGCGCGCTTCTACTGCTAGTTCTGTTAAACGAATCGCCTTGTAGATTTTTTCAACCGTTTCTTTGAGGTAGGCGATATTGCGTTGACCATTTGGGATGACTTTTTCCCAGTCCCATTGGTCTACATAAACAGAGTGGATAGCGTCTAGCGAATCTTCATCTGGACGAAGAGCCTTCATATGGACAAAGAGACCTTCTCCTTCGCCAAAACCAAAACGTGCCAAGGTATGGCGTTTCCATTTTGCGAGTGAATGCACGACTTCATAAGTCTCATCAGGAATTTGAAGGACCTTTACAGATACCGGATGTTCAATCCCAGAAAGGTTATCCTGCATCCCGTCTCCTACCTTACTCAAAATTGGCCCTTGGACTTCAATGATATCCAATTTATCTTTTAAATACTGCGTAAACGTCGTTTTAACAAACGAAATTTCTTTTTGTTGGTGGATAAAACTTTTTTTCATATAGTTCCTCATTTATAGACATTTTAGAATTGATTATACTCCTTTTTCAATCAAAATCAAGTCTTTTCATTCGTTTTCAACTGAATTTTTCTCTTGCAAAAAGGATTCATTTTTGATAAACTATATGTAACTTTTAAAACGTTACATAGGAGAAGCGACATGTTTGATGCAAAAAAACTAAAAGAAAGACGCCTGGAAAAAGGCTTGACCCAAGCAGATGTCTACGAGGATCTCAAGATTTCTCGCAAGACATACTCCAGTTGGGAGAATGGCTTAGCGGAGCCACACGAAAAAAATCTCAGGAGGTTGGCCAAGCGCCTCTCCGTTAAAGAGGACTACTTTATTAACAAAGACTCCGCACTCTACACCTACCCTTTATTAACCCCACCTCATCAAATGAAAGTCGACCAGTTGGCCAGCCAGTTATTGGAACAGCAGCAAAAAGTTGTCTCCTTGACAGCTTATAAGGTTCTTTCGATTGAGCTGGCAGCCGGTTTGGGACACACCTTTTATGACAACGAAACGGACTATGAAACCGTCTATTTTGACCAAGAGATCCAGCATGACTTTGCTTCTTGGGTATCCGGAAATTCGATGGAACCTCTCTACCCCAATGGCTCTGTTGCCCTCATGAAGCAAACTGGATTTGATTACGATGGGGCGGTCTATGCCATCATCTGGAATGGAAAAACCTACATCAAGAAAGTCTATCGGGAAGCGGAAGGCTTGCGCTTAGAATCCATCAACCCTGACTACGATGATTTATTTGCTCCCTATGAAGACGAGCCCAAAATCGTCGGCATTGTGGTCGGGCATTTTCTTCCACTCGAGGTTTAAATATGCTATTTGATTATTCACGTGAGCCTCATTCTGATATTGCTTTTGTGGATATGAAAAGTTTTTATGCTAGCTGTGAATGTGTCCGTCTGGGGCTCAACCCCTTGACGACTTCCCTTTGCGTCATGAGTCGAAGCGACAATTCTGCTGGCCTGATTTTGGCGAGCTCTCCCGTTTTCAAACAAGTCTTTGGCAAGAAAAATGTCAGCCGTAGCTACGACCTACCTTTTGACCTCAAAACCAGAAAATTTAATAGCTACGCCGCCAAAAAACAAGGATTGCCAACAGATCCAGCCTTTATTGCATCCATTGAATCCTGGGCCAAGAGGACCCTGATTGTGCCTCCACGGATGAATGCTTACATTCAGGTCAATATGGAGATTCAAAAAGTCTTTCAAGAATTTGCAGCACCAGATGATATTTTCCCTTACTCGATTGACGAAGGTTTTATCGATCTGACCTCTTCCTTAAATTATTTTATTCCAGATCCCTCCCTCTCTAGAAAGGAGAAACTGGATCTCCTTTCTGCCAGAATCCAAAAAAGGATCTGGCAGGAAACTGGCATCTACTCTACCATCGGCCTCAGCAATGCCAATCCCCTTCTTGCCAAGCTAGCCTTGGACAATGAAGCCAAGCATTGCCGAAATATGCGCTCCAATTGGTCTTATGAAGATGTAGAAAGTAAGGTCTGGAAACTGCCCCATCTCACTGATTTTTGGGGCATTGGACGTCGTACTGAAAAGCGATTGCAAAAGATCGGGATCACGTCGATTGCCGAACTGGCTCAGGCTCATCCAGATCTCTTAAAGAAAGAATTCGGAGTCATAGGCCTTCAACTGTGGTTCCATGCTCATGGCATTGATGAAAGCAATGTCCACAAACCTTATCGTCCGAAATCGCGAGGCATTGGTAACTCTCAAATCTTGCCCTATGACTACCATCTACAAACTGACATTGAACTGGTATTTCGGGAGATGGCTGAACAGGTGGCTATTCGCTTACGACGGAAAAAAAAGAAGACCCAACTGGTCTCCATTCATGCCTCCTACTCCAAAATCGAGGGGCTTCCGTCCATTCACTGCCAGCAAAAGATTGAACCCACCCAATCCACCAAGGTTTTATCCGACACGGTTCTGCGGCTCTTTCGCTCCAAGTACGAAGGCGGAGCCATTCGCCAGATCGGCGTTTTTTATGGAGAACTTGTCGAGGAGTCTCTTCAACTCTTTTCTCTCTTTGATGACCCAGTATCCTTGGAAAAAGAGGAGAAACTCCAGCAGACCATTGACCGCATTCGGGACCAATTTGGCTTTACCTCTCTTCAGAAAGGCTCCTCATTACTAGAAAACTCACGCGCCATTGCACGCAGTAAACTAACAGGCGGACATTCCGCAGGAGGCTTAGATGGATTAACATGATCGACCGTTCTTATCTCCCTTATCAATCCGCCCGCGAATTTCAAGATCGTGGTATGGCCAAATGGGCTGGCTTCTTTTTATCCGAGCACACAACTGCCCTGCATACAAAAGAAATTGACCGCAGTCAGCTCACGGTTCTTCCACTTGCTGAACAGATCCAGCTCCTGGAACAGGCCTTTCAACAACAAACGACGATCTCGATCACAACTCTAGAGGGGAATCAATTTGCAACCTACACAGGTTCGATTCACACCTTATCTGCTTCTGAGGCTCTTCTCAAAAGCGATGGCCACTACCACCGTCTCCTCGTAGACTCTATCATTTTTATTGAATCTGAGGAAACAGCCTATGAAACCTATTCAGACTAAACACGAATTACAATTTGATTATTTTTCGGAGAATTACCACCAATTTGAGATGGACTTTTACAAGTGGGCCGCTACTTCTACGCCTCTCGTCTTTTTAGAAGACGATATTCTCCACTCTATGGCAGCAGGCCAGCGAAACTACTTTCGTCTTCACCATACTAAAAGTCGGGATCATCGAGACCATTATTTCTATTTTAAGGTTTCCACACTCTCCCAATCACCCCTGACCCGTATTTACGCTTATACAGGACATCACTTACAAAAGATAGATGCTCATCAGGCAGAGAAAAAGGATAGCTTGATCTGAGAAGCTATCCTTTTCTTGATTTATGGGATTCACTACAGTTCTTATGAGTGATTAGAATCCATCTACGTTTGTGTAGATTTTTTGTACGTCTTCGTCATCTTCAAGAACGCTGTAAAGTTTTTCAAATGTTTCCAAATCTTCACCTGACAACTCAACTTCTGATTGAGGAATCATTTCCAATTCTGTTACTTGGAATTCTTCGACACCTGATTCACGCAAAGCAACGATTGCTTTGTGAAGATCAGTTGGAGCAGTGTAGACTGTGATCGTTCCTTCTTCTGCTTCGACATCATCTACATCCACATCTGCTTCAAGCAAAAGCTCAAAAATGGCATCGGCATCATCACCAGCAAAGACGATAACACCTTTGTTGTCAAAGAGGTAAGATACAGAACCTGAAGCTCCCATGTTCCCACCGTTTTTACCAAAAGCAGCACGGACATTGGCAGCTGTACGGTTAACGTTTGAAGTCAAAGTATCAACGATCAACATCGAACCATTTGGTCCAAATCCTTCGTAACGTCCTTCTGTAAAGGTTTCGTCAGTGTTTCCTTTTGCCTTATCGATCGCTTTATCAATCACGTGTTTTGGCACTTGCGCTTGTTTCGCACGGTCAATAACGAATCTCAAAGCAGTATTTAGTTCTGGATCTGGTTCACCCTTTTTAGCAGCTACATAGATCTCCACACCAAATTTGGCATATACTTTTGAGTTGGCACCATCTTTGGCAGTTTTTTTGGCAACAATATTGGCCCATTTACGTCCCATGAGGATTCTCCTTAAATTTTTTCAAATTATTTTCAATCTTTTATATTATATCACAAATCACAAGACTTGGAAGAGTTTTTTGCGTATCCTTCCAATTGGAGTTGCTCGGCTATTCACCCTTTATTGATCTTCCACTCTCACGGGCACTCGACCCCAGATCTGTTCTGGCAATTGGGGATGGCCTAGCTGATACACCTGATCGGCTTGCTGGGTCAAGTCATCCCAAGGTTCCTTACCGATTCGAGTCACGATTTCTACTGATTTTTTCAAGCCTTTGAGGTGAGCTTGTCCCTTTGCGGAAAATCCTAAGACATGAATGGCATCGGGAAGAGCTTGATCCATCGCCCCTACCAAGATGTAGGTCAAGATGCGGCGCACGCGCGCCTTGGTATAGCGCTTGGTTGCGACTTTCTCCACCAGGTCTTCCACAGAGCTAGCACTTCGAACCGCATCCTTTATCCGATTGGCCAGTTCCTCATTGACCTGAAAAATCTGTGTCAAATCCGGACGGGTTAGGATTTGATAACGGAGCAGTTGGTCATAATTCTCCCAAGATACCTGTGGAGCCGACTGAAAGAGTTGGCTATTAGGCATGAATCTAGCGACAAAGTCCTGATCTTCCTTGTGCAGGCGTAGACTAGTGGCAGAAGCATAATCCACCTCTTTTTCTTCTGAATGGTAGCCTGCTCCTTGCCGTTGGATAGCCTTGAGCGCAATCCTCTTCCCAGCACAAGCCTTGGCATAGGCCAAGCCCAGGATATGGTTGGGAGTATCTCCTGTAAACTCCACTCCAGCAATGGTTTCCCACATTTTTTGGGTCTTTTGTGGATAGGATAAATCTTCTGGAAGACTTCGCAGGAAAGCTTCCATTTCTGCTTCTTTCTCCGAATAAACAGTCGCAATCGCTTGGTAATCTAAGACCGCTTCTGTCCCAAAGGTCAATTGGTCGATTCCTAGACGGGACAAGATTTCTACCGCTCCCTTGGCAAAATGATCAGCCGACTGAACAGCCACAAGAAAGGGGAGCTCGACCACCAGATCCGCTCCATTTTCCAAAGCCATCTGCGCGCGAATCCATTTGTCTACAATGGCAGGTTCGCCACGTTGAACAAAATTCCCAGACATGGCCACAATCTTCAGCCCCTCTGCCTGTTCCAGCAGGTACTTGTGACCATTGTGAAAGGGATTAAATTCTGCAATAATACCTGTAACTGTCATGATGTCCTACTTCTGTGCTACAAAAAACCAACGTTTGCTGGTCTTTGTTGGCTCCTTATCTTCAAAATCAGCGTACAATTTGAAAGATTTAAAGCCAGCCTGCTCCAATAAGATGTCATAGGTTAAAACTTCATAGGTGCGTTCCTCATGAACTTCATCGTGCCGACTAAAGGAGCCATCCTCTTCTTGGACAAAGAAGGTCAGCTCATGGACGATCGAGTGAGGGGCCGCATCCTCATAGGTATCCCAGAGCATGGCAAAGTCTTCTGCGTTTTCGTGGTAAGAATATCCTGGGAAGACCTCATCTGTCTGGTAGGTCGAATGGACATCAAAAATAAAGACTCCGCCTTCATTGAGGGCATTGTAGACTTCTCTGAAGACATCCCCTACTTCTACCTCGTCTTGCATATAGCAGATAGAATCCGAGTAGCAGGTCACGAAATCATAAGTGCCTGCTTGCGAAAGGTCCAGCATATTGCCCTCGATAAAATCAATCTTCTGCTTGGCTGAAGCAGCTCTTTTTTCAGCAATTTTCAGCATGTCCGCACTCAGGTCTAATCCTGTCACATCAAAACCAGCTTGGGAAAAGCGGACAGACTGGATCCCTGTCCCACAAGCCAATTCCAGTAATTTTTTCTTATCTTTTGTCTTTGGGAGATACCGGAGAGAAAAATCCGTCCATAAGTCATACAGACTGTCATCCATGACCGCATCATAGACCGCCGCAAACGTTTCATAAGTCGCCATATTCATGATACCAAGTCCGCCCATAATCCGATAGAAAATTAGGAGCACGACGATGGAGCTAAGCTCCAAGGAGAGCTATCTATTTTCCGAGGATTACAGGACGGGTTCAAATCCTTTCTAAGATACAAAGAGCCTTAAAAGCAAAGAGAAAATAGGAAACTTTCTGCCGTATCCTCAGATACAAAGGAAGTTACTCTTTTTCTCACAGCTTTTAGCTCGTGTTAAATTAAGAAAACAACCAAACACGAGGCCCCATCCTTTCTTTCCATAGAATTTCAATTTAACCAACAAAACTCAGTTGCTGCCAACTGAGTTTACCTGCTTATGCTAAGGCTGCTGAAAGATCGACAGCACTTGCTTCGTGCCATAGCTTTTCTAGGTTATAGTGGGCACGCATTTCCTGTGAGAAGACATGGACCACCACACCACCTAAGTCAAGAAGGACCCAACCTCCAGCTGAATCACCTTCGACGTGACTGGCATTGCCACCAGCTTCAACGACCTTCTCGCGAATATTTTCAGCGATCGCCTCCAATTGGCGGCTGTTCATAGAGCTTGCGATGACAAAGTAGTCTGTCACGCTGGTCAAGCTTTGAACATCCAAAGCCACAATGTCTTCTGCACGCTTTTCATCTGCTGCTTTGACAACTAATTCAAGTAGTTCTTTTTCTTTCATGTAATCCTCTTTCCTTAAAAAATTGATTTGTAATCTAAGACATCCGCAAAACGTTCTGCCCAAATATTTTCATAAAATTCATTAAGCGTTTCTGCCGGAATATCCTCTCCATCAAAGGTTGTGACAGCTCCTTCTGGAATGACCAGCTTGTAGCCGTATTCAAACCCCACTTTGACGGATGTATCGACACAATATTCTGTCTGCATACCACACAGGACCAGTTGTTCAATCCCTTGTTGATCCAAGTATTCTTTTAATCCTGTCTCTTTAAATATGCTATTGTATCGCTTCTGAAACACCTTCTCATCTGCCTGCCTCTTCAACAGGGGCGATAATTGCCAATCTTCCGAGGTAAAAGCCTCTGGCGTTTCAATATGCTGCATGTAGATGATTTCAATCTGCTGTTTTCTAGCCTGCTCTTGCAAATAAGCGATCTTCTCTAAGAGCTTTTCTGTCTCAAAGCCTGTTTCAACTAGGATATTTTGTACATCAATAATGATAAAAGCTGTCTTCACTCACTGCTCCTCTTTCAAATACTTCACAAAGACGTTATAGGTTTCAAGTGTTTGGGGATAAATGGGCAATCCTTGGTGGGCTAGGTGTTCGACCGTGCGAGCCGTCTCATAGGCCACGGCACGATCCAAAGAAACTTGAGCGATATCACGTGCTTGCTCTACCCCTGGAAAGGCCCGGTTGTGCTCAATGTAATCAGCCACATAGACAATCTTGTCTAAGGTTGACATCTGATCACTCCCCACGGTGTGAATCTCAATACTGCGAAGAATGGCTGGATCTGTCAGTCCGAGGTCTTCTTGGATCTTGTAAATCCCGACCATCCCATGCCAGACATTGTTACCCCAGTTTTTTAATGCTGGATCCAGCTCATAGCGATCGATCAAGTCCAGAAATTCCTGATCCGATAATTTCTTGGCGTAGTCATGTAACAAACCTGCTAGGCCAGCCTGCTCTTCGTCAGCCCCATAGCGTTTGGCCAAGTCACGCGCAGCCTTCTCAACCCCTAAACAGTGAGTAAGCCGCTTTTCTGGCAGGATTTGGCGCATTTTTTCAAGCAAGACCTCACGAGAAAAGCCTAGATAGTTTTCATAGGTCATTGATACAATCCTTCTTTCTTGATGTAGTCCAAGACTGGTTTTGGCAACATAAAATTCGGCGTCCGATCCTTGGCTACAAAATCACGCACCATACTAGAGGAGATGTCCATGAGAGGAACATCCACCCAGATCACCGGATAAGAAGTCCCTGCCTTATAGCGTGGTCGCTGTACCCCGACAAATTGCACAATCTCCACCAATTCATCGATGCGGTGCCATTTTGGTAAATAATCCACCATATCTGCACCAATGATGAAGTAATAATCTGTGTCTGGATCCCGTTCATTGAGCAAGAGCATGGTGTCGTAGGTATAGGAAATCCCTTTCCGCTCGAGTTCAATCGTCTCGATCTCCAGACCTTCAATGCCTTCAATGGCTAATTCCAGCATCTTAAGGCGATGGTGCTCTGCAATCGTCCCCTTGGCATCGACATGCGGTGGCTCATACTCAGGCATCAAGAGCACCTTATCTAATCCTAATTGTTGGCGCACTTGATCCGCAACGACCAAATGGGCATTGTGGACCGGATTGAAATTTCCACCCAAAATACCAACTTGTTTGCGTTTCTTGTCTTTGATCTCTGGCTCTAACTCTACCTTGGTAAAGGGAGTCAATAGTTCAATTGCCATAGGTTTGCTCTCCTCGATGTCCTAAATTTCTTTTACCTTCGCTGAAATTTTACGATTTTCTTTTTTGCTCGATTGTTTAAACAAGATGAGAATCCGACCAATCTTTTGGACCGTTTCCACACCGATTTCCTCTTCCAAGATTTCGGCTACTTCATGGATATTCTCATCCGTATTTTGAAGAAGGGTCACTTTGATCAGTTCGCGCGCATCAAGCGCTTGGCGCACACTGGTTTTGATTTGGTCATTGAGCCCATTCTTCCCGATTTGGATAATGGGCTTGAGGCTGTGGGCTTGGCTGTTGAGGAAAGCCCGTTGTTTGGATGTTAATGTCATATTCTTACTTCCTTTTTTTGATCGTTATTTTCAGTGGTGGGGACGGCCGGAACTAATTTTTCAAAGATCTCATCTTTGAAAAATGGATTTCCTCACCTCAAAATGGAGCCTTGGTCTCCATTTTGCCCTTGCCAATCTCACGATTGACAACTACACCACAGCAATAACGATCTCTTTATGAGCTCACTTCGTGCGCTCTTCAATTCATTCTATTACAAATTTTTAAATAATAGCTTTGCGGGTAACGACGGCGACGCCTTCTGGCGCCCAGACGGCTACTTTGGCTTCTCCATTGACGCGGATCCAGCCGAGTCCTGAGATGACCAGGTCTGTCTTGTCCTTGATGGTAAACTCATGAGAAACCAAGGATGGGAACTCTTCTTTTTCCTTGCTGTTAGGTGGAGTTAGTAAGCCACCGACATGCTTTTCATAAAAGGCCGTCGCTCCTTCTAGCTTGGTTCGGTGAAGCTTGAGTTCGTTGTCAAAGAAGGCAGTGAAACCTTGCTTTTCTCCCTTGATAAAGTCAAAACGTCCCAAGCCACCCAAGAAAAGGGTTTGCTCTGGATTGAGCTGATAAGTCTTGGGCTTGATTTCCTTTTTAGGGCTGACATACTTGAGATTTTTTGCTGTCAAGTAATGAGCCATCTGGTGGCGATGGATAATCCCTGGTGTATCATAGATGTAGGACCCATCGTCCAATGGAATTTCGATCTTGTCCAGTGTCGTTCCTGGGAAGCGAGAAGTCGTGATGATATCCTTATCCCCAGTGATTTCTTGGATAATCGCATTGATGAGGGTCGATTTCCCAACGTTAGTCACCCCCACCACATAGACATCACGTCCCTTGCGGTACTGCTCAATCTTTTCCATCAAGTCCTTGATCGCACTCTTGTTTTGAGCAGAGGTGAGGACCACATCGACAGGACGCATCCCTTCTTCGTGGGCCCGCTCCATCAACCAATGGGTCACCTTGCTATCCTTGACAGACTTAGGCAAGATGTCTTTTTTGTTCCCGACCAAGAGGACATCATTTCCTGCTACAAAGCGCGGTAAGCCAGGAATGACAGATCCATTAAAGTCAAAAATATCGACTACATTGACCACGAGAGCGTCGCTATCTCCTACCTCGTGTAGCAATTTCAGGAAATCATCATCTGTCAGATGCACATCAGTGATTTCATTGTAGTGACGCAGACGGAAACAGCGTTGGCAATAGACTTCGCCTGTTTCCAAGCCCTTTTCAAGAGCTGATTGGGGAGTATAGCCTAGTCCCTCTTTGTTTTCTGTCTGAATGGGGGCTCCACAGCCAATACAGAATAATTCTTCCATTCTTAAATTCCTTTTTTGTATACAATCGGACCATATTTTTCGGCCATTTGCTTCATGACACGACGTTCACGCGCCCGGTTGATCTGGGTCTTGATAGAGTCATGCTCGACCAAAGGCTTGACCAAAATCGAACGAATACCCGCCCGATGAGCTGCTCGAATGTCGGTCATCAATTGATCACCCACCATGACCACTTCATTTTTCTCATAGTGGAAACGTTTGAGGGCCCGATCAATCCCAAAAGTAAAGGGCTTGAGCGACCAGGCTTCATAGTCAATATCAAATTGCTCAACAGCGCGCTTGACCCGTTTGGGACTATTATTAGACACCACGATAACCCGAATCCCTCCATCACGAAGGTCATGCAACCACTGGCGCATTTCAGGAGTCCCATCCGGATTATTCCAAGCAATCAAGGTATTATCCAAATCCACAAGGACCGCCTTGATACCCTGTTTTTTCAAGTCTGTAACGGTGAGATCATAGGCTGCTTCTACCGCAAAATCTGGTTTGTAATTTTCGATTGACACGTTTTTCTCCATTTTTTATACTCCTTTCATTGTAGCATAAAAAGACCCATTTTGCACTCGCTTCACGACTAAAACAACGACAGACTCCTATCAGGTCAATTTCACTGCTCAAAAAATAGACAAAATCCTTACAAAGTTCCAAAAACATGATATAGTAGAAGAAAAAGAACTCGGAATTTTTTATGAAACAAACAAGCTTAAAAGAGGTCTCTCCTCTTCTCCAGCGCATCATTAATTGGTCGTCCATCATTGGAGCTCTTGGGACCTTGGCCTTTTGTATCTGGGCCTACTTTTCTGGAATCCTTCAATCCAAAGAAACCTTGTCAGCTTTTATTCTCCAAGCTGGAATTTTCGGACCACCTCTCTTTATCTTTCTTCAGATCCTCCAGACAGTGGTGCCTATTATTCCTGGCGCTCTGACATCTGTCGCTGGTGTCTTTATCTATGGCCACATCATCGGGACCATCTACAATTACATTGGCATTGTGATTGGCTGTGCCATTATCTTCCACCTCGCGAGAATGTACGGACCTAAGTTCGTCCAATCCATGGTCAGTCAGAAGACTTATGACAAGTACATTGGCTGGCTCAATGAAGGCAAGCGATTCGATCGCTTCTTTATCTTCATGATGATCTGGCCAGTTAGTCCTGCCGACTTCATCTGTATGCTGGCAGGTCTGACTAAGATGACCTTCAAACGCTACATGACCATCATCATCCTCTGCAAACCCATCACCCTGGTCATCTACACCTACGGCCTTACCTATATCATTGATTATTTCTGGAAAATGGTCTAAAGCATGACACCACCCCCTAAAGACTAGGAGGTGGTGTTTTTGTAGTTCTATGAATAGTTTATTACTCTCTATTTCACAACCCAACCAATCGCGTCTGCAGGAGGATTGTCCACATCGATCCAGATGAAATCAATGCCGATTTCACCGTTTTTGAATTTAGTAAGACGGATACCATTGATTTCTAACTGAGATAATTTCTTACCCGTTAAGATCTCTCTGTCTTTTAACTGAAAGACCCCACGAAGAATCCAATTTCCAAGGATTTCTTGCTTATCAGTTGATTGAATGGCCTTCCCAGCTTCTTGGTTGATATAGGCCGTAATCACATCACCTGATGATAAAAATCGTAGCTTAAAGGTCCGTTCTTCTTTTGGGAGTACAAGTTTACTTGTACCTGGCTCAAACCTTCCAATATCTTTACCAAAAAAGTCCGGACGCTCCTCATGAAAATGTTTGGAGTCTGGAAGAGGAATATACACTTCACTGACTGGACGATACACCAGCTGTTCAATTTCTTTGATTAGTTTTTCATTCCCCGTCTCGTGTACAAAACGAATCAAGTCCTCGCGAATAGCCTTCATCTGGGCTTTTTCTTCCTTGGTAGACCACTTTTTCAAGAGAATTTCTTCTAAAGAGAAGGTCACAAAAGCTAGTTCTTCTGGAGCGAGGCTATCTTTAAATTTGTCCTGAATCTTTAAAATCCGTGGCAAGCGCTCCTTCTTGGCCAACTTTGATCCACCATTAAAAGCATTAAAGCCAGAATTTTCTTCTACATTTCCACGCTTATCTGTGATCACCCACGACACCGTCTCAAGAATCTCCGAATCACTTTTTTCTGAGGTCAATAAGTGAAGGTGTTCAAAGAGATAAAAGGGATCTTCGACATAATTCACATCCCAAGTATCAACCACAATCTCCTTATTCCTAAAGGTCATATGGAGCTGACTATCTGCGGCCGTGTACTTGTAGTCATGCTGGCCGTCCGTAAAACGGAAATTTGTCGGATTGTTCTTAGTCGTTGAGCCTAGAATTTTGAGATTATCTAGGTCAACCGGCAGATAAGTCGTCTCTCCTACATGGATCTGAGGCTTGTGTCCTTTCGAAGTCGGCATCAAGACATGATAGACGGCTTCCACATGACTAGCATCAGAATGAAATCCCTTAATGAGAGCTTTTGAGGATTCAATCCGTTGATTTCGTAAAGACGCAATCTCCCTAGCCAGTATTTCATAGCGAGCACGATTTTCTTTATCAGCCGTTTCCTTGTCTGGTGAAATCTCAGCATGAAATTGAATTTCACTCAACAGCTCGTTCCAATACTGTGAATTTTTCTTGAACTGAGCAATCTTTTGATCTCCTGAGTCCATACCAAAGGATTTAATCCCAACCAAATACTTATGTTGCTCATCAACGACAACTGAAGCATCATAAGAGGTATTGGCAATATCCTCACCAACCGCATGAAAAGCCTTTTGGAAAACAGTCTCTTGGAATTTTGAATTGACTATCGGAGCAACATAGCTCTCACGATCATCAGAATCTTCACCTTCTGCTTTTTGAGAAAAGGCCTCACTCAGACTAGCAAAGTTGGTAATGAGAGTCTTGTATTTCTCTTTCTGTTCTTGTTTTAGGTGTTCCCACATCATTCAATCCTCACTTCTTATTTAAGTATATCAAAAGAAGACTAGATTTTCACTAGTCCTCTTACTTATATAATTCGTTAAATAATGCTATAAAATTCAAAATTTCCACGTTTTTTTACCAATCTGAAATAATCTTCATCTGATAAAATGGCAAGACCATCCTCATAAGAGGCAACCTTCTTCTCTGCTTCCTCATAAGTGGAGACAAAATCTTTCACATAAGACTGTCCCTCAAACTGGCCATTCATCTTGGTATAGATAATGGCGAATTTTCCTGAGCGACCCAGTTGAGACGGCCCATTGCTCTCATTAAGAGCAAAAGCAATCCGCTCTGCAATGCGTTTAATCACAGGCACAACCACACTATTTCCAGCTTGTTTGTAGAGTTGACCATTGGAAACACCCTCAGGCAACTTGAAGGTCTTTGGATAACCTTGTACATTGAAGGTTTCCTTCGGTGTTAACTTACGAATCTCCCCACTATCGGTCAGGATCAGAGGAACATTGTGCCCACCTGTTCCCATATTGGCTGTTAAGGTTGGAACAACGCCATTTTTATTTTCACGGACATATTGACGACGCCACTGGTAGACCGTATCTTGACTGGTCACATTAGCCTTGAGGTCAGCGTAGAAATTCTGCTTGCCTTCTCGATAATAGTAGGCCTCATCTGGCTTGGCACCAAAATCAATAACATCACTCAAAGTCGTTGCCAGCTTGATTTCCTCTGGGAATTCAAACAAGTCATAGGCTTCCTTGGTATCAAAGCCGACAATGTAAATCCGCTCACGATTTTGTGGGATATTCCCATAGTCTTTCCCGTTGAGAACTTTCCACTTGATGAAGTAGTTGTTCTCCGTCAAGGCTTCACGAATAACCTTGAAGGTATTGCCATGGTCATGGCCGACCATGTTCTTGACGTTTTCGATGAAGATAGCACGAGGTTTACATCCCTCAATCATGCGAAGCATTTCGAAGAAAAGATCACCACGATCATCATCAAAGCCCTTACGGTAGCCCGCAATACTAAAGGCTTGGCAAGGAAAACCTCCCATAATCACATCCACGCGCTCAGATGGAATGTCCTCTGGCTGAACAGCGTGAATATCACGACTATCCAAATGCGTATTTGGATAATTTAAACGATAAGTCTGACGCGCATACTTATCAAATTCATTGGCATACACCACTCTGAACTCGTTGGTCTGTTCAAATCCCAACTCAATTCCCCCAACACCTGAGAAGAAGGCTGCAATGTTGTACTTCTCAGAGCGGTTCGAACTTACAGAATTTGTCATGTAGTAACCTGCTTTCTATATTTTCTATTTCTACTTGCATAATTAGTTTGTAGATTACCATTGTTTACAAATTTTTCAAGATATTTATTTTTAAATGTATTATTTGTGCCAATCTTATTTTCCATAAGAAAATCTTTCAGTGATTCAAATAATTCGCTACTTGTTTTCTCGTGGTCACCTAATGCCTCTAAAACTCTGTCTAATACTTGTTCTTCTTTTTTATTATATACTGGTACTTTTTGCTCAATAAATAAAAGACAACATCTAACACCCATATTTGATAAATTATCATAGTGTTGAGACAAATTAATCATTGAAAAGAATGGAAGTATTTCACTTGCTTTTTTTGTAAACCTTTTATCTATTACTCCATATATAACTTCAATCTCATCATCTGGTTTGAAATAACCTTCTTCAAACAATTTATTGATTTCATTAATAAATAATATCTCATTTTTATATAACTGAGCAGATACAACTCCTTGAGCAAATAAATGGCTTAGATTTGCAGAAGATCCACCTTTTTTCACGTGAATAAATTGTTTTTCTCTTGTTATAATATCAGCAGGCTCAATTCTACTATGTCCATAATCCGGTGAGTGAAAGTTTTTCTTATCAAATAGCTTAAAGCGATCAGGAGCAGATGCTACAAATTTTTCATTAAATTCCCCTTCACTCCATTTTATCTCACAGCTAGGAATTACAGGGTCACTGAATATTTTTATACTATCAATTTTATTTGTAATTTTCGAATAATAGGATGATTCTATTCTAAACCAATCACCATTATTTAAAAAAAACTTTTTATTATCGTGTTCAATTTCTATAAATAAAGAATCATAAATACTCGATACTTTCTGTGCAGAATCATTTGTCCAACAATATAAGGAACAATTTTTTAATTTATCTAATATTATTTTATCTTCTATCTTTTCAGAAAGAAACTCCCAAAACTGATCTGAAGGGATATCGTCATAAAAATTTTCCTTAAGTTTATGACTACTATTCATACCTGATATAAAATAACCTTCTATGTCGAGATAAGAAATGATTTTATTAGGTGCAATAACCGGATTATCTAAAGAATCATTTTTTATATGATCAATCAACTCTTTATTTAAAGAAGCAATAATTTTGCTATCTCTAACTGTCTGAATATGGTCTATCCATTCCAAACCTTTTTCTTTATAGCTATCACTCTTATATGCATTTAATATGTCCTTCAATAATTCTGATAAACTTACATCTGATTTAGCAGAAAACCGAAGATTATCCGCTCCACTCATTGAAGAAAAATTACTACTAGAAGGAGCTTTACCAGAAATAGATTTTAAAATATCTGCATTGGTATTAACCTGTAAGTCAGAATGAGATACATAGCTAAGAGCTTGTCTCTGTATGTCTATATAGTCACTGGAAATATTTAATGAGTTTAAACTCTTTATATTGCTTTCTTCAATAAGATTGATGGCTGTTCTCAATCCAAAATTCTTAACTATATATCTATCATCTAACATAGTCCTTCCATAACCATATACTAGACTAAATATATATTCTTTCTTTTCATCACTTTTCTCAAACTTAAGCATCAAGACAGCTTTATTAGATTTATTTTTGTATAAATCCCCTTCCAAGTCATCCTTAGTATATAAATTTAGGGTATCTAACCACTCTACTGTATTTTCTTCCGTAGAAGCAATATATATCCTTCCTTCTTTGAAATTATTATGTTTTTCTACATCCAGCTTATGAAACTGGCTCCCCTTAAAGTCATCTTTTAAGCACTCATCAAAATCATTTGTATTATGTAAAAGCAAATTATAATTTTCAGTATTCTTAGCCATAAATATTTCCTCAAAAATCTATTTCACTTTATTATACCAAAAAAACACAGCATTCCGCCGTGTTTCTGTGTTTATTTCACCAACTTCTTCATCTCATCAATACGTGCTACGGTCGCATCGTATTTCGCTTGGTAGTCGGCTTGTTTATCGCGTTCTTTTTGGACGACTTCTGGTTTGGCATTGGCTACGAAGCGTTCGTTAGAGAGTTTCTTACCTACCATATCCAGTTCTTTTTGCCATTTAGCCAGTTCCTTGTCGAGACGAGCCAATTCTTCTTCGACATTGAGGAGGTCAGCGAGTGGCAAGTAGATTTCTGCTCCTGTGATGACGCTTGACATAGCAAGTTCAGGTGCAGGGATGTTTGAGGCGATTTCCAAGTGTTCTGGATTTGTGAAGCGTTTGATGTAGTTGACATTGCTGTTAAAGAAAGTTTCCAAGTCGCTATCACTGGTTTTAACAAGAATTGTGATAGGCTTGCTTGGTGCTACGTTTACTTCCGCACGCGCATTACGAACAGCACGGATCAAGTCTTTAAGGCTTTCTACACCAGTGTGAGCAGCGAGGTCTTCAAAGGCTGGGTTAACAGTTGGGTATTCCGCTGTAACGATAGAGCCTTCTGAGATTTGTCCAAAGATTTCCTCTGTAACGAAAGGCATGATTGGGTGAAGGAGACGAAGGATCTTGTCCAAAGTATAAAGGAGAACAGAACGTGTGATGACTTTCTCTTCTTCGTTATCACTATAAAGGACTTCCTTGGTCAACTCAACGTACCAGTCCGCAAACTCGTCCCAGATGAAGTTGTAGAGGATGTGTCCAGCCACACCAAACTCAAACTTGTCAAAGTTTTCAGTGACTTTTCCGATCGTTTCATTGAGGTTGTGGAGAATCCAGCGATCTGTGACGTTTCCAGCTTCCTTGTTAACAACTTTTTCCACATTAGCAGTTGCTTGTTCAAGGGTCAAACCTTCATTGTTCATGAGGATGTAGCGAGAGATGTTCCAGATCTTGTTAATGAAGTTCCATGAAGCATCCATTTTCTCGTAAGAGAAGCGGACGTCTTGACCTGGTGCAGAACCGTTTGAAAGGAACCAACGAAGGGCATCGGCACCATATTTCTCGATAACATCCATTGGGTCAATCCCGTTACCGAGAGATTTAGACATCTTGCGTCCTTGCTCGTCACGAATGAGACCGTGGATAAGAACGTTTTGGAATGGCTGGCGTCCTGTGAATTCCAATGATTGGAAGATCATACGAGACACCCAGAAGAAGATGATATCGTAACCTGTTACCAAGGTTGAAGTTGGGAAGTAACGTTTGAAATCTTCTGAATCGACATCAGGCCAGCCCATGGTAGAGAATGGCCAAAGGGCAGAACTGAACCAAGTATCCAAGACGTCTTCGTCCTGAGTCCAACCATCACCTTCAGGAGCTTCTTCACCGACGTACATTTCTCCCTCAGCATTATACCAAGCAGGGATTTGGTGCCCCCACCAGAGCTGACGTGAGATGACCCAGTCGTGGACATTTTCCATCCATTGGAGGAAGGTATCGTTGAAACGAGGTGGGTAGAATTCTACCTTGTCGTCTGTTTCTTGATTGGCAATAGCGTTCTTAGCCAATTGGTCCATCTTGACGAACCATTGCGTTGACAAGCGTGGTTCAACCACAACACCTGTACGTTCTGAGTGACCAACACTGTGGACACGTTTTTCGATTTTAACGAGGGCACCGATTTCTTCCAACTTAGCAACGACTGCCTTACGAGCTTCGAAACGGTCCATGCCTGCAAATTCGAAGGCCAAGTCGTTCATGGTTCCGTCGTCGTTCATGACGTTGACTTGTGGCAAGTTGTGACGTTGACCAACCAAGAAGTCATTTGGATCGTGGGCAGGCGTGATTTTCACGACACCAGTACCAAACTCAGGATCTGCGTGCTCATCCCCAACGATTGGGATGAGTTTATTAGCGATAGGAAGGATGACGTTTTGACCAATCAAATCCCTGTAGCGGGGATCTTCTGGATTGACCGCAACGGCAACGTCCCCAAACATGGTCTCAGGACGAGTTGTCGCCACTTCAAGGGCGCGTGAGCCGTCTTCTAGCATGTAGTTCATGTGGTAGAAGGCACCTTCGACGTCCTTGTGGATCACTTCGATATCAGAAAGGGCTGTGCGAGCTGCTGGGTCCCAGTTGATGATAAACTCACCACGGTAGATCCAGCCTTTCTTGTAAAGGTCCACAAAGACCTTGCGAACGGCTTTTGACAAACCTTCGTCAAGAGTGAAACGCTCACGAGAGTAGTCTACAGAGAGCCCCATCTTGCCCCATTGTTCCTTGATGGTAGTGGCATATTCGTCTTTCCATTCCCAGACTTTGTCGAGGAATTTCTCACGACCCAGGTCATAACGCGTAATGCCCTCATCACGCAAGCGCTCCTCAACCTTAGCCTGAGTGGCAATCCCAGCATGGTCCATCCCTGGAAGCCAAAGCGTATCAAAACCTTGCATGCGTTTTTGACGGATGATGATATCCTGTAAGGTTGTATCCCAAGCGTGACCAAGGTGGAGTTTCCCAGTTACGTTTGGAGGTGGAATCACGATTGAATAAGGCTTCGCCTTTTGATCGCCTGAAGGCTTGAAAACATCCGCGTCAAGCCATTTTTGGTAACGACCAGCCTCAACCTCGGCTGGATTGTATTTAGGTGAAAGTTCTTTAGACATGTGTGTGTCCTTTCTAGTTATTTCTATTTTAATGTTGGCTTTGAGCTTCCCACTCACTCTTTAGCAAGCCATATCTCAAATCATCACAGCGATTGCCTTGGGCATCTTTGCGATCCCTTATGCGAGCTTCAAGGGTGAAACCAAGCTTCTCGGCGACTCGTTGACTTTGAAGGTTGTAACCAAAGCAAGACAATTCAATCTTGTGTAGGTTCAATTCTTTAAAAGCTAAATCAATCAAGGCACGCGCTGCTTCTGGAACATAACCTCGACCCCAATAGTCTGGGTGCAAGGTATAGCCAATCTCCAGCACATCGTCTTCGTGGCGATGGTTGAAGTCAACAGAGCCAATGATGGTATCGGTTCCTTTAACGATAATTCCGTAGCCTGCTGGGAGATTATCCTTTTGATTACGCTCGGGAAGGATATGTTCTAGGTAATAAATCTCATCTTCCAAGGTCTTGACGGGTGGAAAGCCTGCTGGGTAAGAGACTTCTAGACAACTGGCATAGTCAAAGATATCCTCAGCATCCGCCACTGTTCGGACTCGCAAGACCAGTCGCTCCGTTTCGATTTTTTCTGGAAGTTCAGCTCTTGTCATTCTTCTCCCTCGCATTCTACAAAAAATCGTCCCTGTCATTAATCTGACAGGGACGAATGTGTTGATCCGCGGTACCACCCAATTTCGGGCAATGCCCGCAACTTTACTTATTTCATTTTCATCCATTAGCAACCAGTTTTGACACATTTGTGGACTTCTCAGCACCGCCACTTTCTGTAAAATGTGGGACTCAAAACACCTCTAACAGGTTCATTTTAGCAAGTTTTCCTGGAAATAGCAAGAAATCATAAAAGCGATTATTTAAATTTAACGCCTAGTTCTTTCAATTTCTTGATTGTAGCTGGACCGATTCCTTTCAAAGCAAGGAGTTCTTTTTCTGTCCAGTTTGCGAAGTCCGCAACAGAGCGAATACCTTCATCATAGAATGTTTGCGCACGATCAAGTGCCACACCTTCCAAACTTGCAGCAAATTCTTCCACTGAAGAAGCTGCTTGTTTCACTTCTTTCGCCACTGCTTTTGTAGCTTTCTCAACCTTTTTAGGTGCTTCTTTCACAGCTGCAGTTACAGTTGCGACAGCTTTTTTCAAAAGATGTCTATTTTGATGTTTGTATTGTTTCGCACGGTTTACGTTCTTCTTTGCCATTTTTCCTCCTAAATTCAGTGATCAATTCCTAAGGCAACAAGGTTTCATCACTATCATTCCATTCAAAAATCCGTTGATGTCATTTCAACTTTTTTATTGTATCACAATCCCCTAAAAAATCAAGTCATTGCTCAATTTTCAGGTAAATCTAGCTAGTTAAACGCCTTCAATAAGGTATTTTTAATATTTTCTTTCACCAAAGAGGCCATCTGGTAAATCATGAAATCCTTTTCCAGCATGGAAATTTTCAAACTTCCCTTGCAAGAACTGATAAGCATCCAAACGGCTTTCATAGCGAATCATCGCGATTTTAGCTCGCTCATCCTGGTCTTCATCAAAAACCTTCTTACTCTCTTCGAGAGCCATTTCATTGATCATGACCTGGGTCTTGATCCACTCCTCAAACTCCTTCATAAACTCTGTTTCGTAACTCATCTTTACTCCATTCCTCTATAAAAATCCGTATCGATCTCCCGATAAGGTTGAATGTCCTGAACATATTCCAAGACACCTTGAAAGTCTCCAGCTTCATCACGCACTGCTGCATAGGTGACATGGACAAATTTCCCACGCGATTCTGATTTGAACCACATTTCATACTTGTCTTTTTTCCCTTCACGAAGCCCTTGCATGATGGCTTTGACCTTATCCAAATATTTCGGTGGGTGACACAGCTCAACATTGCGTCCTACCTGCGATGGCGTCCTCTTAAAAATCATTTCCTCAAAAGGCGCAGCATCATTGTAATATTGGAAAATATCATCCTTATTGACAAAGGTGATCTCCATTGGTAACTGGTTCAAGATTAAATTCGCTTGCTCCACTGACAAATAGCCATTACCAAACGGTTGAGGTTGCTTGCGATCGAAGCTCTCTTCTTTTTTCTTAGGCGTGAAAGTAATCGTCAACTGCCCCTCAGGAGTCTCAATGACCTGACGGTGCTCATCGCCTTTTAAAGAAGGAATCGATTCAGTTGAACCTTCTGACTCTTCAGACGCTTCCTCCTTGAAGTCCACGCGTTTCGGCACCCATTTCTCACTTGGGAGAATAATGGCATAACCATAAGCATCACTTTCTTCTGCAATGGAGAGCCAGTCATCCTGGGTAAAGGCCTCCAGCAAAATCATCAAGAGGATCGACTCTTCCTTGAAGATCATGCCCTCAAACTCTTGCGCAAAGGCTTCAAAGAGCTCTTTGACTTCTAAGATACTAGAATCCGGTAATTTCTTGGCCGCATCCAAAACTTTCGCAAAGAGTTCCCGAATCTGGTCATCCACTCCCCACATCACTTTTGGCGGGGAATCATGCCCATATTTTTCCATAATCGGAAACATCAACTCTTCCTTACGACGGTAATGCCGGTCAAATTGACCCACCAAGCCCAGCTGACGTAACAAGCCCTTATGAATCTCCTGAATCATCTCAGGATCCTCAGTCGTCTCATAATTATCTAGCAAGCGGCGTACCCGCATCATAGCTGCACGAAGGGCTAAGTTCTCCTGTTTAAAGATTTGAACCGGATGACCTGGATGGTCGGTATCTGCTACTTCGACCCCTTGAACAGCATTCTTAAAGAGATTGGCATGGACATCACAAAGCTCCATCACATCTTCAAAAGTAACACCTGCATCTGAATTCATTAGTTCATGCTCCATAAGAGAGATCTCAATCGCAGAAACCCCTGCAAAGGTCGCATCAAAGCGCTCCTGAACAGACTCAGGAGAAGCTCCATGATGAAGCTCTAATAAGATATCTCTTAAGACGTGAATTCGTTCATCACTCATTGGTCTAGCCCCACTACTTCATAGCCATTAGCCTCTAGTGTTCTCACAATCTTCTCCATAGGAGTACCTTCTAATTTTGATCCTTGTTTCAAGGAAACCTTGCGCCCAACTGTATTGCGCATGATCGGATTGGCTAAGGGTTTAAAGCCCAACTCCACCAACAAATCCAATACTTCCGGATGTTGATCAATAACTTGAGCAACTGGAATTGATACATCAATAACATTGTCCATTTATTTATTTCCTCTACTTATTCCCTTTTTTCTCTCTGACGAGCCCGTTCTTCGCCCCACCAAAGAGGCATCAATTCACCTAAAGTAATGGTCTTGCGGCTCTCATAATCCACCATAAATTCTAGATGACGATTCTCTGCATTTAGCTCAAGGAGAAATTCACGACAGGCTCCACAAGGCATCCCTGAGCCTTCTCCATAAGGAGGCTTGTCTCGAAAAGCAATAATGCGCTTGACCTTGGTCTGGCCTGATTGTTGATACATGTTGAAGAGTGCTGCTCGTTCGGCACATAAATGAAAGACGCCACAGGTTCCTTCCATACAAAAGCCCGTAAAAATCTGACCATCTGCAGCCTCAACAGCAGCAACCACATGTCGAGCATAGACAAAATCTGAAACCTCTTGAGGCGCATAAAGAGCTTTCGCCTCAAGATAAAGTTTTTCCCAAATATCCATTCTTCTTCTTTCACTTCTTCACTAATTTCACAACTGCTTCTGTCCGTGCAGTATGGGGAAACATATCCACTGATTGAATGTATTCAACCTGATAAACCTTCGTCAAAGCTACTAGATCCCGTGCCAAAGTAGAGACATTACAAGAGACATAGACCATCTTTTCAGGTGCATACTGCAACAAGGTCTCGATTAATTTTGTACCCAAGCCCGTACGAGGTGGATCCACGATCACAGCATTAGCCCGATAGCCTTCTTGGTACCAGCGAGGAATGATCTCTTCGGCTGTACCAGCCTCATAGTGGGTATTCTCAAATCCCATCCGTTTAGCATTGTATTTGGCATCTTCAATCGCTTCAGGAATGATATCCATCCCCCGAACACTTTTCACTCTATTAGCAAAAGCAAACCCAATCGTTCCAACCCCACAGTAGGCATCAATTAGATGATCCTCTGAAGAAACATCTAGAGCCTTGACCGCCTCACTATACAATACTTCAGTTTGTTCCGGATTCAACTGGTAAAAGGCTCGAGGAGATAGGGAGAATTCATAATCCAAAACACCTTCCAAAATGGCCTCTTCTCCCCAAATAATCTGCGTTTGTTCACCATAAATCTCACTGGAACGAGACGTATTTTTGTTAACAGCAACTGTGACAATCTCAGGGTGTTTCGTGACCAAGTCTTGCACCAAATTGTTTAGATTAACCTGACGACTAGTGACCACAATGATCTGAACTTGACCAGACTTCCGCGCCCGTCGAACCATCATGGTTCTGACACCCAGTTCTTTACGCTCATCAGCAATCGGAATCTGATAATAGGTCAATAAATCCGTTAGATCGTTGGCGATAGCTTGAATAACCGGGTCTTGAACCAAACAATCCTTTAATTCCACCAAATAATGTGAATTTTGAGCATAGAGGCCCGCCTTCACCTGGCCCTTGAATTTCCTAGTTTGAAATTGCAATTTTGCACGATAGTAAAGAGGCTCCTGCATTCCGATTGTCGGCCGAATATCATACTGTTCAAATCCTTCAGGTGAGAACTTCTTCAAGGCCTGTTGTAATAAATCTGTCTTAAACTCCAGCTGCTTATCATACTTCAAATGCATGATTTGACAGCCACCACAGGTCTCATAGATATCACACATGGGCGTCACACGAAACTTAGACGCCTTATTCACAGATAGGAGTTTGGCTTCCGCAAAATTTTTCTTGACACTTGTAATTTGACAGAAGATATCTTCTCCCTTCAAAGCGCCTGGCACAAAGACAAGTGTTTTTTTATAAAAGCCAATCCCTTCTCCGTTAATTCCCATTCGTTTAATTTTCAAAGGAATTTTTTGTTTTACTTTAACGTTCATATCCCTATCTTAACACATTTTTCGGTATAATAAAAACATGAAAATTACAAAACTAGAAAAGAAAAAAAGACTCTACCTCCTGGAATTAGACAATGATCAAAAACTTTATATTACAGAAGACACCATCGTCAAATATTTCCTTTCCAAAGATAAAGAAATTAGTGAAGAAGAACTAAAGGAAATCCAAGAGTTTGCTCAATACTCCTATGGTAAAAACCTGGCCCTTTACCATCTTTCTTTTAAAGCTCGGACAACAAAAGAAGTCAGAGACTACCTGACAAAGTATGAGATTGAAAGTGGCATTATTGATAAAGTGGTCCAACACCTAAAAGAAGACAAGTGGTTAGATGATCGTCAATATGCAAGAAACATGATAGAGGCCAACCTTCTCAGTGGCGATAAGGGCCCTCTCTTATTACAACAAAAAATTCAACAAAAAGGGGTCCCAAAATCTATCCTTCAAGAAATTCTTGCAGACTATGATTTTTCAGAAGTGATCGACCGTACCGCAATAAAACTCCTAAAAAAATACCAAGGAAAATATCCGTTAAAAGCCATTGAAACGAAAATCATCCAAGCACTCATTTCAAAAGGTTTTGCTTACAATCAAGCAAAGATAGCATTCCAAAATCTCGAGCTCGAAACAGATGAAGAAACAACCAATGAGCTCATTCTAAAAGAGTTAGAAAAACAATACCGTAAATACAGTAAAAAATATGAAGGCTATGACCTCAAACAACGCTTGACTCAGGCACTAGCCAGAAAAGGCTACGACTATAGTGATATAACGTCAGCCATAAGAGAATACTTAGATTCATAAACCAAATTGAAAATTAAATAGAAAAATAAGAAAAAATTTGAAAAAATATGATACAATATAGAGGATATACTTAGATTGTAGAAAGTTGGTAAGTTATGAAACTACCTAAAGAAGGCGACTTTATTACAATTCAAAGTTATAAACATGATGGCAGTTTACACCGAACATGGCGTGACACCATGGTATTAAAGATAACCGAAAATGCAATTATTGGAGTAAATGATCATACACTAGTTACTGAAAGTGATGGTAGACGTTGGATTACACGTGAACCAGCGATCGTATATTTCCATAAAAAATATTGGTTTAACATCATCGCCATGATCCGTGACAATGGTGTGTCTTACTACTGTAACCTAGCAAGTCCTTTTCACATTGACCAAGAAGCCTTAAAATATATCGACTATGATCTCGATGTCAAAGTCTTTACCAATGGTGAAAAAAAATTGTTAGATGTTGAAGAATATGAACAGCATAAAGAAAAAATGCACTATTCAGATGACATCGACTTTATTTTAAAGGAAAATGTTAAGGTTCTAGTAGATTGGATAAACCAAAACAAAGGACCCTTTTCTGAGGAATATATCAAAATTTGGTATAACCGTTATGTTGAACTGCGAAATAAATAAAGTTGGAAAGAGCGCAAGCTCTTTTTTCTTGTAAATTAATAAAAAAATAACTACAAAAAAAGTCTAATGACAACCATTAGACTTTTTCGATACACTATCGGGAAGACAGGATTCGAACCTGCGACACCTTGGTCCCAAACCAAGTACTCTACCAAGCTGAGCTACTTCCCGATCTAAAGC